>CBCSLZ010000001.1:0-117607 GCA_965141245.1 uncultured Collinsella sp.
ACTGCGGGAATGGCCTATCCGCTCAATGTGTTCGGCTGAGATCGGAAATCAACCAACTACTTTTTGGCGGCTTTGCGCTCGTCGCGGATGCGGGCGCGGTCCATGGCCGCCTCGACGGCCGAGAATCGGCAGCCGCAGTAGTTCTGCCGATACATGCCCAGCTCGCGCGAACGGCGTGTCGCCTCGGGGTAATACGGGCGAAAATCGCGAATCACCGGGGTGAGCCCATGTGCCGCCGCCAAGCGCTCAAGCACGTCATTGCAGGTATCGAACAGCTGGTACGGCGAGACGGCGAGCGTCGTGCCCACAAACTCAAACCCGCGCTCCTGGGCCACGCGGCACGCCTCGGCCAAGCGCAAGGCATAGCACGCGCGACAGCGACGAGGCCGATCGGCGCCCAGCGGTGCCACGCCGGCCTCCCAGCGCTTCCGGTCCTCCCCCGCCTCGATAAGCTCGATGTCGCCATCGGCACACCACCGGCGCAGCTCGTCCAAACGCCGCTGCCATTCATCGTGAGGCTGAATATTGGGGTTTGTCCAGCAGATTGTGGGCTCAAACCCTTCCTCGCGCAGCAGGCGGACCGGCTCAAGCGAGCACGGCGCACAGCACGCATGCAGCAACAACGGCTTCATCGACATCTCCTCACCCAAAAAAGCGCACGCCGAAGGACGTGTCCTCGCAGTCAACAATGCGGCGGTCGCGCAAGATGGTCCGCACGTAATACCAGTCGCCCACACAGCCCGACAAATGCAAGCCGGCCGCCAGGTAGCACAGCAGCGGATGGCCCGAAAACGCAAACCCCAGGGCAAGCGTTGTCGTCACAACAACCGTCGGTGCCAGGCAAACCGCCACGTACCGCCGGCGAGAATACACAACGCCTTCGGCGCAGGCATAGATCATCGCTGTCTCGCGATTCGCCCCAAAGGTCACCTTCGCGCCCGCAGGCGCCAGCAGCTTAAAAAACACACCGTGCACCAGCTCGTGCACGGCGAACGACGCCATTGAGATCGCAGCCAAGCCGACTATCCAGCCCACGACCGCCGTCCAACCGCCCGCGTCAGCCGCATCCAGGTCCGCGGGTCCGCCCAGCAGCATAAACACCGGCACCAGGCACACGGCAAATGCGCCGAGCACGGCCATCCCCCACACAAAGCAGGCGTGCAGAAAATCCTCGTCTTCAAACGCATGTATGTTGGAAATCTCATTCATAGCATCTTAGGATAGCGCCCCTGCCACGTACCCGTCCGCATGTGCGATAATGTCGAACGATATGCACGAATTGACCACCGCGCCGCCGAGCCCCACGCCCGGCTGCGCTCTCACCATATGCGAAGGAGTCCCATGGCATCCAAATACTCCATGAACGACCGTCCCAGCTGGCCTCGCCGCGCCATCGTTACCGCCGGCGAGCCCTACGGCAACAAGGGCCTTCACTTTGGCCACGTCGGCGGCGTCTTTGTCCCGGCCGACTTCTTCGCCCGCTTCCTGCGCGACCGTCTGGGCCGCGAGAACGTCATCTTCACCTCGGGCACCGACTGCTACGGCTCGCCCATCATGGAGAGCTACCGCAAGCTCAAGGAGAACGAGGGCTACGACAAGTCCATTAGCGAGTACGTCGAGTCCAACCACTCCCGCCAGGCCGCGACCCTCAACAACTACAACATCAGCTGCGATATCTATGGCGGCTCGGGCCTTGAGCCGGCGGCCCAGATCCACAACGAGGTGACCGCCGAGATTATCGAGCGTCTGCACGAGCAGGGCACCATCTCCAAGCGCTCCACGCTGCAGTTCTACGATGCCAAGGCCGGCACGTTCCTCAACGGTCGCCAGGTCATCGGCCGCTGCCCCATCCAAGGTTGCAAGTCCGAGAAGGCTTACGCCGACGAGTGTGACCTGGGACACCAGTTTGAGCCCGAGGAGCTCATCGCGCCCAAGAGCCAGCTCACCGGCGAGGTGCCCGAGCTGCGCCCGGTCGACAACCTCTACTTCGACCTGCCGGCCTACCTCGACTTTATGAAGACCTATACCGCCAAGCTCGCCAAGAACCCGCAGGTTCGCTCCGTGGTCTCCAAGACCATGGAGGAGTGGCTGCTGCCGGCTCAGCTCTACATCCAGAACAAGTTCCGCGAGGCCTTCGACGCCGTCGAGGACCAGCTGCCCGAGCACACCGTGCTGGAGCCCGAAGGCAACAAGAGCAGCTTTACCGTCACCTTCCCCAGCTGGAAGGAGCGCGACGACGCCCACGCGGTGCTCGCCAACGGCGGCGTGCGCTTCCGCAGCGGCAAGGCGCTCGTGCCCTTCCGCATCACCGGCAACATCGACTGGGGCGTTCCGGTGCCCGAGGTCGACGGCGTGACCGACGTCACCTGCTGGTGCTGGCCCGAGAGCCTGTGGGCGCCCATCAGCTATACGCGTACCGTGCTCGCACGCGATGCCAAGGCCGCCGGCGTAACCGAGGGCGTCGCCGCCCAGGATGCCGCCCTCATGGGCGAGCCCGCTGCCGATTCCACGCAGGTACCCGCTCCCACCTACCAGCACAGCTCGCTCGACTGGCGCGACTGGTGGTGCTCTGACGACGCTCAGATCTACCAGTTCATCGGTCAGGACAACATCTATTTCTACTGCATCGCGCAGACCGCCATGTGGGAGGCCCTGGGCTGGGACCTCACGCAGAGCACTGTCAGCGCCTGCTACCACCTGCTCTACATGGGCAAAAAGGCCAGCTCGTCCTCGCAGACGCCTCCCCCGCCGGCAGACGACCTGCTCAACCACTACACCTGCGAGCAGATGCGTGCGCACTGGCTGTCGCTCGGCCTGTCCGAGAAGCCGGTGAGCTTTAGCCCTAAGGCATACGACACGCGTGTGACCGGCAAGGACAAGGACGGCAACGAGGTGCGCGCCTGCGACGACAAGCGCGTTATCGACCCGGCCCTTAAGGAGAGCGCGCTGCTGACTGGCGTGTTCAACCGCCTGGCCCGCAGCTGCTTCTACGGCGTCGCCGTCAAGGAGGGCGACGAGAGCCCCTACCGCAACGGCTGCATCCCCGCCGGTGCCGCTTCTGACACCGTGGTCGAAGCCGCCCAGCAGGCAGCTCTCGCCTTTGAGCAGGCCATGTACAAGTTCGAGACGCACCGCGCGCTCGCCGTGTGCGACGACTACCTGCGTGCCGCCAACAAGCGCTGGAGTGACGCCTCCAAGGCCGCCAACAAGCTCGAGAGTAACGAGGCAAACGCCGCCATGACGCAGGCCCTCGTCGACGCCTTTACCGAGCTGCGCGTGGCGACCGTCCTGATGCACGGTATCGTCCCGGCCGGCTGCGAGCTCATCTGTGAGTACTTCGACGTTAACCCGGTCGCCTTCTTTAGCTGGGACAACATCTTTGCCTCCACGGACGAGTTTGTGGAGAGCTTGGGCGAGAAGCCCGGTGAGCACCGCGTGAAGCCGCTGCCCCCGCGCTTCGACTTCTTCAGCAAGCACGAGAGCCAGTACTAAAGCACGCCAGCAGCGGCGTGCCCGGAAAGTAGTCAATTTGGAACGGGAAGGAAAGACGGATGTCCAAGCCGCGTCGTTGTAAGCAGAAAAAGCAGGTTAAGCCCAAGCTCAAGCTTAGGCAGTTTGCCTCCACCGAGCTTTCCGACCAGCTTGCCGCCCAACACTCCGCCGCCGACCTGCCGCGCTTTATGGTCGACACGGTCGCCGGCGCCTATGCGCCCGCCGATGCCGAGCTCATGATCGAGGGCTTTGGCGCCGCGGCCACACGCCCGGTCACACTGCGCGCCAACACGCTCAAGGCGACCGCCGAGGACATCGCCGCCGCGCTCGATGCCGCCGGCATCGCGCGCCAAACCGTTACCTGGTATCCGGACGCCTTTATCCTGCCCGAGGCCCAGGTTTCCGATCTGTGGGATCTCGACATCTACCGCGACGGCAAAATCTATCTGCAGAGCCTGTCGTCCATGATGCCGCCGTTGGTCCTGGGCGCCCAGGCAGGCGAGGACATCCTGGACATGTGCGCAGCCCCCGGCGGCAAGACGACGCAGATCGCCGCCCTCACCCAGGGCCAGGCACACCTCACGGCCTGTGAGATGAGCATTCCCCGCGCCGAAAAGCTTGAGTCGAACCTCCACCGCCAGGGTGCCAAAAACGTGCCCGTCATGCGCATCGACGCACGCGAACTCGACGAGTTCTTCCGCTTTGACCGCATCCTGCTCGACGCCCCCTGCACCGGCACGGGCACCGTCATCAGCGGCAACGAGAAAAGCCTGCGCGGCCTGACCGAGCAGCTGCTCGTCAAGTGCGCCCGCTCGCAGCGCGCGCTTCTGGACCGCGCCATGGGAGCCCTCAAACCGGGCGGCACGCTCGTCTATTCGACGTGTTCGATCTTGCCGCAGGAAAACGAGGATGCCCTGCAAGAGGCCCTCGACAAGCACATGGATTGCGAGCTTATCCCCCTCGACGGCACGCCAAGCGAAAGTGAAGCACGCCGCGCCCAGGAAGCTGGTGAGGAGCCGCGCATCGAGTCCAACGCCCTGACCGAGGCCATCGCTGCCGGCCATGTCTCGGCCGTCGCCAACGGTATGCCCGGCACGCTGACCATTCCGCCTAGCCGCGACTTTGAGGGCTTCTACATTGCCCTGATTCGAAAACGCAGCTAGCGCACGGATCCAAAACTCAACAAGCTATCTCTGTGCGCGCCTGTCCTGCTGGTCACGGTGCTGCTTAAGTGCCTCGCGTTCCTTGCGCTCGGCCCTTTTGCCCTTAATGGCCGTGACCACCAAGTAGATGACCGCGGCAGCAACGATTGCGCCCACGCACAGGCCAATCGAGCCCAACATTACTGTGAATTCCATACCGCGTCACCTCTCTTTTAAACGGGACATTCAAGATAGCACCTCAATACCCGCCACCACAGCTCCTTCACGTTCGCCGGCCTTTCGGTCTAACGGATGGCGCGGCGGGGAAAAATCAACTCGTCAAACGATTTAGCAAGCACAACGCTGTCGGCACCCCGCCGGCCACCATCGCATAGAATCGAGCCCCCATGGATACTCTCAACGATTTGAACGAGCGCGTCGACGCCTTTGTCGGCACCAGTTCCTTCGACGCGCCTGCCGCGACTAACGACCAGGCCCCCATCGATGTTCCTGCCGAGGTTCACGAGGACATCGTCGCCTCGGTCGATTTTTCCGAGGTCGAGCTCGCAGACGAGTTCACCGAGCCCCAGGTAGCCGTGACCCCCAACGGACTGCTCCCCATGGAGCCGCTGCCCATCGACGGGCGTTTGCGCAAGGCGGCCCTCCGCATGCCCGACGAGATCGAGGAGGCCAGCGGCTTTACGCTCTTCGGCCGTCGTATCAAATCGCTCATTTACACCACCGACGTGGCCGTCATCCGCAACTCCAATGCCGATGCTGTCTTTGCCGTTTACCCCTTCACGCCGCAGCCGGCCATTACGCAGGCGCTGCTGACCGTCGCCGAGTGCCCGGTCTTTGTAGGTGTGGGCGGCGGAACTACGACCGGTAAGCGCTCCGTGCAGATGGCAGCCGTCTCCGAGATGCAGGGCGCGGCGGGCTGCGTGGTCAACTCCCCCGCCACCGCCGAGATGGTCGAGCACATCACCAACATCGCCGACATCCCTGTCATCGCCACGGTCGTACGTTGCGACGATGATGCGCATGCCAAAGTGCGCGCCGGAGCCAAGATTCTCAACATCGCCGCCGGCAAAAACACGCCCCAGGTCCTGCGTGAACTGCGCGAGCACTATCCCAACCTGCCGCTCATCGCGCCGGGCGGCAAGACGCCCGAGAGCATCCGTGAGACCATCGCCGCCGGCGCCAACGCCATCATCTGGACACCGCCTTCGGCCCAGCAGCTGCAGACCGACATGATGCAGCGTTATCGCAAGATGAAGGAAGACGCCACACCTGTCATCTCGCGCGACGATGTGCCCATTATCGACCAGGTCGCCGCCGCCGAGGTCAGCCAGGTCGAGAACATGAATCCCGACGTGCCGATTCCCGACGAAGTCATCGAGCGCGTCGCTTCGATCCACGAGCGCGTCGAGGAGCATCGCGCCAACCGCGGCCTCAAGCCGTCACTGCACGGCTTTTTCTTCCGCGGAAAGAAACGCTAGCAAAACATCTTGGCCCGCCCCACAAACGTGAGGCGGGCCGTTTTCGCTTGAACAATCATGCAGCGATGTGATGGGGCAAATTAATCCACGCGCTTGTCGCCCATAAAGAAGAGCGCCACCGTACCAGGTCCGGTGTGCGAACCGATCAGAGCACCGATATTGTTGATCTCAATCTTGCCTTTGAGCTGCGGAACTTGTTCTTCAATCAGTGCCGCAACGGCCTCGGCATCCTCGCGGCACGCCGAATGGGACAAGATGCACTTACCCGAATAATCCGCACCGTCCTGCACGTGTGCCATCATGGTCTTAGCCATCTCGGAAATCGCGCGCTTCTTGGTGCGAATCTTCTCACGTGGCGACAGCCCACCTTCGCAATCGACCGTCATAAGTGGGCAAATCTTAAGCGCTGTGCCGATAATCGCGCTCGCGGCCGAAATGCGACCGCCGCGCAGATAGCTCGACAGATCGGTCGAGAAGAACCAGTGGTGAAGGTTGAGTTTATGCTCCTCAATCCAAGCGGCCGTCTCGTCGAGTGAAGCCCCGCTATCGCGCACGTCGGCAGCATATTCCAGCAACAGGCCAAAGCCCGAAGACGCCCCCAGCGAATCGATGACGCGCACCTTGCCGCCCTGGGGATAGCGATCCGCGAGCATCTGCGCCGCAACGCAGGCCGATCCATACGTGCCCGAAATACCTGACGACAACGTAAGGTGCAGCACGTCTTTACCCTCGGCAACAAACGGCTCCCAAAACTCCTCGTACTCACCCACGCTCACCTGAGACGTCTTGGGCATGGCACCCGCGGCAATCTGAGCAAAAAACTCGTCCGGTGAAATCGACTGGTACAGATCGTCCGCATGGACAACACCATCAATCTCGTAATGAAAACACACGACAGGGATATTGCGCGACGCAAAGAACTCACGGGTTCGATCGGCGGCGGATTCACAGGTCAGGACAAAATCACTCATATGAGGCTCCTTAAGTATTGCTGCGCAAATTATTGCACAGCAAGCCTAAATACGATACATATGTCCACTATTTACCAAATCGAACCAAAAATAGCGAACATCTTTACCACCATCGTTTCCACCGACCCCACGCATAAATATCTGAGAAAACACCCTCTGTCGTCTCCACCCAACCGACACATCTACCTTCACTAAATCGATTTACCAAACCGTTCAGCCGACAATTCAGCCGCTGGCGCAAAATCGAAACAAAAGCGGCGCATACTGATAAACGTTTGACGCTGTTTATCAGTTTTACCAGCCCCATCGGAAGGTGTTTCATGGTCGCATTCGATCGCAACCCGCAAGACTTCAAGTATCTGCGCCTGCTGTCGAGACAGTTCCCCACCGAACAATCCGCGTTTACCGAAATTATCAACCTCTCGGCCATCCTCAACCTACCCAAGGGCACCGAGCATTTTATGAGCGACGTGCACGGCGAGTACGAAGCCTTTATGCACATCCTCAACAACTGCTCGGGCGTCGTGCGCGAGCATGTCGACGAGATCTTTGGCGACACGCTCTCCTTTGACGAGAAGGGCGAGCTGTGCACGCTCATCTACTACCCGCGCGAGAAAATCGATCTTGTCCGCAGCCGGCGCGAGGACTCGCCCACCTGGTACAAGACGATGCTTGACCAGCTCATCATGGTCGCTCGCTCGCTTTCAAGCCGCTACACGCGCTCCAAGGTGCGTAAGGCCATCCCGCGCGACTACGCCTATATCATCGACGAGTTGTTGCACACGCACCCGGACGAGAACAACTATCGCGTGCGCTATCACGAGCGCATCGTGGAGTCCATCCTGGAGACCGCCAGCGCCGACGACTTTATCGAGTCACTCGCCTCGCTCATCAAGCGCCTGGCCGTCGACCACCTGCACCTGGTGGGCGACATCTTCGACCGCGGCGGCGGCGCGGCCAAGATTATGGACCGTCTGCTCACCTACCATTCACTCGACATCCAGTGGGGCAACCACGACCTGCTGTGGATGGGCGCTGCGGCCGGTGAGCCCGCCTGCATCGCCACGGTATTGCGCAACAACCTACGCTACGACAACTACGAGATTCTAGAGAACGACTACGGCATCTCGCTGCGTGAGCTTGTTGCCTTTGCCGATGCCACCTACACCGACGGTGAGCCCATCACCCCGCTAATCAAGGCCATCAACGTGCTGCTCTTTAAGCTCGAGGGCCAGATTATCCAGCGCCACCCCGAGTTCGATATGACCGACCGCCTGTTACTCGACAAGATCGATCACGACACCGGCACGGTCACGCTCGCCGACGGCAGCGTGTGGCCGCTCACAACCAACGACTTCCCCACCGTCGACCCGGCGGACCCCTATACGCTCACGCCCCAGGAGCAGCACATCATCGACAAGCTTGTGTCCGAGTTTGTCACCGCCGATCACCTGCATCGCCATATCGATTTCCTCTATTCCCACGGCTCGATGTACAAGGTCGCCAACGGCAACCTGCTCTTCCACGGCTGCGTTCCGCTCAATGAAGACGGCACCTTTAGCAGCATGAACTGTCTGGGCACCTGGCACGCTGGCCGCGATTATCTCGATTTTTGCGATCACATCGCCCGCCGCGCCTGGCGCGTGGGCGACCGCGACGCTCTCGACTGGATGTGGTACCTGTGGATTGGCTTTAACTCACCCGCCAGCGGACGCCTGGTGCGTACCTTTGAGCGCGCCTATATCGCCGATAAGAGCACTTGGGTCGAGCCAATGGATCCGTACTTTACGCTTACCAAGTCGCCCTCGGTCTGCGATGACATCATGCGCGAGTTTGGCGTCGCGCCCATGGCATGCTCGCCGACCGGCCACATCATCAACGGCCACACGCCCGTTAAAACCACCAAGGGCGAGCAACCCATCCGCGCCGAGGGCAAGCTGCTGGTCATCGATGGCGGCTTCTGCCGCGCTTACCATCCCAAGACGGGTATCGCCGGCTATACGCTCATCTCGAGCTCGCGCGGCTGCCGCCTCAAGTCGCACCGGGCCTTTACGACGGTTGCCGAGGCACTCACGCGCAACGTGGACATCGAAAGCGAGACCAACCGTTTTGACCAAGCAGACCGTCGCCGCATGGTGAGCGACACCGATACTGGCGCCAAGATCCGCAGCCAAATCCAGGACCTGCGCCAGCTGCTCGATGCATATAGAAACGGTGCTATCGAGGAGCGCGCCTAGCACCACCCGCGGGGATTGGCTAAACTTGCTAAGTTTGTCATCCCCGCGGCGCTTCGGCGCCAGCTTAAGGCAGGTACCATGCAAAAGCTCCTTGCGCAGATCATGAAATTTGGCGTCGTCGGTGTCATTGCCACGGTTATCGACTTTGGCATTATGAATCTGCTCCACTACGGTCTGGGCCTCAACATCCTAATCGCCAACACCAGCGGCTTTATCATCTCACTCATCTTTAACTACCTCGCAAGCATGAAGTACGTGTTTGCGCACAAGGAAGGCATGAGCCGCCGCCGCGAGTTCATCATCTTTGTCGTGCTGTCCGTAATCGGTTTGGTGCTCAACGACGGCATCGTGCTGGCGCTCAACGCCGGCCTGGGACTCGAGGCCAATATCGCCAAGATCTGCGCCACCGCGCTTGTCATGGTCTACAACTTTGTGACCCGAAAAATCTTCCTGGAGGGCGACGAGACCAAGTAACTCGCAACCTTACAGCCTTACGATGCCCACGGATGACGCGTGTCGAGCGCTATGTTGTTTGTGGGCTTTGCTCGTTTACGGGCAAATTTTCAACGTTTGCGGATTAGCTCTTGAAAATTTGGCGAGTTCGTATAGTTCTTGGCAAAGACCTTACGTTTCCCATGCAAAAGCTCTAAAGTAACTCGTTGCTCGATTCATCAACGCATTGGATGTGATTACGTGCGCAAGGCGCTGGCACAACCTCATACCAAGCAGTTCCTCAAGTTTGCCGTCGTGGGTCTTATCTCCTTTGGCATCGACTGGGGTATGCTCATTGCGCTCGTCGAGCTGTTCCATCTCGACTTTCTGATGAGCACCACGGTTTCGTTTATCACATCCGTCGTGGTCAACTACTGGCTCAGCATGAAGTACGTGTTCGACCACCGCGAGGGCATGAGCCGCAAGCGCGAGTTCACGATCTTCACCATCCTGTCGGTGATCGGTCTGGGCCTCAACGACCTGTACATGTTTGTGGGCGTCACGTTTTTGAGCATCGGCTACCAGGCCATGAAGGCCATCGCAACGTTCCTCGTTACCTGGTACAACTACTTTAGCCGTCGCTTCTTCCTCGAGGGCGCACGGTCGTAGTCGATTCACTATTTGCTTGAATGTATAACCGGTTGGAATTCCCATTCCAACCGGTTTTTTGTTTGCCGAGAGACCCGGCGACCCAGTCCCATTCGCACGAAAAACGGGCGGCCCGGATGTTTGTCCGAACCGCCCGTCTGGCGCGCTATGTCGAGGTCCCTAGCCTGTAACGTAATACCAGACCACGTTGTCGCCATTGGAGAGAACGTAGTTACTGCAGGCCGTCATGGGCGTTGTGCCGTTGACGGAATACATCCAGCCGCTCGTGCCGCCGTACTGTTTCTCGGCCAAACCACCAATCGCAGAAACATACGTGCCGTACGATGAGCCGTGTGCGTTGACAGAAAGGCCCAGCGCGCACAGGGCATCGTAGACGGTAGCACCTTCGTTAAAGGTAAAGGTGCCACCAGAGGACACAGGATTGCCCACAGCGCTCGATGTGACCGAAACCGTCACCGTAACGTAGTTGGACTCCTGCGAGCCGCTCTGGCCGCCCGAGGAGGCGTTTCCACCATTAGAGGATGAGGCTCCATTAGACGACTGGCCACCGCCCGAAGAAGCACCGCCAGACACATTGGAAGTATCACCGGCTCCCGTATTTTGGGCAGCGGATTTATCGCCAGACTTCTTGCCGCCCCGGTCCTCGGACTTCTTGCTATCCGAGTTTTTGTCCGATTCCTTGTTTGAAGACTCGGAATCGTCCTTGGCGTCGTTCGAACCCTTGGGCTCGTCTTTTGCATCATTCGAAGATTTGGAATCCTTGGACCCGGCCTTGCCCGAAGCAGCAGACGAGCCAGACTCCTTGGCGTCCTTGGCGACGATACTCTCTCCCGTCACGGTCTGAATGATCCAGTCGATGGACCAGGCACCGCTTGTGGAAGGATGAACGAAACCCAGCGAGACGACGATCAGAATGGTGCACGCGGCAGTCAGAACGCCAAGGAGCGCTTTGCGCCGTGGGGCGGACGCCGCCGAAGCGGCGCCCTGTTGCTTTGCATCGTCGAACTGAATGAACCAGGAATCCGGTTGCTTGGGGTCAGCGTCCTTGGATTTATTGGACACAGCCCTCACCTACCGACGTTTGGTGAACACGAACACGCCGACGATGGCGAGACCGATGACGCCGGCGGCAACGCCAACAATGGCGAGCGGATTGGTGCCAGTCTCCTGCTCAGAAGCACTAGAGGACTTCTTAGCAGTGGTCGTGGAAGCAGCACCCGTGTCGGACTTGGAATCGGACTTCTTGTCGGACTTCTTGTCGGACTTGCTGTCCTTCTTGTCAGACTTCTTGTCAGACTTCTTCTCGTCCTTCTTATCGGACTTATCGGAGTCCTTCTTGTCGGACTTGTTGTCCTTGGTCTCGGTCTTGGTCGACACCGTCGTCTTGGTCGTCGGCTTATGACCCGGGGCGACAGCGCCGCCCTTCGAGCCGGAGCCGGAACCCGTGCCAGTGCCAGTGCCAGTGCCGGAACCAGTACCGGTACCAGAACCGCCGCCGCCATTCGAACCAGCGCCGCCATTACCGCCAGGGTTAACGGCATTCTTGGTCCACTTGGCATACAGCGTCAGATCGGCCGTCACCGGCGTGCTAAAGTCATACGCCTGCGTGCAAGCCTCATCGGTATACCAACCGCCGAAAGTGTAGCCATCGCGCGTCGGATCGGCCGGCTTGACCAGCTTGCCATCGGCCGTAGCAACAAACTTAGTGTCGCAAGCAGACCCGCCGTTGGAGTTAAAGGCAACCGTCCAAGACTCGACAGCTCCAAGTTTAAACAGCGTGCCCGAATCATTAATGTAGTAGAGATTGCCAGAAGCATCGGCAATGACCGGAGAGTCACAGTACTGGTAATGGCCAGCCGCATCATAAATCTGCGTCGCCTCTGCATCGCCGAGCGTATAGCGATACACGCCACCACCAACAGAGTAGTTGACGTAATCCTTGCTATCCGCGCTGTTAACGGTGAAGTACACATAGGTCTTGCCGCCCTGAACACTCACCAGCGGAGTAGCAGCAATACCGTTGAGGCCAGCCGGCAGCGCCTTGCCGTCGGCAGCAGCGACCATCGTGGTCTTACCCGTCTTCAGGTTATAGAGAACCAGAGCAGAGCCAGTAGCCGTCTGTCCGCCGACAATCAGATTGTCACCAGACACCGCAGGGGCGCTCAGATTATTCGTAAGGCCCAGATCAACCGTCTTCTGTTCACTCAGCACGCCCTTCGCCGAAAGCGAAATCACATGGAGCTTTCCGTCGTGCGTCATCTGATAGAAGGTCGAACCATTGGACGGATCGGCAATGCAATCGGCATTTGCGACAGCGCCGAGCTTCATGGTCGAAACGACATCGCCCGTCGTCTTATCAATGCACTTAAGCGTACCCGCGCTCGTAGGAACGATGGCATACTTATCCGTCAAAGCCGCACCAGTCCAGTAATAGCCCTCGGCAGGGTCGATGTTCTGCCAAGAAACTTCGCCCGTGGTAATCTTAATGCGCGCAAAGGAGCCGTTGCCGTAGGTCGCGTTGTAATTCTCGTCATACGAAATATCGACCGAGCCTACATAGACGTACTCGCCGTCCGAAACGACGGTGCAGGAGCTCTGCGTCAAGTCCGTCAAACCAGGCGTCAGCCACTTGCAGATCAGCTTGTCTGCAGTAATCGCCTGGACCGCACCGCCGTTGAGCGGAACGATAATAAGGCCATTGGTATAGATCGGACGAGAGGTATAGCTCACCTTGGAGGCAAGCGGCGCAGAGGCAACCTTTTTGCCCGTGGACGAATCGATCTTAATGAGCTCGTTCTCGGTCGCGATGTACACAAAGCCGTTAGCAATGACAGGCTCGCTGCAGTTGGCATACTGCTGACCAGACTCGGCCTTCCAATCGAAGGCCCACTTAAGACCGGCGGACTGCGCAGGCGTCTTGGCATCCGTTACGGTCGAACCGTTGCCACTGTTGCCGTAGCCGGCCCACTCGGCATCCCAATCAGGAGTCGTCGCGCTCGGATCCACGACAATCTTGTCGGGATCGGGCATGGGCGAATTATCGGTGGTATAGGCAAGCGTGACCTTATCGCCGCTCTTGAGCTTGACCTGGTTGGCGCAGAGAGATGAGAACTCTCCGTTGATAAACAGACGCCAATATTTCTTGGTCGCACCATCCCAGCCATACGGCTTGTGATCGAACGGCGAAGTAATGGAATTGAGGAACCAGTAAGCACCATTCTGGGAGGCGTTGTAATCAACGCCCTTCGCCTTCAGAACCGTCTCAATGAAATCCTGAGCCGTGGAGCCTTCGGGCAGAGAAACATTGCTTGCCGAGCCCCAGCGAGTATTGTTGCCGTTGACATCGGGGCCGATAACATCGGCGGATCCAAACACCTGACCAGGGAGGGCATCGCTGTCGCCAGCATACATAAAGGTGACGGCGTCGCCGGGTTGGAGCTCGTAGGCACCGGCGCCAACGTCGGCGAACTTGCCATTTACGTAGAAGCGCCAATAGCTATTGGTCGCAGCATCATAGCCACAATAGGACTTACCATCGAAGGGCGAATAAATGCCGTTGAGGAACCAGCCCCAAGACGATTCGCCAGCATCGAGAGTAAGGCCGACCTGCTCAAGGAGATCCTTGGCAGTGGAGCCTGCCTTGAGGCTCGTCTGGCCCGTCGAAGCCCAAACCTGCTGCTTGCCGTCCTTGTCCTTGCCAAGCACCTGAACGGAAGCATGGACAGAATCGGACGGCAACTGGTCGCCCCAGCCACCGTAGAACCACGTGACGGTATCGCCAGCATGGATGGTGACATTGTCCGCCGTATAGTCACTCGACTTGCCGTTGATAAACAGCTGCCAATAGGTCGAATAATCTTGGGGCGTACCCAGCTCAACACCGTTGTACTTAAGGCTCAGAATGAAGGAGCCCGCAGCAACAGCGTCAATATCATTCGCCTCAAGCGCGACCTTCGTAAGATCAAGCGCGCTCGAACCGGACGTCACCACATACTGCGCGTTGTCGACCCAGGTCTGAGTCTTGCCCTGGGCATCGCGACCAATGACGGTCACATTCGCAGCAAGCTGGTCCTTAACGACAGGGGACGCGCTACCACCCGTAAAGGCAAACTCAATCTTCTGCCCCTGGGTGAGTTTGACGCTGCTCGCGCCAACCGAGGAAGACGCGCCGTCGACGAACAGCTGCCAGAAGGCATGAGTCGCCGGATCGTAGGCAAGCGTGCGGCCATCGCTCGGGGAGGTGATGCTTTCGAGGTAGAAACCGTATGCCGTGTTCGGATCGTACTTCGCCTTGAAGCCCGTCTTCTCCTGCAGCTTAATGAAGGCATCCGCAGCCGTCGCGCCCTCGTCGAGCTTGAGCTGCGTAGGCGCCACCCAGGTCTGAGCCTTGCCGTCGGCATCGGTGCCGATAATCGAGAACGAGACCTCGATTTGCTTCTTGACGACATCGCCAGTTTCTGTCGGGTTCTCTGTCTGGACGGCAGCCGCGGCGGCAGATCCTGCTTGGCCAGCGGATGCCGTCGAAGACTGCTCGCTCGTGGCAGGGCTCTCCCCCGTCACCGAACCTGCGTCGCCAGTTGCTGCCTCTGTTGTGGCGGCACTAGCTGCAGGCGCGCTCCCGGAATCTGAAACCTCGGCGCCGCTCTGCTCAGCGGCACCGCCCGCAAGCGCTGCGTCCTCGCCCGGCATCGCAGCCTGAGCCACAGCCTCGGCAATGCCCTCGGCGCCCTCGGCCCACAGCTGAGCCGGCGTGGTGCCAAAGGCCATCGCGAAGGCCAGGAATGCCACCAGGCCGCGCTTGGCTACGCCGCGTGCAATCGCGCCACGGCGATGCAGCGAGGCGCGCTCGCGCTCGTCCTCAAACATATCCATTTGTCCCCCATTGTCTGTACTTGGAGCGTTGCCTTGAGGCTGCCCCACGTCATCACGCATGTTGCGCTCGAGTTCCCCCATCGGGGTCCCCCTTCCCTCCAGAGCCCTATGCACACCGGCGGCATACGCCGCAGCCGCATGCAAGATGGGAGGCGATCCGACTTAACCTTAACGGCTCAGGCGCGCCGTCCGATCTGCGACGCGAACATCCCGAGCCAAGAGGAATTACGGTTACTGGTACAGCCGGGGACTTGCACCCCGATTCTCCCAAACGCGCAGGAAAACCGCGCATTCGTGCGTCTCCGCACCACCATCTAGGCCATCTATTATTACCGTCAAAATGGTATCACGCAAAAGGGCCCCGCACGCAGGCGAAGCCCAAGGTAAAAGCTATTGTTTGCGATAGGAAAATGCGGTGACGGTCGCAGCCTCTAGCGCTTGCCGCCGTGGCTGTTGAGCCAGATATTGCGGCCCAGCATAAGCGCCAGCACCAGCGCGCTCACGTAGCCCATAAAGCCAATGACCGGGATACCAAACACAACCGGCTCGATGCGCGCGTAGTACACCACCGACGAACCGATAAACAGACCGGCGATCACAATTGCCATCGACATACGGTCGATAATTCCGCCCAGCTGTCGCAGCGCCTTATCGCTGCTCATGATCTGCGTGTTCACCTTAAGCTGGCCGCGCGTAAGCATGCGCGAAGCCAAGCCCAGATACTCGGCCGCCTCGAGCGAGCCTTTTGCCGCGCGATAGCTGCTCGCGGCAAGATCGCGTCCCATATCACGCACGCGCGCATAGGTGCTCTTCTCGTTTTTGATGTGCGTTTGGATAATCTGGATCATGTTGACGTTGGGCATATACTCGGTCAGCAAACCCTCGAGCGTCACCATGCCGCGCGCGAACATCGTCACCACGCTCGGCAGCTCAACGTCATTCTTACGCGCGAGGTTTAACAGCGAGGTCAAAAACTCGCCGATATCCAAATCCTTCAGGTCAAGGCCCGCAAAGTCAGCCACGATAAAGTCAAGATCGGACAAAAACGCTGAATGATCGAGCTCGGCCGAATCGCCACGCGTCACGGCAAAGCGCATGAGCGAATCCTTGAGCTTTGGCACGTCGCCCTCGGCCACGGCGAAAATCATGTCCTTTACGATACCGCGATCATGGCTCGACATGCGTCCGACCATGCCCAAGTCGATAAAGTAAACGATGCCGTCCTTGAGGATGATGTTTCCCGCATGCGGGTCGGCATGGAAAAAGCCGTCATCGAGCACCTGCGTCGAGTAGTCCTCGACAATCGCGGCACCGATCTTTTCCAAGTCATAGCCCTCGGCCGCCAAGCGTTCAGGATCGGCGATCGAAATGCCGTCGACGTAATCCATAACCACCACGTGCTCGGTGCACAGGTCCAGATAGGACTTAGGGCACGTCACGCCATGAACACTCTTATGGAACTCGTAGAAGTCGTTGAGGTTTTTGGCCTCGGCCAAAAAGTTGGTCTCCTCGCGAAACGAGGTCCACAACTCCTCGACTACGCCGTGCAGGTCAACGAATTGATCGGTGTTGACGAACTTGGAAACGATACGCACCACCGAGCGGATGATATCGATGTCCTGTGCCATAACCTGCTGCGCACCGGGGCGCTGCACCTTGACGGCCACGTTCTCGCCCGTCACCAGACGAGCGCGGTGCACCTGCGCGAGCGATGCGCTACCAAGCGGATTGGGGTCGATCGCATCGAACATCTCCCCCAGGCGCAGGCCGTATTCTTCTTCCAGACAGCTGAGTACGACCTCGTACGGCACCGGCTCCACGTCGGAGCGCAGACGACGCAGCTCGTCGCAAAAGCGCTGCGGCAGAATCTCGGACCGGTTGGCCAAAATCTGCCCCATCTTGACGAACATGGGGCCGAGTTCCTCGAGCAGGCGGCGCAAACGAACCGGCGTGAGGTTATCCCACACGCGGTACTTTTTGACCAGGCGAACAATCTGCCCGATGCGTTCGCGACGACCCGCCGGCGTGAGCTGGTATTCCTCGTCCGGCGCCATCGCGTCGGGCTCCTCAGGGACCATATCGACAGCGCGCGGCTTCTTGCGAGCGCCCGAGACGACGGCATCGACCTCATCGACAACCGCCGCCTCGTCACCCAGGGGATCTAGATTGTTGTAATCGGTGGTGGAATCTGCCATCTGCGCTGCTACTCGGCCTCTTCGGTATCCTTCGCATCGTCGGGCTCAACGGACTCGACGGGCACCGAGGTCACGTTGTCCTCGACCGAATCGACGATGTCGCGCACATGGGCCAGGAAGGCCGTGCGCTCGGGGGCGGTCATAACGCGGACGCGAGCAAGGATGAGCTCGTCGAGCACGCGCTGGGCCGCGGTCTCGCCCTGCATGCCCAGGCGCTCGGTCAGATCGGAGATGGTACCACCGGCCTGCTCGAACATGTCGGACACGCTGCGGGCGATATCGGGGGTGGCGGTGTCCTTGCGGACCTGCTCGCCCTTGGTACTGAGGTCGTCGAGAACCTTCTTGCTGCCCTCGACGGCAACGGCGGCAGCGCCAAAGCCAACGTTGATGGCGCCGTTAACAAGCTGATCGAGTTTCATAACCATGGTTGTCTCCAATCACAAACAACTGCATTGGCGTTCTTGTACCCAAGATTGAGCGAAAGCGACAAAGCGTTTTAGCACTATTCGATCGACGGGAAATCCCTACCTCACGTTGTCGTTCATCGCGAAAGAGTTCTTCATGGCGCAGCTCGTGGTGTAGAGCACCTTGCCCAGTAGAGCATCGGTCTCTACGCGAACACGCTCGGCAAAGGCCTCATTGGCGCGTGCAAGCTCGGCAGGCACCTCGGCCTCGGGCAGAACGGCTACGGCAGCGTCGACGTCATGGATCTGCTTGTGGCCCATGCCACCGACCTTCTCCTGATAGTCCTCCACAGCGCGGCCGCACTCATGGAAGCGGACGTCGGCCAGGGCGCCAATCAGGCGGTTGGCCCAGTAGAAGTTTTCGGACGTCACGCGAGCCTGCGTGTCGGCATAGTACTCGGGCATGGTCTCGACGTTGGCGTACAGCGGAACCAGCGCGTTAAACGAGTTGGAACCAAAGGCCATCCACTGCACGGCGCGATACGCCGGCTGCGCATAGGGGCGCAGCTGCAACACGGCGAGCTGGCTATTGCGGTTGATGCCGATGGGGCGATAGGCGCCGCGCGTGGCGGGCGTGCCCTTGCTGCCGTAGCAGTCGTACTCCGTGCCCTGGTAGTGGCTCGAGAGCACGTACTTAATGTCCTCGATGGTCACCTTGCGCTCGGGCACGCGGCTCCAGGGGATATCGTCGCTCTCGGGCGTGTAGTCGGCGTCGGGGCCATCCCACACGTCGCTGGGGTTGAGGCAGCGCTGCATGTACCAGACGCGCGGCGTGTTGTAGACGTGGTCGCTGTCGCTATGCGAGCCAAATGCCTCGCGCGGGTTAAAGACCGCAGCCGGGCCGTCGCCCTCAACGCCCAGCGTCAGGTCCAGATGCCACTCGGCCATCCAGGAGCGCAGGTCGGCGGAACACATGTGGTCGACCTGAGCGCCCTCGGCATCGTCCAGGTCAAAGCTGTCGATGCCCAGTTGGTTGGGCATGGTCACATAGGCGTCGTCGGGCACGCGCTTGGCGATCCAGTGGTGGCCGCCGATGGTCTCGAGCCACCAGATCTCGTCCACGTCGCTAAAGGCGATGCCGTTGTTCTCGTAGGTACCGTAGCGCTCGAGCAGGTCGCCCAGGATACGAACGCCGTCGCGGGCGGACTTGGCATACGGCAGGACCAGGGTCACCATGTCCTCCTCGCCCAGACCACCAGGCTGCGTCGGCACATAGCCGTCCTCACCCTCGTTGCCCTTGGCGGGCACGTAGTCCACGAGCGGATCGGCGCCGAGGACGCGCGCGTTGGTGGTAAGCGTCTCGGTTGCGGACATGCCCACATTGAGCTCGTTGAAACCGGCCTCGGCCCAGATGCCGTGGCCCGGGACAACATCGGGGACGCTCGTATAGCGCATGGGGTTATCGGGCAGCTCAACGGTCAGGTGGCTCAGAACGCTCGTGTAGACACGCGGCTGCTCGTCGGGATGCACCACGCGCATGCGCTTGGGCTCAAACACCCCGTTGGACGAGTCCTCGTTGCGGGCGACCAGCGTCGATCCGTCGTAGCTCGCATTCTTACCAACCAAAATCGTTGTGCACGGCATGCGCATCCTCCTTGAGCGAAGAAATCAAACGGCAACAGTGTATCGCTTCGGCGCAGAAAGGGCGAAACCACGGCCTCGGCAGCCCCCGTGGTCAAAAAATGCCAAATATGAGTACTGTCACCAATTTAGTGGCAGCAAATTTCCCTGTAACGAGTGCCGAAAGTCCCCATTTGCCCAAAAGCAAGACAACGTTATTCCCCATAAGTTCAATAAAATAGGCTTCCTAACGATAATGGATACCGTTAGGAAGCCAAAAAGACGTAAGACATATGTGACTATCTTGGAAACAGTACTCATATTTGGCATTGTTTGACCACGTGGTATATAGCTAACCCCCTCAAACAGCCCAAAACGCCTATTTCGATGCGCGCTCGGCCGCTTCGATCACGTGCTTGGCGAGAATTGCGGTGGTCACAGCCCCCACGCCGCCCGGCACGGGTGTGATGGCGCCAACGATCGGTTCCGCAGCATCAAAATCCACGTCGCCGACCAGTTTTCCGGCAGCCTCGTCCAAATTAATGCCAACATCGATGATCGTCTGGCCCTCGCGAACCGCATCCGCGCCAATCGTGCGCGCGCGTCCAACCGCGGCAACAACAATGTCGGCAGAACAGCACTCGGCAGCTAGGTCACGCGTATGCGTATGGCACGTCGTCACCGTGGCATTGCGAGCCGTAAGCATGGCGGTAACGGGACGGCCAATTACCAGCGAGCGACCAACAACGGCAACTTTAGCTCCATCCAGTTCAACGCCGTAATGGTCCAGCAACGCCAACACGGCTTCTGCCGTGCAGGGAGCAAAGCCCTCGCCTCGCCCCGAAAGCGTGGTGAGCAGCGAGGCCGGCGTCATGGAGTCGACGTCCTTGGCGGGATCGAGTGCCGCGGCAACTGTATCCTCATCAAGCCCAGCGGGCAACGGACGAAACATCAGGCATCCGTGAACAGCGGGGTCGGCATTGATGTCCTCAATAGCCGCCAGCAGCTCATCCTGCGAAACATCGGCAGGAAGCAAAACGCGGCGAGCCTCGATGCCAACCTTCTCGCAGCGCTTGAGGGCGCCACGCTCGTAGGATAGATCGTCCTCGCGCTCGCCCACGCGAACGATGGCCAGCGTCGGCACAACGCCGCGCTCGCACAAAGCCACGCAGCGGGCAGCGAGCTCCTCGGTCAAAGCACGGGCAACGGGAGCACCCTTCAGCAGCTCTGCCATGGCTATCCCCTCTTCCTTGCGGCGTCAGCGGCGCGGCGTGCCAGAGCATCGGCGCGCGGCAGCCATGTATCCAGCAGTTCATCGCACGCCGCCTCGAGCTCCCCGGCGCGCGCCCGGTCTTTCATAGACGTGGTGTTGGCAAAGAGCGTCAGGCTCGCGCCCTGCATGGCGGCGCGGCAGAACACGGCACCGCACGCCACGTCGGACAGCAACTGGCGCGAACCCTTGTCGGCCATGTCCTCGAGCAGCGCCAGCGCACGCCCGCAGGCATCCATAATGCGATACGGCGGCATAGCGGCCACATGCAGCGCATCCTGAATCGCGGTCGCTCGAGCCGGATCGTCACGCGGAATACCGTACGCCGCGGACACCTGGCCGTACGCACGAACGTCCTCGGCGACCAGACCCACAAGTTCCTGCGCCAACTCATCCGCCTGGGCAAACGCGCGCGTCAGATCGTCTGCGCGATCGGCAAGCGCAGGGTTTGTCGCACCGTAGCGGGCAACCATTCCGCACAGCGAGGCGCCCAGCGCGCCCACAAAAGCGCTCGCGCTGCCACCACCGGGAACCGGCTCGCGCGCGGCCAGCGCTTGGGCAAACTCTCGACAGGTTTTATCCATCATCTCTTGGCTCATACGCACACGCACCTTCAAGTCATATATATCGGTCGGGCGGCCGACGCCGGCCGACCGCATCGATCACGTAATGGTGCTAAGTCTAGCCCATAAGTACGCGAGCGTCAGCGCACCTGGCCATCGCGGATTTCTATGGCACGCGATAGGCGTCGACAACGCAAGCATGGGACACATGGCCCACCTTTCGGGACTTCCGGACGTCACAAACTGGGGCATATCTATAAACAAGGAACCTGTTGGGGCAACGCCCGCGTACACGCGCCCCTTTTAAAACAACAGGCATCCAGCCCCGGGGAGGACCGACAGCATCGGCCCTCCCCTCTTTTGGACCCGTGCATATTGCCACTTAACGGCGCAAATCCGGCCCTCAGAATGGGACACATGGCCCACCCGAAGGAGCCGTCCACGCATACAGTAAAGGCAGGTAATCCATGGACGATTACAGATCGAGGAGGACACGACCATGAAAAAGAAGGCCTTTGCGATTCTCACCCTCTGCATCAGTCTCTTTACTGCAGCTGCCTTAGTGGGTTGCGGTGGCAGCGGCGGCGCTACCGGCAGTGGCGGTGGCGGTGGCGGTGGAGCGGAAAAGCCAGCCGTGGATATGAGGACTGACTTCATTTGGTTTAAGGTCGAGGTTCCCGAGGGCGTCGAGATTACCGACGTTGCCGGCGACACCGCCGACAGGGCCCAGTTTAAGTTCACCGAGAGCGAGCACGCCAGCGACCGCTTCATCCCCGTCTTCGACTCTGACAAGAACGCCGACGAGCTGTTCGACTACGAGGCCAAATGGAAGGCCAACTCCGGATGGACCGAGAGCGATCCCGTTAAGTACAACGGCAAGACCTGGCGCAGCGCCTACTTTACGCACTCGGGCGGCGTGACGACCGAGTACTTCACCGACGTTGACGGTGGCAGCGTGTATGTGCGCATCGACAACGTCGAGGAGCACAAGGACGCCGTCGAGACCATGATGAAGTCTCTGGAATTTGCCGATGACATCGCCGAGGCCAAGACCGAGGCCATGGACGTCAAGCTCGACGATATCGAGATCAAGCGTTAAGCGACTGGCGAGCGCAGCGGGAAACACGGGCGCGGTGCAAACAAGCGACGGTACCCCAGCGCTTCGTACCCAGGGAGGGCCGGTAAACCGACCCTCCCTTTCTTATGCCGGTAGCCAACGAACGCGAGGATGCCGGACGCCGGAACCGCTCCAAATGTAGCAACAGTACGAAAACGACAAACACCCCAACACGTCCGCCCACCGATTTATTGCGTCGCGCAGACAATTAAACCAGCATCTTTAAACATCTGAGCAGTATAGTGACCAAAACTATCGCATAACCGCACTCTACGAATGGAGAAGTTATGACCGAACACCACGCCATCAGCCGCCGAGCATTTACGTTGGGCCTTGGACTCGCGGCGTTGTCGCCACTTGCAAGCCTGCCCGAAACCGCGGCATTGGGCATTGGCCCACGAGCGGCATTTGCAGACGACGCTGCCACAGCGTCGGTCAGCCTCGACAATTTCGTCATTCGCCTTCGCCCCGCGGGCTATTTTCGCACCGCGAGCGTCAACGAAGACGGCAACGTCATCGGCAACGTCTGCCATCTGTTTAATGACGGCACGTCCAGCAAGCTCATCCTTGAGAACGTAACGACCAAGAATGACGATACAAACTGGTATGCTATCCGCACCTTGCTCAATTTCGAAGAGCATAAAAAGACGGGCTACAGCATTTGGTCGGTCGATGGCGACTCGGACAAAGACGGAAAGGTCATCCACGTATGGAGTGGCGAGCATGACGGCAAGGCCAGCCGCTCTTTTGCGTTCGAGCGTCAATCAAACGGAACCTATATCATCCGAGACCGCACGGTCGAGAAAGAAACCGAGAAAAAAGACATTAAGTACCTGGCAATAGAATCGAACGGCGAAGACCAGGACAACAATAAGATCTGCCATAAGAATAAGAGTAAGAGCATTCCGTGGGAGCTCGAGCTTGTCGGTTACAGCATGGACAAGACCAATGCCACAGTTAGCAGCATCGACTGGAAAACGTATAGCAGCTACGTCGATGGACCATGTTGGATGAAATACGTCGAAGACAACAAGTACCTCGACGAGCTGAGCATCCCAGGCACGCATGATTCGAGCACCTGCAGTGTGGACAACGACACTGAGCCCCAATCCTCGCAAGTAAAATGCCAGCAGGATTACATTCCCACGCAGCTGCTCGAAGGCATTCGCTATTTTGATATCCGGCTCGGAAAGGGCGACAACCCTGGCATCGACCACGGGGATTACTACCTGCTCAAAAAAGACGCGTACTTTATGCATCTTTCCGATGTCATAGGCTACTTCAAAACGTTTTTGAACGAAAACCCGACAGAAGCGCTCATCATGCTTGTATCACGAGGCAACGACGAAGCCACCGACGAAAGTGTTACGACGGCTTTCGCCAAGGTTTTGGACGACAACCCCAAACTGTTCTATACGTCGAGCCGCGTTCCCACACTGGGCGAGGTGCGCGGAAAAATCGTCCTGCTACGTCGATTTGGACTCGTCGGCGACAGCGTAAGCGGCCACACGTGGGGCCTCGACCTTACCGAATGGGATGACAAGATCAAGGCTCACTCCGACAGCGCCACTATGTGTCTCGTCCAAGACGCGCAGGGCTTTGAAGCCGCGGGGGAAACAGGCGACAAAGAGCCCTATTGCACCAAGGTATACGCCCAGGACAAGTACAAACTCACGGGAACCGACAAGCTCAGCTGGGTCGATAATGCGCTGAAGGAAACGACCGGGCGCACGCGCAACAAGGTGGACGTCGTGGACGATGACGGGGCCAAGGTGCAAGTCCAGGAGCGTTGCTGGTCTATCAACTACACCAGCTGCACGGGCTTGTCGCACGGAGGCAATCCTTTTACCTCGGCACGAGTAGTCAACGAGCATCTGTATAAGAGCCCGTACATCAATCCCAGCGGCATCGACGATACAAAGTCAGATTACCTCAAGCACATTGGCATCATCGCATCCGACTTTGTTGATGCGGCGCTGGCCCGGAGCATCTATCAGCGCAATTACGATACGGAGCACAAGCAGACGGCTTCGTGCTACCTCCCAGCCCGCATGCACATGACATATGGCGACTCGCTGAGCGACGCCTCGCTCCAGGACGGCAAGACCGTTGGCGAGGGCCATTTCCGCCTTGTCGACAGCAGCAACGTACTCAACGTAGCGGCTTCGGGGCGTGCATTTGTCATCGAATACGTTGATGTCGACGCCCTAGGCAACGAAACCGCTACAGGACTGCAGGGCTCCGTGCCCATCGATATCGATCCACGCGCGCTGACGCCCCATTTTGAGGGACTCGAAGGCCTTAAGGCCGGCGAAGACGTGCGCGCCAAGATTGCGGCATCACTCGAGGGCAAGCTCGAAACCGATGCCTGCACGACCCAGCTCGAGTTTGTGCACGACGCGACCGGCGCTCCGGGCACAGCAATGGCCGAGGGCGAAACATTTGCCGCAGGAACGTACTGGGTGCGCGTGAACGGTCTCTTGGGCGACGCGGCGCAGAACTACACGCTCGCCAGCGACGGAGCCGCAAGCTTTACCGTAGCGGCCTCGGACAGTGCTGCCGGCGCCGGCGCCGGCAGCGGCACGGGTTCCAACGCAGGCAGCGCTGATAAGAACGGTAAGGGCAACAAGGGCAAGGGCTCGGGCGGAAAACTCGCCGACACGGGCGACGGCTCCGGCATTGCCGCCGGGCTCGCCGCTGCCGCCATGGCGACAACGGTCGCCGGTGCAGCAATGCTTGCCAGTGACCGCGAAGACAGCGAAGGCGCCAGCGAATAGGCAAGCCGGCCTTTTAGACACATCGACTCAATCGGGGGCGCAGAACACCGTTCTGTGCCCCCGATTTTTACCTTGACCCGAACGCCGCTATCGGCTACATCACCATGTTCAGCGCGTTCACAAATTCCTGGGCCTTCGCACGGCTACTCAGGCTAAAGACGCAAGCGGTCAACAGACGATTGCGCAGAAAAACATCGCGGCCTTTGATTCTATTGACGCCCGTAATGTCCTTAAGATAAACAATCTCGGTGTGCTTGCCACCAAAAGTGCCCTTCTTGAGCACCTCAATACGGTTGGGATAGATCTTAACGTCTTTAAACCTACCCGAACCTTTGTCCTGGAACAGCAAAGTGTTGTTATCCATGCGTGTCACTCCCGCGGGGTTCGCTAAAACTGCCTCTATGGCCACATTTTAGTCACCGCAAACCCTTTTCGCGGTCGCGCACGGAGCACCAAATCGTGTCCGCACGAGCAAATAAACTAATACCGCAAGGAATATAAGCCGTTATCCAACGATGGTGAAGTAAAACAAGGGCTTAGCAATGGCTAATATTTAAGTCTAAAAAACCCTTAGGAAGTGCTAATATATAGTTATTGAAAGAGGCTGAGATGCAGAGACGCGAATTGATCCGTATCCTCGAAGAAGCCGGCTTCATCTCGAAAGGAGGCACCAATCACGAGAAGTTCGTCAAAGGCGACAAGCTCGTGCTCGTGAAACGCCACCGAGAAATCGAGGAGCAAATTGCCAAAAGAATCCTAAGGCAGGCAGGGCTTCGATAGCTCATCCTCATCACATTTCGCATCGCTTTTAAAGGAGGTCTTACATGGTTTACGTATGGGAATTCGAGTTCTTTGATTCGGACGGCGTTGTCGACGCTGTGCCATGTGGCTCGCTGGGCGGAGGTGGAACGTTCGGATCCGACCTAAACGACGCCGTCGAAAGCGCCGCTGATTTTCTCGCATGCATGGTCGATGACCACCTAATGGGCGGCGTTGACCTGCCTGCGCCGGACTTTGGCCACGAGCCGCAGCACGGTGGCAAGATTATCGCCGTGGCCGTCAGTCGCGAACTCAACGATATCCCCGCCGTCACCGCAGCGGATGCCGCGCGCATGCTTGGCGTTAGCTCGGCAAGAGTATCGCAACTGATAAACGCTGAACTGTTGGATTCATGGAAGGATGGCACCAAGCGCATGGTGTCCAAAGCTTCCATCGAGGCACGACTCGCCGACACTCCAAAGGCAGGACGCCCCAAAGAGGTCCCCGTTGCCGTGTAAGGCGATGCCGCTGTGGGCTTTCATCACCTGACATGCATGGCAGCCAGGAACGCTCGATTCGGGACTCACTGCGCCCCGAATCGAGCTGGGCCCATTGCCGCAGGCTGATTCGCATCCCCGATCCCAAGAAGACAGAAGCGCCACTTGCTT
Source organism: uncultured Collinsella sp. (assembly GCA_965141245.1). Lineage (GTDB taxonomy): Bacteria > Actinomycetota > Coriobacteriia > Coriobacteriales > Coriobacteriaceae > Collinsella. The sequence continues at coordinate 26,688 of CBCSLZ010000001.1, forward strand.
CGTTGAGCTCCAACATCCGACCCCGGATCCCCCTCGTATCCCCAGCGGCATTTCAACTCCAGGACATGTCGCGATCATGCCCGGTCATCCATGCAAATGGACACCACTCTAACACTGGGGTCAGATATCCCCCGCTGCGGCGTATAGGGTAAAATCTTGTCTGCCGCGGAATCCGCCTGCGGGCAACGCTCCGATCTCCGATTGGGGTGAAGCCTATGAACTTGTTTCTTGAAATCCTGCGCCTCTCGATGTACGTGACCGGCATTGCCCGGAACCTCTACGCGATCTGGCGGGAATATAAGCAGTAACGGATAGCGAAGGGAGTCATAGAAAAGGGCCGGTTGCAGCCGGCCCTAGACGATAATACCTGCGTTGCCCGCATCTCCGAAGTTTAAGCGCTGAGGAGCGGGTTCCGCGGCACACCCTGATTTTACCCAGTGAGGCAGCTCTTTTGCAGCCGCTCCACTGTTTATTTACATCTGGCACCCTCAAACAATCAGACGGCAGCCCGCACTCCTGAGAGCTGCCCCGCACCCCCGGCCATCACCTTACGGCAACAACCGGTGCTACTCCCCTACTTCCCAAATAGCGCACCCAGCAGACCGCGGCGTTTGGGCTTCTCCTCTCGGTAGGAACCCTCGACGGCGGCTGCAACCTGGCGCGGTTGCTCGCCGCCTCCACGGCGCACGATCTGGTACAGGAAGGGCGATTTAACGTATTTGACCTCGACGGGCGTGGCGTGCACGGTGCTCTCGCCGGACAGATGCAGGCTCGGGCTGAGCGACGCCACGATATGCGTTTCGCGCTTGTCGCTAAACACCACCGCGGCCGCGCGGCCCGTCTGGCCGTTTACGGCAATGCGCACCTGCTCGCCATCGCGGCCGTCTGTCGCCGGACGATCGACAAAGTAGACCGGCACCATCACCAGGCCGTCCTTATGTTTGCGGGCCTTGCGCGCCCACATGCGAATGCTCTTTTTATTGAGCCCCAGTACAGCCTCGGCGTCGTTGCCCGCAACGTCGAGCGCCAACTTATCAATGACCACCTGGTCCTTGGTAGACGCATCGACGGAGACAACGCGGAAGTCGCCTTCCTGCATGGCGGGATCGAACGGACCGACCTTGGCAAAGTCCCACGGCTCCAAAATGCCCATGAGGCGAACGTCCAGGTAGTTTGCCCTGGGGTATGCCCAGTCGAGCACCTCGTAGTACACCAAGGTCTCCTTGCTCAGGCCCTTGCCCGGGAAGCTCGCCATCATGCGCAAGTCCGCCAGCGCCATGGGGAAATAGAAGAGCATCATGTCGTTTTGAATCGCGTCTTCCACGTCGTGCCCGGCAAAGGCATCCGGATACTGGCGCACCAGCTGCAGCGCGTTGGCACGTGCCTGCTGCGGCGAGATTTCGCAGGGAATACCCTGCTCAGGCACATACTCCGCACCTACGCCCATGGTCAGGCGCTTGCTAAACGCCCCCGGCTTGAGCAGGTCGGCAATGCCGATCTTGTTGCCGCAGGACGAGCACTCAAACACATGCTGCGTTGACTCGCCCTCAAAGGACGCGCCGCAGAAGGGGCAAGGAATGCTCACATGCGTGGCCTCTTGGAACTCCTGCGCCGTGCCGCGATCCTCCCACAGCAGATGTTCCAGGACCGACTGATTGCGCCAGTGCGAATTGAAAAAATACCAGTCCGGGTCCTCCGGGCGCTCGAGTTGCGACACATGCGTGAGTTTGAGCAGTCCATCCACCACCGTCAACGGCGTATGGCGAATACCAAAAGCGCTCTTGGGCTCTCCGGCGTCAGCCTGCCACGAAACGACCGTGCCGCAATAGGCGCACTCAAAGCTGCGCTTTGCCTGGTGCGAATACATGGGGCCGCCGCAGTTTTGGCATTTAATGGCAAACATCTCATCCATGGAAACGTCCTCCTTTGCACAGGGCTGTCGACATTAAGTATGTCGAGCAAGCAGGCACGTGCCCATACCCATGTGGCCCAAAATGGACCACCCAGGCAGACGAGAAGGCTCGCTCGTTAGCACCGGCAGACTATTGCTGCATTTTCTGAGCATCGGTGCACGGTGCCCCCGCGCGAGCTACACTATCCCCTTAAACATGATTGTGAGGACGACCGCTATGCTATTTGTTAATCGGCTGGTACATACACTTGTTCCCGGCAGCGAGGGCGAGCCGGTCGATACATCTTGCCGTACCAACGCGGGCTTTGCCGCAAGCCTCATCTGCATTGGCCTCAACATTACCCTGTGCCTAGCCAAGGGCATCGCGGGTCTGCTCGCCGGCTCGGTCTCGCTTATCGCCGACGCCTTCAACAACCTCTCCGACGCCTCGAGCAACATTGTGAGCCTGCTCGGGTTCCGCCTTGCCAGCCGCCCGGCCGACGAAGGTCACCCCTATGGCCATGGCCGCTACGAGTACCTCGCCGGTTTGTTTGTCGCCGTCCTCGTTTGCGCCGTCGGCATCAACCTGGCGCTCGAGTCCATCGCCAAGATCATCAAGCCCTCCCCCACCGCCTACACGCTGGTCTCCCTAGCCGCCCTCGTCTTGTCCATGCTCGTTAAGCTCTGGATGGCCGCGTTCAACCGCACGCTGGGCGACCGCATCGACTCGGAGACGCTCATCGCTACGGCGCAGGACTCCAAAAACGATGTCATCACCTCGGGCTCGGTCTTAGCGGCGGCACTTATTTCGCAAACGACAGGCTATGACCTCGATGGCTGGGCGGGCCTGGGCGTGGGCATCTTCATCTGCATCAGCGGCATGGGCCTAGTGCGCGACGCCATCAGCCCGTTGCTGGGGCAAGCGCCCGACCCCAAGCTCGTCCAGGCAATCCGCGACAAGATCATGTCCTATCCACAGGTCTTGGGCACACACGACCTGATGGTGCACGACTACGGCCCCGGTCGTCAGTTTGCCAGCGCCCACGTGGAGATGCCTGGCGAGGGCGACGCATTTGAGCACCACGAGATTCTGGACACCATCGAGCACGACATCAAGCGCCAGATGGGCATCGATATCACGCTGCACTGCGACCCCATCGCGACAACCGGCGACGACCTGCGCGGCTGGGTCAAGCGCGGCGTCATGCAGATCGATCCCGCGCTCTCCATCCACGACCTGCACGAGCACGACGGGTTCGTTTCGTTTGACCTTGTGCGTCCCGACGGCTTTGACATATCCGATGAGGAGCTGCTGGAGCTCGTCACGCGCATCGTGCACGAGCGCCGGCCCGACGTCTCATGCGTCGTCACGTTTGATTCGGGCTTTAGCTCGCCCGACCGTCCAGCAGAGCAGCTGTAGCCTGCTTAACAGCTAGTTTCCCTGCGCGCCCGAGATGCCGTTTTGCAGGGCGTTCCAGGCATCCGTCGCCATGCCGCCCAAGTTCTGCGCGGTATCGCCCAGGTTCTGGGCCGTGTCGCCCAGCTCTTGCGCCTTGTCTCCCAACTCCTGTGCCTTGTTGCTCAAGTCCTCCAGCGTATTGGAGCTCGAGCTGTCGGTACCGCTTTGTCCGTCGGACGAGTTGCCCGAGCTGTTCTTGTGCGTGAGCTGAATTTCGAGGTTACCGTTGTCGTTATAGTAGGCAGAAGTAACGACCCAGTTGGCATCGACAACGGGCGTTGAGCCATCATCAGTCAGGACCACGGCATTCGAAAGATCGGCGCCGCGCGACTTGAGGATCTTCTTGGCGTTGGACCAGTACTGCCCCGGGATATCGCTCAGATCGACGGTGCTAGACGAGGCGGACTCGGTTTGTTCGGCAGTGGTATCGGCCGTTGAGCTCCCTCGCTTGTTGAGCATGCCCGACACGATGGCAAACACAACCGACAGCGCAAAGAAGATCGCCAGCACGATGAGGATCTTCTTGATCACGCTCGACGAACGCGACGGCGTCTCTTCCTCGTCCTCGCCATATTGCGGAATCGACTTGGGGTACTCGCGATACGGCTCGCGCGACTCGTAGCGAGGCTGCGCCGTGCGAGGCATATACGTCGTCTGCTGAGGCTGCGGAATGGGATTCTGCGGCAGGTCATCATAGGGATTCGGCGTCGAGGCGGCATAAGAATCCTGCGGCGCGTAATCAAACGGGTCCGGAGTTGCGTTGCTATAGGGGCCTTGCGAAGATGCAGCGTAAGAATCCTGCGCCGTGTCGCCATAGCCCATAACCCGGGTGGGCTCGGCAGAAGGCTGCGTCGCGGCGGGGTCGGTATAACCGGGGTTGGGAACAACGCGGGTCGCATCGGCGCTATCGCCAGCCTGCGCGGAACCGTAGCCGCCCATCACGGTTGTCTTGTCCTGATCCATGCAACGATTCCTTTCCGTCGCGCGTGAGCCTCAAGTTATCCATGCATTCTACCCGCGCAAAAGCCTATGATGGACGGAGCCCGTCGGTATCTACAAGACATGCGCGGGCCTAAGGATCAAAAAGCCCCGCCGGGCCTTGTGGGCGCGGCGGGGCAAGCAAGCAGCTATGCGCAGCGAGCTTAGAACAGGCCGGTGATGTTGCCGTCGTTGTCGACGTCGATATTCTCGGCCGCGGGGACCTTGGGCAGGCCCGGCATGGTCAGAACACTGCCAGTCAGTGCGACCACAAAGTGGGCACCGGCAGAAACCTTGAGCTCGCGCACCGTGATGCGGAAGTTCTCGGGAGCGCCCAGGGCCTTGGCGTTGTCGCTAAAGCTGTACTGCGTCTTGGCCACGCACACCGGCAGGTTGCCAAAGCCGTTCTCGCGCAGCTCGGCAAGCTGGCGCTTGGCGGCCGGCGTAAAGTCGACGCCGTCGGCACGGTAAACCTTGGTGGCGACGGCCTCGAGGGCATCGGCAACATCGGCGCCGTCCTCGTAGGCAAACTTGAGCTCGCTCGGCTGCTCAATCAGACGCATGACCTCATCGGCCAGCTCGAGCGCGCCCTCGCCGCCCTTGGCCCAGACCTCGGAAAGCTTAACGTTGACGCCGAGCTTCTGGCACTTGGACTCGATGAGCGCAAGCTCAGCCTCGGTGTCCGTCGGGAAACGGTTGATGGCGACCACGCAGGGCAGACCATAAACGTTCTGGATGTTGTCGACGTGACGCAGCAGGTTGGGCATGCCGGCCTTGAGTGCCTCGAGGTTCTCCTCGTTGAGATCGGCCTTGGCGACGCCACCGTTGTACTTCAACGCACGAGCGGTCGCGACGACCACGACGGCGCTGGGGCGAACGCCCGTCATGCGGCACTTGATATCGAGGAACTTCTCGGCACCCAGATCGGCACCGAAGCCGGCCTCGGTAATGGCAACATCGCCAAAGCGCATCGCCATACGCGTGGCCATGATAGAGTTGCAGCCGTGGGCAATGTTGGCGAAGGGGCCGCCGTGGACAAACGCGGGCGTGCCCTCGAGCGTTTGCACCAGGTTGGGCTTGAGCGCGTCCTTAAGCAACGCGGCCATGGCACCCTGGGCCTTAAGGTCGCGGGCGCGGACGGGCTCGCCGGCAAAGCTGTAGCCGACGACGATCTCGCCCAGGCGCTCCTTGAGGTCGTTGATGCTCGTGGACAGGCACAAGATCGCCATGACCTCGGAGGCGACGGTGATATCGAAGCCGTCCTCGCGCGGCACGCCCTGGGCCTTACCGCCAATGCCGTCGATGACGTGGCGCAGCTGACGGTCGTTCATATCGACGACGCGCTTCCAAGTGATGCGTTTAACGTCAATACCGAGCTGGTTGCCCTGCTGAATATGGTTGTCGAGCATGGCGGCCAGCAGGTTGTTGGCAGCACCGATGGCGTGGAAGTCGCCGGTAAAGTGCAGGTTAATATCCTCCATGGGGATCACCTGAGCCCAGCCGCCACCGGCAGCACCGCCCTTAACGCCAAAGACAGGGCCGAGCGAAGGCTCGCGCAGGGCCACGGCACTCTTGACGCCGCGGCGACGCAGGCCATCGGCCAGACCGATGGTCGTGGTGGTCTTGCCCTCGCCCGCAGGCGTTGGGTTGATAGCGGTCACGAGGACGAGCTTGGCCTGGTGATCAGTCGGCTCGTTGAGCAGTGAATAGTCGACCTTAGCCTTGTCGAAGCCGTACGGAATCAGGTGCTTTACGTCGACGCCGGCGTTCTTAGCCACCTCGGTAATGGGCAGCGGCGTGACGGAACGTGCGATTTCGATGTCAGTAGGCATGGGCGGTCCTTTCGTTACCGAATGAGAAAAAGACCAATTCAGCATAGCACGGGCGCGCAATAGTAAAACACCCGTAACCGATGAACGGCGATATGTTTATCCAATGCTCAGCGATAGTCCAACAGCCCGCCAAAACATAGCGCCCTAAACGGTAGGTTCAATCCCCAGGTGCTCAAAGGTGCGAAGGGTCGCCTGACGGCCCTGCGGCGTACGAATCATCAACCCGCACTGCAGCAAATAGGGCTCATAGACATCCTCGAGCGTGCCCGGGTCCTCGCCCACCGCGCTGGCAAGGGTCGTAAGTCCCACGGCACGACCGGAGAACGTCTTAGCGAGCGTCTCCAAAATGCGAATATCCATCCAGTCCAGACCGAGCTCGTCGATCTCGAAGAACTCGAGCGCCTGGCGACAGATATCGAGCTCGATGGGGCCGTTGCCGCGCACCTGTGCGTAATCGCGCACGCGCTTGAGAAGGCGGTTGGCAAGACGTGGCGTGCCGCGCGAACGCGAGCCGATCTCGAGTGCACTGGGATGGTCGATCGTCACGCCCAGGATAGTCGCCGAGCGCGTCACAATCTGCGCGAGCTCCTCGACCGTGTAGTAATCCAGGCGATATGAAATGCCAAAGCGGTCGCGCAACGGGCCGGTCAACATGCCTGAGCGGGTCGTTGCCGCTACCAGCGTAAACTTGGGAATATCCAGGCGAATCGAGCGCGCCGCCGGACCCTTGCCAATCACGATATCGAGGGCAAAGTCCTCCATCGCGGGGTACAGGACCTCCTCGACCGAACGGTTGAGGCGGTGGATCTCGTCGATAAACAGCACATCACCCGGCTGCAAGTTAGTAAGGATGGCCGCCAGGTCGCCCGTGCGCGCGATGGCAGGGCCACTCGTGGTCTTGATCTGAGCGCCCAGCTCGTTGGCGATAACGGTAGCCAGCGTGGTCTTGCCCAGGCCCGGAGGACCCGAGAAAATCACGTGGTCGAGCGTCTCGCCACGGCTCTGCGCCGCTTCGATCAACACGCGCAGACTCTGCTTGATGTGCTCCTGGCCGCAATAATCGTCCAGGCGCTGGGGGCGCAAAGTGCGGTCGACATCGAGGTCCTCGGCCGTCAGCTCCGAGCCCACCATGCGCTCGCCGTGCGCCATGGATGCCGCCGGCGAGTTGCCGGGCGTCGCCCACAGGTCCTGAGAGTCATCGGCTTCCCACATCACGCATCCATTCCGAGTCGCTTAAGCGCCGCGCCGAGCAGATCCTCGACACGCATATTCTGCCCATCATACCCGCTCAGGGCAACATCGGTCTCCTGCGGGCTAAAGCCCATGGAAAGGAGCGCCGCACGGGCGTCATCGATCGCCGAAGGAGCGGCGGCGGGAACCGGCATCGCAACCTGGCCGGGAATCACGTCGACCGGCACAAAGCCCTTATCCTTGGCAAAGGTGCTCTTGAGTTCCAGGATCAGGCGTTGAGCTGTCTTTTTGCCCACACCGGGCACCTTGGCCATGCCCTTGTCGTCCTCGGCCATCACCAGCGAATACAGCTGTCCCACGGTATAGGTGGAAAGCACGGCAAGCGCCAGGCGCGGACCGACACCCGAGACGGAAACGAGCCGATCGAACATCGTACGCTCGTCCTTGGAAGCAAAGCCAAAGAGCGTCATGGCGTCCTCACGGACCTGCATGCGGGTATAGAGGCGAACCTCACCGCCGGGCGTGGGCAGCGTGGCAGCAGTGCTGCCCGAAATGCCGAGCTCAAAGCCAACGCCCGACACATCGACGACAGCAGAGCTCATCGTGGCCTCGACAAGCGTTCCGTGGAGCTGGGAAATCATCAGTATCCGGTTCCTCTCTGTTGATAGAACTCGCCACCGGTGAGGGCGCGGGTGCGGCTGAGGTTTACGTGGCAGATGGCGCAGGCCAGGGCATCGGCGGCATGGTCGGGATGCGGGTCGTGGTCGAGCTGTGTGAGCGTGCGTACCATATAGGCGACCTGCCGCTTGTCCGCGGCGCCGGTGCCCACCACAGCCTGTTTGATCTGCATGGGCGTGTACTCGCCAATCTCGAGCGCGCATTCCGAAAGCGCTACGAGTGCAGCACCGCGGGCATGCGCCGTAGGGATGGCCGAGCGAACGTTGGCGCCAAAGTAGATACTCTCGACAGCAGCCGTGTCGGGTCGATAACGCTCAACGACATCCTTAAGGTCATGGGCGATATGCGACAGGCGCACCGCGAGCGGACTTCCGGCACTGGTCTCTATGCAGCCATAGGCACGGCAGCGAACCTCGCCACGCCGCTCCTCGATAATCCCCCAACCCGTATGAGCCAAACCGGGGTCGATGCCCAAGATAACCATGCCAGCCTCCCCTCGCCTACCGCCAAGCGCAAGGCAAGGCCCCGCGCACTATTCACGAACGTCTGTTCTAGAATAACACAACGGGGCCAAGATACTTAGTTGAAGTGTCGGCGTTGGGAGCAAATCCCGTCTCCAGCTTAATTCTGCGAGAAGAATGGGAACTGCCTCGGATCAACCGGCGGGTGCGGCATCGGTCCGCCCTGGGGCCCACCCTGCGAGCCGCCCTGACCGCCCATCATCTTATCGATGGCGTCCTGAACCTCGCCCTCGAACTTTTTCATACCCTCATGCAGACGACGCTGGCCATCCTCAGAGCGCAGCTCCTCCATCTGCTCGGGCGAAATACCCAGTAGCTCGCCCAGCACGCCCATCATCTCGTTTCGTACGCGCTCGCTCGTATCCTCGTCAGCAAAGCGGCGCACCTCGGCGCGCGCTAACGAATCGACCGTCATGCGCTCTTTACCGCTAAGGCCAAGATCGGACCACGCGAGCATATACGGCCAGGCACGCTCGGCAAACGAACGGGCCGAGACGATCGGCGCCGTCGGCAACATGCGGCGGGCAGCCTCACCCTGTCGAACGAGCATCAGCAGCAGCGAGCAAGCCTCAGGCTTGTCAGCGGCCATCGGGATGTCGTCGAAAGATCGATTGCGGTCCACGTGCGCCTCGAGCGCGCCATCGACCTCACCCGGCTCGAGCCCACCGAGCAGCTGTGCCGCGCGGTCGAGCATATCGACCGGGCCGTCGAGCGTCGAGAGCGCCTGCGCCAGCACGCGCTCCATATAATCTTCCACCGCGTTGAGCGTCACGAGCTCTTGGGGCACCACGGCAGACGTGCGGTTGCGCACACGCGCCACAAACTCAAGCGTCGACAGGTACACATCGCCAAAGGGCGCAAAGTCGCCCTGGTAGCCGCCGCAAAGCGCCGGCGCCGCCAGCGCGTACTCGGTTTTGGACAGCGGGCTCAGCGCCATCGCACCCAGCTCGAGCGCCGTGTCCTCCAGCATGAGGCCCAACGTGCGCGAGCGCAGACGCTCGGCATCGCCCGCCGACACGTCGCGATCGAGCACGCGTGCCGCATCCGGTGCATCGCGCTCGACGGTGCGAATGTGCAAACGCTCGGCGATGGCGCGGACGGCGGCACAGCGGGCAGCCTCGGCCTCTTCCTGCGCCGGCGTAAAGATACGGTTGCGTCCCAGCACCAGGCCAATCACATTACGCGGGCCCAGAGCGTCGACGGCCAGCGCCGTCAGCAGGGACGACGGCAAGTCACCCTCGAGTGCCACCACAGCACGCGACGCACCGTGGGCTCGGGCGTTGTCGCGCACGGCGAGCACCAGCGCCTGCCACAGCCACTCCTCGGAACGGAACTCGGGCAGTTCGTGATCTTCCAGGGCATCAAGCATCACGCCGCGCTGAATCTCCTGGACCAGCAGGCTCTCCTCAAAACACGGCGCCTGGGCCACCACGCGACCGCAGTCGTCGAGCACAAACGAACCGCCGGTATACACCGACTCGTCATAGGCACCGACCGGCGCCATGCAGGCAAACCACACGCTGCGCTTGGATGCGATCTTGCGGTAGGCTCCGCTGCGAACGGCGGCAATGGCGGCAGTCTCGCGGTCGGTCATGTCAAACGCGTTGAATTGGAAATACGAAATGAGGTCAACACCGGTCGGCAACATCTCGAGTTCGCGGTCCAAGTCAAAAATCACGGCGATGCGCACGCCGTCCACGTCGAACACCGGCGGCGCCCAACGCGTGTCGCTGTTCTCGCCACGCTGCAGGGCAATGCTCGAACGCGCCGGCACCACATGACCGTCCTTGAGCATCATGTAGTCGAGCAGCGGCTGGCCCTCAAACGAAACCGCCGCGGGCACGATGCAGATCATGTCAAGCTCCTGGATACGCTCGGCGACACCAGTCAAGCCGGCAAGCATGTCGTGCTCAAAGTCGGCAGCGCCCACCAGGCCACCGGGCATGGCGCCCATAAAGAGCGGAGCCGGAACGCACAGCACGCGCGCTCCGCGCTCGTGGGCCAGACGAGCCTGGTCCTCGATGCGGCCGCAAATGCCCTCAATATCACCCAGGCGCATATCGATCTGTGCAAGCGCGAGCTTCATGGCTCAGCCCTTTCCGTCGTAAACCATCGAAATCGTAGTAAAAGCGCCGGCCGCATAATGCAGTCGGCGCTTGCATGTGCATATGCTAGCTATGATACCCCGAGCGGGGGCGCGCTCCTAGAATGTCGCGGACCACAGCCCGTGCAGGTTGCAGTAGGCATAGACGGTACCGGTCTTGGAGCCGCCCGCGAAAAACGTCGCGGGTTTCATGCCGGGCTCAAGGTAATGGACCTCTAAGCGGCCCTCGGCCTCAAGGGCGATCCACTCAATGTAGTGCTCGGGCAGGCTGGGGTGCTCGACCGAGCCAACGCGGGCGCGAATCACGTGACCGTCGCGCTCGGTCTCGACAACAGGCACGTGCTTCTCATGCGCCGCGTCCTCAGTGTTTGCGGTCAGTTCCGTGCAACCGGCAGGGGTCGCAACGTCGTCGCCAAGGGCAGCAATGAGCTTACCGTCGGGGTCCTTAAAGAATTTCGCCATGATGTTCTCCTTTGCTGATGTGCCAATGTTCTTGATGGTTCTTATGCCCAAAGGCAGACAAACCATCCACGGCATTGCAAATGAACACATAACGGGCGGGGACGATGGGACAGCGTGTGCCATCCGCCCTGACGGCCCCACCCGAGCTGGTTAGCGCCCGTCGCCGCCGAGCAGTGCCAGAACATCCTCGCGCGTGAACAGTGCCGACGAGATGCCGTCGCCGCCGAGCACGCTGTTGACCAAGTCGCGCTTGGACTCCTGCATCCGCATAATGCGTTCCTCGATCGTGTCCTTGGCGATGAGCTTGTACACGGTCACGGTGTGCTGCTGGCCAATACGATGCGCGCGGTCAGTCGCTTGGTCCTGCGCCGCCACGTTCCACCACGGGTCATAGTGGATGACCACGTCGGCCGCCGTCAGGTTAAGGCCCACGCCGCCCGCCTTGAGCGAAATCAAAAAGACCGGCACCTCGCCCGCCTGGAACTGTGCGACCATCTTGGCGCGGCTCTCTTTAGACGATGCGCCCGTGAGCTTAAGGAAGGCGATATCCTCCTTGGCCAAACGCTTGCCGATGATATCGAGCATACCCGTAAACTGGCTGAACAACAGGATGCGATGCCCGCCGTCGAGTGCGCCGTGCACGAGCTCCATGCACGTATCGAGCTTGGCGCTCCCCGCCTTGTAATCCTCGTAGTGCAGACGCGGGTCGCAGCAGATCTGGCGCAGTTTGGTGAGCTCGGCGAGCACCTTGAGCTTGTCTTTCTTAAACTCGGATGCCTCGCGATGCTGCACCTGCTGGGCGATGCGGTCCTGGTTGGCCAGGTAGAGCTTGCGCTGCTCGCCGGTGAGCTGCGCCATGACCGTATCCTCGATCTTCTCGGGCAGGTCGGCCACCACGTCTTCCTTGACACGGCGCAGCACAAACGGCGACACGAGCGCTTGCAGGCGGGCGGCACTGTCGCCCTCGGCATGCTCGACCGGGCTTTCGAAGCGCTTTGCAAACGACTCGCGCGTGCCAAGCAGGCCCGGCATCAAAAAGTCGAAGATACTCCAGAGCTCGGATAGGCGGTTTTCGATGGGCGTGCCCGTCAGGGCAAAGCGCACGCCGGCCGGCAGGCGCTTGGTGGCACGCGCCACCTGGGTGAGCGGGTTTTTAATGTACTGGGCCTCATCGAGCACCACGCGGGCAAAGTCCTGCTCGACGTATTCGTCGATGTCGCGGCGCATGAGGTCATACGACGTCACGACCACGTTATGCTCGACCACGCCGGCAATCTGTACGCGACGCTGCGCCTTGGCGCCCACGATGGCGCACACATCGAGCGAGGGCGCAAAGCGCTCCAGCTCGGCAGTCCAGTTGTACACGAGTGAGGCCGGGCATACCACGAGCGTGGGCTTGGTGTCCCCCGCCTCTACGCGCGCCAGGATATGCGCAATCATCTGGAGCGTTTTGCCCAGGCCCATATCGTCGGCCAAGATGCCACCAAGGCCCAAATGCTCAAGCGAGCCGAGCCACTGGTAGCCGTCGACCTGGTAGCCACGCAGCGTAGCCTTGAGCGAGGCGGGCACCGTAAAGTCCATCTTGCCGAGCGTGTCCAGACGCTCGACGGTGCGGCGGAACGCGGCGTCGCGATCGGCCTCGAGCGCCGGCGTGCGCGCGAGCATGCTATCGACAAAAAGGGTGCTCGACGCGGGAAGTGACACGCCGTCGAGCAGGTCGACGGCATCGACGCCCAGGTCCTTGGCAAGGCCAAACGCGGCACGAGCGCCCTCGTCCAGGCGAACGATGTCGCCGGATGTAAGTCGCGCGAACGATTGATGGCGCTTGTACGAATCGAGATAGACGGCAAGGTCCGCGGCCGAAAGCCCGCTCGCGCCCAGCTCGACATCGAGCAGATTGCTCTTGACGGTCGCACGCACCGAAAGCTTGGGCGCAGGGCGGACCGAGACCTGGCGCAGGCGGTCGCTGAGCATGACCTCGCCCAGCTCGGACAGGGCAGACAGGCCCTCGGTCAGCAAGTGGAACAGGCTCTCGTCATCGCGCTCCTCAAACGCCAGACCGCCCTCATAGAAATCGAAGTACAGGGCCGTCGTATCCATAACGCGAAACTCTGCTATCTCGTCGCGCGGCGGCACGCCCGGGCGCGGCTCTTCGAAGGGGCTGCCCGGAGCGCCCAGGCTAAAGAGATCTGCCGACCAGTCGCCGTAGGAAACCGTAATTTTGCAGCTCACAAGCCCGTCATCGACACCGATTGCCATGGCAAAGCTCGGCTCGGGCGCCACGGTGTCGAGCACGGCGGGAGCGGTGAGGTCGGTGTATTCGCGCAGCACGGGCAGTGCCATGCGGCAGAATTCGCCCACCTGGTCGACAGCGATATGGACCGGCGTGCGACAGGGCAGTAAGCGCGATAGGAACGGCGCCGCATGCTGGGCAAACGCTGCATCGGTGCGGCGCGCACGGCGGGTGTCGACCAAATAGGCTACGTCGCCCGAAACAAAGCAGTATGCATCGGCCGGCAGGCGCAGATCGTAGCTGCCGCCAGCCGCCGGCGTGATTTTGGCGGCAAGGAGCGGTGGGCGCTTAGACAGTGCCTCGTCCTCCCCTTCCGGAGGCATCTCAACCGCCACGTCATAGGTGCGATGCGTCGTCGTCCCCCGCGACCAGGCGGGCTCAAAGGAGATGGTCTGGCCGCGCAACAGGTCCAGCACATATACGATGCTATGCTCGGACAGTGGCAACTGACGCTCGGCGACAAAACCGCTGCGGGCAAAGTCGTACGACGCCGAACGCGAGCTTGTGATGTCATCGAGATAGGCAACTGTCGTCACAACAAGATTGAGCAGCTTTGTCGACACGTCTTCGAAGGCTTCGGGCGTATGGACAAACGTGAGCTTCTTGCCGTACGAGAAGGTGCCGCCGCGCACGTAGGCATCGGCCATGCCGTCGATGTCCTTGACCACGTAGGAGACCGATCCACAGCGAATGCGAAGCTCGAGCGCCCAGCTAAAGCGGTCGGCGAACAGTGGATTGTAGTACGGCACCAGCGAGGGCTCCAACACCGCCTTGGGGGCATCGGGATCCACACTGCTGGCGAGCTTGCGGCGCATGCTCGCCAGCTCATCCATGCGCGCGTCCGAAAGATCGGAGAGCGCCGCCATGAGGCTGGGACTCGTGGGGACGGGCGCCGGAAAGGGAAAGTTGGGATTGACGGCCGGCACTTTGGGCGCGGTGCGCGCGGGCTGTTTCGGCTGCGCCGTAAACGTGCGGACCGGCGTGCGCAAACCCTCGACGGGCTCGGCGCCGCTGGCATCCAGATACGCCAACGCCGTGGCGATGGCGTGCTTGCACATGCCGGAATAGCGGAAGGCGGCGGGGCAATCGCAGTCGTAGTCGACAACCTCGTGCTCGTCCATATCGAGCGCCACGTGCGTCTTGTACAGGTCGCCGCGCGAGCCACGCACCGTACCCTCGATATTGACGTTTTTGGAGAAGCGCGAGCCGGAGTCCTCAAACGACAGCACGGCGCCGTTGAGCATGAGCGAACGCCCCTTCATAAAGGTACTGCCGAGCGCCGCCTCCTTACGAAGCGCCTGCGCAAACGTCCCCTGCGCCATCACTTCCTCCAATCCACCCACCGGATGATTTTTCTGGGACGGGGATTAAAAAATCATTTTAGATAACCGTCACGCGGCCTTGGTTGCCGACGATGGCCTTGGCCTCGGCCAGCAGCGGAATCGAGCGTGCGTTGACCTTGGCCGGCACCTCGGCACGCAGCACGCGCCCGTCCACCTGCTCGATAAAGATCTCCACGCGGTCGCCGCCCGGGTTGGCGGTAAGCACCGTGGCAAGACGCGCCATATTGCCCTGACTAAAGCGGCTGTTGGGCACCATAACCTCAAACACCTTGGGCTTGTTGTTCTCCTCGTTGAGCTCAAGCGGCACAATCTCCTGCGCGATGATCTGGTCGCCGCGGTCCGAGCGCTCGAGTTTGCCCTTAATACGAACAAACGCATCGGACAGCTGTGCGCCGGTCTCGGGATCGACCTCGCCGTACAGGTACCCCTCGGCCTCCTTGTAGGTCTTGGGGAACACCACGACGGTGGCCTCGCCTTCCATGTCCTCGAGCTGAACGATGCCCATGGGGTCGCCGTTTTTGGTCACGCGCTTGGACACGCTCGAGACCATGCCGGCCCACCACAGTGCCTTGCCCTCGGGGATCTCCTGGTTGATGGTGCCGCCCGTGGGGTCTTGCACTTCGTAGCCGGTATCGATCTGCGAGAACGAGAAGTCGCGCGCTTTGCTGAGCGCATACTCAAACGGGCGCAGCGGGTGGTCCGAGACATAGATGCCCAGGACCTCCTTCTCCTGGCTCAGCTTGAGGTGGCGGTCCCATTCCTGGCCGTCCGGATCGGGCACGCTGACCTCGAAGCCCGAGCCCTCAACGTCGCCAAACATATCGAAGAACGAGGTCTGGCCGCTCGCGCGGTCCTTCTGGCGCTTTATCGCGGCGTCGATGATGTTCTCGGGGTTGTTCTTGTCCACAAAGTGCATCATCTGGCGGCGCGGATACCCCGTGGAGTCGAAGGCGCCTGCCTTGATCAGCGATTCGATCACGCGGCGGTTGGCCTGGCTCGAGTCCACGCGCTCGACAAAGTCGTGCAGCGTCTTAAACGGGCCGCCCGCCTCGCGCTCGGCGATAATCGCCTGCGCCACGCCGGTGCCCACGCCGCGGATGCCGGCCAGACCAAAGCGCACGCCTTCCTTGGTAGCCGTGAACTCGGTGCCGGACTCGTTGACATCTGGCGAAAGCACGGGGATGCCGTCGTGACGGCATGCCGAGACGTAGTGAACGATCTTGTCGGTCTTGCCCGTGTAGGACGTCAGAACGGCCGCCATGTACTCGTGCGGATAGTGCGCCTTGAGCCACGCCGTCTGCATAACCAGAATGGCGTAGCCGGCAGAGTGCGACTTGTTAAAGGCGTAGGACGCGAACTCGAGAACATCGTCCCAAATCTTCTGGGCGACCTCGCGCGTGTAGTTGTTCTTGATGGCGCCGTTCATCCAGTGGTCGTAGGTGGTCTCGTCCGAGCCATCCTCCCAGTGCAGCACCGTCGACGTGAGCAGCTTAATCTTCTTCTTAGCCACGGGCTTACGGATACGCGAGTCCGATTCGCCCTTGGAGAAGCCGCACATCTCGACGGAGATGAGCATAACCTGCTCCTGGTAGACCATGGTGCCGTAGGTTTCGCCCAGGATGTCGTCCAGACGGTCGTCGTAGGAGACGGCCGGCTCCTTGCCGTTCATGCGGTTGATGTAGGACGAAACCATGCCGGCGCCCAGCGGGCCCGGGCGATACAGAGCGATCAATGCTACGACGTGTTTGTACTCGGTGGGCTTCATGTTCTTGATCGTAGCCGTCATGCCGGCGGACTCGACCTGGAAGACGCCGGCGGTGTGGCCGGAACCCATGAGCTTAAAGATCTCGGGATCGTCAAAGGGAATCTCTTCCTCTTTGATGTCGATGCCGAAGTTCTTTTTGATGTTGGCCTTGGCCTTGGAGATAACCGTCAGCGTGCGCAGGCCCAAGAAGTCCATCTTGAGCAGGCCCATGTCGGCGACGGTATGGCCCTCGTACTGGGTAATCTCGACGCCGCCCTTGGTGTCGAGCTTGGTGGGCACGTGCTCGTTGACGGGGTCGCGGCAGATCAGAACGGCGCACGCGTGCACGCCCTCGCCACGGGTGAGGCCCTCGATCGAGAGCGCCGTGTCGATGATGCGGCGGGCGTCGTCGTCCTTTTTATAGGCCTCGGCAAAGTCGGGGTTAAACAGATCCTCTTTGCCGGGTTGTTTGTCGAGCACCTGTTTGAGCTTGACCTTGGGGTCGCTCGAGACCATCTTGGACAGGCGCTGGCCCATGTAGACCGGGTAGTCCAGAACGCGCGCGGCGTCGTTAATAGCCTGCTTGGCCTTAATGGTCGAGTAGGTGATGACGTGGGTGACCTTCTCGGGGCCGTAGAGCTGGCGAACGTGCTCCACGACCTCGAGGCGCCGCTCATCGTCGAAGTCCATATCGATATCGGGCATCTCGGTACGCTGCGGGGACAGGAACCTCTCGAACATCAGGCCGTTCTCGAGCGGGTCGAACGCGGTGATGTTCATGGCGTAGGCGACGATAGCGCCGGCGGCAGAACCACGGCCGGGGCCGACGCCGATGCCGTTGTCCTTGGCCCATTGCACGTACTCGGCAACGATGAGGAAGTAGGCGGCAAAGCCCTTGTCGCAGATGACCTTGTATTCGTACTCAAAGCGCTCTTTGATGTTGACGCCGCCGATCTCGCGCGTGGCCCAGTCGTCACCGTAGTGCTGGCGCAGGCCCTTCTCGCACTCGCGGCGGAACTGGCTCTCGTGCGTCTCGCCGGGATCGAGCAACGGGAAGCGCGGCAGGATGATGGAGTCCCAGTCGAGCTCCACGTAGCACTTGTCGGCAATCTCGAGCGTGTTGTCGCAGGCCTCGGGGCAATACGGGAACATCGCCCGCATCTCCTCCTCGGTCTTCATGTAAAACTCCGAGCCGGTCATGCGCATGCGGTTGGGGTCGTCGACTTTGGCGTTCATGCCGATGCACATGATGACGTCCTGCACGGGCGCGTCCTCGCGGCGCAGGTAGTGGAAGTCGTTGGTCGCGATGACCTTGACGCCCACCTGTTTGGCGATGTCGATGAGCGTGCGGTCCATCTGCTCGTCGGTCAGACCGTTGTCGGTGGTGATGCCGTGTTCCTGGATCTCGATGTAGAAGTCGCCGGGGCCGAAGGTGTCGCGGAAGGTCTCGGCCCACTTGATGGCGCCTTCCATGTCACCGCGGTCGATGTATTTGGGGATGATGCCGGCGATACAGGCGCTGGTGCAGATCATGCCCTTGGCGTGGCGGCGCAGGTTGTCGAGCGTCACACGGGGCTTGTAGTAAAAGCCCTGTACGGCGGCCTCGGAGACCGTCTGCATCAGGTTGACGTAGCCCTCCTGGTCCTTGGCCAGAAGGATCATGTGGTAGAGCTCGGGCTTGTGGTCGCGGGCGAGTGTCTCGTCCGGCGTAAAGTAGACCTCGCAGCCAAAGATGGGCTTGATGACCAGCGGCGGCTTGAGCTCGTCGATGTTGCCCTTCTCGTCCCACATGGCCATGTCCTTCACATACTGGGCATGCTCGCGCGGGTTTTCCTCGGGATCGGGCTCCACCAGCTCGTCGCGGCGGTCCTTTTCCAGGAAGGCCTTGTCGTGGCTCCAGGTTTTGTATTCGGGCGTGTTGTGGTTGACGGCGTCGCAGGCCAGCGCCAGGTCGGGTACGCCGTACATGTAGCCGTGGTCGGTAATGGCCACGGCGGGCATGCCAAGCTCAACGGCACGGTTGACCATATCCTGGATACGGGTTGCGCCGTCGAGCATGGAGAAAACAGTGTGGTTGTGCAGATGGACGAATGCCATGTGATGAGCTCCGATGCGGGTTCGTGTTCTGACTGAACGATTTTACCCCACGGCACGGACAGCACCCGAACCTAGCCAAACCCACACGGCTCCTCTTGCAGTTGCGGTGAAATGCGGACTGTTTGGCGGCTTTTTTGGCCAAAACAGTCCGTATTCCACCGCAAGTTATCTGAGGGCTAGAGATTGTAGGTGACTACTTGGGGCTCGGCGGGTTCGACGAAGATGGCTGGATTCGCCTGCTCCACGCGAACGAACTTGACGGTCACGGCCTCAAAGCCCGCCTTGTGCAGAACATCAGCGTAGACGCGCGCCTGCAAGGCGTGCTTCTCGACCAGCTGCTCGGGCACCTCGTCCGGCGAGCCACCTGTCTTGTAATCGATGACCAGTGCGCGCGACGGATCGGCCGGGTCGGTTGCCAAGGCATCGATGGCGCCCTCGGCATATGCGCCGTAGCAGGCAATGTCCTCGTCCTCGCAGCCCAGCGAAAAGAAGGGCACCTCGGCGCGGACGCACGGCCAGGCAAGCAGCTCGGCACGGACCGCCGACCTAAGCCAGCGATTCAGGGCGATGTCAAAACGCTCGCGCTGCTCCGGCGTCAGGCGCCACAGACGCGCCAGGGCATCGACGCGCGCGGTGGGCAGCTCATCGGCATCCATCTCGATGAGCCACTGGCAGGCGGCATGGAAGGCCGAGCCCAAGGCCATGGGATTGCCGACAGGCTCGACAGCAGCCACCTCTGCATCGGTCATCTCTGAGCCATCCGACTCGGCATCATCGCCTGCCTCGTCCATGGGAACACGCGCCTCGGTGGCACGATCTTCCGTCTCGGCATGAAGTGCCGCGGCGATTGACGAGTAGCTATACGAGTCACGCGCCGGGAACGGACAAGTGCCCATGCGCACACCTACTGCCTGGGGATACACAAGCTCAAACGAATCGGGCTTGGGGTCAGCAGGACCGGGCACAGCTGAATGCGCAGCATTATCGGCGACATCGGCATCGCCACGAACAAGCCTGCCCTCGGCATCCAGCGAAGCGTTGGCCTCAAACGCTTGCTCGCCAAAGGTAAAGTCAGAAAGCGAAATGAGCTCGTAGTCGCCCGACTGGGAGTTGTCGAACACCAGGCGGTCGGCATCGAGCTGCGGCATGTCCAGAGCGTCGGTCGGCAAAATACGGCGCAGCACGTCGTAGGTCAGATCGGTCTCGGCATCGAAGGTCGGCGCCGTCACCTTGCCGCGGCTCACGCCGGCATCCATCGCCAGAATGACCAGCTCACGCGCTCGCGTCATGGCGACATAGAGCAGACGAGCCCGCTCCTCGAGCGAAAGCTGCAGGTCGTCGTTGCGCAGGCGAACGAATGCCTCGGCGGGAGAACCTGTCGCGCAGACATCCTCCATGAGCTCCGGCGGCAGCCACAGCGACGTGCCCTTGCCCTTAAACGCGTGCTCAAACTGCTTTTTGACGTCGTCGCCCTTCACAAAGGTACCGTCGGCAAGCTTAACGCCGTCGAAGCGTGCCGGCAGTGCCACGACCTGCGCTCCGCCCTCGACGCGACCCATCTGTGCCGCACCCGAGGACTTACGCACGCCAAAGCACTCGGCGACCGCCACGACCGGATATTCCAGACCCTTGGAGGCATGCACCGTCATGATGCGCACCGCGCCGTCGCCTTCCTCGTTGAGGGCACCCGGGGCCTCCTTGCCCGCCAAGAAGCGGTCGAAGGCCAGCGCGATGGAACGCGGCGAGTTGCCGAACTCGGCCTCCGCCTCGGCCACGGCGTCGAGCGCCTTGAGCACGTTGGCGGCAATGGCCTTGCCCTCGGGACCACGCTGCGCCAGACGCACAAACCAGCCGGAGGCGTTGACCACATCGCGCGCGATGGAGGCAAACGAATCGCGGCCCACGCGACGAAGCGCGTAGCGCAGCACCTCGCGGGCACGCGTTACGAGCGGCAAGCCCTGCAAGCCCGGCACATCGGAATCGTTCATGATGCCCACATCGATGTTGCGACGCGAGGTCTCCCCCGTCTCGCTATCGAGCTTGGTCGCCAGCGCCAGGAACTCCTGGGCGCCGAGTGCAAACATCGGCGAGGCGAGCAACGGCATAAGGCCCTGCGCCGTATCGGCCGGATTGGCGAGCGCACAAACCAGGGCGCGCACCGTCTGCACCTCGGCAGCCTGCGCAAAGACCGAGCCGCCCGCGATGACACAGTCGAGCCCCTGGTCACGGAAGGCCTGTGCGTAGACGTCTGCGTTGGTCATGCGGCCCAGCAGCAGCACCATGCCGCCCTGGGGCTGGCCGGCATCGGCAAGCGAGCGGAACCGCTCGGCGATCGCACGGGCCTTTGCCTGTGTGCGTTCCTGCGTACTGCCGCCGGCAACAAAGAGGGCCTGGCGACGCGAGGCGTCTGCCACCAGCGTGTCCTTGCGGCCGTCGCTCGCCTCAAGATCCAAAAATCCCTGCATCAGGCCGCCGTCATCGCCGTCGAAGACGCGTGCCACGTAACGCAGCACCTCGTCGTGGCTGCGGAAGTTGCGCACGAGTTTAACGAGCTCGCCGGCGGGGACATCCGGCGTGGCGACCGTCTCGGATGCCGCCGATCCTACCTTGCGCTCCTGGCGGCGGAAGACCTCGACCTCGGCGCCGCGGAAGCGATAGATGGACTGCTGTGCATCGCCCACGGTGCACAGCGCGCGCTCCCCCGCGCCGGTCAGGTATCGGATCAGATCGACCTGCATCTGGTCGGTATCCTGGAACTCGTCGATCATGACCATCTTAAAGCGGCCCTCGTATGCCGCTCGGATGGCCGGGTAATCGCGCAGGGCCTCGTAGGCCATACGCAGCAAGTCGTTGTTGTCGAGGGCGGACTGGGCAGCCTTCAGCGCGCGATACTCAGCCTCCACGGAACGGGCCAGGCCCACCAGCGCATCGAGTGCCGGGCCACCGCAGGCAAGCACGATATTGATAAATGCATCGGCAGCCTCGGCCTTGAGCAGCTCGACCTGCTCCTTAGGAAATGCCTTGCTCGCACGCGGCATGGTGCACGACATCATGAGTCGCGCCGCATCGGCCATGGTCTTGCCGCTGGCCTCGAATGCATCGATGGCGTCGAGCGCCACCTGCGCTTTCTCGGTCGCGGCCTTGCTTGCGCCCAGCGACGCGCGATAGGCATCGGCAAGCGCCGAGGTATCGGCCTGGCCGCGCGCCACGCGCACGTCGTCCATGCCGCCCGGCAACTGGCTCGAGAGCTCCAGCAGCTCGCGCACCAGACCCTTGATGGTGGTGCCGGCACCAAACGGCCCGCCCTCGCCCGCCATGGGATACCAGGCGTAGAGGGCCTTGAGCGATGCGGCGAGCTCGGGGGCGGCATCGGGTGCCGTCGCGCGGGCCAGCACATGCTCAACAGCCTGGTCCATGAGCTCGTCGGTATCGGTGAGCACCGTGAACTCGGGGTCGATGCCCAGCTCCAGCGCGTGCGCGCGCAGAATACGCGAGCACATGCCGTGAATGGTCGAGATCCACGCGTCGTCGACGGTCAGTGCTTCCTCGTCCATGCCCTCGTCGATAAGCGCACGGCGCACGCGGTCGCGAATCTCGGCCGCGGCGTCCTTGGTAAAGGTGATGGCGAGCACCTGGTCCAGATGCTCGACGAACGGACCGGATTCGGGCGAGAGCGCGTAGACGATGCGGCGCGTGAGGGTAAAGGTCTTGCCCGAACCGGCGCCCGCCGAGACAAACAGCGGACGGTCGAGCGTTTTGACGATCTGCAGCTGTTGCGGCATCAAAGTCGAAAGATCCATGGTCTACACGTCCCTCCTTACAAACGTTCCTTCGTGGTTATACGAGCAGCGGGCATGCGCGGCCTGCGTCGACGCCGGGTCGACAGCAGCGACGTTGCCCGCCTCGAGTTCGCGCAAGCGCTCGGCGATGCCGGCCTCCACGCGATCGAGCAGGGCGTCGAAGTCCATGCTGCCGCCCTCGCCGGGAAAGCCCTTCTTGAGGCCCGGGATGCGACCGTCACCGCGCTCTTCCTCGAGCAACTCGGCGCTCGCCGCACCGCGCAGCGCGGGCTTGCCGCCCTTGGTCGAAAAATAGAGCGCTGCACGGGTATCCAAGCCCAGTGCCCGACGCATGGCCTGCGCGTAGATGAGCGTTTGGGTATGGGGCGGCAGCCAGCGCGGGTCGTCGATGGGAGCCTCGCCCGTCTCCTCGTCACGTACCGTGGGGTCGGCAAGCTTAAACTCCTCAACGCCCGAACGATGCTTGTAGTCGATTACCACGGCGCGGTTCTCGGCGTCCACATCCACGCGGTCGATGCGCCCGCCGAGCGGCCAACCGGCATACTCGACCTTAAGCTCATTAAAGGCGAACTCAAGGTAGCGTGGCGCAAAGGGGGCAAGTGCCTCGGACTCGTAGGCGAGCACGCCTTCCAGCTGCGGCAGAATCTCGGCCACCTGACGTTCCTCTACCGGAGAGAGCGGCACGAGCGGACCCTCGGCACCGCGCTTGCCGGCGTGCTCGGCCAAGGTCTCGTCAAAGACCTCGCGCAGCAGCTCCTGTGCGCGCGGCAGGTTCTCGGGCGTCACGCGCTCCATGCCCTCCTGGGGCAGACGGGCGTGCAGGTGTTCCAGCACGTCGTGGACAAAGTTGCCCTTCTCCATATTGCCAAAGCCGGCGTCGATCGACTGGGGCTTCACGCGGTACGAGACGAACCAGCATAGTGGACAGGTCGAATAGGCCTCGATCTGCGAAGCGGACGTCAGGCGCGGCACCAGCGGCGCATCCTCGCCCTCGCCATCGCGACGGCGCAGAACCAGATACGGAATGGCTTCATCGCTCAGGTGCTGAGGGGCTTCGCAGGTCACGCGCTCGCGCTTGAGGCCTTCACCTGCCGCGGGATCAAAGTCGGCGATGATATCGCCCTCGCCCACGCACGTGGGCTTGGCAGCGCCAGCGGCCTCGGCATGTGCCCGCAGCTCGGTCCATACGGCTGCCGGGTAGCACTCGCGTGCCTGGCGATCGTGCGTCGCGCGGGCGAGCGCGACCGGACCGCTCGCCGCCTGCATTGCACGGCCAAAGCGTACGCGCAGCAGGGCGGCGGGCTCCAAAGACACGCCGTCGCGGCGCAGCTCGGCCGTCAACGTGGCAAGCGGGCCCTCTTCGTGCGAAAGCGGGTAGCTGTCCAGGTCGACATCGACAAACAGCACGGCATCGTAGCTGCCAGGGCGTAGAACCGACGCATCGGCAAGCGGCACAAAGCGCACTTGTGCCCGTGGTGTGCGATCGACCTCGTAGGTCTCGTAATCGTAAGCGGCACTGCGCTTGTCCACCTTGGTTCGAACGCCGTCGAGAACCGGCACGGTCGCAGCCTGCGACACGTCGAGCGCGCGAGCATCGTTCATAAGGATGTCAATGGCATGGCGCAGCAAAGCCGTCTCTGCCTGGCGACGGGCCTGGCCGTCAAGGCCGCCTAGAGCGCGATCGGGCAGCGCCTCGGCAACGGCGAGCATGGCCTTGAGCGCCGTCACGGGTTTGTCGCGCCACAGCGCCTGGAACACGTCCGAGACCACGCACGGCACGTTCTTAAACCAGTTCTCGTCGCTGGCGGCCTTGCGGGCGCCCCTCACCTGGCCCTGCACGCTCTGCAGCAAGCTCTTGACGCCCGCAGTGGTCTTGCTGCGCGACAGGCGCATGTTCTTGTCGAAGGTGCGCGCGCTGGCGGCATCGGCACCCGAAAGCGGACTGTAAATCCAGTCGGTAAGCTCCGGCGCGGGCCACCACTCGGTCTTAGAGGCGGTGCCCTCATCGGCGGCCTTCATGCGCTCGATCAGATTGGCGAGCGCCGTGAACTGCCTGCCCGCGATGGATTGGGAAAATGCCGTGAACTCGGTTGTCTCGGCCGCAATATGACGCGCCGCCAAACGGGCAGCGAGTTCACCGAACAGCCGGGGCGCCCGGGCAGACACCACGAGCACGCGCACAGGGTCCGCGGACGCCGTGACACCGCCGTCGACCGCGGCGTCCTCACACGTTTTTACCAGCTCATCGATTGCATCCACATAGGCGTGGGCGCGGGCGTGAGGGCCAGCAACCTCTACAAAGGCAGACTGAGCGGCGGACTTGGAGGCAGTCTGGGGCGCAGCGGCGTCCTCCCCCAACGGGGCGGCCTCAAACAGCACGCCGCGGGCATCAAAGGCGGCGGCCAGGTCCTCGCGCATCGCCGCCTGCTCGCAAGCCAGCAGCACGACAACCTCTCCCCCGCTGTTCGCCACGGCCGACAACAGCTCGAGCAGGCTATGCGTAAACGACGTGACACCACGCACGCAGACGGCGCGGGCGCACCCCGGCAGGCTGTTCGCCAGGGCTTCTGCCATCATATCGGCGGCTTCGCAGGGCTCGACCATGTCTCGACGGTCCAAGCCGCTCGCATAGGCTCTCAACAGCTCAAACACGCGGGCCTCGGCGTCGCTCTTGGGATCGGGTTGGCAAACGTCGCCGCAGCAGTGCTCGGCACCCGTCCCCGCTACGCCCGGCAGCACATCGCGGGCCATGCGCGCGAGCATGCGCACCGTGCCCTGACTGCGCGAAAGCGGCTGCAGACCGGCATCGTCGCGACGGGCGATCATGTCCGAGAACAGCATCTGGCGCTGAAGGTTATCCACAAAGCTGCGGCCATCGCCCATAAGCTCCCACAGCGAGCGGAGCCATGATGTAGGCGTCTTGTAGTCGATACCCAACGAAACCCCGGCTTCTGCCGCATCATGACGGCACAGGTCGAGTTCGGCAAATGTTGGCGCCAACAGAACAGCGCGCCCGTGGCGGGCAACCAGGTCGGCCAGCAGCGCTGCCTCGGCATCGCTCAAATCCGTGCCGGCATTAGTGGTATAGATTCGAACAGGCATGGTCCTCCACTCAAACTGTTCGCAATATTCAACGCATCTATCCTACCCGCCCGCGCGGACAACCTGGCCCCAATGCACCAGATCCCCTCGATGATCCGTTTTCCTCCGTCCCCAAGGGATCAATTTCGACACACAAAAACCGCCCCCGAAGGGGCGGCTCCAGCTGATTCGTTTGTTGCCGTTGGCCTACTCGCCATCCTCCAGCTTGATGAGGATCTTGCGATAGCCACCGTACTCGCCGTTGAGCGCCTTGGAAACACGACTCACCGTGGTGGACGAAGCGCCCGTGCGGGCCTGGACCTCAACATAGGGCTCGCCCTCATCCAGATAACGCGCGACCTGCAAGCGTTGCGAAAGATCGCAAATCTCGCGCGGCGTGCAGATATCGGTTAAAAACGCCTGGATATCCTTCTCGTCATCCAAAAGACTAAATGCGTGGACCAGCTGCTTGACATCAGGCTTGTCAAACATGTTCTCGATGTTCATCGATCACCGCCAAACCCGCCAAAAGGCATCGAAGTTGATACTGACATCGGGCATCGTTCACCCGTAATATGCAATAAAACTATGCATGGGCCATTTGCCCGTAGCAGTGTAGCACACCACCAAACTAAAGCGACAAGACTCTCTGCCAGCGGCACGTTTTTTAGGACGAACGCCGTTTTGAAACCGAATGCGCACGCAAGCTCCACGAATATCTGAGACAATGGGCGGCCGAACAAGGCGGCACACCCGCTCGGCCGTCCAAGCTGCCGCAGCAAGCCGTTTCAAGCGATACCAACACACCCTGCGCAAGAAAGGATTCACACCATGCGCTTTATGCTTAACTGGCTCTTTACCTCGATCGCCATCGCGATTGCCACGTTCCTCGTTCCCGGCATCCAGCCCTTCGGTTTAGCCGAGGCCTGGGTCTGCTTCGCCTTCGTGGGACTGTTCCTGAACATCGTCGATTCGTTCGTCAAGCCGTTCCTGACGGTCATCTCGCTGCCGCTCACGATCATTACGCTGGGCATTTTCCAGCTTGTCGTCAACAGCTTTATGCTCGAGCTCGCGAGTTACCTGTCGGTCAACCTGCTGGGCGTCGGCATCTCCATCGCAAGCTTTGGCTCGGCCTTTATGGGCAGCATCCTGGTGTCCATCATGCGCAGCATTCTCGACAGCATCGCCAAGGACTAAAACGGCCATTCCGGCCGTGCCCGTCTCAACACCCCAAAACGAAGGCCGCCCATCGCAAAAATGGGCGGCCTTCTTATTTATCAAGTCTCAAAGGACGAGAGAATCTACCATTTCTACCCGTCCCCACATGGCGGGTGTGGGTTAGATGACGTAGTCGTAGCCATGGTTGGGAGCGACAAGCTGATCGAGCGTCACACCGTCGAGGTAGTCGTTGATGAGCTTGTCCAGGTTCTTCCACACGTCGAGCGTGGGGCACTCTTCCGAGCGCGAGCAGCCCTTGCAGTCGCCATCCAGGCAGGCGACCGGCGCCAGACTACCCTCGGTCAGGCGCAGGATCTCGCCCACCGTGTACTGCTCGGGCGGGCGCGTGAGCACGTAGCCGCCGCCCTTGCCACGCATGCCCGAAAGCATGTTGGCGCGCACGAGCGTAGCCAAGATGTTCTCGAGATATTTCTCGGAAATCCCCTGTCGTGCCGCGATCTCTTTGAGCGGGATGCGACCGGCCGCCTGATGCTCGGCCAGATCGACCATAACGCGCAGGGCATATCTGCCCTTAGTAGAAACCAACATATATAGTGCTGCCTTTCGGTCATTTAGTCCGTAGAAATTCTAGCCGAAAAATTGGTTTTGAAAATACCCGTTCCGGTCAAGATGGTTAATCGACTCGTAATAATCTTCTATTTCCTATTGCATTACTAGGCTTTAGTATCTAGTATGCTTCCCAACAGCTAAACGAACAACCTATAAGGTTTATGGGTTTAGCTGCTACACGCACCGTGAAACCACACGGCAACCAGCAACTTGAACACTTTGGAGGTTCACCATGAGCAAGGTTTACACGTCTATCGATCAGCTTATCGGCCACACCCCGCTCCTGGAGCTCACTCACTTTGAGGCCGACGAGGACCTCAAGGCTCGTGTGCTCGTCAAACTCGAATACTTCAACCCCGCCGGTTCCGTTAAAGACCGCGTCGCCAAGAACATGATTGACGAGGCCGAGAAGGCCGGCAAGCTCGTGCGCGGCGGCGACTACACCATCATCGAGCCCACGAGCGGCAACACCGGCGTCGGCATCGCCTCGGTGGCAGCGGCCCGCGGCTACAAGGTGATCATCACCATGCCCGAGACCATGTCCGTCGAGCGCCGCAAGCTTATGCAGGCATACGGCGCACAGCTCGTGCTCACCGACGGCTCCAAAGGCATGAAGGGCGCTATCGCCAAGGCCGAGGAGCTGCAGAAGGAGACTCCCAACAGCATACTCGCCGGCCAGTTTGTGAACCCCGCCAACCCCGCCATCCACAAGGCCACGACCGGCCCCGAGATCTGGGATGGCACCGACGGCAAGGTCGACATCTTCGTCGCCGGCGTTGGCACCGGCGGCACCGTGACCGGCGTGGGCGAGTTCCTCAAGGAGCAGAACCCCGAGATTCAGGTTGTCGCCGTCGAGCCCGCCACCTCCCCGGTGCTCTCTAAGGGCCAGGCCGGCCCGCACAAGATCCAGGGTATCGGCGCCGGCTTTGTGCCCGACGTCCTCGACACCCAGGTCTATGACGAGATCATCCCCGTCGAGAACGACGACGCCTTTGCCACCGGCCGCGCCGTGGGCCACAAGGAGGGCGTGCTCGTGGGCATTTCGTCCGGCGCCGCCGTGTGGGCCGCGCTGCAGCTGGCCAAGCGCCCCGAGAACGAGGGTAAGACCATCGTGGCGCTGCTCGCCGACACCGGCGAGCGCTACCTGTCCACGGCGCTCTTCCAGGACTAGAGCCTCTCGTTCTTAGAACGAGTCCAAGGCACGCCGGTCTCCCCTCTCTTCTGACAGCCTGAGCTCATCCCAACAGGGTGTCCCACAGGACGCCCGAACTTGCTACAATGTCTGCGGCGCGGAACCAGCCTCCCGCGCCGCTTTTCTTTTTTGGCCACATGCCACCAAGGAGAACCTCCCCATGCACAATAAGCGCGTGCTCGTCGCCATGAGCGGCGGCGTCGATTCCAGCGTGACCGCGTATCTGCTCAAAAGTCAGGGTTACGAATGCGTCGGTGCCACCATGCGCCTCACCTGCCCCGCACCCGATTCCGCAACAGGTATGAGCAAAGTCGATCGCGATATCGCCGATGCAAAGGCCGTCGCCGAGCGCCTGAGGATACCCCACCATGTGCTCGACCTGCAGCAGACCTTCGACCGCAACGTGATCGAGCGCTTTGTGACCGCCTACCAGGAAGGTCTGACGCCCAACCCGTGCATCATCTGCAACCGCCACATTAAGTTTGGCGCGTTGCTCGATGCGGCGCTGGATATGGGCTGCGACTACATCGCCACAGGCCACTATGCCAAAACGAGCCAGGCGCCCGACGGCACCTGGCAGCTGCATCGCGGCGAAGATCCCAAAAAGGACCAAAGTTACTTTTTATATTCGCTCACGCAGGAGCGGCTGTCGCGCACGATCTTTCCGCTGGCAGGCCTGGACAAGGAGCGCGACGTACGCCGTATAGCCGACGAACAGGGCTTCATCAACGCCAAGAAGGCCGAAAGCGAGGATATCTGCTTTATCGCGGACGGCGACTACGCGGGCTATATCGAGCGCCGCTGCGGACATGCCGCTACACCGGGCGATATCGTATGGCGCGACGGCAGCGTGGTCGGACGCCACAACGGCGCGCTGCGCTATACCATCGGCCAGCGCAAGGGCCTGGGCGTCGCGATGGCGCATCCCGTGTACGTAACGGGCGTCGACGCCTCCAACAACACCGTGCATCTGGGCGAGGCCGAGGACCTGGCGGCCACAGCGCTCACGGCCAACGACTGGATCTGGAGCGCGCCGGCAGAGCGCATGGAGGCTGAGCTCAATGCCGGCGGCATTCGCGTGGGCGCCAAGTACCGCTACCGTCAAAAGGACCAGGCAGCGACCCTTACGCGCGGCGAAGACGGGCAAATGCTGCTGACTTTTGACGAGCCGCAGCGAGCCATCGCCCCCGGCCAGGCCGTTGTAGTCTACCACGGCGACATCGTCCTCGGCGGCGGCACGGTGACCGGCGCACTTAAGTAGCCCCATCCCCTTCATAAATTGCGGTGAAATAGGGACTGTTTAAGCGTTTAAAACCGCCAAACAGTCCCTATTTCACCGCAACTTAGAGAGGACGGCCTCGGTCGGTACTGCCGTATCAGCCGAGGCCGCTGCATCGCTAGCGCTGTACGTAGGCGCGGACGAGCTCGAAGGTGTTGCGCACGCCGTCCATGTGGCTACGCTCGTAGTTGTGG
Source organism: uncultured Collinsella sp. (assembly GCA_965141245.1). Lineage (GTDB taxonomy): Bacteria > Actinomycetota > Coriobacteriia > Coriobacteriales > Coriobacteriaceae > Collinsella. The sequence continues at coordinate 56,615 of CBCSLZ010000001.1, forward strand.
CTCGCATACACGCCGGGGCCGATCAGACCATGGCGAATGTCGTAGCCGGCAGAGAGCGTGGCTTCGACGTCCGAACCGTAATGCGGATACACGTCGATAGCGTAATCGAGCTCAAGCTCGCGCGCGATATTGGACAGCGCCGTCACCAGGTCGTAGTTGTACGGACCGCCCGAATCCTTGGCGCAGATCGACACCATGTGCTCGGTGCAGCCTAGGTCGTCGCCCACGCAGCCCATGTCAACGCTGATCATCTCGCGCGTGTCGGCCGGCACGAAGGCGCCGCCGTGGCCCACCTCCTCGTACACGGTAAAGAGCAGCGAAACCTTACGCGAAAGCGTCACCTCGCCAGCGGCGACGGCACGCGCCAAGCCCAACAAAATGGCGGCCGATAGCTTGTCATCCAGGAAGCGGCTCTTAATGTAGCCGCTCTCCGTCACCGTCGTGCGAGGATCCATAGCGATGATGTCGCCGGTCTGAATACCCAGCTCGAGCACATCGTCCTTGCTGTCGACGTTCTCATCGAGCAAGATCTCCATGTTCTTCTCGATGGTCTTGACCGGCTCGTCGGCCACGTGCGCCGAAGGCTCGGTGTTAAGAACCACGCCCGTGTAGACATTGCCGTCGCGCGTGTAGACGGTGCAGTTCTCGCCATCGGCCGTAGACCACTGATGCCCACCGAGCGTCGTGGGGCGCAGGCGGCCATTGTCCTTAATGGAACGCACCATGGCGCCTAGGGTATCGACATGGCTCGCCAGTACGAGCGGCTCGCCCTCGCCGCCAAGCTCAACGAGCACGTTACCCTTATTAGAACGCTCAGGCCCAAACCCCATATCGCGCAGGGTCTCCATCAGATAATCAGTCGCCGCACGGGTATAGCCGGTAGGGGAGGCAATAGAAGTCAGCGTCTTAAGCTGTCCTGCGATATAGGAGAGCGTCTCCTCTAGAGAAGCATCAATATTAGAAGTCATATGCATCCTTCCAAGTAAAACTAAGACCGAGTCCCGATTTTAACCGTTCTGCACGTGCAATGCCCCAGGAGCCGAGCCGCCTCCAGACGTCCCCGCACCGGTTTTGTGCACGTGCACGGTTTACAATCTCAATCTTGCATAAATCCTATTGGTATTTGCATAGAAATGAGGCATCTTTTTGCTTCGTCTCAGGGTGCCCCACCTTGGACCGTGCAAAAAACGGAGTATTCAGCACCGTGGGCCCCAACGGCCCCATCACGAACGACAAAACGACGCGGTTACAGCAGTGTTGCAGGTCGTCGCAAAGCAGAAACTCAGTAACAACCCCCTCCACTCATCGATAGCCCGCCCACAATGGCTGTCGATGGGCGCCTGCGGATCACTACCGCCCATTCACAACGTTATGCATTTTTAAGAGCTTGTTGAATACTCCCAAAAATGCACGCAGGGAAGTGCACCACCTATCCGCAGCGGGCAGTACGCCTTGGTTTTGTCCGTCTCAGGGCATCGACGCAGCACAAAAAGCCCCACCGTGCGTAGCACGGCGGGGCCAGCGGCACGTCAAAAGACCATACACCTACGGGCGAAGGACCACCAAACTGGGCTAGGCAGCCGGGCAGATCTTCTTGAAGAGCTCGATGACGTCGTCGAGCGTCGCCTCGCGCGGGTTACCCGGGAAGCAGGCGTCGGCCATGGCGTCCTTGGCCAGGACCTCGATCTCGTCAGCCTTCATAGCCTCGCAGACGTGCGGGATGTTCACGTCGGCGGAAAGCTGCTTGACGGCGGCGATGGCGGCGTCGGCGGCCTCGTCAGTGCTCATGCCCGTGGTGTCAACGCCCATGGCGACGGCGACCTTGGCCAGGCGCTCGGCGCAAACCGGCTTGTTGAACTCCATGGCAATCGGCAGCAGCATGGCGCAGGCGACGCCGTGCGGGGTGTCGTAGTGAGCGGACAGGGTGTGAGCCATGGCGTGGTCGATGCCCAGGCCAACGTTGGAGAAGCCCATGCCGGCGACATACTGGCCAAGAGCCATGCCCTCGCGGCCGGAGCCGGGCTGACCGGACTTGGCCTCGGCAACGGAGTCGCGCAGGTTCTCGCTGATCAGCTTAATAGCCTCAAAGTGGAACATGTCGGAGAGCTCCCAGGCACCCTTGGTGGTGTAGCCCTCGATGGCGTGGGTCAGAGCGTCCATGCCAGTGGAAGCGGTCAGGCCGGCAGGCATGGAAGCCATCATGTCGGGATCGACGACAGCAACCTCGGGGGCATCGTTGGTGTCGACGCACACGAACTTGCGGACCTTCTCGGGGTCGGTGATGACGTAGTTGATGGTCACCTCAGCGGCGGTACCGGCGGTCGTCGGCACGGCGATGGTGAACACGGCGTGGTTCTTAGTGGGAGCAACGCCCTCGAGGCTGCGGACATCGGCGAACTCGGGGTTGTTGATAATAATGCCGATGGCCTTAGCGGTGTCCATGGAGGAGCCGCCACCAATGGTCACGATAGCGTCAGCCTCGGCGGCCTTGAAGGCCTCGACGCCGTCCTTGACGTTCTGGATGGTGGGGTTGGGCTTGATCTCGGAGTAGAGGCTCCAAGCGATGCCGGCGGCATCGAGCTCATCGGTCACCTTAGCGGTAACGCCAAACTTGACCAGATCGGGGTCGGAGCAGACGAAGATCTTCTTGTAGCCGCGACGCTGGAGCTCGCCGGGGATCTCCTTGATGGCGCCGGAACCATGATAAGAGATGGTATTGAGAACGAAACGATTAGCCATTGATAGCCTCCCATCGTGTGCGGGGCACCCATTACGCCCCGCGCTATAAGTCCCATCCTAACGCTTTTGAAACAAAAAACGCGTGAGAACGTCAAAAGTGTTAAAGCGTTTCAACAGATGATGAAAAATATTGCGGCAAAGGAACAGCCCCTTTGCCGCAATCGGTTACTTTCGGCAGCCCTCTTTCCAAGCCTCGGCCGCAACCTTCCAGCGTAAGCGCAAGTCGCGCTCGCGGTCGATGAACATGATGGCAAACGCGACAAACAGCAGCAAGCTCGCCACGACGATGGCATGCAGGCCCATGCGTTCAATACACCAGTTGCCCAACACGGCGCCAAACACAAAGGTAAAGATCACGCCAAAGTACAGCAGGCCGTTTTCCAAAAAGCCGCGCCTGTGGGTGATGATGTAATCGTCCACGTTTTGCAGCGCGTTGCGCAAGTTGCCGATGCACATGGTCGTAGCGATGCCGTGACCGTGGATCTTGCGGAAGCTCTCGACTTGCATGCCGCAGGCAAAAGAGGTGAGGCAGTTGGCGAGCAGGTTGAAATTGCCGCCCGGGATAAAGCTCACGCCCAGCAAGATGACGGCTTCAAAGAACACCGTCACCTGACGCCAGTGGATCACGCTGCCAAACCGCTCGTGTACCAGATCGGCAAGCATAATACCCACGGCAAACGACACCACAGGGAAGAAGTAGCGCCCCGCAAGTGCCCAGTTGCCCTCCGAGATGCTCACGCCCACGAGCAGGATGTTGCCTGTCTGCGCGTTGGCGAAAACATGGTCGCGCCCAATGTACGAATACACGTCCATAAAGCCACCGGCGAGCGCCAAGATGATGCCCAGCTCAATAGACTCCGATATCTGTTTGGCACGCTGCATCGTCGTGCATCCTCCTTGTTGACGACTCTCTCGTGCGTTGGCGGAAACATAGCCGCCGTTCATACTGTAACCCATTGACAACATGGCGTGCGCGCGAGACGACCCCTTCGACACAGGGATACACAGTCTGGAAACAAACGACACCCGCATCGACACGCCGATCCGCTAGCTCATGTACTCCACCAGTCTTTTTAGCCCCGTCCCAAAAAGACTGGTTACAATTACGTGCAGCATACAAACACCGGGAGGGATCGTGGCAAAAAAGCCTCAGCACGCTCAGAACAACCAGCGCAGTCAGCAGGGCAAACAGGGCCAGCAGCAAAAGCGCGGCGGTAAGGCGCAGGGTGGGCACACCACGCATACCCCAGCAGCGCTCACACGCCCCTGGCGCCCGGGCCGCGATAAGTTCCTCCCCGTCAGCCGCGCCGACATGGATGCGCGCGGCTGGGACCAGTGCGACTTTGTCTACATCTGCGGCGACGCCTACGTGGACCACCCCAGCTTTGGTATGGCCATCATCAGCCGCGTCCTCGACGCGCACGGCTACAAAGTGGGCATCATCTGCCAGCCCGACTGGACCGACCCCGCCAGCATCACGGTGCTCGGTGAGCCGCGCCTGGGCTTTTTGGTCAGCGCCGGCAACATGGACTCCATGGTCAACCACTATTCGGTGACCAAGCATCGCCGCCACACCGACGCCTATACCCCCGGTGGCGAAGAGGGGCGCCGTCCCAATCGCGCCGTCACGGTCTACGGCAACCTCATCCGCCAGACGTTTAAGGACGCCCCCATCATTATCGGTGGCATCGAGGCAAGCCTGCGTCGCCTGGCCCACTACGACTACTGGCAGGACAAGCTCAAGCGCTCGGTGCTGCTCGACTCGGGCGCCGACATCCTCATCTACGGCATGGGCGAGCACGCGATTGTCGAGATCGCCGACGCGCTCGACGCGGGACTGCCCGTCGACCAGATTACCTATATCAACGGCACCGTCTACCGCACCAACTCGCTCGACGAGGTCTACGACTACGACCTGCTGCCCAGCTGGGACGATCTTGCCGCCGACAAGCTCAACTACGCGCGCAGCTTTAACGTGCAGCAGCAGAATATGGACCCCATCACCGGCCATCGCCTGGTAGAGCCCTATCCCAACAGCGTCTATGTGGTGCAAAACCCGCCGTCGACGACACTCACCACCGACGAGATGGACGAGGTGGCCGAGCTCCCCTACGCACGCGATTGGCATCCCGACTACGACGCGGCAGGCGGCGTGCCGGCCTTTGCCGAGATCAAGTTTTCCATTAGCTCCAACCGTGGCTGTTTTGGCGAGTGCTCGTTTTGCGCCCTCACCTTCCACCAGGGGCGCGTGCTGCAGATGCGCAGCCACGATTCGATCATGCGCGAGGCCGAGCTGCTCACGCGCGATCCCGAGTTTAAGGGCTACATCAACGACGTGGGCGGACCGACGGCAAACTTTAGCCGCCCTGCCTGCGACAAGCAGCTCAAGCACGGCGTGTGCAAGAACAAGCGCTGCCTGTGGCCGAGCGTATGTAAGAACATGGTGGTCGACGAGAGCGGCTACACGCAGTTGCTGCGCGACCTGCGCCAGCTGCCGGGCGTCAAGAAGGTCTTCGTCCGCAGCGGCATCCGCTTTGACTACACCATGGCCGATGCCTCGGACGAGTTTTTGCGCGAGCTGCTGGAGCACCATGTCTCGGGCCAGCTGCGCGTGGCACCCGAGCACGTGAGCGACGCGGTGTTGTCCGTGATGGGCAAGCCGAGCCGAGCCGTCTACGACGCGTTCTGCCGTAAATTTGAACGCCTGAACCGCGAATACGGACTCAAGCAGTACGTAGTGCCGTACCTAATCTCGAGCCATCCCGGCTCAACGATGAAGGAAGCAGTGGACCTTGCCGAGGCCGTGCGCGACATGGGCTACATGCCCGAACAGGTGCAGGACTTCTACCCCACCCCGTCCACCATGTCAACGTGCATGTACTACACCGGCGTGGATCCGCGCACCATGCAGCCGATCTACGTGGCGCGCGACCCGCACGAGAAGGCCATGCAGCGTGCGCTCATCCAGTATCGCAAGCCCGAGAACTACAAGCTCGTGCGCGAGGCGCTGGAAAAGGCTGGCCGCCGCGATCTGATCGGCTACACCAAGCATTGCCTGATTCGTCCCGTGCCCCCGCGCCCGGGCGAGACATCTGCTGGCGGTGGGCATGGAACCGGCAAGAAGGGCGGCAAACCACATGGCGGTGGCGCTGGCAAGGGACCCAAAGGCAGCAAGGGCCACGGCGGCATGTCGCGTGCGCAAAACACCGCAGGTCGCAATCGCGCGGCCCAGGGACGGCAGGGCGCCAACGGAGGCGGCAGGCGCAACTAGCGCGGCGAGGCGGCATGCCGCCGCTGGCGGCACACACGCCCCCACCAATGAAATGCCGCTCGCCGGGGCGTCGTAAAACGATTCCCCGGCGAGCGGCCGATTAATATTGTCTATCTCAAAACGTCGTTACTTTTTGTCAAAACGACCATAGAGCGCAAACGAGAGCGTCGCGGAAATAACCCAAGTCAAAGCGATGCAGGCGACAATCATGATCAGGTTCATGGGATTGCCGCTTGGATCGGCATAAACGGGCAACGAGGTAATGCCAGGCATAACAAAGCCGAAGCACTTAGCGCCCAGAACAACGGTGAGCGCGCCGCCAATGCCATCCGCGATCATCGCAGCGATAAGCGGAGTCCTGTTAGGAACCTGAACGGTGAACAAGGCAGTCTCGGAAATTCCCATAAATGCCGAGAAGGCGCACGTCATCGCAGCGGACTTGAGCTTTTCATCGGTCATGCGCAGGGCCGCACCAAAAGACGCACCGCTTTCGGCGAGGTTATGGCAGAAAGAGATCGGGAGCAGATAGTCATACCCCAGCGTTGCGATATTGGAAATCTGGATGGGGCTCGTTGACTGGTGCATGCCGAAGAGCACGATAAGCGGCATAAAGAAGCCCAGCAGAAAACCGGCAACGGGGCCTAACGTCGAGAATAGCCAAACGATACCGTTGGCAAGACCAAGACCGCACCAGGCACCAATCGGAGCGAGCACAAACAGGTTGACGGGAATCACGATAGCAAGGGAGAGCGCCGGAACGACAACGAGCTTAAAAAGATCCGGCACGACTTTGTCGATTGCGCGATATACAAAAGACAAGCCAATGACGCCAAAGATAACCGGGAACACGGAATCGGCGTAGCTAAAAATCGGCACCGCAAAACCGAACAGCGCAAGGGGCGTCTCGCCCGTACCGACAGCGTTGACAATGGTCGGGTACATCAGCGATCCGGCAACACAAAGCGCAAGCGAACGGTTGACCCGGAACTTATCAGCTGTAGACATTGCCAGCAAAAACGGCAAGAAGTAGAACGGGATATCCGAAATCATATTGAATATCGCAAAGTCGCCGGCACCCGTGTCGATTCCAAAAGCCGCGATAGCAGCCAGGATGCCCTTTACGATGCCTCCCGCCACCAGTGCGGGAATGATAGCGGAGAAGATGCCGGTGATGATATCGAATACGCGAGCCGAACCTTTTTGGAGCTCAGGCTGCTCGGCGTCGGCGGAGACCTCGCCACCCATCCTGTCACCTAGCATGGGCTCCAATTCGTCATATACCGACCCCACGCTGGCGCCGATGATAACCTGCCACTGCCCGTCTTTAACCTGCGCGCCCAAGGCGCCGTCAAGCGTCTTAAGGGCCTCCAGATCTGCCTTGCTATCGTCCTTCAGGTTGAATCTGAGCCTTGTAATGCAGTGCGTTGCCATAACAACGTTATCGGCGCCGCCCACGAGCTCGAGGACACGAGCGGCCAGTTCCTTCTTGTCTGCCACGACAATCACTCCTACCCAAGATCCTCGCCATTAGTGGCGATACATTTCTGATACCAATAGAAAGAGTCTTTACGCGAGCGCTCCGCAGTACCGTTGCCGCAATTATCCAGATCGACATAGATAAGCCCGTAGCGCTTGTCCATCGTAAGAGGACCGCAGGCAACAAGGTCAATGAATCCCCAGATCATGTATCCGCGCACGTCAACGCCATCGATCACTGCTTCCTTAAGGCACTTTATGTGCTGGCGCAAATAATCGATTCGATACTCGTCGTGGATGCTGCCATCCTCCTCGACTACATCAGATGTACCGAGGCCGTTCTCGGCGATATACAGGGGCAGCCCATAGCGGTCATACATCTGGTTAAGGGTAACCCTCAGGCCAATGGGATCGAGCTGCCAGCCCCACTCACTCGTCTCGAGATAAGGGTTCTTGTTTGCCATGACCAGATTTCCCGCAGTCTTCTCCCATCCCTGATCGCAGGTGGATACCTGGGAAAAGTAGTACGAGAAGGCCAGGAAGTCGACCGTGTTGCGAGCGATGAGCTCTTCATCGCCCGGCTCCATTTGAATCTCGATATCGCACGCGTCGAAATAGCGATTCATATAAGCGGGGTATTTTCCACGAGCCATCACGTCCGTATAGAACCAGTTGGAATACTGGTCGTCGTGAATAGCCTGCATGTTATCTTCGGGACGGCAGGTGGCGGGATACGTACAGAATCGAGCGATCATGCCGCCAACGGGAGTATCGGGCGAAAGACGATGGACAATCTCGACGGCACGCGCATTGGCAACGAACTCGTGGTGCAGGCACTGGAAGATGGCTCGATCGAAGTTCTCCCCCTCTTCGTCTTTGACCAGACAGACCCCGTCCCAAGGCGAAAAACGCGCTGCATTGAACTCGTTAAAAGGCAGCCAGAAATCGACCAGATCGCCCAATTCCGTAACGATTGTCTCGACATAGCGGGCGAAGAAATCAATCGTCTTGCGATTCTTCCATCCCCCATATGTGGTGACAAGATTTACCGGGATGTCATAGTGGAGCATGGTGACGAAGGTTTTAATGCCGTGCTTTTTGCACTCACCCAGCATGCTTCGATACCACTCGATGCCTTCGCGGTTAGGCTCAAGATCATCTCCGTTAGGATAGATTCGGCTCCAGCAAATAGAGGTGCGGAACAGCTTGAGGCCCATCTCCGCAAAAAGCGCGATGTCCTCACGGTAGTGATGATAGAAGTCGTTACCGCGCCTAAACGGGTAGAACTCAACACCATCATCTGCGAGAGCGTTCATTAGTTCGTCATGGCAGAAGGGGTTGTTTTGATGCTTGTCCTCAATCTGGTCATGAGTCCAGGTACCATCCAGCCATCGACAATCCTGCGTCGACTTTCCCTTTCCGCCCTCATTCCAGGCACCATCGGCCTGCGAGCACGATATGGCTCCGCCCCATAAAAAGTCGGTGTCAAACCCATGTTTTAACTTACTCATTTGCCCTCCTTGATCGGATGCTCCAGCGGATAACCCAATACTAGGAAGAACAAGATGCATAAGATATCGCACAGAAAGCGTGGGTTTATAACATTTTTTTAGCTATAATACCGTTTAAGGCATCGATTCTACCGTTCACCCCTGGAGCACCCCATGGATTCGAATCTCAAACAGCTGCTCTATACGCATACCGAGACCGAAGAGTGGCATCGCACACATCCGGGAGAGCTCAGCCCGCGATATAACAGGGTGGAAACCACAACCATTAACGGCGAAGAGGTCTATCTGTTTGATTGGAAAGAAACTCTCGACGAAAACCCCGTGGGTCTTATCAAGGAGTCGCGCTTTACCGATATTCCTCCTCATATCAATCGGGATATGGAGCTTAACTACGTGTACGACGGCGTCTGCACGTTTATCGTCAACGGACGGCGACTACTCCTTAAAAAGGGCGACGTGCTCATTTGCAACACCGGCGTAGTCAGAAGCGTTCCATACGTTAAGGGCGAGCATGATATCGTCATTTCGATCGTCTTCAAAAAAGAAATGTTCGATTCGTTGTTCCTGAGCCAGCTACCCGGCGCGTCACCATTAACGAATCTTCTATTTGATTTTGTGTCCAAAAACCGCGAGGCCCGAAAATATCTCATTCTTCCAGAGGAATACGCCCGACATGCGCGACGCCTCATCGAGATGCTCTTTATCGAATATCACTTTAAAGATGCCTATTCCAATGAACTCATGAGGCACCTCGCCGTCAGCCTATTCCTTGTTCTCATTCGAGGACTGTACCGACGCTCCGCAACTGATAACCAGGCGATCATGTCGGACGAACGCATCGTGTCGATTCTGAATCATATTGAGCGAAGCTACGGCGACTGCACACTCGAAAGCATTGCGAGCGATACGGGTTATAGCACCAGCTATCTCAGCAGCTTGATCAAGCAAAAAACCGGCAAAACGTTTTCGCAAATCAAGCTCAACCAGCAGCTCACAGAGGCGGCATATCTTCTCAATAACACCGAGCGCAGCGTGCAGTATGTAGCCCGAAAAGTCGGCATCTCCAACATGTCATTCTTTTACTCAAAATTTAAAGAAGCATTCGGCGAAACGCCAGGTGCGTTCAGGACGCATCGGTCTAATTAAAGGCGTTATTACTCAGACCGATCAGCTTCGCGCGACACGGGAATGCGCAATCGAAGCAGCGAGCGCATCGCCTCTACCAGCACAAAGCCGGCGATGCCAACCGTGACCACAACGTCGAGCGGCGTGTTCACAAACCAGAGCATCGTCATGAGATACGACCCGGCATTAAAGGCAAAGTGCAGCAGGATCGTGTAGCGGAGCTTTCCAGTCGTCACGAGCACCCAGCCAAAAATAAGGCCGGCAGCGCCCGCATAGCAGCCCTGCACCCAGTTCATGTGCATAAAGCCAAAGACCGCCGCCTGCAGCACGATTGCCACGGCGACGCCCCAGGTACTCGGGGCTGCCCAGGGCACTATGGCGTCGTCCTGCGCGTTCGCGCGGCGCCGGCGCTTCCAGAGCGGACGGCACTGCGGGTTAAACGCTCGGAGCGAAAACTCAAAAAATGATGCCGCGCACCAGGAGCTCTTCGCAAAATGGCGCGCCAATCACCGTGGTCAGAACGGCCAGATAGCTCGTGTCGCCCATGCCTGTTTCCTCGACAAGCTCGCTGTAGTCGGCCGCCGCCTCGGGCAGCAGCGACAGCACGGCGTCGCATAGGTAGCTAATTACCACCTGCATGGACAGGCCGATCACGACAACGCAGACGATGCGCTTCCATGCCGCGCCTGCTCCCCCACCGAGCAGGCGCTCGCCTTGCCGGCGCGCCATGAAGGAGCGGGGCCACAGATAGCGCCACCACAGCAGCGCCATAAAAAACGACGCCGTCTGAGCGGCGGCCTGGAACCATTGGATATCGAGATTGTCGATCGGATAGCCCGTCAGCACCGATACGGCATCGAGAACTGAAAACAGAACCACGCTCAGGGCTATATCGGCAGCGACAACGCCAAAACAGGCAAGCGCCCAAATCATCGCATTGAGCATGCCAACCTCCTCAAAACCGTTCCCTAGTTCTACCACAACTCGGCAGAGAGCTGATCCCATGGGGACGGAGGAAAACGGATCATTTATTGACGAGGATCGGGCGCAGTGCCAAAAGCCCCGCTGGGCGAAATGTCGAACGGAAAGGTGCCGCAGCGATTGAAGGCGGCGATGAACATGCGGATGGCGTTGGACGGCGTGGTGCCCACGAGCTGGGTTGCCGCCGCGAAGGCCGCCTTTTCCTCGGGCAAAACCTTCGCGACAACCGGGGTCATGTGTTCTGCCATGGCGCTTCCTTCTTGAAACGACGGTGGTGCGGATGGATGCGGGCCACGCGGCTGGGCGACGGGCTGTGAAGGCAACCCGATTGGCCCGCATCTGGAGTTTGTTCTACGGCGTTGGTATTACTTGGTATTCCTAAGTATTACCCCGTAGATAGAATACCATACCCGACCCCATGGGGACGGAGAAAAAACGGATCAATTTGTTGCTGAGTAAGTCTTTAGAGCGTGATGATGTCCGAGATATTGAGGGCCCGAGCGTCAGCGGAATCGTGCGTGGCAAGCAACAGCATACGGCCGTCGAGCAAGTCGAGCACGACCTCGGTGCATGCGTCGCGCGCAGCGATGTCTAGACCGGTAAAGGGCTCGTCCAGAATCACCGCGCCGCCCGGACACAGCAGGGCTCGGGCAATCTCGACACGACGGCGCTGCCCGCCCGAGAGCTCGGCCACGCGGGCATGCACATCGATCCCCGGTACCAGCAGGCGCAACAAGGCAGCGGCACTCGAGGTATTCACGCGTGCATCGGCGCACACCAGCACGTTATCCAAAGCAGAGGCGTCCTCGACCAGGCGCACATCCTGAAACACCATGGAGCACGGTGCGCACTCCCCCGCCACCAGCGCAAGCAACGTCGACTTGCCCACGCCCGAAGCGCCCATCACACAGGTGCGTCCACCGGCGGGCACATGAAGCACCAGTCCGTCGAGCGCCGGCGACCAGGGCGCCCGGTCGCCCACGGCGAGCGCAAGCTCCGCAGCAGCCCCGCCGCCAGCAGAGCCGCACGCACGCCCGCGGCCACCGCGCCCATGCGCCTGCACGGCAGTACGCCACGCCACGGGCCCCGAAGCCCGCAGCAACCACACCAGCACGCGCTCGCATGCCCACGATGCCGCCACGACCAGCACGGTCCACGCCAGCAGGTCCGCCGTCTCGATCAAAAGCTTCGCCTGATAGATGCGTTCGCCCACGGTGCCCGTCGCCATGCCGATGAGCTCCGCCGCCACGCCGGCCTTCCAGCTCATGCCGATCACGGCACGCGCACACGAAAGCACAAACGGCAGGACCTCGCGCCAGGTATGGGCGCAAAACAGACGCCAACCCTGCACGCCATGCAGACGAAACATCTGCTCCAGCGGCTGATCAACCTGTGCCAAACCCTCAACCAGCGAAAAATACACGCCCGGCAGCGCCATCAAAAAGACCACGGCGATGCTCACGCGCGCCGACCCCAGCCAAATGAGCAGCAGGACCACCACGCAGGCAACCGGCGTCGCCTTAACAAACGAAAGCGCCGGCGCCACCAAGCGGGCAAACGTCAGCGATCGCACCGAGACTCCCGCCATCACGCCGCCGCACACCGCGGCAAGCGCCAGCCCGCCCAAGATCCGTGCGCCTGAACCCACCAGAATCGCCCACGTCCCGGCATCACATGCCAGCCGCAGCAACGCCACCACGACAGCGACCGGCCCCGGCAAAATCAATGGTTGCGCCACGAGACCCGCCACCAGCACCCACACGGCAAGCCAAAAGGCGGCAACGGCACCTGCTGCCGCCACCGCCTTCACACGCACTGTCATTTGTCGAGCAAACACACGCACGGGCTACTCCATGTAGTAGAAATCATCGGCCGGGAGCTTGCCGCCCACGGCGCTCGCGTCCGCATCAGCCAGCACCTGCAGATACCCGTCGAGCGCCGCCTTCATATCCTTCCCCGTCTGGCACACGAGCATGCACCCGGGAATCGCCTTTTCGGCAATCGCGGCGTTATCGACGATGCCCGCATCGACCACGGCCTGAGCCCAGTCTGCCGGCGCCGCGTTCACGGCCTCAACGCTCGCCGCATGGCAGCTCAAGAATTCCGCCACGGCCTCGGGATGTTCCTTGGCAAAGGCCCGGCGCACCACGGTCACGCCCGTCAGCAAACGGGAGCCCGTGTCACCCGCCAGCTCGTCCCACACATCGGTCAGGCTCACCGGCGCCGACAGCTTGCCCTCGCTCTTGGCGAAGGCCGCCGTCTTGAACGGCTCGGGTAGCACGCCCACGGCAGACGGATCGGCAAGCAACGCCGACAGCACCTCGGTGGGCTCGCTCTTAAACTCGAGCGTCACCTGACCGGCCAAGCCCGCGCGCTCCAGCAGGTAGTTCATGACGTACTCCGGCGTGGTGCCCTTGCCCGTCATGTAGACAGTATGGCCCACCAGATCGCCAAACGAGGCCACACTCGCGTCGCCCGTCACAACGTTCAGCACGCCCAGCGTGTTGATGTCGATGACCTGCACCGCGCCCTCGGTCTTGTTGTAGAGCACGCTCGCCACGTTGGCGGGCACCAAGGCGATATCGATATCGCCCTGAATGACCTTGGGCACGATCTCGTCGGCGGCAGTATTGATCGCAAAGTCGAACTCATTGTCCGTCTCGCCATCGGCCGCCTGATCCATAAACTGCACCAGGCCAATCGAGGTCGGCCCCTTGAGCGAGGCGACGTGCACCTCGACCGGCTCTGCGGCAGCACCGGCGCCGTCCGTGGCAGCCGAGCCCGCGGCGGACCCGGCACCGGCAGCCCCGCCGCCACAGCCCGCGAGCGCAAGTGACAGGGCGCCCGCGGCGAGCGCCGAGGCAAACCCCCGGCGCGACATTTCAAAATCAAACGCGCGCATCGCTAGCACGTCCCCTCGTTAGGCATCGTCCATGCGTGATGGTCGGTATGCAGCAATTCCTCGGCCAGCGGCGAGAGCGGCGCACCCAAGAACTCGCTATAGCACGCCTGGACATCGGGATTCTCGTGCGAGAAGCGAATGTCCGCCTTCGCATCGAGGCCCCAGAGCACCTGGCCGCGCTCGGCTGCCAGCTCGCAACCGTCGTGGATGGGCTGACCGCCGCCACCGACGCAGCCGCCCGGGCATGCCATAACCTCGACGAAGTCATAGCTCGCACGGCCGTCGCGAATCGCATCGAGCAGGCGGGCGGCGTTGCCCAGCCCATGCGCCACGGCGACGCGCACCTTGGTGCCATCGATATCGGCCACGGCCTCCTTCCAGCCATTGAGTCCGCGCACGTCGGTAAAGAAATCGGCATCCGGGTTCTTGCCCGTCGCCAGGTAATATGCCGAGCGCACGGCGGCCTCCATCACGCCGCCCGTGGCGCCAAAGATCACACCCGCGCCCGTGCCAAAGCCCAGCGGCGTATCGAGCGGCTCCTCGACCAGCGTGTCCACGCTCACGTGGCTCGCACGGATCATGCGCACCATCTCGCGCACCGTCAGCGCAACGTCCACATCGGGTGCGCCGCCCTCGCCCACCATGCTCGGCAGCGCGCACTCGGCCTTCTTGGCCGTGCACGGCATAACGGACACCACGAACAGGCGCTCGGGCTCCACGCCCAGCACCTTGGCGTAGTAGGTCTTGGCGATGGCGCCGAACATCTGCTGCGGCGACTTGGACGTGGACAAGCTGTCGACAAACTCCGGATAGCGCGCCTTCACAAAGCGCACCCAGCCCGGGCAGCAGCTCGTAAACATGGGCCAGCCGCGGCTATCGTCCTCACCCTTAGCGGCGGCACCCAGGCGCTCGAGCAGCTCGGAGCCCTCCTCCATAATGGTGAGATCAGCCGAAAAATCGGTATCGAACACGTACTCAAAGCCCACGCGGCGCAGCGCGCAAGCCAGGCGCTCGACGGTAGCCTCCTCGCGCGGAATGCCGAGCTCCTCGCCCCAGGCGCTACGCACGGCCGGCGCAATCTGCACCAACACGATCTTGTCAGGATTAGCGAGCGCGTCAAACACGGTCTCGGTATCGTCGCGCTCGCGCAGTGCGCCCGTCGGGCAATGCGTAATGCACTGGCCGCACGCGACGCAATCGGTCTTGCCGATCGGCGCGCGCCCGCGGGTACCCACGGCGGTATGCGTGGCGCGGTTGGTCAGGTCCCAAATCCCTAGGCCCTGTACGCTCTCGCACACCTTGATGCAGCGCATGCATTTAATGCACTTGTCGTTTTCGCGGATGATGGGGAAATCGAAATCCCAGCCCTCGCCCGCCAAATGCCTTTGAAACGGCAGATAGAAAATGCCCAGGTCGTTGGCAATGGTCTGCAGGTTGCAGTTACCGCTGCGCACACAGCTCGTGCAGCGTGAATCGTGCTGCGAAAGCAGCAGCTGCACGTTGGTGCGGCGCGCCTCGCGGGCCTTGGGGCTGTTGGTGTGGACCACCATGCCATCGAGCACGTAGTTGTTGCAGGCGGCAACCAGCTGGTCGCAGCCCTCAACCTCGACCACGCACACGCGGCAGCCGCCGATCTCGTTCAGATCGCGCAGGTAGCACAGGGTGGGAATCTGGATGCCGACGGACTTGGCCGCATCCAGGATCGTGGTGTGCTCGGGTACCACGACCTCGCAATTATCGATAGTGAGCTTGACCATGTTGTGCGCTCCGTTTTCGCTGTTGTCGCCGACGGTGGTTTTGTTGAGCTCTACCATTCCAGGTTCCTCCCTCCGCGGAACGCGCCAAAGCCAAAGTGGTCGCAGCGCAGGCAGCGGCTCGCCTCCTGGCGCGCCTCCTCCTCGGTGAGACCCTGCTCGACCAGATTCCAATCGTGAATGCGCTCGCCGGCCTCGCGCTCGCCCAGCTCGCAGCGGCCGCACTCGTGCTTGCCCTTAAACTGCACGGTCGGCAGCTCCACGTCGAGCTTGATCTTGTGGTCAAAGCCCAGGTAGCGGTCGATGTTTGCCGAAGCCACGCGGCCGGCGTTGATGGCACGGATGACGGTGGCGGGACCGGTCTGGCAGTCGCCGCCGCTAAAGAGGCCATCGAAGTTGGGCACGGCGCCGTCCGAATCGGTAACGACGCGACCCCACTTGCAGGCGATGCCCATGTCCTCAAACGGCTTGGAATCGATGTCCTGGCCAATGGCCACAAACACGCGCTCGCAGGGAATGACGCGCTCGGGCGTGGCTGCGGCACGCGGGGCCGGACGCCCACGGCGAGGCTCGCCGATAATCTGCGGTTGCACGCGCAGGCCGCTCACGCGACCATCTTCGCCCGTCTCGATGGCGAGCGGCGCCGTGAGCTCCAGAACCTCGCAACCCTCGGCCTGGGCGCCGGCGATTTCGGCGTCCTGGGCCGTCATATCGCAGATGCGACGGCGGTAGACGATGCTTACCTTTTCGGCACCGCAGCGCACGGCGGAGCGTGCCACGTCCATGGCAACGTTGCCGCCGCCGATGACGCACACGCGCTGGCCGCTCAGGTCGGGCAGCTCGTCATCGCCGATGGCGCGCAGCATCTTGACGGCCGATTCCACGCCGGGCGCCTCTTCACCCGGAAGGCCGAGCTTCTTGTCACTGTGGGCACCGATGGCCAGGTAGACGGCATCGAACTCGTCGCGCAGACGGGCGAGCTCCTCGCCGCTCACGGAGTGGTCGAGCTCCACGTCGATGCCGGCGCTCAAGATCCAGTCGATCTCGGCCTGCAGGCGCTCGCGCGGCAGACGATAGCTGGGGATGCCGTAGCGCAGCATGCCGCCCAAGTGGTGGCGCTGCTCAAAAATGGTCACCTTGTGGCCCATCACGGCCAGGTAGTAGGCACAGGAAAGGCCGGCCGGGCCGCCGCCGATCACGGCGACGCGCTTACCGGTGTTGTCCACTACATGTGGCTTGTGGTCGTTGAGGTCGCTATGCTCAACGGCAAAACGCTTGAGGGCGAGGATGTTCATGGGGTCGTCGACCATGCCACGGCGGCAATGCATCTCGCAGGGATGCTCGCACACCAGACCACAGACGAGCGGTAGCGGGTTGTTCTTGCGGATGACCTTGACGGCGTCGGCATAACGGCCTGCCTCGACGAGCGAGATGTAACCAGGAATGTCGACGTGCGCCGGGCAGCCCGAGACACACGGGACGCGAGCCTCGCGGTCAAAGCCGCAGGAGTGCTCGCGGATGTGGTGCTCAAAATCGTCGCGGAAGCCGCGAATGGCCGTGAGTGCCATGGCGCCAGCTTCGTAGCCGATGGCGCAGTCGCTCGAAAGGTAGATGGTGCGGGCCGTGCGCTCAATCAAGTTGAGCGTGGACTCGTCGGCGCGGCCCTCGAGCACATCGGCGAGCAGGTCGCTCAGCGCGCTCAGGCCCACGCGGCAGGGCGTGCACTTGCCGCAGCTCTGGGTGGAGCACAGGTTGACGAGCGCCGCCGTAAACTCGACGGGGCACGGGGCGAGTGAACTCACCGCCAGACGACGTCCGAGTGCATCGTGCAGGTCGTCCATGACGGCCTGAGCGTGGCTGCGTTCCATTACGTGCAGTCGAGCCATAAGATCCCCTCTCACATGGCAGCCCGGAGGCGAGGCCGGGCGAAATTGCTACACGCACAACACTGACCTAAAAAGTTGTTAGGTCTCCACGCAGTTCGGCAGGCGGTATGAAATGTCACCATCAGCGGTGAAAATGAACATTATCGCAGATAAATGCCATATTTGATAAAACGCGTTACCAAACGACAATGCCCCGCCCACGCAATCACGTGGGCGGGGCATTGCTTCAGGCATGCGGCCAGCGACCCTGTTGCTTTTACTTAAGCTCGGGCCAGTAACCCTTGTTGGCCTCGATCATGTCGTCGAGAACCTCCTTGGCGACCTTCATCGACGGCACGGTCTTGTTGAGCGTAAAGGCCTTAAGCGCCTTCTCGTACGAACCCTCGATCGTAGCCTCGACAATGAGCTTCTCGGAGTTCAGCTGCTGCATCATGAGGCCCTGCTGGAACAGCGGAATGTTGTCGCGGCTGATGACCTCGGGGCCGTTCTTGCCAATGTAGGCAGGCAGCTCGACCATAGCGTCGTAGGGCATGTTGGGGATGGCGCCCTTGTTCTCGCAAATGACCAGGAAGCGCTGCTTGGTGTCGTTCTTCAGAGCGATAGCCAGATCGGCAATCCAGTCGCCGTGGCTGCCCGCATAGAACGTGCTCTCGTCGATCTCGCCCGTCTTCTCGTAATGGTCGATACCATCAAAGAGGTTCTTCTCACGCGTCTCCTCAACCTCGTTAGCACGGGTGCGCTCGGGGTTGGAGTGCTCGACGAACTCCTTCTGCTGCAGGTAGTAGTTCAGATACGTGTTGGGCAGGTACTCCGGGAAGCACTCCATGATCTCGTACTCGCCCTTCCAGACGTAGTACCAGCTGCCCTTGGTGTGGCGGTTCTGCTCGGGGTGCTCGTCGACGGCCTCCTCGGGCTTCTTTGCCATGAGCGAGCCCATGCCCTTGAGGTAAGAGTCGGGCAGCAGAATCTCATGCTCCTTGATGTACTCGCGCAGCTGCGGGAGCACCTCCTCGCCCTTGTGGCGGATCGAGGTGAACCAACCAAAGTGGTTGAGGCCAAAGTAATCGTACTCGACATCCTTCTTGTCGATATCGAGCGCGGCGCAAACCACGTCGATGATCGCGATCGGCATGTCGCAGATGTTGATGATACGAGCGTTGGGACGCAGCACGCGGCAGCCCTCGGAGACGATGGCGGCAGGGTTGGAGTAGTTGAGAATCCAGTAGTCCTTCTTGGCGTACTTCTCAACGTCATCGATCAGCTCGACCATGGGGAAGATGGTGCGCATGCCGTAGGCAAGGCCGCCGCAACCGCAAGTCTCCTGACCCACGCAGCCGTGACGCAGCGGAATCTTCTCGTCCTGCTCGCGCATGGCGTAGCCGCCCACGCGCATCTGGGCAAACACGAAGCTCGCGTCGGTAAAAGCCGTCTTTTTGTCGGTGGTCACCGTGAGCTTGATGTCCAGGCCGAGGTCCTCGTGCAAAATCCAGTCCACGAGCACGCCGATCTTGCGCTGGCGCTCCTCGTTGATGTCGTACAGACGAATCTCGTCAACGTCGAGCTCGTCCTTGCGCAGGGCGATGGACTTGACGATGCCGGGGGTAAAGGTGGATCCGCCACCACACAGAGTAATGATCATTGTTTACTGCTCCTTCTCAATTGCGTTTTCGACCTTGTCGCGCATCTCGGCGACCTTCATGCCAAAGATGATCTGGATATTATTGCCGTTGCGGTTGATGCCGCTGTTGGGCACGTGGTTGATGAGGTCCTCATTGATGAGGTCCGGGTTCTTAACGTTCACGCGGAGACGCGTAAAGCAGTTCTCGAGCTCCTCGATGTTGTCCTTGCCACCAAGACCTGCGACCAGGTCGGCAATACCTGCATCGACGCCCTCTGCGGGAGCCGCGGCAACAGCGCCCTGCTTCACCGCGACAGACGCGGCGGCCTCGCCCTCGGCAACGGACTCGGCAAGCTCGGACTCTTCCTCGCGACCAGGCGTGTGGAGGTTGAGCTTCTTGATAAGGAAGGTGAAGAGGAAGAAGTACAGAGCGGCGTTGACGACTCCAAGCACCAGCATAACCGGCCAGTTGGTCTTATCGACACCGAGGACCAGGTTGGAAACCACGATGTTGATGATGCCGCCTGCAGTCGAAGCGGGCACGGAGAGGACCTTGAGCAGGACCAGGAAGATGCCGGAAAGAACCGAGTGAACGACAAAGAGCACGGGAGCGGCAAAGACAAAGAGGAAGTCCATGGGCTCGGTCACGCAGGAGAGCACGGCGGTGATGATCAGCGGGATAATAACGGCCTTGGTCTTATCCTTGTTCCCCTTGTAAGCGGTGACGATAAAGGCGAGACCGATACCGATGTAGGGCCACAGGTTGTTGAAGGTGTAGCTGTTGAAATACGTACTATCGGAGAAGGGCTGACCCGTCATTGCCATCTCGGCAACACGGATGGGATAGGCGCCGGCAATAACCTGATCACCCAGCGTCAGGGTGCCACCCACATCGGAGAACTGGAACGGGGTGTAGATGAGGTGGTGCAGACCGGTGGGAACGAGCAGCTTGTTGAGCATGCCGTAGATAAACAGACCGATGTTGCCCGACTCCTTAATGATGCCGGCAACGGAGGAGATGGCACCCTGAACCGGAGGCCAAACGATGCAGAAGCCAGCGCCCATGATCCAGGAAATGATGATCATAATCAGGAACGGGAAGCGGACGCCCGAGAACATCGAAAGGGCAATGGGGAACTGCTTGTTCGAGTACTTGTTGAACACGGCACCGGTGATGCAACCAAGGATGATGCCGCCGAACACGCCGGTATCGAGCACCTGAATGCCCATAACGGTGGCCTGGCCGGTTCCGGTAAGACCGAGCATGCCGCTCGCATCGGCAAGAGAGCCGGTGGCGTTGAGCACGATGTTGTTAGCCTGCAGGAACAGGAAGAACGACATCAGGGCAATCAGCGAAGCATGGCCCTTGTTCTTCTTTGCCATGGCGCCGGCGATGCCCACGCAGAACAGAATCGAGAGGTTGTTGATGATAAACATCAGCGACTGATAGACAACGGCGCCCACAAGCTGGAACGGACCGGAGCCCAGTACGGGGACCAAAGCGCAGATGGTCTTGTTGGTCAGAATGATGCCCACGATGAGCAGGATGCCGGCAACCGAGAGATACATCATCGGCTGAACGATCGACTTCGCGAACACCTCCAACGGCGCTTTGAAATTGAACTTCTTTTTTGCGGTCATAGCGGTACTCCCCTTCCTTTTCCGCAAATTAAGACAGATGTGCCCTGGACAAGACCGTGAGCCTTGCCTTATATCAATCGATGTGTGGGCACGTTATGCCTAGAGACCAGGTTCTCCAAGCAGGTTAACAATGTGATATGCGAGATAACTCTTCTCAGCATCGGTAACGACAACGTTATAGGTAGACGACAAGTGGGCGGCTATGGCGTCCGCGCACGAGAATGCGCACGGATACGCCGTTTCATCGATTCGGAACAGCGCGTCTCCGTTGATTTGCCCTGCCGTAGGATCGAGCGCTCGCTGTGCGAAAAACTGCAGGTGACGAACGAAACGTTCGTAAGGCAGCGAGGTGTCATCGAGGGTCGTAGCATAGCGCTTGGAAACAATCGCGAGCACGTCGCGAACAAGCTGGACCGAAACAATCAAACGATCGGAGCGTTGCGGCATGGTGGCGTTGACGATATGCAGCGTAATGAAACCCTGCTCTTCTTCGCTCATCTGAATGCCCATATACTCCTTGATAATCTGCAGCGCACGGCCCGCAAGTGCATACTCCTTGCGATAGAACTGCTGGATCTCGAGCAGCAACGGATTCTCACAGGAGACGCCCTTGCGCTCGCGCTCCAAAGCAAGGCTGATATGGTCTGCGAGAGCAATGAGAATCTTGTCGTTGATATCAACATTGAGCTCTCGACGGAGCATCTGAACAATGTCCTCGGCAATCACGAGGTTGACGGTGGGGATGGACTCCAAAAGATGTGCCAAGCGGTCAATCGTACGCGAATCCTGAGAAGTTCCCTCCTGCAACGCGTAGGTCTTTTCGATCGACGCCTCGTCGATGGCATCGCCGGCATGACGGCCAAAGCAGAGGCCTCGACCGATGACGATGAGCTCGGAGCCATCGTCCGAAGTGACCATTGCGACGTTGTTGTTAAAAACTCGCTTGATAACCACGGTACCCACCACAAGAATTTACTCGGAAAGCCAGACGACAGGCTCTTTAACAGCAACAGGGCCGGAAGCATGCTCACGAAGAGTCGAGTTCTCCGAGCGCTCGCACACGATAACGAAGACCGTGGGATCGAAGCCGGCGGCGCGGACCACGTCGAAATCGACCTCGACGAGGGGCTGGCCCGCGTCAACGTGATCACCCTGGGCAACAAGCGCATGGAAGCCCTTGCCCTCAAGTTTAACAGTGTCGATTCCGATATGCAGCATCACCTGAGCAGAGCTGTCGTCGGACATGATGCCCAGCGCGTGCTCAGTCGGAAACAGCGCCGCGACGGTGCCGGAAACAGGAGCGCACACCGTTCCCTCTTGGGGAACCACGGCAACGCCATCGCCCACTGCACGGCTGCTAAAAGCGGGGTCATTGGTATTTTCTAGATGAACAAGCTCGCCGGAAACGGGAGCGAGGATTTCGAACTCGGAAGCCGCAGTCGTCTGCTTATCCGAGCCACCCATTAGGCGAGAAAAGAAACCCATGGTGACATGTCCCTTCATAAATATAGCCCAACCAAAATCAATCGAATGCGCCCATTGAGACGCTCGCGATCAAAGACTTTGGTTAGGCCCACGTCCGAGGGGACTCGGTAACCTTCCGCATTTCTTTTACGGGGGTTATTGTAGACAAGCCCAAAGCCGGAACAATCATTATGACCGGCGAACGGTATTTTTTCTCCGATAAACGGTATTTATGCGGTACTTAGGGACGTTCCTTTTCTGCCGGCACCCGGGGACACTCCTTGCTCTGGTGCATTGGGGACAGGTTTGTTTGCACCAGGTCGGTGCAGATTAACCTGGCCCCATTGCGCCAATTTCGTATGCGCTAGATGAAGAGCTCGCATTCCTTCCGCACGACGCAAACCTTGCTCAGCATCTGGGAAACAGCGGATAGTTTGCTGGAATCAAGCTTGCGAGCACCTCGCGGACATACGGCGATGCAGCGCATGCAGGAGATGCACGCCTCGCCAGCTGCTCGTTTGGGGTCACCCTTGTCGATAGCACAAACGGGGCACGCCGCGGCGCATGCACCGCAGGAGACGCAATCCTCTGTTGCCTCGAGCGCCATGCGGTGACCTCCAGCTTGTTTATAAGGACGATTGCCGGGGATAGAGGGCTCGGACGCATCCTCAGCCAACAGCTTTTGCTGAATTTGCTGAGCAAACTCAGCAAGCTGCGCCGCATCCTGCGCATCCGGACGACCGGCAGCAAACTGTCGCGCAATGGAATGTTCTGCAATGGCCGCAACTGCCGCGATCACCCGGAATCCCGCATGCTTCGCAACGTCCTCCAGCTCTACGAGCGTGTCCTCAAACGCGCGGTTTCCGTAGACGCACACCAGAACGGCCCGCGCTCCGTTGCCGTGAACCATGCCCAACCGGTCAGCCACCACAGCCGGGATTCTACCGGCATACGCCGGCACAGAGATTACGGCCACGTCGTCCTCAGTCATCGAGACAGCGCTGAAATCTAGCCCGCTATCGGTCAGATCGACGGTAACGGTATTCTTGTCCAGTGCCCCGGCCACAAGGCCAGACACCTTCTGCGTTCCACCCGTCGGACTAAACACAATTTCGAATACGCTCATCGAGACACCCTCCCCCTACGTCTGGCAACGCGTCAAGCCGTTTTCACATCCAGCCAGAGTATACGGCACGTGGGATCCCCATTTTGGTGCATCAAGCACCCCAATGCACCAACCCTACGCTGTCTACCTCTTCGTTTTGTATAAATTACGGTACAGATTGTATATATTTACGGGATACCGCCGTGTTCTCCCGAGGTACCCCATCCTGGCCCGTGCAAAAAACGGAGTATTCTGCAACGTGACCGCGCCAGCAATACCCCGAGCGGGCAAACCTTTAGGGCGCTGCGTCATTTTGGGTTCCGACATGGCGAGAATGACGCGCCCCTGCTCCGGAAAACGACGAAATCTGACTCAGAACGCTCGCTAGGGATATCCGAAAGCCACCGTTGGCGACGTCAAATCATATGCAGACAACTCGAACTGCAGAATACTCCAAAAAATGCACGGCGCACCCCATGGGACCCATTGCCGCATGGTAGGAAACAGGCCCACGGCATCCTCTAGATGCATTCCCGAGGAAATCACATTTGAACTAGCGATCGGATACGGCAAACAAAAAGGGCCCCGAGCGTAGTTGCTCGGGGCCCTTGGTTCACCTCGCTCTAGCGGGCGATGCGTATGTTACTTGCGCTTGCCGCCGCCGTCACCGGGGCGACGGGAGCTGCCGCCGCGCTTGCCGCCACGACTATTGCCATAGCTACCACGATTATCGCGACCGCCGGCACGGCCGCCGCGGGAGCCGGCCTGGTTGCCGCCACGCCCGCCACGATAGCCGCCACGACGCTCCTCGCGGGTATCGTCGTAGTTGCGCCAGTCATCGCGACGATCGCGGCTGGCACGCGGATCGCGGCGATCGCGCGACTCGTTAGAGCGGCCAGCACCGCCGCGGCTGCCATTGCCACGAGTGCCCTCGCGATGCTCGCCGCCACGGCCACCGCGCTCATCAAAGCGCTTGCCGCCACGGGACTCGCCGCCGCGAGTACCACGCTCGCCACGCGAATCGCGGCCCTCGCCGCCACGGCGCTCATCACGGCCGCCGCGCTCGCCATCGCGACCGGAACGACGACGATCGCCCGAACCACGCTTGCCGCCACGCGAGCCACGGCCCTCGTCCTCGCGCTCAACACGGCGACGACCGCCGCGGTCCTCGTCCTCACGACGACGGCGGTGTGCCTCGCCCTGGAACTGCTTGGCACGGCGCTCGGCACGGTTGCCGCGCGGGGCCTGCTCAACGACACCAGCACCGCCGCGCTCCTCGGCAGCCACCTCGCGGGCCACGCTCTCCACAGCCTCGTCCACGCGAGCCTGAACGCCCTCGCGCACGCGGGTCTTGCCGCCGCGCTTGGGACGGCTCGGACGCTCACCGTCGCCGCGACGCTCGTCTCGACCGCGGTTGGAACGACCGGCCACATCACCGTAATCGTCGCCGTTGCGCTTGCCGTCGCGACGCGCCTGCTCAAGCTTCTTCTTGCTCTTGGACTTGCCGCGCTTGGTCTTCTTCTTCACCTTAAAGGCCGCAGGATCGCGCTCGGGGTCAACCGCGGGCGGATTGGGGCCCACATGCAGGTCGCCGGCCTCGTAGATGTCGGCGGTCTTGTCCATGAGCTTCTCGATCTCGTAGAACTCATCGACATCCTGCTCGGTCACAAACGTGATGGCCCAGCCCAGCTCGCCGGCGCGGCCCGTACGGCCAATACGGTGGATGTAGTCGGTCGGCTCGGCCGGCACGTCAAAGTTCACGACGTAACGCACGTCGCTGATGTCGATGCCGCGGGCGAGCACGTCGGTTGCCACCAACACGTCGACGGTACCGTCGCGGAAGGCCGAAAGGGCACGCTCGCGCTGGGCCTGGCTGCGGTTGCCGTGAATCGCGGCGGCCTTGATGCCCTTGCGCTCCAGACGACGGCAGCAGCTGTCGGCGCGGTGCTTGGTGCGCATAAAGACGATAGTGCGCTCCGGGCCCTCCTTTTTGAGGAACTCGGGCAGCAGGTTGTTCTTGGCCTCGATGGACACCGGGAACACAAACTGGTCGACGGTGTCGGCGGTCGACGTGGCGGGCGCGATCTCCACGCGTGCCGGGTCGCTCACCAGGTCGGTGATCTCGCCCACGGCCTCCTCGTCGAGCGTCGCCGAGAACAGCAGCGTCTGGCGCTCGGCCGGCGTCTCGCGCACAATGCGGCGGACGGCAGGCAAAAAGCCCATGTCGAGCATACGGTCGGCCTCGTCGAGCACCAGCACCTTGACCTCGTCCAGATGGCAGGCACCCTGCTCGATCAGATCGACCAGACGGCCCGGCGTTGCGACCAGGATGTCGCAGCCGTACTTGAGGGCAGCGGTTTGCGGCTTGTAGCTCACGCCGCCCACGACGGTCACGGCAACGTGGCCCGTGACGTCGGCGATCTTGCTCGCGACCTCGTCGATCTGCTGGGCAAGCTCGCGCGTGGGGGTGATGACGAGCATCACGGGGCCGCGGCCGTTGCCCTCGGGCTTTTTAACACCGCGACGGCGGTTGCGGCCGCCGCGCTCGCGCACGGGTTTGGGAGGAGCGATGTGCTCCAGATTGTTCATGGTCGGCAGCAAAAAGGCAGCCGTCTTGCCGGTGCCGGTCTGAGCGGCGGCAAGCAGGTCACGGCCCTCGAGCACTACGGGGATCGAGCCGGCCTGCACGGGCGTGGGCGCCGTGTAGCCCAGGTTCTCGATAGCACGAAGCATCTCGTCGGAGAGGCCCAGCTCGTCAAAGGCGGGCAGGCTCTCGGTAGCGGACTCGACGGCCTGGGCGGCATTGGCCTCATCGGCGGCATCGAAGGCAGCCTGGGTCATGGCCTCGCGGGTCTCGTCCAGAATCTCGGCGTCCGTGACGTCGGATACAGAATTACGCATATGTTGTTGTTCCTTATCTGCACGCGCAATGGGCACGGCATGCGGCCGCGCGGGCGTGCTTGGTAGTGCGCTAATACATACAAAAACAGGTGCGCACAGAGAGGACGTTGCTCAGCACGCTGGCGATCGCTTTGGCAGCCCTATCACGCGCCGTACAGACGCAGCAGCTCTAAGCGATGGAGCAGATTCGCCGCCGGTTAGTATACCCGTGCTTCGCATGCCCCCACGTAAACCACAGATGACGAGGCGGACGAGGTGGGCCCGGCTGATTGTCTCAATCTGTAACATCTACAGGGCGAATCTTCCTCTACGTGTTACAGATCGAGACAAACGGTCGACACGGTTCACAAGCGTCTCAATCTGTAACAATTACCGAGTAAAATCGGTCCTAATTGTTATAGATCAAGACAGAGGGGGATTTCCGTCCAGTCCAAACCAAATCTCTCGGTCTTCCTGCAATTTCGAACATGTGGCCTATAATGTTGCTTTGGTTACGCTATATATTGCGCAGCCATTTAATACGTCGCCCACCGGGGGCCATTAATTCCTATCGCCATATTGGCTAGGAAGCAATCAAAGGAGGTATCCGTGGCAGCAGAGACGCCTTGCTCGGTTCTCTATAACGATATTCGCTCGTTCGGCGGTCTTAAACATCTCGAGATCGCCCGAATGCTCATCAATGGAAACTCTTATCTCGGCAGTACCCTGCTCGAGAAATGCTCTTCCAACCGCTCGTATCTCACCCGTTACATCGTCCATCGCAAGCCTGACCAGTGCGCGCCCTCCATCTACAGCGACTTTACCGTCACCACGCTCAACCTTTCCTCGGCAATCTGCAGCAAGCTCGGCGGCGGCGAGTCCGCCTATCGGGCAATCGCCGAGCACTATCGCGGTCCGGCCGCCAACGAAATGATGTCGGCTCTCACCAGCTACAAGCTGGACAGCCGCCTATATGCAAATGCCCTCAATCGCATCGACAACTTTGACGGCAATGCCGTGCGCGAGAAAAGCACGCTTTACCTTATGCTCTTTGTGGCAACGGGGGCGCTCGCCGATCCCGTTCAGGGCGTGGCCACCGTCGAGCGCTTTTGCGACAGCAAGACGGGCGAGCACTTTGGCACCACCGAAACTACCGTCGGACGTGGCTTTATGAGCAGCCTGGAGCAGCCGCGCACCGTCGCCCCCAACCTCGGTCTGCTCAGAACCCATGCCGACAACTGCGCCGACATGCAAATCCATCCCCTCACACGCGATCCGCACGGCACCGTGATTGGTTCTCTGCCCAAAACCTCGCCCAGCATCACCGATGTGGGCGCCGACGCATCGCGCGAGCATCTTCGTATTTGGCTCGAGGGTGAGCACTGGTACGCCCAGGGCCTTGGATCGACCAACGGCACGGTGCTCGAATCGGGCGCGCGCGACGGCGATATTGTGATTGAGCCGCCGCGCGACCAACGCGAGCCCGGCAAGATCTATCCCCCCGTGGAAATCGCCAACAGCGACAGACTTCATTTGGGTCTCTATACGACATTCCTTGTCATTGTGGACTAGCGCGGACGGCGATCGGAAGACGGTCGCCGTCCGTCTTTCGTCTTCTACCTTCTGCGTCGTAAACGACAATACTCAGCGGTATGCGTGGGCAGTGCGGCTATCATGGTACTTTACCGATATCCGCACTGCTCACGTATACGCGCGGCAACCCATGCCAGACAAAGGAACGCCATGGATACTACCGATAGCGCCTATGGCGACAAACTCATCCGTCTTGACACGTTCGACACCGCCGTGGCGGTCGACCCCAGCGCCGAGGACGACGCCAAGCGTCGGTTTATGACGCTTATTCTCCAGACGGCCCACCGCAACAACGGCAACATCGGACACGTGCTGCGCGCGACCAACACGAGCGGCGAGGTCTTTGCCGTCAAGCTACTCAAGGACAACGCCATCCTTTCCGGCCAAGCCCCCGACCGCTCCGCCGAGCAATCGGCAGCGCACCTGGCCAGCACCGCCGCGCTGTTCGAGGAGTACCGTCATCTGTGTACCGTCTCGCACCTGCGCGGATTTCCGCGCGTCTATGGCTACGGATCGTGCGAGGATGACCCTCTCATCCTCATGGAGTGGGTCGAGGGCACCTCGCTCAAGCAGGCGCTGCCCCTGCTTCCGCACGACGCCTCGGGCGGGCTGACCACCCAGATGGTCGCCGCCGTCGGAAACGCCGTGCTTCGTGCGCTCTTGATGACCCAAGGCCTCGTGGATCCGGTCATCCATCGCGACCTGTCGCCTGCCAATATCATGTTCCGCACCACTAGCCGAACGCTCGAGCAGCAGATTGCTGATTGTTCCTTTGACCCCTGCCTCATCGACATGGGCTCCGCGACCATGGCTCTCGGCGACGACACGATCACCCGGCGCGCCGACATCTGGCGTTTTGCCACGCCCGCATACGCCGCGCCCGAGATGCTCACGCAGGATATCGAAGGCATCGCGGCCCTTCGCCGTTCGCCGGCAATCGACGTCTATGCGCTTTCGAGCATTCTGTACCAGCTCTACAGCGATCGCAAACCGTTTGACTTTGAGTCGACGGACGCCGCTGCAACCGGCTCGTTCTATCTCGTAAAGACCAAGACCAAGCCGGCACCGCTCGAGCCGCGCTGCGAGGGCGATGAGGCGCTCGTCCAGATCATCATGAAGGGTCTCTCAGTCGAGCAGTGCGATCGTCCCACCGAGCAGCAGATGCTCGAGGTGCTCTCGGCATACCTCACCGACGCCGAATCCGAAGGCCGCGAAGGTGCAGGAGACGAGGCCGCAATTGATATCGATTCTGGCACGCACCTTAAGGTCGACGTCGCCGGCGAGCGCGCACGAGAGATCCTGAATCAGGCCCGCCACGATGCCATGACCCGCCGCCGCTTTATTATCGGCGGCGCTATCGCAACCGTTGCGGGGCTCAGCGTTATCGGGGCGGCAACCCATGGCTTTGGCATCCCCGACTACCTTGACGGCATCCGCGGTTCACTTGACGACTACACCTGGGATCAGCTGCAGGAGATTTCGCTCAAGATTAAGGCCGCCGAGACCCGTAGCGAGGCACGCGAGATTGCCAAGCGCTATCACCTGCTCGATGACAACGGGCATATCCCCTATCCATGCACCAAGCGCGTCACGCTCACCAACGGGCTGCAGGTTGGCGCGCAGCTTGTGGGTATCCGCCACGACGAGCTTCTAGACGGTACGGGCAAGGCCGGGCTGACGTTTATGTTCGACGCGGGTATTGCCGAGCGCAACGCTGCAGCTGAACCGCCGAGCGCCGGCTGGGCAGATTGCGAGCTGCGGGAATGGCTCAACGGCGACGGCCTTAAGCTGCTACCCAACGAGTTGCGCGCGCTCATTAAAGGGGTCAAGAAGGTCTCGAACAATGTGGGCGCCGCCAACAGTGCATCGTGTCTGAGCGAGTTGCCCGCAACCCTTTGGCTGCCCGCCATGGTCGAGCTGTGCGATACGCAACCGCCCGATTCGTTTGCCAAGGACTATCACTACCTGGCAGACATCTACAACGGCGAGGGCAAGGAGTATCAGCTCTTCCGCGAGCTCAAGGTGAGCCCGTATTCCACGAACGAGACGATGGTCCGCCAGTGGAAGGGCAAGGACACCTGCTGGTGGGAGCGCACGGTGAGCCCCGACTCATCGGAGACCGAAGGCACGCTCTATTTGAATCGCGTTGGACACGACGGCGACGTCTTTACGTACGCAACGCCTGCGGACAAGCCAAACAAGCTAACCTGTGTGATCCCCGGGTTCTGTATCTAGGCGGCGGGCGTCTTGCCATGACGGGACCCCCTCCCCGGCAATTGTCTCGATCTGCAACACTAGCTCGGCAGATACAGGTCTAGTTGTTACAGAACGAGACAAACCCCAGCCCCGCGAGACAACATCTCAATCTGTAACAGTAAGGGGTCAAAATCCTCTCTAGATGTTACAGATCAAGACATTTGAGTTGACCCCGGGCAGTCTGTCTCGATCTGTAACAGTTAGAGGTTATATCTCCCGCTAGATGTTACAGATTGAGACATTGAGTTTGCTGCCAACTGTTTGTCTTGATCTGTAACAAATACTCGGTAAAACGGGGTCTGGTTGTTACAGATCGAGACGTTAGCTTTCGGCTGAAATGTTTGTCTAAATCTGTAACAGTTACGGCTCAAAAAACGGTCCAGATGTTACAGATTGAGATGATTGATTGGGACGGTCCATCGGTCAACCAACTACCCTCATCTGTAGCGAGATGTCATACATTTATTCTGTACTAGACACCCCCAGGGGGTATGGGTGTATAGTATCGGCAGGTTAACATTTCCAACACCACGCCACAGAAAGGAGAAGCCATGGCTCAAGATAAGTTTGACGTGGGCGGCATGACATGCGCCGCCTGCCAGGCGCATGTGGACCGTGCCGTGAGCAAACTCGACGGCGTCCAAAGCGTCGCGGTCAACCTACTCGCCGGTTCCATGATGGTCGACTACGACCCTGCGCAGGTCTCCCCCGACGATATCTGCACCGCCGTCGACCGCGCGGGTTACTCGGCCTCGCCCGTCGATGCGGGCACCGGTGCCGCCGGCTCAAACGGCAGCACGCAAGCTAGGTCCGGCGCCGCCCATATGGAGTCGCCGACCAAAAAGTTGGAGGCCGCCGCCTCTGCCATGCGCACCCGCCTCATCGTCTCGATCGTATTCCTCATCCCGCTGTTCTACATAGGCATGGGGCACATGCTCGGCTGGCCGCTGCCCGGCATTTTCACCGACCATACCCACAGCATGACGCTCGCCCTCACCGAGCTCGTCCTGCTCATCCCCATCGTCTATGTCAACGACGCGTACTTTATCAATGGGTTTAAATCGCTCGCGCACGGCGCGCCCACCATGGACGCCCTTATTGCCGTGGGCGCCACCGCCTCCATCGCCTGGTCGATCTACGCCATGTTCATCATGGCCGACCAATTAGCCGCGGGTCAGGTCCACGAAGCCATGATGACAGGCATGGGCAATCTGTATTTTGAGAGCGCGGGCACGATCCTGTCGCTCGTCACCGTGGGCAAATACCTCGAGACGCGCAGCAAGTCCAAAACCGGCGGCGCCATCGAGGCGCTGATCGACCTGGCGCCCAAGACCGCGACCGTCGTGGCAGAGGACGGTACCGAGACCACTGTGGACGTCGACGCCATCCTTCCCGGCCAGGTCCTGCGCGTGCGCCCCGGCGAGTCCATACCCGTCGATGGCGTGGTGCTCGAAGGCAGCTCGGCCGTGGACGAGAGCGCGCTCACCGGCGAGTCCATCCCCGTAGAAAAGACCGCCGGTGACACCGTCAACGCCGCCACCGTCAACTGCACCGGTTCGTTTACCTTCCGCGCCACGCGTGTGGGCGCCGAGACATCGCTCGCCAAGATTATCCAGCTCGTCGAGGACGCCAACGCCACCAAGGCGCCCATCGCCCGCATGGCCGACAAAGTCGCCGGCGTGTTCGTGCCCGTGGTGTTCGTGATCTCGGCCGTGACCTTTGCGGTGTGGATGGCACTGACCGGCAGCATAAACGAGGCACTCACCTCCGCCGTGGCCGTGCTGGTGATCAGTTGTCCATGCGCGTTGGGCCTGGCCACACCCGTCGCCATTATGGTGGGCACCGGCAAGGGCGCCGAGATGGGCGTTCTGTTTAAGAGCGCCGAGGCGCTGGAGAACCTGCGCAGCGTGGGCACCGTGGTGCTCGATAAGACGGGCACGGTCACCCGCGGCAAGCCTGCCGCGACCGATATCGTGGTAGCCACGCGCGCTGACGGCTCGCCCGCCATGAGCGAAAAGGCGCTGCTCAAGCTGGCCGCCGCGTTGGAGCGCTCGAGCGAGCACCCGCTGGCCGAGGCGATTATGGCCGAGTGCGAGACACGCGGGATCGTCGCGCGCACGGTCGAGGACTTTACTGCAGTGCCCGGGCGAGGCGTTACGGCGCGCGAGGGGCAAAACACCATCGCCGCCGGTAACGTGCGCCTGATGAACGAGCTGGGCGCTACCGTGTCCGCGGGTCTTGCCGAGCAATTTGCCGCCGAAGGCAAGACGCCGCTGTTCTTTGCCAAGAACGGCGAGCTTGCCGGCACCATTGCCGTGGCTGACGAGGTCAAGGAGACGAGCGCCGAGGCCATCGCCGCGCTCCGCAAACTCGGCGTCGACGTGCGCATGCTCACCGGCGACAACCGTGTGACGGCCGAAGCAATCGCCCGCCGCGTGGGACTGAACAGAGAGCAAGTCATCGCCGACGTCCTCCCCGCCGACAAGGAACGCCACGTGCGCGAACTGCAGGACGCGGGCGGCAAGGTCGCCATGGTGGGCGACGGCATCAACGACTCCCCCGCCTTGGCGCGCGCCGACGTGGGCCTTGCGATCGGCACCGGCGCCGACATCGCCAAAGAAGGGGCAGATGTGGTGCTCATGCGCAGCGACCTCATGGACGTCGCCCGCGCCATCGAGCTTTCGCGCGCCACGATTCGCAACATCAAGCAGGACCTGTTCTGGGCGCTGTTCTACAACGGCATCGGCATTCCGCTGGCGGCGGGCGTGTTCTTCCCGCTCACCGGATGGCAGCTCTCACCGATGTTTGGCGCTGCGGCCATGAGCCTGTCGAGCGTGTGCGTCGTAAGCAATGCGCTGCGCCTGAAATCCTTTAAGCCAAAAGTGGCAAAATAGGCTCACCATTACGTCCATTTACAACGGGTTTTCCAGGTGCCCGAGATTGACCTGAAAGAGGAGCGACGCGTACTTTGGTACGCGAGCGACGGCTTGAAGGTCAAGATCGGGTGCCTGGGAAAGCCGACACAACAGAGAGGAATACCCATGCGTTACACAATCAAGACTTCCGGCCTTATGTGCGGCCACTGCGACGCCACCGTCGAGACGGCGTTGCTCAACGTGGCCGGCGTGACCGACGCCGACGCCGATCACGAGACCCAGACCGTCCAGGTGGAGTGCGCCGACACCGTGACCGCCGAGCAGCTCGCCGCCGCTGTCGAGGGCGCCGGCGAGAAGTTCCACGCCCTGTCCGTAACCGCCGCGTAGCAGGCGCCACCTACTCAATCCTCAGAAGTTGCGGTGAAATAGTTCCTGTTTTAGTGCTTCAATCCTGCAAACAAGAATTATTTCACCGCAACTGACGGGGGCATCCGGAAGATCGACCAGAAACGAGGACCCGCCATGATGGCAGACCACAAATCGGTGACCCGCATGCTCAAGACGGCACGCGGTCAGATCGACGGCATCCTGCGGATGGTCGAGGAGGACCGCTACTGCGTCGATATCTCCACGCAGCTCATGGCCACACAGGCGCTCCTCGCGCGCATTAACGCCGACGTGCTCAAGGCGCATATCGAGGGCTGCGTGACTTCGGCAATCGAATCGGGCGACGAAGACCTCAAAGCCGCCAAACTCGCCGAAATCGAACGCGTCGTCGACAAACTCTCCAAGTAATTGGGGCATTGGGGACAGGTACGTTTGCACCGTCTTGGTATTCCGGGGACAGGTATGTTTGCACCACATTGGTGCAAACATACCTGTCCCCCTTGCTCTAAATCGGGTATAAAGGCGTGCAGCATATCGAACGAAAGGCAATTTGCATGAATGACTTTATGAAAGGTCGCAATGGTGCCGATGAACTCACCATCGTGATGGGTTTTGCCGGCATCGTCATCGCGATGATCGGATCGATAGCCCGCATCCAGTGGCTCAGCTGGATTGCTATCGCCGTAATCGTGATTGGCGTGCTGCGCGGCCTGTCCAAAAATATCGACGCACGTCACAAGGAGAACGAGGCCTTTGTCGCCGCGACTGCAAACGTACCCGGCTTGGGCAAGTTTGTAGCTAGCTTGGGCGGCGGAGCTGCAGCGGCCAACGCCTCGCGCGCAGCCGGTACTAGCAAGGAAGACTTTGAACGTGCCAAGCGCACAGCCAAGAAGATGTGGAAGGGTCGCAAGACCACGGCCTATCTCAAGTGCCCCAACTGTGGGCAGATGCTCTCCGTCCCCAAGGGCAAGGGCAAGATCCGCGTCACCTGCCCCAAGTGCCACGCCAAGATGGAGACGCGCTCCTAGCCGCTACACCATAGGACAAAATAAAAGCCGAGGCCTCGTGTTGAGACCTCGGCTTTTTGTATGCGGCAACGGAGCTGTCCCTTTGTCTCATCTACGCCACACCGTCGCGGGCCAGCTCCTCGGCAAGCGCTTCGGCTGGCATGGCCATAATCGCGTCGAGCTCGGCATCCACCTCGAGGATGCGCTTCACCTTGAGCTTGCGCACCAGATCACCGCGACACATCACGTGCATCGGCTCACGCAGAGCGCACAGGTCATCGAGCGGGTTCTCGCGCGTCACCAAGATATCGGCAGCCTTGCCGCACTCAATCGTGCCGGTCTCGCCGCCCAGCCCCAGCAGCTCAGCATTGACTTGCGTAGCCGTATGCAGCGCGAAGGCGTTGCTCACGCCGACATACTTGGCAAAATAGGCCACCTCACGCCACATGTCGTACTGCGTCACGAACGGGCAGCTCGAGTCCGTGCCAAGGCCCACCTTAACGCCAGCTTCCAGTGCGGCACGAGCGCTCTCGATAATACCCGAGCACACGATATCGCCGTTCTTCTTTTGCGTGTCAGTCGAATGGGTCTTTTCCGGGTCGAGCAATACAAACGGCAGCGCCGGGCTGATAGTGCAGGTCACACTCGGAGCACGCCCCTCGAGCTGCGTGCCCGCGGCGCCACGGTACAGCTCCAAGATCTCGGGTGTCAACGGAGCGCCGTGCTCAATCGTGTCAACGCCGGCCTCAAGCGCGGCCTTCACGCCCTCGGTACTCTCGACATGGGCCATAACCGGAAGGCCCATATCGTGCGCTGCCTTGCATGCCGCCGTGGCAACCTCCACCGGCATACGCAGCACGCCCGGCTCGCCCACCTCGGTCGCATCGAATACGCCGCCCGTTACGAACAGCTTAATGACGTCGGCACCGCGCACATACAGGTCGCGCACCTGTTCGGCTGCCTCGGCGGGACTGTTTGCCACCTGGGCGAACAAGCCCGCACCATGGCCGCCCGGAACCGTGACGCCCGTTCCCGGCGCCACCAGGCGAGGACCTTGATACTTGCCGGCATCGATAGCATCGCGCACGGCAAGATCCGCAAACAGCGGGTCGCCTGCACCGCGCACCGTGGTCACGCCGCTTGCAAGCTGCTGCTGGGCGCTACCTTTGAGGATATGGCGCACAATGGCGCGCCCCACGGGGTTATCGAGCTTCTTCATCAACGCACCCGCATCGCCCGCCGAAACCGGCTTGCCCGAACCGCACAGATGCACATGCATATTGATGAGACCGGGCATGAGATACGCACCTGCCAGGTCGATAACCTCGGCACCCGCAGGCGCCTGCGCCACAGCACTCGGCCCCATCCATGTGATGACACCGCGCTCAACGGCCACGGCCATGTCGGGCTGCGGCTCCATATGTTCCGAACCATCCAGAATGGTCGCATTGATAAACAACGTAGAACGATCAGCAGACGCCATATCGAGCTCCTCCCTCACGATTAACATGAACATTTGTCCATTATCACCTAGTCCCGCTGGATTACTGCAGACGCATCGGTTAACGGAGGGAAGAGGGGATGTGGGAGACGGAATACATTGCAGCCCCACCCCAGCGACACCAGGGAATGTCTCGATCTGTAACAGGTACAGGGTTATTAGGGCCCTTGATGTTACAGATCGAGACATTCGGTCGACGTTTCACCGGCTTGTCTCGATCTGCAGCAATTACGAGCTCAAACAACCTCTAAACGTTACAGATTGAGACAAAACCTCTCAGCGCCCATACCACTGACGTCTCCACTCCTCAGCCAAATCGGGCCGTCGCGGAATACCCGCCAACCTCATCTTCTCAACCAGCTTCCCCGGATTCTTGAGCTCATCAAACGTAAACCGAAGCACCTTGTGCCCGAGCATTGTCAGATGAGATTCCCGCTGACGCTCTGCCACGAATGGGTCTACCGACTCCCGGCCCCCGCCGCTCTGCAGGGCGTACTTCCCCTTTCCGTCGAGCTCGCCGATGATACACGTCCCGTCCTCGAGCTGCCAAAAATAGTCGACGCGAAACACCTGGCTCGGATCGAGCGGGTCGCGAAACTCCACCTGCAGCTCCGGAACCGGAAAGCCGTACGCAATAAAGAACGCTCGGAACCGAGACTCGCCGCCGTTTTCGGACAGCCCGTCCGCATACGACGCAATCACCTGTGCCCTGCGATACCCTCGCCTGCCCTCACAATCGACGCGGAGGCGCTCGCACAAATCCCCACGCGATACGCCTTTCGCCCGCAGTGCAGAATCGGCAATCGCCAACCCGTAGGAGAACGGCGCACGCAGCAAGCAATCCTCCACCGTGCGCCAAAACGACGTCACCCGCACGCCGTCGACGCGCTCAAGCGCACCCGCCGCCTGCGGACGCAACAGCCTATATCCCGTACTCAACGCCACCGAACAACCCGTCTTGACCAAGTAACGCGGCCCGAGCAGATCATTCGGCACCTCCAAACCCCACAAAAGCGCCGCATCATAGCCCCAAAACGCCCAATCGGGATGAAATTCCGCAAGCCCTTTGATAGTCCTCAGCGCTCGCTCCGCCGACGTCAATGCATCCCAATCATGCTGAAAACAGAACAGGTACGGCTCGGGCTCCGCGATATCGTCGGTTCCAACATGGCGTCGCAGCCACATGAGCTCGGTATTGTCATGCGTTGCGAACAGCGCACCTTGCTTGGCCGTCTCCGTGAGCCGCGCGAGCATCCTGTTCCGCGCCAACGTGTTGCGAGTCGTATGTTTGTGTTTGAGAACGGTATTAGACGCTTCCATCACCACCACGTCAGACAAATGGACCTTCGTCACCGTTACCTCCGCTGACAAATGTCTTGATCTGTAACAGGAAGACAATCTTTGAGCCTCTAGTTGTTACAGAACAAGATCTTTCGGCAGCCGCCAACCTTCCGTCTCAATCTGTAACAGGTAGGTCGAATTTGGGCCTGTAGATGTTACAGATTGAGACATTCCCCCAACCAGGTGCCAAACGTCTCGGTCTGTAACAGGTAGACCGGTTTTTTGTCCCTAAACGTTACAGATCGAGACATAAAGACAGAAGGCAAGGCAGGACAACGCCAAGTCCATCCCCTACTCCCATTCTTGTTCGTAGATGTTGAGGGACTTTACATACCGCCCCTGGGCGCCCATGATGTCGCGGACCAGGCGCAAAAAGAAGCTGATGCACGAGGTGTCAAAGCCATCCTGCAGGTCCTCCGGATGCACCGCACCCGGCCCATCGACCGCCGTGTCACTCAGGCGCGCGATGTCATACAGATAGAGCTGTCCCACCACCAGCCAGACATCGTCGACGCAGGCGAGGCGCACCGCAATCGCGCCGTCGTCCCAATGTTCCTTTTGCACGATATGCGGGTCGTAGACATCAAAGCGGTGGTCGGTGCGCGTATCCTTCAGCGCAACCATGCCGTTCGCAGGATCCTTGTCCAAAATGCCAAAGCGCGAGAAATACTGCGTGTCGCGTACCTGCTCGAGCCGCTTGAGCGAAGCAGGCGAAAGCGATGCCGGCGGCTCGTCAACATATAGCTCGAGCAGCGTCTTGCCATGGCGATAGGGGCGCTCGAAGAGCAGCCAATCGGTAAATGCCATGTTGTAGGCCATGATTTCGTTTTGCGAAGGCTCGGTGCAATAGCTGAGCCACGGGTCGACAATGATCTCGAACTGTTCGCGCGCCGGCTCCAAAAACTGAAACTTCCGCAGCATCCAAAAATGGGCCATGTCGGCAATATCGTTGCCGACGGCTTCAGCCAGCTGTGCTCGGTCTAAAACGTGGTC
Organism: uncultured Collinsella sp.; assembly: GCA_965141245.1. GTDB lineage: Bacteria > Actinomycetota > Coriobacteriia > Coriobacteriales > Coriobacteriaceae > Collinsella. Next base: position 94,922 of record CBCSLZ010000001.1, read on the forward strand.
AGTCACGGCATCCTCCTCAAACTGATGAACCTCAATTTGAGCTTACGAGGAGGGTGGGCAGCCACTGTCAGCACGGACAAAATAGGCCTCCGGCTGCAAACCAGATGCTGACCAAACACTTGACGAAAAGCTTGACCGAAAATGCGCACCGCAACAAAACCGCAGGTAAACATAGACGGCCAACCCGCCCTTTTGAGCCAGATACCCACAGCCACCACAGAAACAACAGGTGACCACAGCCCAAGAAGTCGACAAATGAACACCCGTACGTCGACAAACGAGCAAATCGCTCGCAAAGAGTGTCCCCAACGACTAGACAAAAAAAAATGACTAGTCATTGGGGACGTTCTTAAATGACTACTTTACAGCTCCAGCGCATCGGCGACTTCGGCTGCGCAGGCCAGGGCATCGGCCATGGCGTTTACCACGAGCGAGCTGCCGTTGCGGGCATCACCCGCCACATACACCGGCGCGGCATCCGCGGCGACACCCTCCGTGCGAGCCGCGAGGTGCGAGCCCTCGGCAGCCATCACCGGCAGCGGACGACCAGCGGTGGCAACAGGCACGCTCACTGCATCGAACACACCGTGCTCCGGGCCCGTAAAACCGCAGGCGATGAGCACCAGCTGGGCCGGCACCTCGTGCTCGGAGCCCGCGATGCGCTCGGGCTTGCCGGCCGACCAGTCCAAATCGACCACGCGCAGACCCGCAGCCGCACTCTTCTTGTCCAGCAGTACCTCGAGCGTATCTACGCCCCAAGCACGCATCTCGCCACCCATCGCAGCGATAGCCTCCTGCTGGCCGTAGTCGGTCTTCTTAACGTTGGGCCACTGCGGCCAGGGGTTGCTCGCCGCGCGCTTATCGAGCGCAGCCGGCAAGAACTCAAACTGGCGCACGCTGCGCGCACCCTGGCGCACGGCGGTACCCACGCAGTCGTTTCCAGTGTCGCCACCGCCAATGACCACAACGTCCAGGCCGCGCGCGTTCACCGCGGGCTCGCCGCCATCGAGCACCGAGACAGTCGAAGCCGTCAGGTAGTCCACCGCGTACACCACGCCCGGAGCATCCACGTTCGCAGCCGAAAGACCGCGGGGCGCACGAGCGCCGGCAGCCACCACGACGGCGTCAAAGTCATCGAGCTTGGCGGCAACCTTGGGATCGTTCACATCGGCACCCAGCTCAAACACAATGCCCAGCTCGCGCATGAGCGCCACGCGACGCTCGACCACGGACTTCTCGAGCTTCATGTTGGGAATGCCGTACATGAGCAAGCCGCCCGGACGGTCATCGCGCTCAAACACCGTCACGCGGGCACCTCGACGAGCGAGCTCCCATGCAGCCACCAGACCAGCGGGACCGGAGCCCACCACGGCAACCGTGGGTGCGCCCTCCCCTGCCGGCTCAAAGCGGTGCGGACCGCCGTTGGCCCACTCATGGTCGCTAATCGCGCGCTCGTTGTCATGGATCGTCGTGGGCTGGCCATCGACCGAGCCCAGGTTGCATGCGGCCTCGCACAGCGCCGGGCACACGCGACTCGTGAACTCGGGCATAGGCGAGGTGAGTGACAGGCGCTCGGCAGCCTCGTCCCAACGGCCGCGGTACACCAGCTCGTTCCACTCGGGAATCAGGTTGTGCAGCGGACAGCCGCTCGGACGTGCCTTGCCAAAGCTCGCGCCCATCTGACAAAACGCCACACCGCACATCATGCAGCGACTCGCCTGGGCACGGCGCGCGTCGTCGTCGAGCTCCACGTACAGCGGATCGAAATCGCGGCTGCGCTCCTCCACGGGGCGCAGCTCATGGGTCACGCGATCGATATCAAGAAAAGCACCAGGCTTACCCATGGCACTTACGCCTCCTTCTTGGTCGAAGCAACAGAGCTGGCAGCCACGGGCGCAGCGCCCGCAGCACCGCCCGCGACATCGAAGCGAGCAACATCCGCGGCACTCGCGCGACCGGTCACAATGTCAAACGCCAGCTCCTCAGCCTGTGCATGCGTCTTGCCAGCAGCCTCACCCGCAGCGACAATCGCCAGCACGCGCTCGTACTCGGTCGGAATGACCTTCACAAAGTGCTTGCTCATCGTCTCAAAGCTGTAGAGCAGCTTAATGCCGCGCGGGCTCTGCGTCGCATCCACGTGTTCCTGGATGAGCGCACGGATCTGCGCCAACTCGCCGGCCGTCGGGGCCTTGAGCTCAACGCTCTCGTGATTCACACGGGCATCGAGCGTGCCATATTGGTCAAAGACATAGGCCACGCCACCCGTCATGCCGGCGGCGAAGTTCTGCCCGACCTCGCCCAGGATGAGCGCCAGACCGCCCGTCATGTACTCGCAGCCATGGTTGCCGCAGCCCTCGACCACCACGGTAGCGCCGGAGTTGCGCACGCCAAAGCGCTGGCCGGCCAGGCCGTTAATGAAGCCGCGGCCGCTCGTGGCACCAAAGAACGCAACGTTGCCCACGATGATGTTCTCGTCGAACTTGTAGGTCGCATGCGGGTTGGGACGCACCGACACCTCGCCGCCCGAAAGGCCCTTGCCAAAGTAGTCGTTGGCGTCGCCGCACACGTTGAGCGTAATGCCGCGCGGCAGGAAAGCGCCAAAGCTCTGACCGGCCGAACCATCGCAATCGATGGTGATGGAACCGGCGGGCAGGCCCTCGGGATGCGCCTTGGTCACCGCGTTGCCCAGAATAGTGCCCACGCAGCGGTTGACGTTGGCGATATCGGCGCGGAAGCGAATCGGACGCAGGTGCGCACGGGCATCGGCCGTATAGGGCACGAACAACGTGGAGTCGAGCGTCTTGTCGAGCTCGCTGTCCGCGGCCATCTGCGGCAGGAAGTGGCGACCGTCGGCACCCGGAATATGGGCACCGAACTCGCAGGTCGCTCTCACCAGCACGGGCGACAGATCGAGCAGATTTGCCTTGCGGTTGCCCGGGACCTCGATCTGACGCAAGCACTCGGGATGGCCGACCATCTCGTCGACGGTGCGGAAGCCCAGGCTCGCCATGACCTCGCGCAGCTGCTCGGCAACAAAGAGCATAAAGTGCTCAACGTGCTCGGGCTTGCCGCGGAAGCCGCGACGCAGGCGGCAGTTTTGCGTAGCGATGCCGGCCGGGCAGGTATCCTGCTGGCAGTCGCGCTGCATGAGGCAGCCCATGGAGATGAGCGGCATGGTCGCAAAGCCAAACTCCTCGGCACCCAGCAGGCAGGCGACGGCGACATCGGTGCCGTCCATGAGCTTGCCGTCGGCCTCGAGCACCACGCGCGAGCGCAGGCCGTTTTGCAGCAGCGTCTGCTGGGCCTCGGCAAGGCCAAGCTCCAGCGGCAGACCCGCATGCCAGATAGAGTCGCGCGCAGCGGCACCCGAGCCGCCATTGTGGCCGCTGATCAAGATCTTGTCGGCAGCACCCTTGGCCACACCGGTGGCGATGGTGCCGACGCCGGCCTCGCTGACCAGCTTGACCGACACGCGTGCGCCGGGGTTGGCGTTCTTAAGATCGAAGATCAGCTCTGCCAGGTCCTCGATGGAGTAGATGTCGTGATGCGGCGGAGGCGAGATCAGGCCGATGCCGGGCGTGGACTGACGGACCTCGGCGATCCAGGGGTAGACCTTCTTGCCGGGCAGGTGGCCGCCCTCGCCGGGCTTGGCGCCCTGCGCCATCTTAATCTGGATCTCAAAGGCACTGCAAAGATAGCGGCTCGTCACGCCAAAGCGCGCACTTGCCACCTGCTTGATGGCGGAGTTCTTGGAGTCGCCGTTGGCCAGCGGGGTCTCGCGACGCGGATCCTCACCGCCCTCGCCCGAGTTGGAACGACCGTGCAGGCGGTTCATGGCGATGGCCATGCACTCGTGTGCCTCTTTGCTAATAGAGCCATACGACATGGCGCCGGTGTTAAAGCGGCGGACGATGTTAAGCGCGGGCTCCACCTCGTCGAGTGCCACCGGAGTACGGCCGCTGGCATCAAAGTCGAGCAAGTCGCGCAGGCGCACGGCACGGCCGGTGCGGTGCAGGCGGGCGCTGTACTCCTTAAAGGTATCGTAGCTATCCTTGCGGCAGGCGGTCTGCAACAAGTAGACAGTCTGCGGATCGATGAGGTGATCCTCGCCGCCGAGCGGGCGCCACTTGGTCAGGCCCAGTGTGGGCAGTTGATCGGGAGCCGGGCTCTTAAGGATAGCGAGCGCGGCGTCGTAGCGCTCGTTTTGCTCGCGCTCGACGTCCTCGACACTCATACCGCCCACACGGCTCACCGTGCCGGCGAAGTACGCGTTGACGAACTCCGGCGTAAAGCCCACGGCCTCAAAGATCTGCGCCGAATGGTAGCTCTGCACCGTGGAGATGCCCATCTTGGACATGATGGAGACGATGCCCGCTGTCGCGGCCTTATTGTAGTTGGCGATGCCCTGCTCGGCCGTCACATCCAAATCGCCGCGTGCCGCCAGATCGCGGATGCACGCATGCGCGTTGTACGGATAGATGCCGCTCGCGGAGTAGCCCACCAGTGCCGCAAAGTCGTGCGGGGACACAGCGTCGCCGCACTCCACCACGATGTCGGCAAAGGTACGCACGCCGGCGCGGATCAGGTGGTTGTGCACGCAGCCCACAGCGAGCAGCGACGGCACGGGCACCTCGCCCGCAGCGGCACGATCGCTCAACACCACGATGTTCACGCCGTCGCGGACCGCAGCCTCAACGTCCTCGGCAAGCTGCTTGAGCGCAGCCTGCAGTGCGCCCTCGCTGACGTCGCGGCGGTAGACGACACGGAAGCGGCGAGTCTTAAAGCCCACGCGGTCGATGGCGCAGATGCGGTCAAACTCCTCCTCGCTCAGCAGCGGACGCTCCAAGCGCACCAGCTGGCAGGCCGTGCGGGAATCCTCGAGCAGGTTGCCGTGGTTGCCCAGGTAGAGCGTGGTCGAAGTCACCATGTGCTCGCGCAGGGCATCGATCGGCGGATTCGTGACCTGGGCGAACAGCTGATAGAAGTAATCGAAGAACGAGCGCGTCTTCTTGGACAGGCAGGCCAGCGGCGCATCGATGCCCATCGAGGCGAGCGGCGCCTTGCCTTGCTGGGCCATGGGACGCACGACCTCGTCAACGTCATCCCAGTGATAGCCGAGCTTTGCCATGCGCACGGCGGCGGGCACCTCGGCATCCTCGGCGAGCGCGGGCGCGACGGGCTCATCAAGCGCGTCAACGGTCAGCGTCTCCTCGGCAATCCAGTCGCGATAGGGCTTTTCCTTGGCGTAACGGGCGCGCAGCTCGTCGTTGTAGATCACGCGGCCGCGGGCAAAGTCGACCTCGAGCATCTGACCCGGTCCCAGGCAGCCGCTCGTCAGGATGTTCTCGGGGCGCACCTCGATGGTGCCCACCTCGCTCGCCAGCATAAAGCGGCCGTCGCGCGTCACGTAGTAGCGAGCCGGGCGCAGGCCGTTACGGTCGAGGGCGGCGCCCAGGGTGCGACCGTCGGTAAAGGCGATAGCAGCAGGACCGTCCCACGGCTCCATGAGCATGGACTGGTAAGCGTCGTAGGCGCGGCGTTCCTCACTCAGGCTGTCGTTGTGGTCCCACGGCTCGGGCAGCAACATGGACGCGGCACGCGTAAGCGGGCGACCGTTCATGACCAGGAACTCAAGCACGTTGTCCAGAATCGCGGAGTCGGAACCCTCGCGGTTGATGATGGGCATCACACGCTCAAGATCGTGCTGCAACACGGGGCTGTACAGGTTGGGTTCGCGGGCGCGAATCCAGTTGACGTTGCCCTTGAGGGTGTTGATCTCGCCGTTGTGGATGATAAAGCGGTTGGGGTGCGCGCGCTCCCAGCTGGGCGTGGTGTTGGTGGAGTAGCGCGAGTGGACGAGCGCCACGGCCGTCTTGACGGCGGCGTCGTTGAGATCGATGAAGAAGCGGCGCATCTGCGTGGCGACCAGCATGCCCTTGTACACGATGGTGCGCGAGCTCATGGAGCACACGTAGAAGATCTTGTCGCGCAGGGCAAACTCGGCGTCGGCCTTCTTCTCGATGGTGCGGCGGCACACGTACAGGCGACGCTCGAAGGCATCGCCGGCGGGCGTGTCGTCCGGACGGCCCAGGAAGGCCTGCAGGATAGTGGGCATACAGGCGCGGGCTGTCTCGCCCAGGTCGTGCGGGTCGACCGGCACCTCGCGCCAAAAGAGCAGCGGCACGCCAGCCTCGGCGCAGCCCTCCTCAAACACGCGGCGGGCATCCTCTACGCCCTTGTCGTCCTGCGGAAAGAACAGCATGGCCACGCCATAGTCGCCCTCTGCCGGCAGAATCTGGCCGCACTTTTGGGCCTCTTTACGGAAAAAGTGATGCGGAACCTGGAACAGGATGCCAGCGCCGTCGCCGGTGTTCTTCTCGAGTCCCGTACCACCGCGGTGCTCCAAGTTAACCAGAATGGACAGTGCGTCGTCCAGGATCTGGTGATGGCGCTCGCCGTTGATATCGGCAAGCGCGCCGATGCCACATGCATCGTGGTCGAATTCGGGGCGATAAAGGCCCTGCTGCTGAGCGGAATCTGCCTGCATCGCGATCCTCCCCTAGATATTTAGACAGTCAGTTGAATAGGCATACTAGGAGCATCGCCGGCCCGTTGTGTTTCCCGCCCGTTTCGAAACAATCGCGTAACGCGCGCCGGCCACCAACGTCTTGCTATCAAACGTGTACGTCAGCCCCCAAACATGTCGAAATATGACATCTTTGGAGGCTGACGTACACGTTTTGGCACAGGAGCAGCCGGCCCACAGGCACCAAGCCTTCGAATCATTCTGAAAAAGCGATACCCAAGTGCCTCAATTCCATATATTCATATGTGTTTAGTAGGTTGTAGACTAACGGGAACCGAACCTTACAGACAGGAGTCACTCATGGGCTACCCGAGCATCCATCCCACCGGCACCCTCATCTACGACAAAGAGCGTGCCTACAACGGCTACACCATCCTCCCCACCCCGGGCGGCGCGCTGCTCATCGACATGAACGGTCGCGAAGTCAACCGCTGGGCGGGCTTGGGCGGTTTTCCCAACAAACTGCTGCCGGGCGGCCAGGTCTTTGGCACCTCGGGCGCGCGCGGCGGCGCGGCGGCCTACCAGGATCAGCTCGATCTGCTGCAGGTCGATTGGGATGGCAACATCGTCTGGAAATGGGACCACACCGAGCTTGTCGCCGACGAGGGCAAGGATCCCGCCTGGCAGGCGCGCCAGCACCACGACTACCAGCGCGAAGGGTCACCCGTGGGCTACTATGCCCCCAGTCTGGAGCCACGCACGGACGGCGGCAACACCATCATCCTCACGCACGAGAACAGCTATCACCCCGAAATCAGCGACAAGCTCCTGATCGACGACAAGGTCATCGAGGTCACCTGGGACGGCGAGGTCGTCTGGGAGTGGCGCGCGGCCGACCACTTTGAGGAGTTCGGCTTTGACGAGGCCGCCAAAAAATCGCTCTACAACAACCCCTCCATGCGCGGCGAGGCCGGCGGCGACTGGCTGCACATCAACTGCGTCTCGGAGCTCGGCCCCAATAAGTGGTACGACCGCGGTGACGAGCGCTTTGCCCCCGAGAACCTCGTCTTCGACTGCCGCAACGCCAATATCCTGGCCATCATCTCCAAAAAGACGGGCAAGATCGTCTGGAAGCTCGGTCCGCGCTTTGACGGCAGCGATGCCGAGAAAAAGATCGGCTGGATTATCGGCCAGCATCACTTCCACATGATTCCCAAGGGCCTTCCCGGCGAGGGCGATCTGTTGGTCTTCGATAACGGCGGTGCCGCGGGATACGACGCGCCCAACGCCATCGCGCCCGATGGGACCAACGCCGTCCATCGCGATTATTCTCGCATCCTGCAGTTCAACCCCATCACGCTCGAGATCACGTGGCAGCACACCCCGCTCGAGGCCGGCTGGCTCCCCTTTGCCGACGGCAGCCGTTTCTACTCGCCGTTCATCAGCTCAGCCCAGCGCCTGCCCAACGGCAACACGCTCATCACCGAGGGCTCCGACGGTCATCTGATCGAGGTCACGCCCGATCACGAGATTGTCTGGGAATACCTGAGCCCCTACTTTAAGGCGCCGGCGCCCGGCTTTAGCTCCAACATGGTCTACCGCGCCTATCGCGCGCCCTACGAGTGGGTGCCGCAGGTAGAGCACGCACCCGAGGTGTCAATCGAGCTCATCGACAACGCCACCTTCCGTGTGCCGGGCGCCTCGAGTGAGAAGCTCAACGTGACCGTGGTCGACGGCATCGATCCCTACCAGACCGCCCTGACCGGCATGAATGCCGAGGACGAGGAATCCGACGAGGGCCATGCCGACTTTTGCATGATGAGGCTCGACACCGCCGACCTCAAGGGCGACAACAAGGCCCCCAAGTTCGGCCTGTAAGTCCACCGTTTCAAACATCTCAATCTGTAACAGGAGGAGCCGATTTTGGCGCCTAGATGTTACAGATTGAGATTATCTGCAGGACGGTTTTGGTTTGTCTCGATCAGTAACACGAAGGGCCGGTTTTGGCGGTCAGCTGTTACAGATCGAGATTTTCCATAGGACCATTTCTTCCTGTCTCGATCTGTAACACCTAGGCCCAATTTCCATCCTTAGTTGTTACAGATCGAGACATTTCGGCAGCCCCCTTTCACCATCCTATTCAAATACAACAATTTTGTTAGTCTTGGTTAACTTTTTTGCCTAAAACGGGTATCCTTTGCGGCGTCAAGCAAACGGCACGCGCACCGTGCCAGATCAAGGAGGCCCCTATGGCACACCAGACAGACCAACAGACAATGCAACTTGTCCTTATCCGTCACGGAGAATCCGAGTGGAACAAGCTCAACCTGTTCACCGGCTGGACCGATGTCGAGCTCACCGACACGGGCCGCGAAGAGGCGGCGGCAGGTGGTCGAGCCCTCAAAGAAGCCGGTTTCGACTTTGACGTCTGCTACACTTCGCGTCTCAAGCGCGCGATCCACACCCTCAACATCGTGCTCGGCCAAATGGACCGCGAGTGGCTGCCCGTCATCAAATCCTGGAAGCTCAACGAGCGCCACTACGGCGCGCTGCAGGGTCTCAACAAGGCCGATGCCGCGGCGGAGCACGGCGACGAGCAGGTGCTCATCTGGCGCCGCTCCTTCGATGTCTGCCCGCCGGCACTCGAGCCGGACGACGAGCGCGACCCCCACACCCAGGAACAATACCGCGATGTCGCGCCCGACCAGCTGCCCTATACCGAGTGCCTCAAGGATACGATCGCCCGCGCCTGGCCCTATTTTGAGGACGAGATTCGACCCCAAATGCTCGCCGGCAAACGAGTGTTGATCGCCGCACACGGCAACTCCCTGCGCTCGCTCGTCATGAAGTTCGAGCACCTCACGCCCGAGGAGATCCTCAAGGTCAACATCCCCACCGGCGTGCCACTCGTCTACACCTTCGACACCGATTTCAACGTCCTCGACAAGCGCTACATCGGCGACCCGGCGACCATCGCCGCCAAGATCGACGCCGTGGCCAATCAGGGCAAAGCGCGCAAGTAGCCCCAACCCAAATCCGACGCGTGGCGCCGCACTACCCAGATGCGACGCCACGCTGCCCATACACAGGATCGCACCATGCTCAACCATCTCAAACAACACTTTGGCTCGCACCGCACCGGAGGCCACGGAGGTCTGGGCATCGCACGGCACATCGGCCCCGGGCTGCTCGTGACCGTCGGCTTTATCGACCCGGGCAACTGGGCCTCCAACATGGCCGCCGGCTCGCAGTTTGGCTACGCGCTGCTGTGGATCGTCACGCTGTCCACGATTATGCTCATTGTGCTGCAGCACAACGCGGCACACCTGGGTATCGCCACGGGCACCTGTCTTGCCGAGGCCACGACACGCTACTTCCCCCGCATCGTGGGACGCGCGGTGCTCGGCAGCGCCTATCTCGCGACCATCGCCACCGCCATGGCCGAGGTCCTGGGTGGCGCGATTGCCCTTCAAATGCTCTTTGGGCTGCCCGTGCGTGCGGGCTGCGTCATCGTGGCGGCAGTATCGATGGCGATGCTCATGACGAACTCCTACAAGCGCGCCGAACGCTGGATCATCGCCTTCGTAGGCGTGGTAGGACTCTCGTTTTTGGCCGAGCTTGCACTAGTCAAGGTCGACTGGCCGCAAGCCGCCGCAAGCTGGATCACGCCCAGTATGCCCACTGGCTCTGCCGCGATTATCGTGAGTGTCCTGGGTGCGGTCGTTATGCCCCACAACCTCTTTCTACACTCCGAGGTCATCCAATCCATGCACTTCGAAGGCCAAGGCGAGCAAGTTATCGAAGAACGTCTGCGCTACGAGCTCTTCGACACGCTCTTTTCGATGGGCGTGGGCTGGGCGATCAACTCGGCCATGGTCATCCTGGCCGCAACGACCTTCTTTGCGCACGGCATTGTCGTAGACGACCTCGCCGTCGCAGCAGACACACTCTTCCCCATTCTGGGCCCGGCAAGCTCGACCATCTTTGCGGTGGCACTGCTGTTTGCGGGCATATCGAGTAGTGTGACGGCGGGCATGGCGGCGGGCACCATCACCGCGGGCATGTTCGACGAGGAATACGACATCCACGACCGACATTCCTCGATCGGGGTGGCGGCCTGTTTCGCCGGCGCAGTGGCGGCGTGTCTGGTCGTCCCAAATCCTTTTGAGGGTCTCATTTGGAGTCAGGCGCTGCTGTCGCTTCAGTTGCCGATTACGGTCTTTGTGCTCATACGACTCACCAGCTCACGCCGCGTCATGGGCAAATACGCCAACTCGCGCCCACTCAACGCGTTGCTCGTAGGGATCGGTGTCGTCGTAACGGCGCTCGACGCCGTATTACTGACGGGGATGTAATAGAACGGGGAGCCCACCCAGGCAAACGTCTCGATCTGTAACATCTAGACCCGCTTTTGATGTCTAGATGTTACAGATCGAGATCATTCCGAGGGACAGCTCCGTTTGTCTCAATCTGTAACACGTAGGCCCCATTTTCACTGCTAGATGTTACAGATTGAGATTTTGAGAATGATGGTTTTGGTTTGTCTCAATCTGTAACGGGAAGACCCGTTTTGAGTCGTTAGATGTTACAGATCGAGACAATTCCCCGGCTGAGGTTACAGACAGAACGGTCAGCAGCAGCTGTAGACGATCTCGCCGTTGAGCTCCATCCGAGCAATCGTTACGCCGAAGACTTGTTCGAGTACGCCCTGGTCGAGAATCTCGGCAGGTGTACCCACGGCAACGATGCGGCCGCTGTCCATGACGGCGATACGGTCGCAGAAGCGCAGGGCGAGCGGCAAGTCGTGGATGACCGCCGCACCGGTCATCCCCTGCTCATGGACCAGCCCACGAGCCAGGCGCATCACGTCGAGCGCCGCGCGGGGATCCAAATAGGTCGTGGGTTCATCGAGCAGCACCGTCCGTGCCCGCTGGGCGAGCACCATCGCGACAAACGCCCGCTGCCGCTCGCCGCCCGAAAGCGCGCGGGCCGCCTTGTGCGCCAGATGCTCAACACCGGCAACGTGCATAGACTCGGCAACAATCTGACGGTCCTGCTCGGTCAGCCCGCCAAACAGCCCCATATGGGCATAACGCCCGCACGACACAAGCGCCTCCACCGTCATGGACGGCGTGCGGTGAATCTGGGGCAGCAGCGCGATGCGCTCGGCACGTTCACGAGCAGACAGGCTGCCGAGAGCATCGCCCTCAACGAGCACCTCGCCTGTCGCCGTCTCCAGCACGCCATCGATCACGCGCAAGAGAGTCGACTTGCCGCAGCCGTTGGGGCCGACAATGCCCGTCAGGCAACCCGTGGGTAGCGCGAGCGACAAGCCGTCCAGCACCACGTGCTCGCCATAGGTAAAGCGAACATCGTGCAGCTCAACGGCCGCGCCCGCGCAAGCTGCACCCGCAGCGCCCACGCCCCGCACCTCACGCTCACTCATCGCGGAACCCCTTTCGTGCCATGATCAGGTAGATAAAGAACGGTCCGCCCACCAGCGACAGCAAAATGCCCACCGGCAACTCGTAGGGCGCAAAGACCGTGCGCGCGACGGTATCGCACAGCACGGTAAACGCTGCGCCACACATCGCACACAGCGGAATGACCACCCGATTGTCGTGGCCCGCAAGGCGGCGTACCGCATGGGGCACCATCAGGCCCACAAAACCGATCAGGCCGCCAAAACTCACCGCGCAGCCCGCGAGCAGCGCTGCCACCGCCAGTGCCGCCAAGCGCACCGCCACCGTGCGCATCCCTAAGCCATGCGCCGCCTCGCGACCGAGCGACAGCACGTTTAAGCGGTTTGCCAGGCAAAACGCCACCACCATGCCGCACGCGGCCAGCAACGCCGGCAGCATCAGGTTGCGCATAAGCACACCCGAAAAGCCGCCAACCAAATATGCCGACGATCCCACGTACACGTTCGGCGCCACCAGCAGCACGGTATTCATACCGGCACCCGTCACGGCGTTGATCGCAACGCCCGAAAGCACCACCGTCAGGCGCGACACGCCAGCGCGCGCCGAGATGGCAAATACCAGCCCCGCAGCGACAAGCGCGCCCACAAAGGCGACAAGCGGCAGCAACTCGCGCGGCGGATCGTTATAGAACAGCGGACAGGCCGAGACGGCAAGTACCGCTAGGCCCGCGCCCGAGTTGATGCCGATCACACTGGGGCTCGCCAACGGGTTGTCGAGCACCGCCTGAATGAGCGCGCCGGCAACAGAAAGCGCCGCGCCGGCAACAAGGCCGGCAACGACGCGGGGCATGCGAATATTCACGATGATATTGGCGACGGTCGCGTCCACGGGGGCACCCGTCACAAACGCGGCAATATCGCCGAGCGAAACGGAGCTGGAACCCATGCAAAACGAGACGACGGCAACGACAATCAGCGCCGCGACAGAACCGGCGAACAAGCGGGCGGCGCGGCGGTGCGCGTGCGACAGCGCACTCCCCGCCCCGTTCGAACTCGTCTTACGCATGCAAACCCCCTAGTTCATCTTGGCAAGCGCCTTACCCAGAATCGTATAGGACTCATCCCATTTGGCATTGGGCTTCGACATAAAATGCGCGCTGTCGAGCACCTTGTAGTTGCCCGCCTTAACGGCCGATAGCTCGCTCCAGGCAGGATTGGACTCGACGGACTGCGTAAAGTTGCGCTCGGCGGCCTCCGTATCGGCTCCGACGGACAGCACAAAAATATAATCCGGATCGAACGCGGCAATCGACTCGATGCTAAAGTCCGTGAGCGCACTCGGGTTCTCGTCGCACACGTTGGTCGCGCCGAGCTCCTTGACCATCGCACCCGTCATACCGGTGGAATCCTGCGCGGTAACGCCCTTGGAGTACGAGCTCATCACCAGCACACGCGGCTTCTTGTCGCAAACGCTGAACTTTTTGACGGCCTTTTCGATCGAGGCCTGAACATCGAGGCCGTTCTTCTGGTACAGGTCGTCGCGGCCCGTGATGGCGGTAAAGATGCGGAGCATGCGCAGATAGTCGTCAAACGTGGTGACCTTAAAGAACGCACAGGGAATCTCGGACTCATCGAGAGCGCTCTTAAGGTCGGATTGCGAAACGCCCGTGGAGTGCTTACCATCCGAAAGGCCCGTGGCAATCACAAAGTCGGGATTCTGAGCCATGATGGACTCCAGCGACAGCGACGTGGAGCGGCCCACCGATGCCACCTTGTCGGCGTCGACGCCGTAGTTCTCGTAGGCATCGTCGGTCGCAGCCGCCAGCTTGCCGCCCGCGAGCTCCCAAGCGTTGGCAAAGCTGCCCATACAGGCCACGACATGCTTAGGCTTCTTGACGGTAACGGTGTTGCCCAAGTCGTCGGCAAAACTCACCGCGCCATCCTTGGCGATCTTAAGATCCACCGACTTGGCAATCTCGTCATCAGTCGAGGATTTGGCAGGGCTCGAGGCCTGGGTGGTAGAACCTGCCGTAGAACCGTTGCCGGCGGAGGAGCCGCTCGCCCCGCAAGCGCTCAAGCCCAGGCTCAAAACAGCGGCGAGCGCAAGCGTAGCACCGGCCATCATGGGTCGTACCAAATGGGTCTTCTTCATCGTTATACTTTCTACTCTTTCTTCTCTTCTATTCGTTCGTAGCGCACAGCGCGCGTGCATGGCGCGCATACAGTTCCCGCACGGCGGTAATCTCGCCCAAGCCGCAATCGCAGAGCTGAGGGACATAGCCCGCCGCGCTCAGGATGCTTGCCCACGAGCAGTCGTCGGCGCCGCCCATGTTCTTGAGCACGTGGCGCCCCGCGACGAGCATCAGAGGCACCAAACGCACCGTTGCACCCGGTTCGGCAAGCCCGCGAACAACCTGCAGGGCGGCATCCGGACCATCCGACAGGCATGCCACCGCCAAATCATCACGTCCGGCGCGGGCAAAAGCAGCACCCAGCGTGCCGTAGGCATCAAACGCATCACGGGGCTGCGTATAGCCGCTGCCCGCCAGCCCGCCAATGCCATGGCCTACAAAGAGGGTCACGACCCCAGGCTTAGGCTGCCACTCCCCTATAAGCGCCGCGGCAAGGCAATCCACGTCCGCGGCATTGAACAGGAGCGGAGCGCTAACGACGACCTCTAGCTCCAAGCGCTCAGCCACGGCACCGACGCGCTCGCGCAGGTTGGCTTGGGCCCATCCGTCAACAACCATGCCGGATACAACCGCCACCCGCTGCGTGCCGGCAGCGGCAACGCACTCTAACACACGTTCCAACTCGGGCGCAGGCTCACCGCGGCGAGCCAAAAGCCGGCACACCGCCGGACCACAAAAAGCCAGCTCGCACGGCACATCAATGACATCGGCCACCGCACGAAACGCGGGCTCGATCGCCACTGCGCGTGCCCGAGCACGCGTGGTGCCATAGGCGGCAAACACTACGGCATCCACGCGAGCACCAGTCAGCGCTCCAATCGCAGTGTCGTCCACACCTAACCCTCAACAAACTCAAGCGGCACGCGGGCGACCTGCTTATCGTGCTCAACATGGAAGGCGTTGAGCACCAGATGCTCGGGGTCCATCAGCGACAGAATCAGATACGCCGCCGTCGAGTCAAACGCCAGACGCTTGTCCTCCTCGGAGGGACGCGATGGGCTCTCGGGATGCGAGTGCCAGTTGCCGAGCATCTCCCAGCCATGGGCGCGCGCGTCCTTAACGGCCGCGAGCTGCTCGCGCGGATCCATCGAAAAATGCTCGTTGCTCTCATCGATGTTGGTGAGCAGGTACACATGCTCGACGGTACCCACCGCCGCTTCGCCCTCACCGCTCACGGTGCCGGCGATGAGGCCACACGCCTCGTTGGGCAGGCCTTCCTTGGCATGTGCCACGATACGGTCGTAATCCGCGGCCGCAATCAGCAGCTTCTCCACGCGCGGCATCGCTACTCCCCCGCCTTAAGGCTCGCACCGTGCACGGCATCGGCGCACTCGGGCTGCTCGTAGTCGATCAGCTCGGTAATGGTCGGATGCTCGCCGCAGATGGCGCAATTGGGGTCTGCCGGCGGCAGCTTGATGGTATGGAAATCGCCCGCCAGCGCATCGTAGGTGAGCAGCTTGCCGGTCAGCAGGTTGCCGATCCCCAAGATGCACTTAATGGCCTCGAGCGCCTCCAGGCAGCCGATGACGCCCGCCATGGCGCCGATGACGCCCGCCTGCTTGCACGTGGGCACGGCGTCCTTGGGCGGCATGGTCTTAAAGACGCAGCGATAGCATGGGCCCTCGCCCGGCACATAGGTCATGAGCTGGCCCTTAAAGCGGATGATGCCCGCGTGCACAAAGGGCTTCTTGGCCATGACGCAGGCGTCGTTGATGAGGAACTTCGTGGGGAAGTTGTCCACGCCGTCGATCACAAAGTTGTAGTCGGCGATCAAGTCGGCGATGTTGGTGGAGTCGACAAACTCCTGGTAGGTGTTGACCGTGACGTCGGGATTGATGTCCTCCATCGTCTCCTTGGCGCTTTCCACCTTGGGCTCGCCGATGTTGGACGTGGCATGGATCACCTGACGCTGCAGGTTGGAAAGATCGACCTCGTCGGCATCGACAATACCGATCGTACCCACACCGGCAGCAGCCAGGTACAGGGCCGCCGGCGCACCCAGGCCACCGGCGCCAATGATGAGGACCTTGGCATTCAGAAGCTTCTTTTGCCCCTTAACGCCAACCTCCTTCAAGATAATGTGGCGCGAATAGCGCTCAAGCTGTTCATTCGAAAAAGCCATGCGATAGCTCCCTTTACGCAAATAGAAACGGGGATCGGCTAAAACGTTTCGGTATTAAAAACGTTCCAGGTGCCGCAGGTTGCCGCGAAAGAGGAGCGCCGCGTACTATATGTACGCAAGCGACGGCTTGAGCGGCAAGATGCGGTGCCTGGGACGTTTTTAACAGCCACCGCCCATGAAGTAGAGGAATTCAACCGTGTCGCCATCGTTGAGCACGCGGCTGTCGAAGTCCTTGTGATCCACGAACTCATCGTTGACCGACACGGTCACGTACTCGGGCGTCTCGACGTTCTCGGCCGCCACGAGCTGCGTCACGGTCAGGCCCTCGTCGTACTCTTTCTGCTTACCGCCGACATTGATCTTCATGATTGGCATCCTTCCTACCAAGTAATTACGTATCCGAACCCCTGCGGGCCCATCCAAACAAGCACTTAAACGAGCGCCCCGTCGATAAACTCCTCAAGCTCCGCGAGCGCCTTGAAACCCACCGTGCGGCCGGCCTCCTTGCCGCCCTGGAACAGCACGAGCGTGGGTGCCGCCATAACGCCGTTGTCAACGGCTACCTGCGTGTCAAAGTTGATGTTGACCTTCACCACGTCGAGCTCGCCAGCGCGGGCCTCCTCCAGCTTGGCAAGCTGCGGGTTCAGGCGCTTGCACGGGATGCAGGTATCCGAATAAAAGTCCACAAGCACCGGCTTATCCGCCTTGAGAACGCGCTCCTCAAACGAAGCGGCATCGATCCTATCTGCCATCGTCAGTCTCCTTACTCGTCCACGAGTTTCTTAACGTACAGGTCAAACGTTCCCTCGTCCGACGGCGCAAGGCGAAGCACCTGCTGGCCGTCATCCTTAAGCGAGCGCGGCACGTTTTGCATGGGCTCGCCCTCGTTGAGGTGCACTTTGAGCACCTGGCCGATCTCGAGCTCCTCGATGGCGGCCTTTGCGCGCACAAACGTCATGGGGCAGACGGCGTCGGTGATATCGACCTCGTCGTCAAATGCAATCTCTTCCTGGGCCATGGAGGCCTCCTTCCTTAAGCGGCGCAGGCTTGTCCCGTCCGCATCAATTTACTTATCGGTGCCGACCAGCGGCTTGATGGGCTCACCCGGCTTGGGCGCATGCTCGTTGTAGGCAGCGGTCACGGCCTCGACCATGCCCTCCCAGCCCTCGCGATCGAGTGTGAACTTAAAGCGGTCGCCGGCCTTGGCGTGGTCGTCGAACCACTGAATCGCGGCGTCTGCCACGGCGATGAGCTGCTCATCGCTCTCGATGGGCGGCAAAAACGACTTGGCCTTGGTGATGTGGTTGCCAAACAGGCCGCCAAAGCACACGTTGTAGACCGGCTGGGTTTCCCAAGCATCGACCGGACACTTCTGCGAGCACTTGCCGCAGCTCGCGCACTTGTCGTAGTCCACCGTGAGCGTCTCGGCATCGTCACTGATGGCGCCAAACGAGCACACCTTGGAGCAGATGCCGCAGTGAATGCACGCGTCGGGCACCCAGGTAACCTTGCGGCCGCCCTTGATACCCATGTCATTCTCCTCGGCCTTCAGGCAGTTGTTCTGACAGCCGGTCACGCCGAATTTGAACTTACCGGGCAGGTCGCGGCCAAAGTAGCGATCGTCGAGCTCGTTGGCGACGGCAAAGCTGTCGATATTGCCCGAGGGACACGACACACAGCCCTGGCAGCCCGTCACGGTGCGCACGCGCGCGCCGCAGCAGCCCGGCTCCACGCCGCCCTTGGCGAGCACGGCCTTGACCTCCTCGGCGTCCTCCACGTTGATCCAGGGGATTTCGATGGACTGGCGGCTCGTATTGTGGATGTAGCCGTGACCGTACTTCTCGGCCACCTCGGCCACAGCGATAAGCTGCTCGGCCGTCAAGTGTCCGGCCACCACGCGCAGGCGAAGGCTGTAGTACCCCTTCTGCTTCTGGGCCATAAAACCGCCCTTTTTGAGTGCGGCATTGTTGATCTTTGCCATACCAGTTCCCCTTCTATGCTTGATCGGCGGCGGTGAGCGACTGCTCAAAATCCTCGACAAGGTCGGCGAGGTCCTCGATCCCGATCGATAGGCGAATCGTATCGGGCCACACGCCTGCCGCCTGTTGCTCCTGCGGCGAATTGTCGGCGAAAACAGTTGTCGCGGGATGTGTGATAAGTGTCTTGGTGTCGCCGATGTTGCTTACGCGCAGCGGCAACTTGACGCCGTTGATAACCTTGAACGCGCGCTCCTGGGAGCCCACGCGGATCGACATGAGCGCGCCAAAGCCGCGGCCGCCAAACTGACGCGCGGCCAAGTCGTGACCTGGGTGCGAGGGCAGACCCGGATAGTCAACCTCGACATCGTGGCCGCTCGACGCGAACCATTCGGCAAGGCCTTGAGCGTTAGCGCAGGCGCGCTCCATGCGCAGAGCGAGCGTTTCGATGCCCGTACAGTTGAGAAACGCGTTTTGCGGCGATAGGCACGCGCCGGTATCGCGGAACAGTCCCTGTCGCAGCTTGACCGTGTAGGACATGTTGCGAAACTTCGCCCACTTGGCCATGGACGGATAGCGCTGCGGGTCCCACGGACCGCGGCCCGAGTCGATCACCACGCCGCTGATGGCATTGCTGTGGCCGTTGATGTACTTGCTCGAGGACTCAACGACCACATCGGCACCCAGGTCGAGCGGGCGGCACAGATACGGCGTCGCCACGGTGTTGTCGGCCACCAGGCCAATGCCGTGCGCGTGGGCGACCTCGGCAATAGCGGCGATGTCAAGAATCTCGAGCTTAGGGTTCGAAATAGTCTCGGCAAAGACAAGCTTGGTGCGCTCGTCGATCACCTGCTCCAGTGCCGCCGGCGTAAGTTCGGGAACATAGACGGTCTCAATGCCAAAATCGCGCAGGCTCTCAAAGAGCTCGAGCGTGCCGCCGTACAGACATGCCCCTGCCACGATCTTGTCCCCCGCGCGCAGCACGTTGGAGACGGCGTTGAAGATCGCCGCCATGCCCGAGGCGGTGGCAACGGCGGCAAAACCGCCCTCGAGCGCCGCCATGCGACGCTCGAACGCCGCGACGGTAGGGTTGCCCAGGCGCGTATACACATAGCCCGGCGCACGTCCGCCCGCCACCGCAGCGTGGCGTTCTTCCTCGTCAAAGGCATAGGCGCTCGTCTGGTAGATCGGCGGCGTCGTCGACTCCACGGCAAACGGCTCGCGGCGGCGCGCATGGAGCAGCGCCGTCTCAAAGCGCATGCCGTCGATACGCTCGTCGCTCGGTTCGGTCATCCTCAATCGCTCCCTCATTGTGCGAACAATTTGCTTGGCGCACCATTCTGCTACAAATCCTACCAACCGTATAGGTTAAATAACGTATTCGGGTCCCTTTTGTTTCGACTTGATGAAATGGTCGTACACGCGCTTCTTGTACCAGGCAAAGTCGGCGCTGCCGCGATCGCGTGGGCGGCCCAGCTGTACCTCGACGATCTCCTCGATCTTGCCGGGTCGGCTCGACATAACCACGATACGGTCGGCCAGGTACACGGCCTCCTCGATATCGTGGGTCACCATGGCCATGGTGCCGCCCTGCTCGGCGTGGATGCGCAGTAGCTCCTCCTGCAGCTCCATCTTGGTAAAGGCATCGAGCGCACCGAAAGGCTCGTCAAGCAGCAGGATCTCGGGGTTGGTCGCCAGGGCGCGGGCGATGGCGGCGCGCTGCGACATGCCGCCCGAAAGCTGCGCCGGATATGCATCCGCGAACTCTTCCAGGTCGACGGTCTTGAGCAGGCGGCTCGAGATCTGGGAGCGCTCGGAATCGGAACGACCGCGCAGGCCAAACTCGACGTTGTCGCGGATGCTCATCCAGGGAAACAGGCGGTGCTCCTGAAAGATCATCGTGCGGTCGGGGCCGGGGCCGCTCACAGGCTTGCCATCGAGCGTGACGGTACCCGTCGTGGGATGTTCGAGCCCGGCGATAATCTTGAGCAGCGTGGACTTGCCGCAGCCGGAGTGGCCCACGATCACCAAAAACTCGCCGGCGCGAATATCAAGGTCGATATGGTCGAGCACGTGGCGCGTCTCGCCCTTGATGGAAAAGTCCTTGTTAAGGCCTGCAATCGAAAGCTCGTTAGACATCATGCCCTCCTAGTTCTTCTTCTGCTGCCAGGGCGTGGCGATTTTGGCGATCACGCCGAGCACCATGTCCATCAGAACGCCGGCGACGGCGATGACGATGATGCCGGCAAAGACGATGGAGTAATCCATGAGCGTACGGGCGTCGTTGATCCTAAAGCCGATGCCCGAGCTCGCGGCGATCATCTCGGAGCCGACAACGGCCATCCAGGCAATGCCGAGGGCGAGTTTGAGGCCCACAAAGATCGAGGGCAGGGCGCTCGGCAGATAGATCTGGCGGAACATCTGCCAACCCGAGAGGCGATACATGCGACCGACCTCCACGAGCTTGGGGTCGCAGCGTTCGATGCCATCGATGGTGTTAACCAGCACGGGAAAGAAGCTCGCCAAGAAGATGACCGCGACCTTGGACTCCTCGCCAATACCAAACCAGATCACCAATAGCGGCACCCACGCCATCATCGGAATCTGGCGCACGGCCTTAAAGGCGAGCGAGAAATATTTGTGGGCCGAGGCGCTCATACCCATGACCACGCCAAAGAAGATGCCGGCAACTACGGCGATGGCATAGCCCTCGAGGATGCGAACCACGCTGATGGCAAGGTCGCCCTTAAAGGTGCCGGTCGTGAGCTGCTGCACGAGCGTCGACACGACCGACGAGATCTTGGGCAGCACCACCGTGGAGAGCAGCCCCGTACTAGTAGCCACGTGCCAAGCGACAAGCACCCACAGCGGCAAAATGAGCGCGAACAGCGTGTCGACAATACGAATGGCAGGCGCCGGATCGGCGGCGGAACCGTTGGAGCCCAAGCGGCGACGCAGGTTACGGCGAGCGATGACGATGCCCACCGTGATGACCGCCGCGACTATGACCACCGGAAGCGCGCCGATCAGCCCTTGGATAATCTCGGCCTGTTTGCGGGCCGCGCGGTCCTCAGGGCTTGCCACGCTCGCGGCGATCGCGCTCGTCGCGAGCGTGGCGCCGTCCGTGCCTTTGCCGTCCGATCCAAGTTCCTCAATCGCCTGCTTCAGGGCACTCGAATCCGTCCATGCCTCGATATCGACCTCGCTTTGGATGATCTTGTTATCGAGCTCAAACTGCTGGACGTTCTTCATGGCGTCGAGCATGTCGTCAGAAAGCGATGCGGGGCGAAGGATCTTCTGATCGGCCACGTTTTGAGCCTTGATGACCTCGATGGGGTTGCCCGATTTCTCGGAAGAGAGCTTTATAAATCCCTCCGGGTCGGCTATGACGTCAGCTCGCGCCTTGAGCAGCGCTTTGAGAATTGCCACCGACACATCCTGGTGGTCTTTGGCATATGCTGTGCGACCAATCAGAACCGTAGGCTCATAATACGTGGAGGAATCGGCCTTGGCGCCATCGTGCAGGGCCTTGACCAGACCTTCATTGGCAAGCTGCGTCTCCTGTCCGCCGCTCACCACCGCAGCATCCACACCGCCCGAGGCGAGGGTCGACAGGCCGTCGGGAAGCGAAGCGTTGACCGGCACGATGTCATCGAAGGTGAGCCCCGCCTCGGCCAGCACGCGCACCAGATACATCTGCGGCGTGGCGCCGCGCATGTAGGCAACCTTTTTGCCCTTCAGGTCTTTGAGGCTCTTAATGCCCGAACTCTTAGAGACGACGAGACGCCAGCCCGAACCAAAATCAGTCACAGCGAGCAGCGTGGTGTCGATGCCCTTCGACTTGCCAAGAATGCCAGCAAAGCCCGCGTAGTCGACGTAATCGAGGTCACCGGAGCTCAGGGCCTCATGAAGCGCGGGCGCCGCACCGACAAATCCCGTAACCTCGGCCTTGTATCCGAGCGGCTCCAGATACTCATCGAGATAGCCCTTGGTTTCGGCCACGCCGAGCAGACCGCTTGCAAAGTTATTGCCGCTCGAGGGAAAGCCGATGCGAACCGTCTTAGTCGGCGCGTCAGCCGCCTTGGCCTGAACGGGCAGTGCGACAAAAGCTGTCGCCGCGACAGCCAGCACGAACAGGAACGCGCACATGCGGCGCTTCCAATCGACGCTGCGCACACCCCTTGTAATCGTGTCCTGCGATGTCATAAGCAATGCCCCTTCCTCAGCACGGGCGCGGCGGATCCGCATTCCCTTCGTTGCTTAGGTTCGGCATTATATCCGTTTATCCTACTAGGTTTATAGGAAATATAGCCTGACACCCCTATAAGAAATCCGCGACCGGCTATCGCTATTTCAGATATCCCCACACATCACCTGATCCCTTGGGGACGAATAATCAGAACCACCCTTAAAAAGGGTGGTTTGCTCTTAGGGTATAACCCACGGGC
>CBCSLZ010000002.1:0-109214 GCA_965141245.1 uncultured Collinsella sp.
TGCCGAAATGGCGCGAAGCACGCGGTTGACAAAACTATAGAGACACGTCCCAGAACAATCATCGGGATATACTGCTGGGCAGACGAAAGGAGCGCCGACGATGCTTAATGGGTGCGCATATATATTGACGGTCGACGTGGGTAACACGTTCATTCGCTTTGGTCTGTTTGCCGAGGATTCGGCCGCGGCGCAGGAATGCCCGCTTGCGACGTGCGAGATCACGACGCCGTCGAGCATTACGGCCGACGAAGTACGTATGCGTCTCGCTCAAGTCATGGCCGCGCTGGCGGCCGATGCGGGCATGCCGGGCGCACTTGTGCCCACGGCTGCCGTGCTGAGCTGCGTGGTGCCGGCGCTCGAGCGCCCGTGG
Organism: uncultured Collinsella sp.; assembly: GCA_965141245.1. Taxonomy (GTDB): domain Bacteria; phylum Actinomycetota; class Coriobacteriia; order Coriobacteriales; family Coriobacteriaceae; genus Collinsella. The sequence continues at coordinate 371 of CBCSLZ010000002.1, forward strand.
AAGACGGCGCTTTCCCGTACCTGCACGAGACGCGTGCTCACCGTGGGGCCGGGCCTCAAGACCGGCATGCCCGTGCATTACGACGACCCGGCCGAGATCGGCCCCGACCGCATCGCCGACGCCGTGGCGGCACGCGCCGTCTACGGCTCTCCCTGCATCGTGATCGACTTGGGTACCACGACCAATATCGAGGTCATCGACGCGCGCGGCACCTTTGTGGGCGGCGTCATCGCGCCGGGTCTGGCGCTTGGCGCCCGCTCGCTTTCGGCTGCTGCGGCGCGCCTGCCGCAGGTCGAGCCCTCGGCACCCGCGCATGTGATCGGTCGCAACACGCGCGAGGCCATGCGTTCGGGCGTGGTTCTGGGCGAGGTGGCACGCATCGACGGCATGCTCGGCATGGTGCTCGCCGAGATGCGCGCGACCAAGGCCGCGGGGGAGGGCGACGTGCCCATCGTCATTACCGGCGACGACGCTGAGGCACTCGCGGCGTTGGTCGGCCACAGCCTGACGGTCGACGACGCGCTGACGCTGCGGGGTCTCGCCGAGCTCTACCGCATCAACCAAAAGCCCCGCCGCGTGTAAAAGTGAGGGCGCCGGTGGGACAAACGCCTCCACCTTTCACCTGCTACAATGGGTCAAACTATTGCGATTACGGAGGTGTCTGCCATGTCGGACGATCTTCATCAAACTTCGTCAGGCAAGCGCCTGGACGTCATTAGCTGGGACGAGTTCTTTATGAGCGTGGCCATCGCCGCGCAGCGCCGCAGCAAGGACCCCAACACGCAGGTGGGTGCGTGCATCGCCAGCACCAACCACCGCATCCTTTCGGTGGGCTACAACGGTACACCCTCGGCGCTCAACGACGACTTTTTCCCGTGGGGTACGAGCGACGACCCGCTGCAGGACAAGCACAACTACGTGGTCCATGCCGAGGCAAACGCCGTGCTCAACTACCGTGGCTCGCTCAAGGACCTCGAGGGTTCCACGGTCTACGTCACGCTGTTCCCGTGCCACGACTGCGCCAAGATTTTGGCGCAGGTGGGCGTGGGCGAGGTTGTCTACCTGGACAACAAGTACGCCGACACCGATGATGGACGCATCAGCCGCCGCATCCTCGACTCCTGTGGCATCAGCTACCGCCAGGTTATCGTCGATGTTCACATCGGCACCGAGGGGCAGGCTCAGCAGTAGCGCGTGGCAACGCCAGCTGGCAACAAAAGGCAGCTAAAAGAGCCCCGTCCCAAATTGACTGCTCGTGAAAGTCGTGTCCGCGCGCATGGATGGCTCGTGAGCGGGTACATGGCTGTAGTAACATAGCCCCTGTCCGCGGGCGTGCCCGCGTTATTGTGAGAAAGGAGCCCCTGTGGCTGTTAACGAAGAGCTGCTTAAGAAGGTTCTTGAAGAGATTCGCCCCAACCTGCAGGCTGACGGCGGCGATATGGAGTATGTGGGCGTCGACGACGAGGGCGTCGTCCAGCTTGAGCTTCAGGGTGCCTGCGCCGGCTGCCCTATGAGCGCACTGACCCTGTCCATGGGTATCGAGCGTATCCTCAAGGAGCATGTGCCCGGCGTTACCCGTGTCGAGCAGGTCAATGCCTCCGGCGAGACCGACGACCTGTACGACGAGTACGCGCCGTTCTAAGATGCGAAAGCTGCGGACGGCATACTCCGCATAGACGTTACGCCCAAATATGCGGCTGCGAGCGCAAGGCCCGTGGCCGCATTTGTATGTAGGGAGTAGGAGGGTCGACATGCTCAACGACTTCTACCATATGCTTGATCCCGTCGCGATTTCGGCGGGGCCCATCACCATCTACTGGTACGGCTTGGCCTATGTGGTCGGAGCTCTGCTCACGGCGGTCGTCATGTATCGCACGCAGCGCCGCTGGGGTTTCGACATTACGGTCGACGACCTGACGAGCGTCGTGGTCGGTGTGGTCTTTGGCCTTATCATTGGCGCCCGCCTGTTCTACGTCATTTTCTACGGCGACGGCTACTACTGGGCGCACCCGCTCGAGATCTTTGCCACCAATGAGGGCGGCATGAGCTTCCATGGCGGCTTGGTGGGCGGCATCTTGGGCGGCATCATCGTGTGCCGCATGTATAAGCTCGATGCCTGGACTTTGGCAGATCTTGCCGTCATAGGCGCGCCGCTGGCCTTGTGCCTGGGCCGTTGTGCCAACTTTGTCAATGGTGAGCTGTGGGGCAAGCCGACCGATCTGCCCTGGGGCGTGGTCTTCGGTGGCACCGCGGGGGATATGCCGCGTCACCCCTCCCAGCTCTACGAGGCATTTCTTGAGGGCATTGTGCTCTTTTGCATTTTGCAGGTGCTCAGCCGCAAAAAGCCTCTGCTACCCCAAGGCACGTTTATGGGCGTCTTTGTGATGGGCTACGGCATCGTTCGCTTCCTCGTCGAGTTCGTGCGCGTGCCCGATGCGCAGCTGGGCTATCTGCTGGGCGGCGTCATCACCATGGGTCAGCTGCTGAGTCTTCCGCTCGTAATCGCGGGCCTGGCGCTCATCATCTTTGCTCGTCGCCGCAACCAGCCCCAGCGCGTCTACCTGGACGCCTAACCACCAAAACCACCACAAAGGGGACAGGCGCCTTTGTGGTGGTTTTGGTGGGCAACAATGACAGAACCGTAACGTTTCCCCAGATAAAACCTGCCAAAATAAACCTGTCCCTTTTTGGCAGGTTTCTAGAAAGGCTTTCGGACTGTGAAGGATTCCGATCTCTCCACAACGGCTGCGCGCGACGCTGCCCGCATCGTCTGGTTTAAGCGCTACCCCGCCAGGCAGACGCTCATCGCATTTTTGCTCGCGCTGTTGGCGACCACGGCGTTTTCCATCGATCCCGCCCCGGTGTCGAGCAACGCAGTCTTGGCGATTGACCCCAAAGCCTCGGGCATGCTGTACGTGTGCTACGAGGTGCTCCTCTCGTTTGCCGGCCATACCGACGCGGTCATGCTGCTTGCGCTTGCCTGCCTGCTCACTCTGCCGTTTCGCTACGTGTTCTTTGGCCGTGGCGACACCTGGCGTCCATCGATCATTCTGCCGTCGCTGTTCTTCGCCATCTGCATGGTGTTCGGCCGCAGCTACGACCTCACCGACTCGGCCGAGATTGTCCTTGGCGACAAAGCTCGCATCATCTGCGCCTGGATTGGCGGCGCGGGCTGGATGCTCCTAGCGATCGTGGCTTTCTATCTGGCTTTTGAGTGCCTGGATTGGCTGAGCTCCCGACGCATCCCGTTTTCCGAAGCGCACTTTGGCCGCATATGGCGCGTTGCCCACGCTGGGCTCTCAAAGCATCCCTTTGCCAGGCCCTTCCTGGTGCTTATGATCGCCTGGGCACCCACGCTCATCGCTTCGCTACCCGGCCTTTTTATGGGAGATACGGGTGCGCAGATTCGCCAGTGGTTCAACTACCCCAACGGCACGAGTGACTACCTGCGTCTGCTCAATCCCAATGTGTTACTCAACGGACATCACCCCGTGGTGCACACGGCTATCATCGGTTCGTGCGTCCAGCTGGGGCTTTCACTGTTCAACAGCGCCAACGCAGGTCTTGCCATCTACACTTGCACTCAGTTCGTCATTACGGCTGCCTGCATGGCCTATTCCATTTCGTCGCTGCGCAAACTGGGCGTGAGCCTGCCGGTTCGCGGTGCGATCCTGCTGTTCTTTGCGTTTATGCCGATGTTCTCTAACTACGCGGCGCTGCTCACCAAAGACGTGCTGTTTGCCGACGCGTTTTTAGTGCTGTTGGTGCAGACCGTGAAGCTCGTGGCCTGCGGCTTGCCCCGTCGCGATGCCAATGCCGAGCGTGCGGGCGAACAGAGGCCCGTTCTCTTTGCGCGCCACGACTGGCTGCTGCTCGCTCTGGGCGCCATGGGTTCCACGTTTCTGCGCAACGGCGGCCTGGTGTTTCCCCTGGCGGCATGCGTAATCGCGGCGGCGTTTTGCGCATGGGACGCGCATGTGGCTCGTCGTGCAGCCAAGCAGACTGGTACTGCGCCTTTGGGCGCCATCCCGCGTTTCCGCTGGGTTGGTGTTCTCGCGGTGCTCGCGCTCTGCCTTGCCTCTAATATGTACTTCACCAAGGTCTTTATGCCGGCGCACGATATCACGCCTGGTTCCAAGCGCGAAATCCTCTCGATTCCGTTCCAGCAGACGGCTCGTTTCGTCCAAAAGCACGACGGCCTCAACTCGGGCGTCAACCCCACGGTTAAGGAGGACGGCACCATCGTGGAGGCTCCTTGCGACGGTTCGGTGACCGACGAAGAGCGTGCCGTGATCGACCGGGTGCTCAAGTACGAAAATCTGGGCCGCCGTTACAACCCGGATAAGTCGGACGCCGTCAAAAATTGCTTTAACGAGTACGCCTCGCAGGAGGACATCGATGCCTATTTTGAGGTCTGGGCGCAGATGTTCAAAAAGGATTCCGAGTGTTATATCTCGGCGCTCATCAATAACTATTACGGCTACTTTTATCCGAGTGCCCGCGATGCGTGGGTCTACAGCACGGCGCGCAGTGCCGAGATCATGGCGCGTCCCGACAACCTCAAGTACTTCGACTTCCATCCGGTTGACAGCAACGCGGTGCGCTGGTGTGACCACCTGATCAATCTGTACCGTGTGGCGGTGCAGCGCATCCCGTTTATTTCGCTCACCATGAGCTCGGCCACCTATGTGTGGATCATGATCGCCGTGGTGGTCTACCTGCTGCGTCGTCATTCATGGCGTGCGCTGGCGATCTGGGTGCCGCTGTTGGGGGTGCTCGCCGTGTGCCTGATTGGTCCGTGCAACGGCTCGACCTACATGCGCTACCTGTATCCGGTCATCGCCTGCATGCCCTTCGCCATCGGCGCCACCGTTACCCGCAGCGACTTCCTCTGGTCCTAACTTGGTGCATTGGGGTCAGGTTTCTTTACACCAAAGGGGGCATCGTCACGACGCCTTCATTTTGGGGTTTATCTCGCAGGCTAGTAGGTATATCATAACGACGTTTGTTTATATTGCCCGAGCATTTGCGCTGGGCTTTAGGTCGAAACCGATAGGAGACACGTATGTCCGGACACTCTAAGTGGGCCACAACCAAGCATCGTAAGGGCGCGCAGGACGCCAAGCGTTCCGCCCTCTTCTCCAAGCTCAGCCGCAACATCACCGTTGCTGCCCGTCTCGGCGGTGACCCGCTACCCGAGAACAACGCCAGCCTCGCCGCTGCCGTTGCCAAGGCCAAGGCTCAGTCCATGCCTAAGGACAAGATCAAGTCCGCTATCGACAAGGCTTTTGGTTCGGGTGCTGACGCCGCCGTCTACGAGAATATCGTGTACGAGGGCTACGGTCCCGCGGGTGTCGCCGTCTACGTCGACTGCCTGACCGACAACCGCAACCGTACCGCCGCTGATGTCCGTTCCGCCTTCTCCCACGCTGGTGGCAACCTAGGCACCTCTGGCTCCGTCGCCTTCCAGTTTGAGCGCAAGGGCCAGATCGTCGTCGCCAAGGAGATCCTGGACGAGAACGCCAAGAAGGAGACCATGATCGCCAACGGTGCTGCCGGTGACGAGGATGAGTTCATGATGGCCATCGCCGAGGCCGGTGGCGAGGACTACGAGGACGCCGGCGAGGAGTGGATCGTCTGGACTACTGCCAACGAGGTCATGGCTGTCTCCAAGGCGCTCGAGGAGCAGGGCGTCCAGGTCAAGGGCTCCGAGACCACCATGGTCCCGACCACCCCGACCGAGGTCTCCGGCGCCGACGCCAAGAAGGTTCAGCGCCTCATCGACCGTCTTGAGGAGCTCGATGACGTCCAGGACGTCTACAGCACCATGGACATGACCGACGAGGTCATCGCTGCCCTCGAGGAGGAGTAGCGCCAGCACGGATTGAGCCGTGCATATCTGGGCATAATGAAGCGAGCATGCAAGCCTCGTGGAATAGATGAGCCGGATCCGCGTGCGTAGAGCACCGGACCCGGCTCTTTTATAATGATGCGAACCGTTTTGCATTTCGAGAGCCGAGATTTGAAGGGAGCGCCGCGTGCGCGTACTCAAACGAGCCCTAGCGATCGTGTATCTTGCCGCCACCATCGTGGCGCTGGGTACGCTTGTCTGCCAGTTTTGGGGTCCGTATACGTATCGCTTTATGCTGCTGATGCGCGACCCCATGCCGCGCATCGTCGTGACGGCGTGCGCCGGCGTCGTGGCGTTTGGCGTACTGCTGAACTTTTTCCGCCTGATGTTCGCCCGTCGCGAGCCGTCCTGCGTGCATCCGGCGGGGGAGCGCAATATCGAGGTTACCCTTGCGGCGCTTTCTTCGTGCGCCAGGGTTGCTGCCGAGCGCGACGACCGCGTGATGGTCGAGCATGTCGAGGCCCGCGTCCAAGGCCCCGACGATTCGCACGTCCGTTTTAAGGTCGAGGCTATCGCGCTTGACGATAAGGACGTGGCATCTCTGGCTACCGCGATGCAGCAGCGCATCGAAGAAGCCTGCGATACCATGCTCGGCGCGCCGGGTACGACCGCGCGCGTCCGTTTTTTGCCGTCCAAGACTACCGTCCAGACCGTGGAGGTTTCCGGTGAGTGATACCAATCAAGATAAGACCGCTCGTACGCCGCGTCTGACGATTGACCAGAGCGCCACGCCGGCGAGCGAACCTGTCGATTCCAAAGCAGAGGCAACCGAGTTACAAGAAGCGGCAGCCGCGGATTTTGACGAGGCTGTGGGTCTCATCAAGGGTACGGGTGCTGCCATCTGGAGCTATGCTGTGCGTCATCCCAACACCACGCTCGGCGCCGTCGCCGGCTTTATCCTCGCCGTGTTGGTGCTCACGTTGGGCCTGTGGGACACGCTCGTCATTGCATTCTTCGTGCTGATCGGCGCTGTGATCGGCCAAATTCGCGACGGCGAGAACGGGATCGTCAACTTCTTCGGCCGTCTGTTTAGCGGCCGCTAATATGTATTCGACTGTCGCATCCGCGGCAGGCATAAGGAGGAACCATGGCTTTTAATACGAAGGTCGATGTAGCCGATACCGAGCTCGAGGAGAACGAGGCGGTCGTCGCCGAAGCTGAGGATGTGACGCTCGAGGACGAGGCTCTCGTCGAGGCCGAGTCCGATACGGATGAGGACGACGAGGAAGCGGACGAGTCCGAGGACTCGCTGACCTATTCCAACGGTGTGATCGAGAAGATCGTTGCCATGGCCACCCGCGAGGTTCCGCACGTTCTGGGCATGAAGGGTAACCTCATGCACTTTGTGCAGGAGCAGTTTGGTGCCGAGAATCTGACCAAGGGCGTGACGGTCGAGGTCACCGATGACAATCGCGTGGTCGTCAACATCTCCGTCATCATCGAGTACGGCGCCTATGCGCCCGCGATCTTCGACGATGTCAAGGCACGTGTCACCGAGCGCCTTGCCGCGATGACCGGCCTTGAGGTGGCGGGCGTCAACCTGCGCATCGAGGATGTCATCACCCCCGAGGAGTATGAGCGCCGCACCAGCCAGCACGAATAACCTTCCAAAAAGGGATAGGTTTGTTTTGGCAGGTTTTATCTGCGAAAACGTTAAACGGCCGACCGCGCAAGCAAAAGCGTTGCCGGCCGTTTTTATATGCTCCCGATGTAGTCATACCGCTCGTCTAACTAGGGGTTGCAATCGTCGCGTTCCGCGTTACTCTAATGGGCGCATTGCTTCCAAATTGTTAACGAGGGGTTGCCGTAATGGCCGACGAGCACGAAACAGAAAGCAAAGCATGGGCAATTGAGGTCGCTGCGGCAGAGGCGGCGTCGCATGCTGCCGAGGAGGTGCATCGTCCTCCCGTAGTGCCGATGGAGCGCGTGGTCGATCGCGATGTTATCGAGCGAGGCGAGCGCGCTGGTCGCAAGCGCAGCCAGGAGCCGGGCTTTCCTCGCTTTTTTGCCGAGCTCAATTTGGGCCTGATCCTCACGGCCTTTGCCATCGTCGCGTTTAAAACCCCTAATCACTTTGCTTTTGGCGGCACCTCGGGCGTGTCGGTCATTCTGTCCACGCTGTTCCCGACCCTGCCCGTCGGCGTTTTTATGTGGATTATCAACGCGGTCTTGGTCGTTCTGGGCTTTATTTTTTTGGAGCGCAAGGCAATCCTGTGGAGTGTCTTTGCCTCGTTTGCGCTGTCCGCCTATGTTTCGCTGTTTGAGCTCTTTATTCCGACCGATGTCTCGATGACGGGCGATATGTGGCTTGACCTGTGCTTTGCCGTGATTCTGCCGGCGCTCGGCAGCGCTATCGTCTTTGATATTGGCGCCTCGACGGGCGGCACGGACATTCTCGCCATGATCCTCAAACGCCGCACGACGCTCGAGATTGGCCGCGCCCTGCTGTTGGTCGATATCGGCATCGTGACCATCGCGGCCTTCTTGTACGGTCCGCGCGTCGGTCTGTATTGCGTGCTTGGCCTGTTTGCCAAGACGCTTGTGGTCGACAAAGCCATTGAGAGCATTCACCTTCGTAAGGTCTGCACGGTCATTTGCTCCGAGCCCCTTAAGGTCGAGGAGTTTATCGTCAAGCATCTCAACCGTACGGCGACTATCAGCCGCGGCTACGGTGCTTTCTCGGGCAAGTGCGTGACGGTGATTATGAGCGTGCTGAGTCGTCGCGAGGCCGTGCAACTGCGTCGCTACGCGCGCGAGATCGATCCGGGTGCCTTTATCACGATTGTTGACAGCTCCGAGATCGTCGGCAAGGGCTTCCGCGGAACGAACTAACGCAGACGTATTCAACGAACCGCCTGCCGGCGCCGTGTACCTTGCAAATCGGTCATCTTTGAGTATTTGACCCCACATTGGGCAATAATGATGCTAAAGACATCGTTTGCGATCCAAGTGATTCGTTCAAGATACGAAGGGATGATTCTATGTTCTGCTCGCAGTGTGGCGCCCCCATGGGCGATAACGACAAGTTCTGCGGCGCGTGTGGTGCTCCTAATGCCGGTGCCGCTGGGCCTGCTCCCCAGGGACAGCCTCAGCCCCAGCAGTTTGTTCCGCAACCGCCCGTGGCGAATGCGCCAAAGGGCTGTGTGGCTCAGGCGTTCCAAGATATGACCAAGACTCCGGGTGTGCTTCAGCGTGTATGCCAAATCGCGTTTTTGCCGGCGCTGATTTGCGTTGTGTCGCTGCTCGTGTTGTTTATTCCCGTTATTGGCGGCATTGCGGCTGCCATCGGCTTTTTGGCAGCTTGCATTGCGAGCGTGTGCGGTTCCGGCTTTGGTATCGAGTGGGGCCGTGATCTTTCGCTCAAGGTCGATGACGGCATGGACCGTCCACTCATGCGTTCCACGTCGTTTGGTCTCGGAGTCTTTTCGAGCGTTATTTCGGTCGTGCTCGAGGTTATCGCTGCCATTCCCGTTATCGGTGTAGTGCTTTCGCTGGTGGAGAGCGTGGTAATTGGCGCCGCGGGATCGTATTCTTATTACGGCTCTTATGCGCTCGCGGCTGCGCTGTTTGGCTCGCTTGGCCTGCTTGTCCTGGCTATGATTGCCACGGCGGTCTTGGGGGTCTTCTTTAAGATGTTTGCCGACATCGCCGTGATGCACTTTGCGGTGACCGGTCGTGTGGAGAGCGCGTTTTCGCTTGATAAGGTCTGGGCGGCCTTTAAGAACAATAAGACCAAGCTGTTCTGTGCTTCGTTCCTCCCCGAGTTTTTGACGGGTCTGGTCGCTAACGTTGTCACATGGATCCTGACGCTCGTCTTTGGCACCATTGCCTCTGTCGGTATGTATAGCTACTACTACCGTCCTGCGGCTATTGAGGCGCTTGTTACCGGCGGTGGCATTACGCTCGTATTGTTCTTGGTGCTGACGGCGTTTGTCACGGTATTTCTCGCGGTCTTTGGCAAGATGCTCAAGCACCGTGCCGTTGGCTATTGGGTTGCACGCTATGCAAGCGAATGGGCCGATGAGGATAAGGACGACGTTCTGACTTTTGTATTGCCCTTCGAGAAGAAGTCCACTTCTTCGGGTTACAGCGCTTCGGATGCTTCGCCGGCACCTGCACCTGCATCTGCACCCGAGCCCGCGCCCGAGCCTGAGACGGCATCTGAGCCCGAGCCTGAGCCGACACCTGCACCTGAGCCTGAGCCGACACCTGCACCTGAGCCTGAGCCGGCTTCCGAGTCAAGCTCCGACGAGGATCCTCAGGACGAGTAGCCATGCCGCCTGCCATTTGGGGACGGGGTAGAAATAACGCTTGACAAATGAGCGGGGGCGGACGTGTCGAAACGTCCGCCCCCGCTTTGACATCGCGATGTGGTTATGACTGCGAGATGGCGACGAATCGACTACTCGTTGTGCTTCTCCTCGTGACGAGTAGCGGCGCGAGCTTCGTGGATGCCCTTGATCGCGGCATGACGAGCCGTGCGGGCATCATGGATGGCGTCGCGGGCCTCGGCGGCCGTGGCCTTGGCAGAGCGCAGTTTGGCTGCCAGGTCGGGATTGGTCTCGGCGACCACGGCAATCGTGGGGCCGTCGAGCTCCTCTTGCGTGGGCTCGGCCAAAAAGTCGATGGCATACTGGGCGGCTACCATGGAACCCTTAGCCAGTACCGACTCGTCAATCTTGTAGAAGCAAGAATGTTGGGCGTATGTGGCGCCAATCTGGGGGTTGCGCGTGCCAACAAAGGCGAGCACGCCCGGTACGCGGCGCAGATACTCCGAGAAGTCCTCACCCGAAAGCGTGCCACGGTAATGGCCTTCGCCGGCCGCACCCAGGCACTTGACCACGGCCTGACGACAACGCTCGCTCGAGGCGGCGTCGTTTTCGACCTTATAGTTGGCGATGGTGTAGTCGGTAAGTTCGGCCTCGGCGCCTAGGGCCGCCGCAGTGTGCTCTACGATGCGGCGCATGAGCTCGGGCATTTCCTCGTGCGTCGAATCGCCATAGGTACGCACCGTGCCGGCGAGGTAGGCGGTGCCGGCGATGACGTTGCGTGCGGTGCCGCCGTGCAGCTCGCCGACAGTGATGACAGCAGGCTCGTAGGGGCTGATTTCGCGTGAGACGATGGTCTGCAGGGCGTTGACAATCTCTGCCGCCACCATAACGGCGTCGTGGCCGCGCTGGGGCATGGCGCCGTGGCATGAGGTGCCGCGAACGTCGATGCGGAACCAGTCGGTATTGGCCATGCGCGGGCCGGGCTCGCAGCTCACGGTGCCGGCATCGACCTCGCTCCAAATGTGCGCGGCGTAGGCGCCGTCGACGCCGTCGAGCACACCCGTGCCGATCATGAGTTTGGCGCCCTGGCCGTTTTCCTCGCTGGGCTGGAAGACGATGCGGATCTCGCCGTGGATGTCGTCGGTCATGTGGCGCAGGATTTGCAGCGTGCCGAGCATCATGGCGATGTGGCAGTCGTGGCCGCAGGCGTGCATGCAACCCTCATTGACGCTGGCGAACTCCTCGCCGGTCTGCTCGGTGACGGGCAGGGCGTCGATATCGGCGCGCAGCAGGATACGGCGGCGCGGTGTGCCGTCCTCGCGATAGGCGTCGGGCGCGGTGCCGCGAAGCGTTGCCACCAAGCCTGTCTTGAGCGGACGCTCGTAGGGGATATTCATGGCGTCGAGCTGGTTGGCGATGTCGGAGGTTGTGCGCTCCTCGGCAAGGCTTAGCTCCGGGTGCTTATGGAAGTGCCGGCGCTGCTTGATGATATAGGGCTCAAACTCGGCGGCGATATCTCGGATGGCCACGGTGACCTCGTCTGCCGCGCGAACCTCGGTTGCCGCCATAATCTGCTGTGCCTTGGTCTTCGTCATGGTCGATTTGCTCCTTGCTGGGTTGATCGCAAAATCGTACAGGCTCTCTCCAGTATGCCACCTGCCGCTAGGGCTGGTAAAGTTGCCGTTTGCCGCTTGGGGTTTTGTTACAAGGGCGGGGGAGTACACTCGGGGGTGTTGAATTTCCTGCCAGAGATGGGGATGCCCATGCAGCATATCGATCGGATTATCCGCTCCAAGAACGTCTTTACCGCGCAAGACGGCATCGATACCGTCCGCGAGCTGGCGATTGCCATCGCAGGCGACCGTATCGTCGCAGTCGGTGCGCCCGATGACGTGATCGCCGCCGCTCCTGCCGCCACGTCGGTTATCGACTACGGCGAGCAGTTTGTCTGCCCCGGTTTCCATGACGCTCATCTGCACTTCTTCCATACCTCGGTCGGTTCCTCGCCGTACATGCTCATGGATATGGGCACGTCCGAGGCGGCGCTGGTGCAACATGCGCTCGAGTTTTCCAAGGAACTGCCCGATGACGCTTGGGTTGTGACGCAGGGCTGGCGCGACTACCGTTGGGACCCGCCCGAGCATCCTACCAAGGCGTCGCTCGATGCGGCATTCCCCGATCGTCCCTGCGTTATGTATTCGGGCGACGGGCACACGCTTTGGCTCAACAGCCGTGCACTCGAGGCGCTCGGCGTCACACGCGACAGCGAGCCGCCAGCGGGCGGCAGCTACGACAAGGATGCAAACGGCGAGCTCACGGGCATTGCTCACGAGGCGGCTGCCATGCAGCTGCTACCGCGCTGCCTTGAGTGGCTGGGCGAGGATCGCATTGCAAGCGCTTACGCCGATCAAATGAAGCGGATGGCCGAGCAGGGCATCACCTCGATCTGCGATATGTCGCTCATGCCCATGCCGGGCTGCGACTTTATCCGCGACGATATCTACGACAAACTGCAGGCAGCCGGCAAGCTGGGCATCCGAGCCCATCTGTTCCCCACGCTGCTGGATGACCAGTCGCGCTTGGAAGAGCTGCATATCCGCTACGCGAACAACGCGCTGCTCTCGGCGCCAGGCTTTAAGCAGTTCTTCGACGGCGTGTCGAGCGAACACACGGCCTATCTCACCGAGCCCTATACCAACCCGCGCTTCCCGGGCGATCAAGGTCGCCTGACGGTTCCTGTCGAGCGTATGCGCAAGCTGGTCCTCGCTGCCGCGGAGCGCGGTCACACCGTTCGCATCCACGTTATCGGCGACGGTGCGATTCATGCCGCGCTCGATATCTTCGAGGAGGCCTCCGACCTGTACGGGCTGCCCCAGCACGGCCATAACACGCTCGAGCACCTGGAGAACCTTCTGCCCGAGGACATCGACCGCCTGCGCAAGCTCAACGTGGTTGCTTCGAGCCAGCCCTGCCACATTACACTCGACCCGGGTGGACCGGAGCGCGACCTGGGCTTGGAGCGCAGCCGCATCATGTGGCCGTTTGCGACCTATAAGCAGCGCGGCATTCGCCAAGCCTTCGGTACCGACAGCCCTATTACGCCCGTTACCAGCATGAATGTGCTCTACACGGCCATCACGCGCCAGGACCCCCGCAGCCACTGGCCCGAGGGTGGCTGGTTGCCGAGCGAGCGTATCGACGCGGCAACGGCCCTGCGTAACTACACGCTTGGCAGCGCGTACGCAGCGGGCGACGAGCAAAACCTCGGCAGCCTGGAGCCCGGCAAATACGCCGATCTGGTAGTCCTGGATCAAAACCCGCTCACCATCGACCCACAAGAGCTCCAGGCTACCAAGGTTCAGGCCACCTACCTGGCGGGTAACTTAATCTACGAGCGCTAACCCCATCCGCATCGCCATTTTGCTGCACTGACTTTTCTGAATGCCGGGCCCGATAACGTTGACTCAGCTCCCGTGTGGCGCCGGAGGGGCGAGATATAAGGTTTATCGCGAGTTCCGCACGAGCCGAAGGCCACTTAATGTGGCCTTCGTGCGAGCAGGACTGCCCGAGTAGGAAACCTTATAATTCGCCCCTCCGGCGCCACACGGGAGCCGCGCACAAGTTATCCCCCGGGATTCAGAAAATCTAAGTGCCAAAAATAAGATTTTTTGACTCCGTGTTGTATAACCTGCCATTCGTGGGTACCATTCAACGCGTACGCAAACAAAAAGGGTTAACCCGCGCGGCATGACCGCGCGGCCCACAAAGGAGGAAACAAGCATGTCGTCTTTGAAGCCGCTTGCAGATCGCGTCCTGGTCAAGCCCGACGAGGCCGAGCAGAAGACCGCCTCTGGTCTGTACATCGCCAGCAACGCTCAGGAGAAGCCGCAGCGCGGCACCATCGTTGCCGTTGGCGCCGGCAAGGTCAACGACAAGGGCGAGCGCATCCCCATGGACGTCAAGGTTGGCGACGTTGTCATCTACGGTAAGTTTGGTGGCAACGAGGTCAAGGTCGACGGCGAGAAGTATCTGCTGATGCGCGCCGACGACATCTACGCCGTCGTCGAGGCCTAGTCTCGTCGGAATCTCTGATTCGTCTTTGAACGCGTCCGCCGCATAGGACTCGGAAGCGGCGACGCGAGTCACATTTCTTTTGGAGGATTACCTACCATGGCAAAGAACATTACGTTCAACACCGATGCCCGCGCTAAGCTCGCTAAGGGCGTCAACACTCTGGCCGACGCCGTTACCGTCACCATGGGCCCCAAGGGCCGCTACGTCGCTCTGCAGCGCTCGTTCGGTGCCCCGACCATCACCAACGACGGCGTTTCCGTCGCCAAGGAGATCGAGCTCGAGGACAACATCGAGAACATGGGCGCCCAGCTGGTGAAGGAGGTCGCCACCAAGACCAACGATACCGTGGGTGACGGCACCACCACCGCAACCCTGCTCGCCCAGGCTATCGTTAACGACGGTCTGCGCAACGTTGCCGCTGGCGCCAACCCGCTGGCCATCCGTCGCGGCATCGACAAGGCCGTTAATGCCGCCGTCGCCGAGATGAAGAAGCAGGCCAAGCCGGTCGAGACCAAGGAGCAGATCGCTTCCGTCGGTACCATCTCCGCCGGCGACCCCGAGGTCGGCGAAAAGATCGCCCAGGCCATGGAAGTCGTGGGCAAGGACGGCGTCATCACCGTCGAGGATTCCCAGACGTTCGACATTACCATCGACACCGTCGAGGGCATGCAGTTCGACAAGGGCTACGTCTCGGCGTACTTCGTCACGGACAACGATCGCATGGAGGCCGTGATGAAGGATCCCTACATCCTCATCACCGACCAGAAGATCTCCAACGTCCAGGACATCATGCCTGTTCTCGAGGCTGTCCAGCGCACCGGTAAGGGCCTGCTCATTATCGCTGAGGATGTCGAGGGTGAGGCTCTGCCTACCCTCGTCCTCAACAAGATCCGCGGCGCCCTCAACGTCTGCGCCGTCAAGGCCCCGGGCTACGGCGATCGCCGCAAGCGCATGCTCGAGGATATCGCCGTCCTCACCGGCGGTCAGGCTGCCCTCGATGAGCTGGGCGTGAAGGTTGCCGACATCACCGCCGATATGCTCGGTACCGCCAAGTCAGTCACCATTTCCAAGGACAACACCGTTATTGTGGGTGGTGCCGGTTCCAAGGAGGCTATCGACGCTCGCATCGCTCAGATCAAGGGCGAGATGGAGAACACCACCTCTGACTTCGACCGTGAGAAGCTCCAGGAGCGCCTGGCCAAGCTCTCCGGTGGCGTTGCCGTCATCAAGGTCGGCGCTGCTACCGAGTCCGAGCTCAAGGAGATCAAGCACCGCGTCGAGGACGCCCTGCAGGCTACCCGCGCTGCTGTCGAGGAGGGCATTGTCGCCGGTGGCGGCGTCGCCTTCATGGACGCTGCGCCTGCGCTCGATGCTGTCGAGATCGACGACCCCGAGGAGAAGATCGGCGTCGACATCGTCAAGAAGGCTCTGACCGCTCCGGTCGCCACCATCGCCAAGAACGCTGGCTTTGAGGGCGCTGTCGTGGTCGACAAGGTTGCCGAGCTACCCGCCGGCCAGGGTCTCAACTCTGCCAACGGCGAGTGGGGCGACATGATCGAGATGGGCGTCCTCGACCCCGTCAAGGTCAGCCGCGTCACCCTGCAGAACGCTGCTTCTGTCGCCAGCCTGATCCTCATCACCGAGGCCACCGTCTCCGATGTGCCCAAAAACACTCAGCTTGAGGATGCTATCGCTGCTGCTACCGCTGGTCAGCAGGGCGGCGGTATGTACTAAGGCCGACAAGGTCTAGAACTCCCACCGGGAATCCGGGGGCGTGACGGGGGCTTCTCTCCGGAACGTCCTCGGACATGCAAAGAGGCTCCGCATCGCGCTTCGCGCTGCGGAGCCTCTTTGCGTCCTGCGGAATATTCCGGAGAGAAGCCCCCGTCACGCCCCCGGATCCCCTGCGTTAACGGCCTTGAGGTCGGCTCGCGGAGAAAGTCGTGGTTGATGGGAGTACGTGTCCCTTTCGCTGTTTCGCGGCTTTGCCGCGAAAGGCGCGTTACTTTGGGATGGGTGGGGAACGTGGTTGTTGCGGCAACTGGCCCTCGCCAGAAATTACCCCTGGCGTACTTGCACCTCTCTTTCCTCGTGCTACACTTGCAATTGCTGTTTCAGGGCGGGGTGGAATTCCCCACTGGCGGTAAATCGGGCGGTGCCAAAGGGGTGCCGTGGAGCAGGCGATATGCCTGCGACCGAGCCGATGAGTCCGCGACCCGTGCGTGTGTTGGTTCGCATGCCGGCTGAACTGGTGAGATCCCAGTACCAACGGTTAGAGTCCGGATGAAAGAGGCAGGTGATCTTATGTCTGAACAGTCGCAGCATATCCATTTTGAGAACACGAATAGGTGGAGCACCAAACAGCTCGTTACCATGGCGTTGATGTGCGCCTTGGGAGCACTGTTTATGTATGTGCAGCTGCCCATCCTCCCCTCGGCGCCGTTTTTGACGTATGACCCGTCGCTGGTGCCGGCGATGGTGTGTGGATTTGCGTATGGCCCTAGTGCCGGCACCGCTGTTGCCGCTATGGCGATCGTTATCCATGCGCTTACCACGGGCGATTGGGTCGGTGCGCTTATGAATTTGGTTGCCACGCTGGGCTATATCCTGCCTGCGGCTATCGTCTATCAGAAGATGCGCACCTACAAGGGTGCCGTGATTGGCCTGACGCTGGGCGTTATTGCCGCTACGGTGCTTTCTATGGTCGCGAATCTGACCATTGGCGTTTGGTTCTGGTATGGCTCGGCCGACGTGATTTTGCCGCTCATGATTCCCGCCGTGTTGCCGTTCAACCTTATCAAGACCGTGCTTAACTCGGTGTTGACGCTTGCGGTGTACAAGGCGGTCTCCAACCTCATCACGCCTAAAAAGACCAGGTCAAAGGCCGCGCATGATTGAGTGTCGGGGCGTTTCCTTTAGCTATGACGGTGCCGTATCGGCACTCGACGGCGTCGATCTGAACATCGAGGACGGGGAGTTTTTCTGCATCCTCGGTGGCAATGGGTCGGGCAAGTCGACGTTTGCCAAGCATCTGAATGCACTGTTGCAGCCCGATGCGGGCACGGTACGCATCAACGGCATGGATGCGTCCGACCCCGAGTTGGTCTACGACATTCGTTCGACCGCGGGCATGGTATTCCAGAATCCCGATGACCAGCTGGTGGCAACGCTTGTCGAAGATGACGTTGCGTTTGGTCCTGAAAACCTTGGCGTGCCATCAGCACAAATTGCGCAGTGTGTACGCGAGGCGCTGAAGGGCGTGGGCCTGGTGGGCTTTGAGCGCCACGAGACCCATGCACTTTCGGGTGGCCAAAAGCAGCGTGTGGCGCTTGCCGGTGTGCTCGCCATGGAACCGCGCGTGCTCATATTGGACGAGGCTTCTTCGATGCTCGATCCGCGCGGACGCAAGGGCCTTATGAAGGCCTGCCATGCGCTCCACGACCGCAGCATGACTATCGTGATGATTACGCACTTTATGGAAGAGGCTGCCGAGGCCGATCGTGTCGCGGTATTTCGGGCGGGGCGCGTTGCCATGCTCGGTACGCCCGAGGAAATCTTGACACGGGCGGACGAACTTGCGCAGCTCAACTTGGATATGCCGGCGTCGTGCTGCTTGGGCACGGCGCTTCGTGCGAAGGGCGTGCCCGTTCATGCGCAGGTGCGCGAGGCGGATATGGTCGCCGAGATTGCGCAGGTATATGCCGACCGGAGTGGGGAAGACACCGCAGGGCGGCCTTCTGCATCCGATTCTCGTGTGCTCGACAACGTCTCCTCTGCAACCGACGGGACAGCCGTGTCGGAGCCCGTCATCGAGATTTCGCACCTCTCGCATAGTTACTCGCTGAGTGCCCGCGAGCGCCGTCGATGGCGCAAGCGCTCGGCCACTGCGGGCAAATCGAATAAACAGGCTCTCTGGGGAAACGACCCCAGCAGCCCGTGGGCGCTGCGCGATGTATCGCTAACGGTGCGTCGCGGCGAGTTCCTTGGCTTGGCAGGTCATACCGGTTCGGGTAAGTCGACGCTGGTCCAGCATCTCAACGGTTTGATTCGCCCCCAGGAGGGATTCGTTCACGCACTGGGGCTCGATCTGTCAAACAAGAAAGACGCCGCCGCGGTTAAGGCCAAGGTCGGCGTGGTGTTTCAATATCCCGAGCGTCAGCTGTTTGCCGAGACCGTGGTACAGGACGTGGCGTTTGGTCCGCACAACCTTGGCTTGCCGCAGGCCGAGGTTGTCCGCCGCGTTGAGTCATCGCTCGCGCGCGTGGGCCTCGACTTGGCCACGGTGGGCGACAAGAGCCCCTTTGAGCTCTCGGGCGGGCAGCAGCGGCGCGTGGCGTTTGCCGGCGTGCTTGCTATGGAGCCCGAGGTCCTGGTACTCGATGAACCCATGGCGGGGCTCGATCCGGCGGCGCGCAGTGATTTCCTGGAGCTCATCGATCGACTTCACCATGGGGGCCTGACCGTCGTCATGGTCTCACACAGTATGGATGACCTTGCCAATTGCTGCGACCGTATTGTCGTGATGAACGAGGGCGCGGTGTTTGCCGAGGGCACGCCCGCTCAGGTTTTTGCGCATGCGGATGAGCTCAAGTCGATCGGCTTGGGCGTACCTGCTGCTCAGCGCATGGCGTTGGCGCTCGCGGAGGCGGGCGTGCCGCTGCGTTGCGGCGGGCTCTATACGGTTGAGTCGCTGGGCGACGAGCTGGCAGATTTGCTGATCGGTCGCTCAGACGGTCCTTCTAACGTCGCGGACATTGCTAAATCCAAGACGGTCGCGCGAGAGGAGGGCTGCTAATGGAGGCGTTTTCGTTTGGCAGCTACTATCCCGGTGATAGTGCAATCCACCGCCTGGACCCGCGAACCAAGTTGCTCTTGGGCTTTGTGTTTCTGATCACGACGCTCACGGTCAGTGGCTTTCGCGGACTGGCACCGGTCGCAATTTTCGTTGTGCTGATCTATGCCGTGTCTCGGGTGCCGGTTCGTCGCGTTCTGTCGTCGATGGCGCCGCTGCTGGCAATCGTCGTCGTGGTCGCGGTGCTCAACTTGTTTACCGATCAGAGTGGGCGCATCCTGTGGCAGCTCGGCTTTCTGCGGATAAGCGAGGGCTCGCTGCATTCCGCCGCTTTTATGACCTGCCGTCTGACCTTGATGATGGCCGGTATGAGCGCTATTACGCTCACCACACCGACGCTCGACCTCACCGCGGGCTTCGAGCGCCTGCTCGCACCGTTTGCGCGTGTGGGACTTCCTGCGCACGAGCTCGGCATGATCATGGGTATAGCGCTGCGCTTTATGCCGCAGTTTGCCACCGAGATGAAGCAGGCGGCCGATGCACAGGCAAGCCGCGGTGCACGCGTGACGGGCGGTCCGCTCGGCGGCGTGCGTATGCTCGGCAGTGTGGCGATTCCACTGTTCACGGGCGTGTTCCGTCATGCCGAGACGTTGTCTGCCGCCATGGATGCCCGTTGCTATCATGGCGAGCAGGGCCGCACACGTCTGCATACGCTTGCATTTGGCCGCGGCGATGCGTTGGCGGCGGTGGTGACGATGCTGCTGTTTGCGTGTGTCATCGTCGTCAACCTTCAACTTGTTTAGGCGCGATTCGAGCGCAAGAAAGGGGTCCCTATGACCGACAACGACTGCACAGCTCAGCTTGAGCGCGCCTGCTCGTATCTCAGGCGCATTCCGGCGTGGTATCTGGCCACGATCGACGTGACGGACGGACATCAGCCGCGCGTGAGGCCGTTCTCGTTTGCCATGGTCGATGAAGGTAAGCTGTGGTTTTGCACGTCGCGCGACAAGGATGTGTGGGCGGAGCTGAGTGCGAATCCCAAGTTTGAGCTCTCGGGCTGGAAGCCGGGGGAATGTTGGATCGTATTGACCGGCGAAGCCGCACTTGAGGACGACGCAGTTGCGAGCGACAAGGTGCGTCAAGCGGGTTTTAAGCACATGGTGAGCATCGGCGAGGAACGCGAGAGTGCCAACGACGGCCGCCTTGCTTTCTTTTCGGTCCGCAACATTGCCGTGCGCTTCTGTGATATCGACGGCAGCGAGGAGCGCCTGGAGCTCTAGCTCACACCAACCAGGCTCTCAAACTGGCTAGTACAGGAGGAAACGTGGACGGATTGAATACGGTTTTGGAGTATCTGACGTCGGTGCCGGCGTGGTACTTGGCGACGAGCGTGGACGGGCAGCCACATGTACGTCCATTTTCGTTTGCTCAGATTCAGGACGGCAAGCTGTGGTTTGTGACGGCGCGCACCAAAGACGTGTGGCAAGAGCTGCTGCAAAATCAGCGCTTTGAGGCCACGAGTTGGTGGCCGGGCCATGGCTGGCTCATCTTGCGCGGGCGTGCCGGCTTGGATGACCAGGCCGCTCCCGATATGCGCGAGGCGGGATGGAAACATCTTGAGCGCTTGAGCGAGCACTATGAGGGGCCTAACGACCCCACGCTCGTCTTCTTTAGCGTGGAGGAACCCGAGGCCTTTATCTGCAACCATGACGAATGGGTGCCGGTCGAGCTCTAAACGAGTCTCTCAACAAGCTTCGACAATTCAAATTCTCGCATGTAGCGGGCCCCACATTGCAACGTCACCGTAAGGCGCACTGGGTAATAGGGGGCCCGCATTTATTTGTCAATTCCTTCGAGTGAATGTGTCGGGATTGTTTCAATGCATGAATATGCAAAAGATTTGCGTATATATGCATCTTTTGGTGTTAAAGTTTCAACCCACTTCATAACGACGGCTGCGGAATGCGCATTGGTGCATAACTGCAGACAAGGAGTCTGATATGTCTGTAAAGGTTGGAATCGTCGGTGCGGCTGGATATGCCGGCGCCGAGCTCATTCGCCTCGTCCTCGGTCATCCCGAGTTTGAACTTATTGCCATTACGTCCAACGCCGATGCCGGCCAGCCGCTGTCCGCGGTGTATCCGAGCTTCACCGGCGTAAGCGATCTTGTCTTTACGACGCATGATGCCCCCGAGCTCAAGAACTGCGACGCGGTCTTTTTGGCCGTGCCGCACACGGCTGCCATGGCACAGGTGCCCGCGCTGCTTGCATCGGGCGTCTCCTGCTTTGATCTTTCGGCCGACTATCGCCTGAACGACGCGTCTGTCTTTGAGGCTTGGTATGCCGCCGAGCACACGAGCCCCGAGCTGCTCAAGACCCGTGCCTTTGGTCTGCCCGAGCTGTTCTGCCAGGACTTGGAGACCGCCGCATCCGACCATGCCGACGGCAAACCCGTGCTGGTCGCCTGCGCCGGTTGCTATCCCACCGCAACGAGCCTTGCCGCCGCGCCCGCCGTGCGCGCGGGCTGGGTGGCCGAGAACGGTCCTGTGATTGTCGATGCCATTAGCGGCGTGACGGGCGCCGGTAAGTCCTGCAACGCCCGCACCCATTTTTGCAGCGCGGACGAGAACCTGGAAGCCTATGGCGTGGGTAAACATCGCCACACGCCTGAGATTGAGCAAATCCTTGGCTTAACCGATCGCGTCGTCTTTACCCCGCATCTGGCACCGCTCAAGCGCGGCCTGCTCTCCACGGTGACGATGCCGCTCGCGCCGCAGGCCATCGAC
The DNA here is from genome assembly GCA_965141245.1 of uncultured Collinsella sp. Lineage (GTDB taxonomy): Bacteria > Actinomycetota > Coriobacteriia > Coriobacteriales > Coriobacteriaceae > Collinsella. The sequence goes on from CBCSLZ010000002.1 coordinate 22,205, forward strand.
TCCTTGGCTCTTGAGGATGTTGTCGACTATTACAAGCAGTTCTACGCTGGGCGCACCTTTGTGCGTGTGCTCGACGCCGGCCAGCAGCCCAAGACGGCTTCGGTCGTCGGCACCAACGCCGCCCAGATTGGCCTCGCGCTCAACAAGCGCGCGGACGTGCTGGTGGCGACGGGCGCCATCGACAATCTGTGCAAGGGCGCTGCGGGCCAAGCAGTCCAGTGCGCCAATATCGTCTTTGGCTTTGACGAGCGACGAGGCTTGCCCACAGTGGCGTGCCCGGTGTAGCACATTCGATTGTTAACGATTTGGTAGTCGGGCATCGAGTGGGGCGCCACTCTTAAGCTGGTCTCATGATCACGACTGGCATGGCGCACCAACCGATGTCCGTGTTTTTGTTTGACATAAGGAGTCATAAAGACGATGAATACCGAGCTGTTTGATATCAAGATTCGCGCCGTCGAGGGTGGCGTTACGGCTGCGGCTGGTTTTAAGGCTGCAGGCATCCACGCTGGGTTCCGCAAGAACCCCGAGCGTCTGGATTACGCGCTTGTCGTGCCCGATAAACCCTGTCCCGGTGCCGGCGTGTTTACCACCAATCGCTTTTGCGCGGCGCCCGTGCAGGTGAGCCGTGCCAACCTGGGCGGTGCCGACAAGGGCTACGGTATCATCGCCGGCGTTTCGGTCAACTCTGGCAATGCCAACGCCGCCACGGGTGAGACCGGCCTTGCATGCGCGCGCGAGACGTGCAGCATCGCATCGCAGGTCATCGGCTGTGAGCCCCAGCAGATTCTGGTTGCCTCCACGGGCGTGATTGGCCAGATTCTGCCGATCGACACGTTTGAGACCGCCATTCCTGCTGCCTACGAGGCGCTCTCCGCCCACGGTGGCGCCGATGCCGCTCGCGCCATCATGACGACCGACACGCACTCCAAGGAGTACGCCGTGTCCTACGTCAGTGAGGCTGCGGGTCATGCGGGCAATGTCTATACGGTAGGCGGAATGTGCAAGGGCTCGGGCATGATCATGCCCAACATGGCCACCATGATCGCAGTTATCACCACCGATGCCCCCGTCGAGCCTGCGGCACTTCATGCCCTGCTGCTCTCGACCGTCAAGCAGACCTTTAACAAGGTAACGGTCGATTCCGACACCTCGACCAACGACACCTGCATCATGCTTGCCTCCGGTGCCGCTGCCGCAGATGCCGAGCCTATCGTCGAGGGCTCCGATGCCTTTGACGAGTTGACTTTTGCCGTGCACGAGGTGTGCGAGAGCCTGGCGCGCAATATCGCCGCCGATGGTGAGGGCGCATCCAAGCTTGTTACGGTCAACGTTACCGGCGCCGCCAACGACGAGGAAGCTGATATCGCCGCCCGCGCCGTTGCCAACTCGCCGCTCGTTAAGACTTGCATCGCCGGCCACGACTGCAACTGGGGCCGCGTTGCTATGGCGCTTGGCAAGTGCGGCGTGAAGTTTAATCAGGAAGACGTTTCCATCGACATGATGGGCATGCCTGTCTGTCGCGACGGTCTGACTGTTTCCTTTGACGAGGACGAGGCTCTACGACGTTTCGAGGCGCCCGAGATCGTGATCTCGGCCGACCTGGGCGCAGGCGACGCGGCAACGACCGTGTGGACCTGCGACCTCACGCATGAGTACATCTCCATCAACGGCGATTACCGTTCCTAGATTCCAGGCACGTTGCGCATCTTGCTGCGATTGCGGACAGCGGAGCACGGCGCGATAACGATATGAAAGACGAGGCAGATTATGAAATTCGCACGCGATTGTCGTTCGAGCGAATCCAACGAAGCAACCGCGCAGCTGCTGTTCGAAGCGCTGCCGTGGATTAAGAACCTGACCGGCAAGACGGTTGTTATCAAATATGGCGGAGCCGCCATGGTTGATGAGCAGCTGCGCCGCGACGTGATGAGCGACATCGTTTTGCTCAAGATCATCGGTATGCGCCCCGTCATCGTGCACGGCGGCGGCAAGGCTATCAACGAGGCGCTGAGCCATTACGATATTCCCGTCGAGTTTAAGAACGGCCAGCGCGTGACCACGCCGGCGACTATGGATATCGTGCGCGAGGTGCTGGGCGGCAAGGTTAACCAGGAGCTGGTTGCTGCCATCAACCACCACGGCAACCTGGCCGTGGGCGTGTCGGGCAGCGATGCCGGCACGCTCATCGCCGAGCCGCTCGACCCCGAGCTCGGTCGCGTGGGCAAAGTGACGCACGTCAACACCGACTATATCGAGCGCTTACTCGATAGCGAGTACATCCCCGTCATCGCTACCGTCGCGGCGGGGGAGGACGGCGGTTTCTTCAACATCAACGCCGACACCGCCGCCGGTGCCGTTGCCGCGGCGCTCCACGCGCATAAGGCGATTTTTTTGACCGATGTCGATGGCCTGTACAAGGACTTTAGCGACAAGGACTCGCTTATCTCCAACCTAACGCTCGACGAGGTTAACGAAATGCTCTACGGCGGCGAGGTCGATAAGGGCATGATTCCCAAGCTGCGTGCGGCCGTCGATGCGCTTACAGGCGGCGTATTTCGTGCCCACATCATTAACGGTACTACGCCGCATTCGCTGCTCCTGGAGCTGCTGACCGATGCCGGCGTCGGCACCGTGATCCATTCCACCGAGACGGCTTACGAGTTCGATACGCATCCGCATCCGCTTTCGACGTTTGCTGCGCGTCTGACCGAGAACCTTGACGAGGTCGAGAAGCTTCAGACGGTCTAGCTGACCCGCAGCCGCCCCATTCCTGCACCCATAGCCCCGCGCCGTCTGGCGCCCAACGAAAGGCATCTCATGTCACTTGCAGCTCAGCAATCGCTTGAATCCCATTACGTTATGCATACCTTTGGCCGCTCTCCGGTCGAGTTTGTCGAGGGTCACGGCATGAAGCTCACCGGCGACGATGGCCGTGAGTACCTCGACTTTCTTGCCGGCATCGGCGTGTGCAGCCTAGGTCATGGCGACCCGGCTGTGCTCTCGGCGCTCGAGGCACAGACCAAAAAGCTCATGCATGTCTCCAATTACTTCTACATCGAGCAGCGCGGACAGGTCGCGGCGCTGCTGTCCAAGCTTGCTAACGACGACGTAGATGGTGCGCGCGTGCTTGCCGATGCCATTGCCGCCGGCGATGAGACCACGGCAGCTGCACTTGGTGCCCCGGCTGCGGATGAGCAAGTTTGGGAGACCTTCTTTGCCAACTCTGGCGCCGAGGCCAACGAGGGCTCGATGAAGCTCGCGCGCCTGTACGCCAAGCGTGCCGGTAATGGCGGCAACACCATCGTGTGCATGCGCGGCGGCTTCCACGGCCGTACGCTCGAGACCATTGCCGCCACCATGCAGGATTGGCTGCAGGACAGCTTCCGCCCGCTGCCGGGTGGCTTTGTGGCCTGCACGCCCAACGATGTGGACGAGCTGCGTGCGATCTTTAAGCAGATGGGGAGCGAGATTTGCGCCGTGATGCTCGAGCCGATCCAGGGTGAGAGTGGCGTGCATCCCATGACCGAGGAGTTTATGGCGGCAGCGCGCGACCTGGCACACGAAGTGGGCGCCGTGCTTATCGCCGACGAGGTCCAGTGCGGCATCTTCCGCTCCGGCAAGCCGTTTGCATTCCAAACCTATGGCGTGGAGCCCGACATCATGAGCCTTGCCAAGGGCATTGCCGATGGCGTGCCCATGGGTGCCGTGGTGGCAAAGAAGGAGATTGCCGACGTGTTTAAGCCGGGCGACCACGGCTCGACCTTTGGCGGCAGCTGCCTGGCCATTGCGGCGTGCGCCGCGACGCTCTCCGCGCTTGTGCGCGGCGATTATGCCGACCATGCTGCCAAGGTAGGCGCTTATATGGAGGCAAAACTCGCCAAGTTACCGCATGTTACCGATGTGCGCGGTCGCGGCTTGATGCTCGGCTGCGACCTGGATGAGGCAGCGGGCGACGCGCATGATATTGTTGCCCGCGCGCTGGCCGCCGGTGCCGTGATTAACGCTACGGGTGCCCATACGCTGCGTTTCCTGCCGCCGCTCGTCTGCGAGGAATCCGACGTGGACAGTCTGATCGAGATCCTGTCGGGTGTCTTGGCCTAGCGAGAGCAATACATAGCCAGGTTGAACGGGTTTCAGATTGTCGGTGTGTCATTGATGCATCATTGGACGGTCTGGAACCCTTTTTGTCATAAATCTGCACAGGCCAGGAGAGCCTCTGGCCAAAAAAGAAAGGCCTCCATCACTGGGGGCCTAACAATTCAGTGGTGGGCGATGAGGGATGTCCGCGTGCAGCTGGCGCCGCCCGCGCCCCGCTTCGTCGCTTCGCTCCTCGCGTGCTGCGCTGGAAAACGCTTGCGCGTTTCCTCAGCTCCGCACCCTTGCGGGTTCGAATCCCTCTGCACTGGGCGCAAAAAAGAAAGGCCTCCATCGCTGGAGGCCAAACAATTCAGTGGTGGGCGATGAGGGATTCGAACCCCCAGCCTTGTGCGTGTAAAGCACCTGCGCTAACCGTTGCGCCAATCGCCCGCAGGGATTGAGTATAGCGGAAACCCGATACGGTTCATCGCTAATCCATAACGAAACTTAGGCGGCGACTTCGGCGCCCTTGTTCTCGTCGATAAAGAAGCGCTTGTACCAGATGAGGAACGTCAGCGTGGTATAGATCTTGCGCTGGTTGAGCGCACGGCCCTCAAAGTGATCGTCAAGCAGTTTCATGAGTGCATCCGTGTCAAAGAAATCGGCAGCCCACGGCGCGGTGAAGTACTCCTTGACGTAGTCGTAGTACTTCTGCTCGCGCAGCCAGAACTTAACCGGCACCGGGAAACCGACCTTCTTGCGCGTTGCCCACTCGTCGGGCAGCGTGCGGTTGGCGGCGTGACGCAGGACGAGCTTGCAGCCTTCTTCGTTAACACGGTAGTTGGCGGGAATGTGCTCGGCAAATTCCATGACTTTTTTGTCCAGGAACGGAACGCGAAGCTCCAGTGAGTGTGCCATGCACATCTTGTCGGCCTTGAGCAGAATGTCGCCCGGCAGCCACATGTTCATGTCCAGATACTGCTTCTTGGAGAGCTCGCAGCAATTGGGAACCTGCTTGTAATACTCGGCGCACATTTCGGCGGCGTTCTTGCCGGTGTCGTAGGCAGGCTTAAGCACCTCGTCGACCTCGGACGGGTCGAACACCTTTGCCTGGCCCACATACCAGCGCTCGGGGACCTCGGCGCACTTGGTCAAGAAATTGTGACCCTTAAAGTAGGGAAGATGCTGAACGAGCGAGCCCAGGGCGCGGCGCACGCCGAGCGGGACGCGCTTCTTGAAGGAGCGCATCTGAGGGGTGTCCTCGTACCACTCGTAGCCGGCGAACAGCTCGTCTGCACCCTCGCCCGAAAGGACCACGGTGACTTCCTTGGCTGCCATCTGGGCCAGATAGTACAGTGGCACGCTCGAGAGGTTCGATTGCGGCTCGTCCATGTGATACTGGATGTCGGGCAGCGCGTCGAAGAACTCGTCGGCGGTGATCATCTTGCGCACGTTCTTGATGCCCAGCTTGTCAGAAAGCTCGGCGGCGTAGTTGGTCTCGTTGAAGTTCTTGTAATCGAAGCCGACAGAATACGTGGTGTCGGGCATGAGACAGGCGGCAATGTAGCTGGAGTCCACACCGCCAGAAAGGAACGAGCCCACCTTAACATCGGCGATTCGGTGCGCAGCGACGCTTTCGTGCACGACCTTGTCGCACTCGTCCACGTACTCCTCGAAGGTCTTGGAGTTGTCGTCGGTGAAGTCACAGCTCCAGTAACGCTTGATGTCCATGGTGTTAGTCGTCAGGTCATACGTAAAGCAATGCGCCGGGGCAAGCTTGAACACGCCCTTAAAGAAGGTCTCCTCCGTGGCGGGGAATTGCAACGTCAGGTAGGGGCGCAGCGCGTCGTGGTTGACAGCCTTCTCAAACTTGGGGTGGTCCAGGAAGCTCTTGATCTCGGAGCCAAACAGCAGCGAGCCGTCGGAGGCCTGGTAGTAATAGAACGGCTTGATGCCAAAGATGTCACGGGCGCCAAAGAGTTTGTTCTTGTTTTGGTCGTGAATCACGAACGCGTACATGCCGCGAAGGCGGTTGACCAGATCTTCGCCCCACTCCTCGTAACCGTGCACCAGGACCTCGGTGTCGGCGTTGCAGTGGAAGACGTAGCCAGCGGCCTCGAGCTCGGAGCGGAGCTCCTGGAAGTTGTAGACCTCGCCGTTGAAGACAATCGTGACCTTGCCGTCATCGCTCGACATGGGCTGGGCACCAGCCTCGGAAAGGTCGAGAATCGAAAGACGGCGGAAGCCAAGCGCGACGTTATCGACGATGTGCTGACCGCCCATATCCGGACCGCGATGGATAATGCGATTCATCATGGCCGTGAGAACCAGCTCACTCTGTTCATCTGTACCGGTAAAACCGACAAAACCGCACATGCAAGATCCTTTCTGCTGACGGCTTAGGTGCACTGCCGCAAGGATTTGCAGCAGTCGATATCAATCAATCCTTACTATCATGCCAATCTTTTGTTTCGTGATGGGGCATAAGCGCCGAGGGGACCGAAAAAACCACGGCCCGCACTTCGGGTGAAGTGGCGGGCCGTGACTGTGATGATTGCCGTGCGCGAGAACGCGCAAGAGAGGTTAACGCTTGCCGCGCTCGGCAAGGTGGCGCTCCACCTTGGTGACGACGTGGATTAGCGGAATCGTTACAACCAGATAGTAGAGTGCGGCGCAAATGTAGGGTGTGATGTTTCCCGTGGTTGCCGTGAGGTTTTTGGAGAACAGCATGAGCTCTATGACACCGACGCTCGAAAGCGGCGACGTATCCTTATAGAGCATAACGAACTCGCTGGTCATGGCTGGGATGACGCAGCGCACGGCCTGCGGAATCACAATGCGCGACATGACTTGGGGCCACGTCATGCCAAGCGAGTAGGCAGCTTCCGATTGACCAGGCGGGTCGCGATGCCGCCGAGCACGCCGTTGCCGGTGTCTTCGTTTGACTTTGCAGTTGTCGAGCTAACGGTGAGCGTGGAGCCTGTCTCATCGCCGGCACCCGAGGCGTCCTCGCTCGAAGAGCCGCTCGTCGGCGCCATGCCAAACTGCTCGCCCGTCGGAACCTCTTTGATGATTTTCATACCGGTAAAGGAGTTCGACACTATCCATTTTGTAGGGCAGGTCTCTTGTTATTTCGAATTAACCGCGCGCCAATCCTTGCAAGTTTTTAGGGTGCTGAGACGCTCGCAAGGTTAGGTGGCATATTAGGATGGTTGATAATACGAAGGACGTGACCGGATTCATCCGAGACGGTCTTTGCTCTTTTAAGGTTAGGTTTAGCGAGAGAGGTCGTTATATGTCGGATATGACGCAGGAGAAGCTGGCTTTGATGCGCTATGTAGAGCTGCTCGAGGCCGAGGCCCTTGTTGTTTCCAAGCCGGATACTCTATACGACCAGCGCATCGAGTTTGCGACCGACGACTCGCGCCAGGTGCGTCCGGGCACATTGTTTGTTTGCAAGGGCCGTGCGTTCAAGCGCGAGTATCTGGTCTCCGCGATTGCCGATGGCGCCGTGGCGTACGTGTCCGAGGTCGATTATGACGTCGATATTCCCGCTGTGATCGTCAACGATATCCGTCGTACGCTCGCTGTGGTGGCGGATGCCTATTACTGCCACCCTTCGGGCAAGGTGAAGGTCTGCGCTTTTACCGGTACCAAGGGCAAGTCGACCTGCAGCTTCTATCTGCGCGGCATTCTTGCCAACGAGGCAAAGCTCACGGGCTGCCATCGGCCTGCCCTCAACACGGGTATCGAGTTCGATGATGGTATCGAGGCGGGCCCTTCCAAGCTGACGACTCCCGAGTCCTTCCTCTTACAGTCGCGTATCGCACATGCCGCTGAGGTGGGCGCTCCGTGGCTGGTCATGGAGGCGTCGAGCCAGGGCCTCAAATACGAGCGTACGGGCAAGATTGCCTTTGAAGTGGGCGCCTTTACCAATATCGGTGAGGACCACATCTCGCCGATCGAGCATCCCACGCTCGAGGATTACTTTGCCAGCAAGCTCAAGATTTTTTCGCAGAGCCGTTTTGCCGCGGTCAACCTCGATATGGATAAGGTCGATCGTGTGCTCGAGGCGGCGTCCCGCTGCGAGCGTACGGTAACGTTCTCCCTGACCGACGAGCGTGCCGACGTGCTTGCGCTGGCGATTCATAATGGCGACTGCGGCATGGTGGCAACAGTGCGTACGCCCCGCTTTACGCGTGACATTGTGATTCCCACGCCGGTTAAGTTCAATGTGTCCAACGCGCTTGCCGCTATTGCCTGCGCCGAGGCCCTGGGCATTTCCGAAGAGGGCATCGTCCATGGCTTTGAGGGTGTCTTCGTTCCCGGCCGCATGGAGCTCTATCCGTCCGTATCGGGCAAAATCTTGGGCGTCGTTGACTTTGCGCACAACGGCATGAGCCTCGAGACGCTTTTGCGCGATCTGCACGAGAACTATCCCGAGCGCGAGCTGGCGGTTGTCTTTGGTGCAACGGGCGGCAAGGGCGTCGATCGCCGCACCACGATGGGTATTGCCGCCGGCAAGTACGCCGATCGCATCGTGATTACCGAGGACGACCCGGGCCCCGAGGACGTCGAGGACATTTGTGCCGAGATTGCGCGCAATGTCCAGGCGCAGGGAAACGACAACTGGCAGATTGTGACCGACCGTACCGCCGCTATCGAGGCGGCCGTGCGCGAGACCGAGCGCCCCGCTGTGGTCATCGTGACCGGTAAGGGCGAGGAGGAGTGCATGCTGCGCAAGAACGGACCCGAGCCCTGCAGGCGCGATGGCTTGGTTCTCAAGCGCATCCTTGCGGCGTACGACGCCTAAACGCTGCCGCCTTTAGGACGGCGTTTGCGGACCCCGGCGTCTGATGATGCAATGCCTTCTAGGTGTGCTTACCCTAGGGAAAACACGCCTGTGGGCCCGTAAACGTGTTTGCCTTAGGGAAAACACGCTATCAAGATTAAACCTCTTCTACGTAAACGGAGTAACCATGTCCCACAACACCCTGCCGACTGTTGCCGAGCTTTCGGGCGAGATGCGCGAGCGCTTGGCCAAGGTCAAGTACGTCTTTACCGACCTGGATGCCACGATGCTCGCACCCGGCTCGTGCGTGCTGCGCGACAACGACGGCAACCCCTCGACCAAACTCGTCGAGGCCGTCGTGGCGCTCGCTCGCGCTGGCATTCAGGTGGTTCCCACCTCGGGCCGCAACCGTACCATGATTCACGAGGACGCGCGCGTGCTCGGCCTCAACTCCTACATTGGTGAGATGGGCGGCCTGGTCATGTACGACCTCAAAGCTAACGATTGGGAGTATCTGACCGGCGACATGCCCTACGACCCCTCTTGCGGCCTCACGCCGCACCAGGTGATCGAGCAGACCGGCGTGTGCGAGAAGATCCTCGCCCGCTGGCCGCACAAGATCGAGTATCACAACGACATGTCGACCGGCTACAAATACCGTGAGGTCACCGTCGGCATGCGCGGCGATGTGCCCGACGATGAGGTTCAGGCCATCCTGGACGAGGCCGGCTGCGGTCTGATCTGGGCTTGCAACGGCCATCTGACTCACCTGTCCAAGCCGACGACGCTCGAGCTCGATCGCGTCGAGGACGGTCGCGCATTCAACATCAACCCCGCGGGCCTCAACAAAGGCGTCGCCATTGCGCGCTTCTGCGAGCACCTGGGGATCGAGCGCGAGGAGACGCTCGCGCTCGGCGACTCCGAGTCCGACTTCTACATGGCCGATCACGTGGGCACGTTCTGCTTGGTCGAGAATGGCCTGACGAGCGCCGGCGCGCCCGAGTTCCTGGCTGCTTGCGAGAACGCTTTCGTTACGCGCGGCAAAATTGTCGACGGTTGGGCGGCGACGGCAGAGCTGCTGGTCGCGGCGCGTTCGTAGTGCGTCGCCGCCGCACTTGGACATGTCTTTTCGAGAGAGACTGGTGAGGTAATGTCCGATATCGAGAATCCGGCAGGCGACACGCGCCCGATTGGCGTGTTCGATTCTGGTTTGGGTGGTCTGACAGTTGCGCGCGCCATCGCGACGGCGCTGCCGCGCGAGTCCGTCTACTACTTTGGCGACACCAAGCGCTGCCCCTACGGCACGCGCACCGAGGATGAGGTGCGCTCGTTTGCGTTGCAGGCGGGTCGTTGGCTTTCGAAGCACGACGTCAAGATTATGGTCATCGCCTGCAACACGGCGACCGCTGCGGCCTTGCGTCTGGCCCAGCAGGTGCTCGACGTTCCCGTGATCGGCGTGATTGCGCCGGGTGCCCGTGCGGCAATCAACAGCACCCGCTCGCGTCGCGTGGGCGTGCTCGCCACCAACCTCACCATTCGCTCGGGCGCCTACACGCGCGCCATTCAGGATCTAGATGCCGGCGTCGATGTATACGGCTGTCCTGCCTCGAGCTTTGTCGAGGTTGTCGAACACGAGCTCGCCTCGGGTGCACATCTGCAGGAACAGTGGCTTGAGAACGAGGACATCTTCGATACGCCTGCCGTGCGTGCGCTGGTGGGTGCCACGGTTGAGCCGCTGCGCGACCACGGTATCGATACCGTGGTGCTCGGCTGTACGCATTTTCCGCTGTTGGTGGGACCTATCCGCCATGCTCTGGGGCCTGGGGTGCGCGTCGTGAGTTCCGCCGAGGAGACCACACGCGAGTTGACCGATATCCTCACGCGCCGCGAGCAGCTGGCGGGCGACGCCGCCGAGCCGCAGCATCGTTTTGCCACGACGGCCGATAACATTGCCGAGTTTGCGGTGGCGGGCAGCTTTATCTTTGGTCAGCCGCTCAAGAGCATCGAACATATCGATATCGATGAACTGAAATAGATGTAAGGCAGCCGCCAAAGCCTTCGCCACATCTTTTGCCGAAAGGATATTTCTATGGAGTACATGCAGGTCAACCGCGCCAACGGCCGCGCCGCCAACGAGTTGCGCCCCGTTAAGCTCACCCGTGGCGTCATGAAGCACGCCCACGGCTCGTGTTTGGCCGAGTTCGGTGACACGCGCGTGCTGTGCGCCGCCACTATCGAGGAGGGCGTACCGGGCTGGCGAAAGGGAGCTAAGGCTGGCTGGGTGACCGCGGAATACGCCATGCTGCCGGCGTCGACCGGCAAGCGCTGCAAGCGCGAGCACGTCAACCGCAAGGGTCGCTCCATGGAGATCGAGCGCCTTATTGGCCGCAGCCTGCGTACCGTCGTCAACATGAAGGCGCTCGGCGAGTACACCGTCACCGTCGACTGCGATGTGATTCAGGCCGATGGCGGCACGCGTACAGCGAGCATTACCGGCGCTTGGGTGGCGCTGCACGACGCCCTCGCCATGTGGGTCGAGGCGGGCAAGATCGAGCGCATCCCGCTTACCGGCCAGGTGGCTGCCATCTCCATGGGCGTTGTCGACGGCAATACGCTGCTTGACCTCGATTATTCCGAGGACAGTCATGCCGAGGTCGACATGAACCTCGTCGCCACCGACACCGGTGAGATGATCGAACTCCAGGGCACCGGCGAGCAGGCGCCCTTCGACCGCAAACGCCTCAACGCCCTGCTCGACCTGGGCGACAAGGGTATCGCCGAGCTCATCGAGCTTCAGCGCCAAGCCCTCGCCTAACCTGCCAAAACAGGACAGGTTTATATTGGTAGGTTTTATCTGCGGAAATGCTGCGTTGAAAGGTCCGATCGCCTGAGAGGGGAGAGGCCAAGTGCCCGAACGCCCCTCGGCGCGGCATTGCTATAGAGACAAGGAGACCACTCATGGCACTTGAGAAGATTGACATCGACACCCTCGACCCGGCAGCGACCATTGTCGTGGCAACGGGCAACGCCCATAAGCTCACCGAGATCGAGGCCAGTTTGGGCAAGGTCATGCCCGAGGTTCGCTTTGTGGCGCTCGGCCAGCTGGGCGATTTTGAGGACCCCGAGGAAAACGGCACGACGTTTTTGGAGAACGCCATCATCAAGGCGCAGGCTGCCGTCGAGGAGACGGGCCTTATGGCCATTGCCGACGATTCGGGCCTGGTCGTCGACGCACTGGACGGTGAGCCCGGTGTGTATAGCGCGCGCTACGCAGGCGTTCACGGCGACGATGCCGCCAACAATGCCAAGCTGCTCGTGAATCTGGAGGACGTGGCCGACGAGGACCGCACTGCGCGCTTTATGAGCGTCGTCGTGCTCATCGACACGGACGGCCTGGTCACCTATGGCGAGGGCGCCTGCGAGGGCGTTATCGCGCACGAGGGCCGCGGCGATCACGGCTTTGGCTACGACCCGCTGTTCCTGCCGGTCGACACGCCGGGTAAGACCATGGCCGAGCTGACGGCGGACGAGAAGAACGCCATCAGCCATCGATTCCATGCGCTCGAGCACCTATCCGCCAAACTGACGGGCGAGGAGTAGGCCGTGCGCGCGGTGGTGCAGCGCGTGCTCAACGCCGGCGTGACGGTCGACGGCGAGTGCGTGGGTCGCATTGGACGCGGCTACCTGGTGCTGCTGGGTGTGGGCCATGGCGATACGCGTGCCGAGGCCGACAAGCTGTGGGGCAAGCTCCGCGGGCTGCGTATCAACGAGGACGAGAACGGCAAGACCAACCTGGCACTTGCCGATGTCGACGGCGAGGTACTCGTGGTGTCGCAGTTCACGCTGTTTGCCGACTGCCGTCACGGCCGCCGTCCGTCGTTTACGGATGCCGGCGCCCCCGATGTTGCCAACGAGCTCTACGAGTACTTTTTGACGCTTGTACGCGAGGACGTTGAGCATGTGGCGCACGGTATCTTTGGCGCTGACATGAAGGTCGACCTGGTCAACGACGGCCCATTCACCATCGTCTTGGACACCGATAGTCTGTAAGTAGTCAATTTGGGACCGGGCTTATTTAACTACTTGCGTATGGCGGCAGCAGGGTGCTATAGTATTAGAGTTTTGTCTATCTTAGGGGTATTATCCCCTTTTTGAATTGCACCTTCTGGAGGCCCTGTTCATGGAAGAGATGGAAGTCAATCACGTCGACGACATCCACGAGAAGCTGACCGATATGGTGGGCGATCGCGTCAAGGTGAAGGCCAACATGGGCCGCACCCGCGTCGTCGAGCGCATGGGCACCATCAAGAGCGTCCACCCCGCCGTCTTCATCGTCGAGGTTGACGAGCGCCGCGGCCGCAAGTCGCGTCAGTCCTACCAGTATATCGATGTCCTCACCGGTCAGGTCGAGCTGTTCGACCCCGAGAGCGGCGAGCATATCTTTACCCCGCTCGGCAATCAGCTCGAGGAGCACTAGCGGTGACCGATCGGTCCCTGACTCTTTTCGCGCCGGCAAAGATTAACCTCTACCTGGGGGTTCATACCGAGCGCGATGACCGCGGCTACCACAGGGTCGATTCCCTGATGGCAGCTGTCGGTCTTTCCGATACCGTGACGGTCACGCCGGCGCAGGCGCTGACCGTCCAGACGGTTCCGGCATCAGATTTTCCCATGCAAAAGAATACGGCGTATCGGGCTGCGGTTGCTATGGCCGAGCATTATGGTCGCGAGGCAAACATCTGCGTGACGATTGAGAAGCGCATTCCATTGTGCGCCGGCTTGGGCGGCCCCTCGACGGATGCGGCCGCGGTCATTGTCGCCTTGGCGGAGCTCTGGGGCATTGATCGCACCGATCTCGCGCTCGACGACATCGCGTGCGGCATTGGTGCTGACGTCCCGTTCTTTTTGCACGCGAGCCCTGCGCTCTACGTAGGTGGGGGAGACGTGCTGGCAACTGAGTACCCAGCGCTGCCCGCGACGCCCGTCGTACTGGTTAAGCCGCGCGAGGCGAGCGTTTCGACAATTGAAGCCTATCGACGTTTTGACGAGGCCCCGGTGCCTGCGGACAAGCCCGGCGCGATAGCTTCTGCCTTGCGTGCTGGTGATGCCGAGACGGCATATGCACTCATCCATAACAACCTGGGTGTCATTTCCGCACAGATGGAGCCGCAGATTCAAACGGTCCTCGACTGGTTGCGTAAACAGGACGGCACCGTTGCTGTAGATGTGTGCGGATCGGGTGCCTGCTCGTTTGCCATTTGCGACACCGCCGCCACGGCCGAAAGGCTTGCCGAGGCTGCCCAGCAAAACGGCTGGTGGTCCTGCGCGACTGAGCTTATTCCCAACACGGTTCAAATCGACGCGCCAAAGAAATAAAAATTTCTCTAGCACGCGGCGAAAATCTTTGTTACTATAGTCGAGCTAACGGGTTGTGGCTCAGTTTGGTAGAGCACTGCGTTCGGGACGCAGGGGTCGCTGGTTCAAATCCAGTCAACCCGACCAGAGCATGAGGAGGGACCGCTTCTTGCGGTCCCTTTTTTTAGCTATTGTTGTGATACCGCGATACCCGCGGTATACTCATTCGAGCTTGTCTCGCTGTATTGTGGAGGTCTACATGTTTGGACTGAGGGCTCCTGAGCTCATCATTATTCTCGTCGTTGTCCTGATTATCTTCGGGCCCAAGAACCTGCCGAAGCTCGGCAAGTCCCTCGGCTCTACCGTCAAGAATATCCGTGAGGGTATGGAGAGCGACGATAAGGCCGAGACCAAGCAGGCCGAGGAGGTCGTGGTCGAGCAGTCCGAGGAGGACAAGGAGATCGCTGAGCTCGAGGCCAAGCTCGCTGCTGCCAAGAAGAAGCAGGCAGAGGACGGCGACGCGGACGCAGAGTAGTCCCATCCCTTTGGGGTGAGCACCTGACCGGCTTGCCCGCAGGCTAGCCGGTCTTTTTCGTTTTGTTGACAGTTGATTGTTTGATCAGAGTTGGGGAGATATCCGTATGGACGCAAGCCAGATCGTACTGACCGCTGAGGGCCGCCAGAAGCTCGTCGAGGAGCTCGCTTGGCGTGAGGGCAATTACGCCAAGGAGATCGTCGAGGACATCAAGGAAGCCCGCGCGTTCGGCGATCTTTCGGAGAACTCCGAGTACGACGCCGCTAAGGACAAGCAGGCCCAGAACGCCGCTCGTATTGCCGAGATCCAGGCCATCCTCGCCAACGCTCAGGTTGCTGCCACCACGGGCGATTTGACCGTCTCCATCGGTTCCACCGTTTCGCTGATTGATCCCAACGGCGAGGTCATGGAAGTCACGCTCGTTGGTACCACCGAGACCAACTCGCTCGAGCACAAGATTTCCAACGAGTCTCCGGTCGGTCACGCCATCATCGGTCACGGCGAGGGCGATTCCGTCGAGGTCGTTACGCCTTCCGGCAAGACTCGCGTCTACACCATCGCCAAGATCGCACGCTAGACCACGGTCCCGCGTATAGGTATGTTTTCGCTCCCTGGGACCGAATCCTGGGGAGCGTTTTAGTTTGAGGAGCTAACTTATGGCAGAGAACCAGAACGCCGCCGATCAGGCATCGACGCTCAACGACGAGCGCGCCACCCGCCTGGCCAAGCGCGCCGCCCTGTTCGAGGCGGGCCAGAACCCCTATCCCGAGCACTCTGAGCTTGAGGACTACGTCGCCGATATCGAGGCTAAGTACGCCGAGCTTGCCGATGGCGAGGACACCGAGGACGTCGTGAAGATCGCCGGCCGCGTGGTCGCCAAGCGCGGTCAGGGCAAGATCATGTTCATCGTCGTGCGCGATGCGACTGCCGAGATTCAGCTGTTCTGCCGCATCAACGACATGGACGAGGCTGCCTGGAATACGCTCAAGGCCCTCGACCTGGGCGACATCCTGGGCGTGACCGGCGTGGTCGTGCGCACCCAGCGCGGCCAGCTTTCCGTTGCCCCTAAGAGCGCGACCCTGCTTTCCAAGGCCGTTCGTCCGCTGCCCGAGAAGTTCCACGGTCTTTCCGACAAGGAGACCCGCTATCGCCGGCGTTATGTCGACCTGATCGCCAACGACGACGTTCGCGAGACCTTCCGTAAGCGTTCGCAGATTCTCTCCACCTTCCGTCGCTTTATGGAGTCCGACGGCTACATGGAGGTCGAGACCCCCATCCTGCAGACCATCCAGGGCGGCGCTACGGCTAAGCCGTTCATTACCCACTTCAACGCGCTCGATCAGGAGTGCTACCTGCGTATTGCCACCGAGCTGCACCTCAAGCGCTGCATCGTCGGTGGTTTTGAGCGCGTGTTCGAGATCGGCCGCATCTTCCGTAACGAGGGCATGGACCTTACCCACAACCCCGAGTTCACCACGATGGAGGCCTACCGTGCCTTCTCCGACCTCGAGGGCATGAAGGCACTCGCCCAGGGTGTCATTAAGGCGGCTAACAAGGCCATCGGCAACCCCGAGGTCATCGAGTACCAGGGCCAGACCATCGACCTTTCTGGTGAGTGGGCCAGCCGTCCCATGACCGACATCGTTTCCGACGTGCTCGGCAAGCAGGTCACCATCGACACGCCGGTCGAGGAGCTTGCTGCCGCCGCGCGCGAGAAGGGCCTGGAGATTAAGCCCGAGTGGACCGCCGGCAAGATTATCGCCGAGATCTACGATGAGCTGGGCGAGGACACCATCGTCAACCCCACGTTCGTGTGCGATTACCCCATCGAGGTCAGCCCGCTTGCCAAGCGCTTTGAGGACGACCCGCGCCTGACGCACCGCTTTGAGCTGGTTATTGCCGGTCACGAGTACGCCAACGCGTTCTCCGAGCTCAACGACCCGGTCGACCAGGCCGAGCGCTTTGCCGCTCAGATGGCCGAGAAGGCCGGCGGTGACGACGAGGCCATGGAGTACGACGAGGACTACGTGCGCGCCCTCGAGTACGGTATGCCTCCTGCGGGCGGCATCGGCATCGGCATCGACCGCGTGGTCATGCTGCTCACCAACCAGGCTTCCATCCGCGACGTGCTGCTGTTCCCGCACATGAAGCCCGAGAAGGGTTTCCAGTCTGGTGCCGCTGCCGCCAAGGCTGCCGAGGCCGGCAACACCGCGAGCCCCTTCGTCAAGCCGTTCAAGCCCACGGTTGATTATTCCAAGATTGCCGTCGAGCCGCTGTTTGAGGAGTTCGTCGACTTTGATACCTTCTCCAAGAGCGACTTCCGTGCCGTGAAGGTCAAGGCATGCGAGGCCGTCAAGAAGTCCAAGAAGCTGCTGAACTTTACGCTCGACGACGGCACCGGCACCGACCGTACCATCCTCTCCGGCATTCATGGCTACTATGAGCCCGAGGACCTGGTCGGTAAGACGCTGCTCGCCATCACCAATCTGCCTCCGCGCAAGATGATGGGCATCCCCAGCTGCGGCATGCTCATCAGTGCCATCCACGAGGAGGAGGGCGAGGAGCGTCTCAATCTGATCCAGCTCGACGCTTCCATCCCCGCCGGCGCAAAGATGTACTAACTAGTTGCGCGGTTCTACGAACCGCGTAACGGCTCGACGCTGCGCGGGCCGCATTTGGACAATCTGACGTTCAACTTCAAGGGCGCGACCAGAAGGTCAGCGCCCTTTCGTTTCACGTCACCTTGTCTCAAATGCAGCTCGCTCGCTGACGTTGCCAATACATCGGCGTTGCCTTGGCCGTCAATAGTCATTGGGGACGTTCTTAAATGACTACCCAACGGCTATTGAGCACATGGCTCGCATGACAGTCGTCTCTTTTATGTTTCCTTTAGCCGTTGCTGCCTAGGATGGGGGTTAGTCGGTAGGAAGGGAGCGTCTATATGGACGATGCGAGCGAGCGTTCAATCGAAGAGGACATGCTCGATCAGTTCAACTACTTTGATGATGAGGACGAGGAGCTGATCGACCGTCGCGAGCCAGCGCCGCTTGATTCCTTTGATCTGGTCGATGAAGAGGCTGATGAGGTTGAGGGTGAATCAGTGGAGCCCCCACAGCCTCCGCGCCTTGACTCGCTGCTTTCGAGAGCTCCCATGCACCACGGTGTCCGTGCCGGCGCGCTCCATATGAAAACTGACTGGCGACAGATCGTGACCGCGGGTGATGAGCTTGCCGTCGATGCACCTCTTACTGACAAATCATCCATCATCTGCCGCACCGGTATGCTTATGCTCGCGAGCGGAACGGGTGCCTGGCGTGTACGCGATACCATGAATCGCGTCGCCGCCGTACTCGGTGTCACCGTCCACGTTGACTTAAGTCTTCTGTCGTTTGAGTGCACCTGCATCGAAGATGGCCACTGCTTTAACGAGGTTGTCAGCCTGCCCACAACGGGAGTCAATACCCATCGCATTTGGATGATGGAGAGCTTCTTAAAGGAAATCGAGACGTATGGGCGCCGGTTTACCGTGCACGAGTACCATGAGATGCTCAAGACCGTTGAGAGCTCAGAGCCCGATTACACTCCCTGGCAGCAGGGGCTTGCCGCGGCCTGTGCCTGCGGCGCTTTCGTCTTTTTGCTCGGCGGCGGCCCCATCGAGATGGCCTGTGCATTCGTGGGCGCTGGTGTCGGCAACTTTGCTCGCTCCCATATTCTCAAACAGGGTCTTGGCCAGTTCAGTGCGCTGACGACCGGCGTCGCGCTTGCTTGTATCTCGTATCTGCTGGCATTGCTCGGCCTTGGCCAGGTGATTCCGGGGGCAATGTCGCACCAAGAAGGCTATATCGGCGCCATGCTCTTTGTGATTCCCGGCTTTCCCCTCATCACAGCGGGACTCGACATCGCTAAGCTCGACATGAGGAGTGGTATCGAACGTCTGTCATATGCCGTCTCGATTATTGTGATGGCGACGCTCGTAGGTTGGATGGTTGCCGAGTGTGTGGGCCTGGCGCCGGACGACTTTGCCCCGCTTGGCCTCTCGCCGCTTGCTCTTACGTTCTTGCGCGTGGTGATGAGCTTTGTCGGCGTGTTTGGATTCTCGGTCATGTTCAACAGCCCGGTAAAGATGGCAGCGGCGGCAGGGCTCATCGGTGCAGTATCCAATACTTTGCGTCTTACCCTTGTCGATGTACCGACGCTGTTTCCCTTCTTGGGCATGAGCGCGGGTATGCCTCCCGAGGCGGCGGCGTTTGTCGGCGCGCTGGTATCAGGGCTGCTCGCGAGCTTAGCCGAAATCAAGCTCACCTATCCACGTATCGCCCTCACGGTGCCATCGATTGTCATTATGGTGCCGGGCTTGTATCTGTATCGCTCGATGTATTACATGTGCACCTTCGACACGGTCAATATGCTCGGCTGGTTTGTGCGTGCAGTGCTCATCGTGGCGTTTTTGCCTGTTGGCCTGGGTGTGGCGCGTACGCTCACCGACCCTCGCTGGCGCCAAACCAGCTAATTGGTGCAAGGGGAACAGGTTACTTTGCACCAAATGAGTTGCGGTGAAATAGGGACTGAATTGCTGCTTAAAGGGTCAAAACAGTCCGTATTCCACCGCAACTTATGGGGTCGGGGGATTATTGGTGCCCTGCATCTTCATAAACTCAACGCTTACGAAGCGCATGCGTTTCGTGCTAGGCTGGTTCCACCACATAAGTAGTCGCAGACGCACGTACCACGGGCGGGCGAGATGAAGTCCCAACAGCTCCATCTTGCCCGCCCGTTTTTGTTGCGTGGTGCCGCGGCGTAACACAGAAAGGATTTTGCCCTTTATGCCTATCAACAAACGAGAGAGCCTGCTGTTCACCTTTATCATGTGCTTTTGCATGGTGCTCTGGATGAACATCTACAACGTCGCCCTGCAGCATGGGGCCATCAACGGCGAGGTTGTTGCCGCCGCGTGGCTCGGCTTCCCCGTTGCCTACATTTTTGCCATGTGCTGCGACTGGTTTGTTGCCAGCCCCCTTGCCAAGGGTTTCGCCTTTAAATTCCTGGTCACGCCGGGCAAGAGCTCTCCGCTTGCCATGACGCTCGCCGTCAGCTCCTGCATGGTCGTCCCCATGGTCATCATTATGTCGCTCTACGGCGCGTGCGAAGGCCTGTTCCATATGCCCGGCGGCCCGCTTGCCAGTTTGCAGGCGCTGCCGATGATGTGGCTCGTCAACATTCCGCGCAACTTTATCATGGCCCTGCCCTGGAACCTGCTGGTGGCTGGTCCGGTTGCTCGCTTTGTCTTCCGCCGTGCCTTCCCCATGGGAACCGTCTTTGAAGAGCAGCATATGGAGCTCGTGCGCATGCCTGGCACTCCCGTTGCCGTTGCCGTCAATGACGTTGCCGAGAGCATGGACGCCGAGCCCGCCTGCTAGGTAACAGCCTCTAACCTAGAGCGCCCGCCGCACCCGGCGATTCCTTTTTTGTAGACGTTGTCGTATGGCTGAATGCGGAAAAGGCCCCAGCGGTTAACATATACTCCATATGGGTAAAGAGACCAAAGCGCCGCCACGAGTGGCGCTTTGCGTTTGAAAAACTAGCTCGTCTAAGAGGAACTAGCATGTTAGACCGTTTTACCGATCGTGCGCGTAAGGTCATGTCCATGGCCAAGCAAGAGGCGCTCGATCTTCACTCAAATAAGGTGGGCACCGAGCACCTGCTGCTTGCGCTCGCCAAGGAGGACGAGGGCATTGCCGCCGAGGCACTGCGTTCGCTCGACATCTCCTACGTTGACATCATGGATACCCTCAAAGAGGTCCAGACCACGGTTCCCGAGCCCAGTGAGGAGACCGAGGCAGCCAAGCTCGCCTTTACGCCGCTCGTCATCAGCGTGATGGAGCGCTCCTTCCGCGTGGCGCGTGAAAACAATCAGACCTACGTGTCGACCGAGCACTTGCTGATCGGCATCGTCGAAGAGGGCAACGGCATGGCCATGGACATCCTCATGCGCCTAGGTGTGTCGTCCGCCTCCATCAAAAAGGCTATCGAGAAACTCACCGCCAAGGATCAGGACAAGAAGCGTCCGCTCGCCGGCGCCGGTGCTGGTCGTCCCGGTGCGGGCCTGCCGTTCTTTAGCGGCTCGGATGCCTCTCAGCAAAAGGGGAGTGGCACCGATACGCTTAAGCAGTTCGCGACCAACCTCACGCAGAAGGCGCGCGACGGCGAGCTCGACCCTGTAATTGGTCGCGAAAAGGAAGTCCAGCGCATGATGGAGATCCTTTCGCGCCGCACTAAGAACAATCCGCTTATCCTGGGCGACCCCGGCGTGGGCAAGACGGCCATCGTCGAGGGCCTGGCGCAGCAGATTGCTGCCGGCAACGTGCCCGAGAACCTCATGAACCAGAATATCTGGACGCTCGACCTGCCGGGCCTCGTGGCGGGTGCCAAGTACCGCGGCGAGTTTGAGGAGCGCCTCAAGAACGTGATCCAGGAGGCCACCGAAGCTGACGACGTCATCCTGTTTATTGACGAGATGCACACCATCATCGGTGCCGGTTCTGCCGAGGGCTCCATCGATGCGAGCTCCATGCTCAAGCCTGTGCTTGCGCGCGGTGCCTTCCAGATTATCGGCGCCACCACGGCCGAGGAATTCCGCAAGTACCTCACCAAGGACCCGGCCTTCGAACGTCGCTTCCAGACCATCGATGTCGAGGAGCCGAGTGTCGAGGACACGGTCAAGATCCTGACCGCGCTCAAGCCGCGCTACGAGGAGCACCACCATGTGCGCTATACGCAGGGTGCTATCGAGGCCGCCGCGAACCTTTCCAACCGCTACATCCAGGATCGCTTCCTGCCCGATAAGGCCATCGACCTCATCGACGAGGCCGGTGCCCGCGCTCGCATCGCCGCGAATCGCGCGCCCGAGCCGGTGCGCGAGGCCGAGCATCGCATCGAGGAGCTCAAGGCCGCCGCGCAGGAGGCCACCGAGAGCGACGACATGAACAAGGCTGCTGAGATCACCGAGCAGCAGAAGGCTGCCGAGATTGAACTCGCCGAGGCCAAGGCTGCCTGGACGGCTGAGCTCGACGCCAGCCCGCTCACCATCGATGTCTCCCAGATCGCCGATATCGTGTCCGTGACCTCGGGCGTGCCGGTGTCCTCGCTTACCGAGAGCGAGAGCCGTCGCCTGCTGCAGGCCGAAAGCGTGCTCAAGACGCGCATCATCGGTCAGGATGAGGCTGTCGAGGCCGTTGCCAAGGCCGTGCGCCGCAGCCGCTCACCGCTCAAGGATCCGCGTCGCCCCGGCGGCAGCTTTATCTTCCTGGGTCCCACCGGCACGGGCAAGACCGAGCTCGCCAAGACACTTGCCGAGTACCTCTTTGGCAGCAAGGATGCGCTCATCAGCTTCGACATGTCCGAGTTCGGTAGCGAGTTCGAGGTTTCCAAGCTCATCGGTAGCCCTCCGGGTTACGTCGGTCACGACGAGGGCGGTCAGCTCACTAAGGCCGTTCGTCGCCACCCGTACTCGGTCGTGCTGTTCGACGAAATCGAGAAGGCGCACCCCGATATCTTCAACATCCTGCTGCAGGTGCTGGAGGAGGGCCGCCTGACTGATAGCCAGGGCAAGACGGTCGACTTCCGCAATACCGTGATCATCATGACGTCAAACGTGGGCGCCCGCGAGATCGCGCAGGATGCAAGTGTGGGCTTTGGTACCACGGGCGAGCAGGGTCTTACCTCGAGTGAGATCCGCGGCCGCGCGATGGGCGAGCTCAAGCGCCTGTTCCGCCCCGAGCTGCTCAACCGTATCGACGACATTGTGGTGTTCCAGAAGCTCTCGGGTGAGAATCTCACCAAGATCGCGCACCTGCTGGTGGACGACCTGCGTCAGCGTTTGATTGCCAACGGTATGAACATCAAGCTCACCGATGCGGCCTATGACAAGATCGTGGCCGAGGGCACCGACCTCACCAACGGTGCGCGTCCGCTGCGCCGTGCTATTCAAAAGCTCATCGAGGACCCGTTGTCCGAGGAGCTTCTGGCCGGCGAGTGGGGCGAGGGCGATACCGTCCTGTGCGACGTGGCCGATGGCAAGTTTGTCTTTAGCCACGGCACGGGCGAGATCCCGGCACCGCGTCCGGCGGGCACGCTCGGTGGCGATACCGCCCCGGCGGCACCGCACACCGGCAACGCCGCGCTCGTGAGCGGCGGCGTGACCTTGGGCCCCGGCGGCATGATGCAAGCCGGCTCTGGCGCACTGTAGGGCGTGGCGACAATTTTATACGTGTAATCGAGGCGCTCTGGCAAGGGCGCCTCGATTTGTAGAGCTGCGGAAGTTGTGACCGTTACGCTGTACTGTCCACCGTTAGCCGATGATGCGAGGGCGCTCGGCGTTTTCGACTGGTTTATGCACGCAAAGTCTGGGAATATACAAGTCGCATGTCTTACTGTCTAACCAGTTGCGCCAAGGAGGCACCATGGACTACAAGATTACCGGCTACGAGCCCGCCCAGCTGTTCCATTTCTTTGAGGAGGTCAGCGCGATCCCCCGTGGGTCTGGCAACGAGAAGGGCATCAGCGATTTCCTGGTTGCGTTTGCCAAGGAGCGCGGCCTCGATGTGTACCAGGACGAAGTCTACAACGTCATCATTCGCAAGCCTGCATCTGCCGGTGCCGAGAATGCCCCGACCGTGATGCTGCAGGGTCATATCGACATGGTGTGCGACAAGCTGGGCTCCGTTGAGCACGACTTTACGACCGATGGTATCGACCTGGTCGTCAAGGACGGCGTCCTTACCGCCAACGGCACCACGCTGGGTGCCGACAACGGCATCGCCGTCGCTTTGATGCTCACTGTTCTCAATGACGATTCGATCGTTCACCCCGCCCTCGAGTGCGTATTCACCACTGACGAGGAGACTGGCCTGGTCGGCGCCGAGACGCTCGACAAGTCCCAGATCAGCGCCCGCACCATGATTAACCTTGACTCCGAGGAAGAGGGCGTGGCAACCGTCAGCTGCGCCGGCGGCGTCGTCGTTACCTACACCTGCCCCATCGTGCGCGAGCACAAGACCGGTAGCACCCTCACGCTCGACATCTCTGGCCTGCTGGGTGGTCACTCCGGCTCCGACATCAACCTGGAGCGCGGCAACGGTAACCTCATCATGGCCCGCATCATCGACCGCCTGATGGTTGCCGGCGAGCCCGCCATCGTTAGCTTTAACGGCGGCACCAAGGACAACGCCATCAACCGTGAGTGCAAGGCCGTTCTGGTCTATGCCGATCACGCTGCCGCCGAGGCCGCGGCCCGGATCGCCCAGGGCATCATCGCCGACGTCACCGCCGAGCTCGAGGTCTTCGACCCCGGCTTTGCCTGTACCGTCGAGATCGCCGACGACGCCGAGGTCGAGGCCATGGACCAGAAGTCCGCGCTTGCCCTCATCCGCGCCCTGCGTCTTGCCCCTAACGGCGTGATTCGCCGCAACGTCGCCACCGACGGCTCCGTCGAGGTTTCCTCCAACATCGGTGTGGTTGCCACTTCTGACGACCAGGTCAAGATCATGCTGTCCCCGCGCTCCTCGATCACCTCGCTGCAGAACGAGTTCAAGGACCGCCTGCAGACGCTGGCCGATGTCCTGGGCTTCGACGCCAAGTTCGAGTTCGAGTATCCCGGCTGGAGCTATGCCGAGCATTCGCCGGTCCGCGACGTCTTTGTCGAGAGCTATCGCGAGCTCTTTGGCTCCGAGCTGCGCATCGAGTCCATTCACGCCGGCCTTGAGTGTGGCCTGTTTGCCGAGGCCCTGCACGGCCTGGACGCCATCGCCGTGGGTCCGACGCTCTCCGATGTCCACACCCCGGACGAGAGCATGGAACTTGCTTCTGCCGAGCGCTTCTACGAGCTGCTCATCGACGTCCTTAAGCGCCTCGCTGCGTAAAGGTTGCGCTAGCAGCAGTCCGAGCCACGTGCCAGCGGATTGCAAATGACATTACGAGAGGGGGCATCCGAGCTTTTGCGACGGGTGCCCCCTCTCCTCTGTTTGATAATTGCGAAATTACGGCCACCTAGTCCATTTCTGCCCTGATGAGGTCGAGGGTGCGCTGGCAGTTTTCGCGGACGGGGCCGAGCATATGCTCGCGCAGGTCCGCCATGCCGGGCAGGTCGGCGTATTCGTCCATGACCTCTTCCATGCAAATGGGTACCTCGTAGGCGAGGTCCATCATGGTCGCAAAGCAAAACTTCTCGGATAGCCCGGCATCGGTGAGCGTCGCCTCCAGCGTGGGGTCGCCCATACCGTGGTATCGGCGGATAGCGCCTGAACCGATGCACCCCACACGATTTTCGCCGCCAACGCTCATGGCAAGGCGCGCCCGGCGGCGCATGCGCTCATACGCCAAACCCGACGCGACATCGTACATTCGCGCCATCATGGCTGCGCCGTCGTTTCCAAGGAGCAGGGAATAGTTTTTCGCGTGCGCATCCGGTGCGCCGATGATGGCGTTAAAGAAAAGTATCTGCGTAAACAGATACAGGTTAAGTTGATGGTGGCTCGTATTTACGAGGAGCTCTTGAATGTCGCGTGTGGTCGGGCCGCCGTCTGCCGTGTACTTTTGGGCGGGCATCACCCCAAGTGCCTGACAGAGGTCTTCTTGATGTAGGCGCCTGATCGTTCCGTCTTTGACTTTCACGCGGTCATAGCGCTCAACAATGAGGGCAGGTTCGTCCTCAAACATACGATATTCGACGTTTGCCGTTGCGATGCCGGCGCGCTGGGCGCTTTTCATGCAGATAAACTCATTGAGAGCCTCGAGTTTAAATCCGATAACGCCATTTTTGAAAATATGCGTCGTGGGCGAGGAGCCCATGCATTCGCACCAGCGGCCGTTTATGAACGCGAGCGCGAACTTGCCCTGGTTGCCTCCAAGTGACCAACTTTCATTTAGACCCATCCACGATGCATCGCGGTCATTTCTGATCGACTTGAGACGAAGAGCAATTTCATGGTCGTCTATAGGGCGGTATTCGCCAGCGCGATGCAGGACGGCGTCGGCATCTTCTTCGGCACAAAACTGCACTCCGCCCGGACAGTCGAGTCCGATATGGCTGAGCAACGCAACGGGATTGTTGGGCCTAACGTCGAATTCGGCGGCAATCGCTTTTCGTTGGTCCTCGCTGTCGGGTAGAAGGCCAAACAGGTACGGATTCATGACCTGTTGTCCGTATGTGCGATTCGATACGGGTATGTTGGTCGATAGGGCTGGCCCGTCATAGTCATGATCGTAGGTAAAGCTGATAAGACCGTTCTCATCTTGCGTGAGCGTTCCAGCAGGCACGTCGCAAATAATGGTCCGAAGTGATGTTCTGGCCATTGGCTATTTCCCTTCGGGCATGGTTTGGCTAGATGCGTTTGCGGCAATCGAGACTCCGAGATTGGACATGGCGAAATCGGCGAAGACCTCGTCGTAGAGTGCGGATGTAAAGGGGGTATCTGGAAGAGCCGGAATGGCGGTACTACGACGGTTGCGATGATGAGGACGTTGAGTGTGATGGCGCCTGGGGATGCTGCGAGGCAGCGGATTGGCATGCGGGGCGTCGACTGGTCGCTCGTTTTTCGCTTCGTCGATATCCCCTTGTGCTGCGAGTACCAGTCCAAGAGCGTCGAAAATCGCCAGCAACTTGTCGAGCCGAATGCCCGTGGCGTCTCCTAGCTCGAGCGATGCGAGCAGGCGCTCCGAAACACCGGCTTTTTTAGCGAGGGTCGCACGGGTGATTCCCTGAGCCTCGCGTGCCTGGCGCACATAGATGCCAGCTTGGCGCGGTGTGGTGATGGGAAGGGTATCCACAGCGATCTCCTAACGTGCAGACTTTTGCATATCAGTATGACATGCAAAAGCCTGCATGAAAAGGCATTATGCAAAACTCTGCATGAGACCTTGTGCTGGCGTTGAGTTTTGAGCGATTGTGTTTGGCGTTACAGTGCCAAAATCCCCAGATGCTCAAGCAGAATCTTGAGGCCGATGAGGATGAGCACGACGCCGCCCACGATGGTGGCAGGCTTTTCGTAGCGCGCGCCAAAGGTGTGGCCGATCGCTACGCCGGCGACGGAGAAGATAAACGTTGTGACGCCGATAAGCGATACAGCTGGAACGATGTCGACCGAGAGCGCCGCAAACGAGATACCCACGGCGAGCGCGTCAATCGAGGTGGCGATGGCGAGAATCAGGTATTCTACCAGGTCAATATTCTCGGTATCCTTGCCGTCGCCTTCGTCCTCATCCTCGTCTTCGGTAAAGGCTTCCCACAGCATCTTGCTGCCAATAAAGGCCAAAAGGATAAAGGCGATCCAATGGTCGATGGGCCCGATGATGCCCATGAATTGACTGCCGAGCGCCCATCCGATCACGGGCATGCCGGCCTGAAAGCCGCCAAAGAACAGGCCGAGTACCACGGCGACTTTAAGGTTGATCTTTTTCATGCCGAGGCCCTTGCAGACGGAAACGGCAAAGGCGTCCATCGAAAGGCCAACGGCGAGCAACACGAGCTCTGCGAGTCCCATAGTCTGGCTCCCTCTCTGCGGGCGAACCCGATTACACGACTACTCCCTCATTTATATGAGACCCGATGCTACCACATGAGCAGTCAAGAGAGCCTCGTCCCAAATGAGCTACCTAAGCGGTGTTCGCTCATTCTGTAAGCATTGGATTTCGCAAGCGCCGCAGGGACAAACCGTGAGAAACTATTTAGCGTTTATGGAGCGTATACGATGGGAGCGATGCCTTGGATAAGAACGAGCTGCAAAAGCGTATGGAACAGGCAATCCGCCTGACGGCACCTGGTCAGCCGATCCGCACCGCCCTCGATATGATCATCGCCGGTCACCTGGGCGCCCTTATCTGCGTCGGCGACACCGAAAACGTGCTCGCTGCCGGTAACGACGGCTTCCCGCTCAACATTTCGTTCACCTCGAACCGTCTGTTCGAGCTCTCCAAGATGGACGGTGCCATCGTCATCGACGGCGACCTCACCCAGATCCTGCGCGCCAACTTCCACCTCAATCCCGATCCCTCGCTTGCCACGAGCGAGACGGGCATGCGTCACCGCACCGCCGCTCGCATGTCGGTGCTCACCGATGCCATCGTGATCTCGGTCTCGGCCCGTCGTGCTGTCGTTAACGTGTACGTTCACGGCAAGAGCTACGAGATCCAGCCCGTCACCACCATCATGAGCTCGGTCAACCAGCTCGTCGCCACGCTCCAGACCACCCGTCAGTCGCTCGACCGCTCCCTGCTGCGCCTGACGGCCCTCGAGCTCGACGACTACGTTACGCTCGCCGACATTACCGGTATTTTCTCGAGCTTCGAGATCATGCAGCAGGCAAAGACCGAGCTTAAGGATTGCATCGTCAAGCTGGGCAACCAGGGCAAGCTCGTGCAGATGCAGCTCGAGCAGCTCGCCGGTTCCAGCATGGATACCGAATACGACCTGATGATCCGCGACTACGCGAGCGATTCCTCCGAGGCAAACGCCGAGAAGATTCGTGCAGAGCTCGCTCGCATGACGCCTAAGGACCTGTCCGACCCGCAGCACGTGGCGGCAGTTCTGGGCTATGACGACCTGGACGAGGACTCCGTCATGACGCCGCTGGGCCTGCGCACGCTTTCGCGTGTGTCCGTCGTGCGCGACGGCGTGGCCGAGAAGATCGTCGACGAGTACGGCTCGCTGCAGGAGCTCATGGATGATATCAGCGAGGACCCGGAGCGCCTGGGCGACTTTGGCGTCAACAACCCTGCCATTCTTGCGGACTCCCTGTACCGCATGAAGGGCACCAAACAGGGGAACGCATAATGGCGCCCGTATGCGCCGTGGTCGTTGCCGGTGGCAGCGGCCAGCGCTTTGGCAACCCCGGTGGCAAGCAGCTCGTCAATGTAGCGGGCCGTCCGCTTATGAGCTGGCCCATCCACGCATTTGACCGTAGCGATAAGGTCGGCCACATCGTCGTGGTTTGCCCTGCCGAGCGTCGTGCCGAGATGCGCCGCCTGGCTATCGACCCGTTTGACTATGACACGCCCATCAGCTTTGCTGATGCCGGCGAGACCCGCCAGGATTCCACCCGCGCAGGCGTGCACGCGGTGCCGGCGGGCTTTGAATACGTCGCCATTCACGATGGCGCTCGTCCGCTCATTACGACCGAGGCCATCGACCACGCTATCGACGTGCTCGTGAGCGACCGTGCCCTCGACGGTGTCGTGTGCGGCCAGCCCGCAATCGACACGCTCAAGATTGTCGATGGCGACAACATCGTCGAGACGCCGCCGCGCGAGCTGTACTGGGCCGCGCAGACGCCGCAGATCTTTAGCGTCGACGCCATGAAGCGCGCCCATGCCGCGGCGATTGCCGAGGGCTTTATCGGCACGGACGATTCGTCACTGGTCGAGCGCATGGGTGGGTGCGTCCGCTGCGTCCAGAGCCCGCGCGATAACCTTAAGGTGACGGTGCCCGAGGACCTGCGTCCCGTAACCGCGATTCTGCTCGGTCGCATGGCCGAGGGAGAGGACCTTCCCCATGTTCAGTAACCTGCGCATTGGCCATGGCTACGACGTTCACCGTCTGGTGGAGGGGCGTCGATGTATCATCGGCGGGGTTGACATTCCCTACGAGCGTGGCCTGCTGGGCCACTCGGATGCCGATGTGCTCGCGCACGCCTTGGCCGACGCCATTCTGGGCGCCTGCCGCGGGGGAGACATCGGCAAGCTGTTCCCCGACACCGATCCCGCCTACGAGGGTGCCGACTCGATGGTGCTGCTTGCCCGCGTAATGGACTATGCGCGCGAGCTGGGCTTTGAGTTTGTCGATGCCGATTGCACCATTGCCTGCCAGCAGCCTAAGATCACCCCGCACCGCGATGCCATGCGCGCCAACCTTGCCCATGCCCTGGGCGTTGACGTCGAAAACGTGGGCGTCGCCGCCACTACGACCGAAAAGCTCGGTTGGGAAGGCCAGGGCGAGGGAATCGGCGCCTGGGCCGTCTGCCTGCTACAGAAAACCGTTAAGGAGTAACGAATGCGTATCTACAACAGCGCTACCCATAAAAAGGAAGAGTTCAAGCCCATCGAGTCCGGCAAGGTCCGCATGTACGTGTGCGGCCCCACGGTCTACGACAACATCCACATCGGCAATGCCCGCACGTTCATCAGCTTTGACGTGATTCGTCGCTGGCTCATCGCGAGCGGCTACGAGGTCACGTTCGCCCAGAACCTCACCGATGTCGATGACAAGATCATCAAGCGCGCCAACGAGCAGGGCCGCACTGCCGCCGAGGTCGCGACGGAGTTCTCGGACAAGTTCATCGGCGTCATGCGCGCCGCCAACGTGCTCGATCCCGATGTGCGCCCCCGCGCCACCAAGGAGATTGGCCCCATGATCGCCATGATCAAGACGCTTATCGAGCAGGGCCACGCTTACGCAGCCGATAACGGCGACGTGTACTTTGCCGTGCGCAGTGATCCCAACTACGGCCAAGTCTCGGGCCGCAACATCGACGACCTTATGGTTGGCGCGCGCATCGAGGAGAACGAGGACAAGAACGACCCGCTCGACTTTGCCCTGTGGAAGGCCGCCAAGCCCGGCGAGCCCAGCTGGCCGAGCCCCTGGGGCGAGGGCCGTCCCGGTTGGCACACCGAGTGCGCCGCCATGGTGCATCGCTACCTGGGCACTCCGATCGACATCCACGGCGGCGGCTCCGACCTTGCCTTCCCGCATCACGAGAATGAGTGCGCTCAGGCCACCTGCGCCTGGCACCAGGGCTTCTCCAACACCTGGATGCACACGGGCATGCTGCTGGTAGACGGCGAGAAGATGTCCAAGTCGCTCGGCAACTTCTTTACGCTGGCCGAGGTCCTCGAGCAGCACTCCGCTGCCGCCCTGCGCCTGCTGATGATGCAGACGAGCTATCGCTCGCCGCTCGACTTTTCTTGGGAGCGCCTGGAGGGTGCCGAGAACTCGCTCACGCGTATCGCCGGTACGGTCGAGAACCTGCGTTGGGCCGCGAACCATGCGACGGCCGATGCCGATGAGGCGGCATCCGAGGCGTTTGCCGCCAAGGCCGCCGAGACCCGCGCCGCCTTTAAGGAGTGCATGGACGACGACTTTAACACCGCTGGTGCCATGGGTGCCGTCTTTGGCTTTGTGACCGAGTGCAACCAGTACCTGGAGCAGGTGGGCGACGCTGCCGACAAGGCCGCCGCGCTTGCCGCCGCCGACACGCTGGCCGAGTTGCTCGATACGTTTGGCGTTGAGCTTCCCGAGCCCAAGGTCGAGCTGCCGCTGGGCCTGCTGGGCGTTGCCGCCGGCCTGGTCGCCTACACGGGCGACGACGTGGACGAGGCAGCTTCCAAGATTCTCGAGGCCCGCGCCGAGGCCCGTGCCGCCAAGAACTGGGATCTGGCCGACGCCATCCGCGACCAGCTCAAGGACCTGGGCCTCACCATTGAGGATACTGCCGCCGGCACCCGTATCAAATCTCTCTAATCCCCGCGGGTTTCCCAAGCACCCGACCTTGCCGTTCAAACCGTCGCTCGCGTACTCAAGTACGCGTCGCTCCTCTTTCACGGTAATCTCGGGCACTTGGAAAACCCGTACCGACCGCTTGAGCTATTCGTCTTAAGCGGTCGCTTCTTTTGTCCTGTTTGAAAATTATTTAAAGGAGGCCGTTTTATGGCCGACAATCGCAAGCGTATGCCGCGTGGCGGCAAGCAGGCGGCTTCTGGCTCGCGTTCGATTCGCCGCAACGACCGCGCTGCCGCTCCCAAGGGCCAGCGCGAGCGCTCACAGGCTGCTCGCCCGCAGCGCGATCGCAACCGCGACGCCATTCAGGCTCCCAAGGGTGAGTTTATCGAAGGCCGTCGTGCTGCCGCCGAGGCGCTACGCACTGGTTTTCCCATCAAGTGCGCGCTCATTGCCGAGGGCGGGGAGCGCGATGCCGCCTTGTCGCGCCTGGTCGACGACCTCAACGCCGCGGGTGTCCGCATTAAGTATGTGCCGCGCGCGCAGCTCGATGCGCTGTCGAGCCATGGCGCTCACCAGGGCATCGCGCTCGAGGTTGGCAACTTCCCCTATGCCGATGTCGTCGATATTCTCGACCGCGCGGGCGGCGGTCCGGCGCTCGTCGTCGTGCTCGACCACGTGACCGACGATGGCAACTTTGGTGCGATCGTGCGCTCTGCCGAGGTTGTGGGCGCGGCGGGCGTCGTCATTGCCAATAAGCGTGCCGCCGGCGTGACCGTGGGCAGCTACAAGACTTCAGCCGGCGCCGTCATGCATCTGCCTATCGCGCAGGTGCCCAACATCGCCCGTGCGCTCGACGATCTTAAGGCCGCTGGCTTTTGGGTGGGCGGTGCCTCCGAGCACGCCGAAGGCAGTTGCTGGGATGCTCCCTTCGAGGGCCGCGTGGCGCTCGTCATGGGCTCCGAGGGCGACGGCATCTCGCGCCTGGTGCTCGAGAAATGCGACTTTTTGACCAAGCTTCCCCAGCGCGGCATGACCGAGAGCCTCAATGTTGCCCAGGCGACCACGGCGCTGTGCTTTGAGTGGCTGCGCCGCAACGCCGGCGAGCTCATGGGGGAGGAGTAGCGCATGTCCAAAAAGAACCGTGCCAAGTCCAAAGCCAAGCGCTTTGGTGAGGGCTCGGCCAAGCCGATTGTTTCGGCCGCGACCTACGGCGTGGGTGGCAATGCGTTTGCGCAGGCTATCGCCGACCCAGTCTCGACGGTGCACTCCAACAAGCCCGAGCTGCTGGTGGTCGACGGTTACAACGTGATCCACTGCACGCCGCGCTACGAAAAGCTCGTGTACGACCATTCCGACGATCCGTATTCCAGCGACGTTCACGATATGGCGCGCACCGCCCTCATTAACGACGTGGCGGCGTTTGCCCAGGGCCGCTACGAGGCCGTGATCGTGTTCGACGGCGCGGGCAATATCTCCAACGAGCGCCCCAACCTGCCGGCCCGCGGCGTGCGCATCGAGTTTTCGCCGACGGGTGTTTCGGCCGATACCGTGGTGCAGAAGCTCTGCATCGAGGCACGCGAGGAAGGTCGCGCGTGCTCCGTGGTATCGAGCGACGGCACGATCCAGGCCGTCGTCATGGGCAAGGGCGTTACGCGCATCTCGAGCCGTATGCTGGTAGACGAGATTAAACAGATCGATAACGACGTTCACGAGGCAGAGGAAGCTCCGCAGATCAAGATGACTCTGGGCAGCCGCCTGAGCCCCGATGCCCTGGCCAAGCTCAAGGCCCTGCGTGGCCGGTAGGGGAGTTGGCGGGGCAATGCTGCCTCGCTAACTCCATTCAGCGATGTCGATCATTCTTTCGAGGCGCCACGTTAGCGCCTCTTCTAGATAAGGCAGTCTCGCTGCTAGGGCATCGTTTTTAGACAGAATCTCGATTGCCTCGTCGACAAAACCTTCGAGTTTGTCCCCGTCAAACCAGTTCATATCCTCAACAAGCAACATTTGTTTCGCGGGACTTGAATGGAACTGCGCGCTGGCAAAACTGTGCTCTCCTGCCCTAAGCTCCTCTAGAGATATGTTGCACCAGAGCGATGAGCCCGAATCGAAGATGGGGGCTGGTCTGCAGGTTAGCGTGTTGACGTTTCGCACAAGGCCAAAGTTACGCCAATGACGGTCATAGTTGGCGATGATGTCGTCACATACGATCATGCGGTCAAGGGCATCCTTAACGCCTGTCACCCCGAGCTCCTCGCAGTTTGCTACGTATCGCTCGTAGTCGGTTAGCCGTTCATCTGCGTTTGCGTGCTGGTTTACATAGAACGCAGGGACATACTCTTCTTCATCAGTTAAGAAGACATCGCATATGCTCAGGGCGGAAGTGCCCGTGCCCTCGAGCGAGTAAGGCACATAATCGCAGGCGTTTAGGATGCGACGGTGGAGCGCGGTCGCCACCAGCTCGTTATAAGGTTCCTGGTTCAGGTGCGCTCCTGCCTTATGCAGAATTCGACGCCCGCCCTCGCACGTCCAGTACTTTTGAAGATTGCCGTCCGAGGTGTTATCGGGCTTTGCGGCAGCCGCTTTTCCCTCTGGGGCAAAGGGCGCAATGGACAGCGAGACGTCATCAAAGGCGTTATTGAAGAAGTTGATATCCTCCCAGGCGAGACCGGAATCTTGGGGTCTAATCCAATACTGGTCGGATAGGGAGAGGCCGAGATTTCGCTGGACGAGTTCATCGGGAACATCGACTGCGGCTTCTGCAAGCAGGGAGGCTAGCCCAATGCGTGCGAGCGGGATACCGCGGCCGCGCCACCAGATACGGAAGGAGTCGAGCGATATGGGGCTATTGGGGCCAAATACCCCAATAGGGGCGTGGGCGTAATCGATGTCGGCGCCGATGTGGGTAAAGTCTTTTCGCGATGTGCTGTAGACCAGCTGAGCGACTTCGTGCGTGCGGTTCATGAGGGTGAACGCGATCTCGCTCTTACCGTGGCCGCGGCGGGGACGTCCCCCCGTTTTGGTCACGGAGCGGAGTCTCGTGTCGACGCTACTTTTGTCGATGAGCCATACACCAGAAGCCTTGCGGGCCTCAAGTGCTCCGTTTTTTATGAGCTCCTGCACCCTGCGCGGAGTGATGCCGAGTAGTTCGGCTGCTTCCTTGGTAGTAAGCATCGCGAAACCCTTCGTTAGAACGAATAGTTTTATATATAGCAATTGTAATTAAAACTATTCGTTCTGGCGAATAGTTTTGAGATTGAGGGCGAACTGACAGAAATGAACGGGCCTGGTACCTGTTGTTGCTGGATTTTGCATATTTGTATAACGCCGTGCGGCCTGTTGCGCCCCGTCCGCAATTCCTTTATTCTTAATTGGCTTCGCGCGAAAGCGCCAAGTGTGCCAGTGTGGCGCAACGGTAGCGCAACTGATTTGTAATCAGTGGGTTGCAGGTTCGATTCCTGTCACTGGCTCCATGAGAGTTTCGGGCTCTGTTCCCTTGTGGGACAGGGCCCGTTTCTATTTATGTCTATAAGTCAGCGGGTGTGGCGCCAAACAAGCTTCAGGTTTGTCTCGATCTGTAACACGAAGAGGCTGAAAACCGTTCTAGTTGTTACAGAATGAGACGTAAGCTGAGGGAGATGCGTCATATCTCGATCTGTAACAGATAGGGGAGAAAATATTCTCTAAATGTTAGAGATCGAGACAGAGGGCGGACCTGTCCCAGTCCTCCTGATCGAGCGTGGATTATCCACGCTCGATTTCAAACGGGAGAAAATCCACGCTCGAATCTGCCACGGAGCTCCGATCTCGACCTATATATAGGTGCAAATAGGCTGTTATCGAAGTTCGATCCTGAAGGTGTACTCCACTACACCAAAGTGTTACCTCGGGAAACGTCACCTCAGTATCCAAAACCACCATCCTTCATATCCGAAGTCAACAAAACCGCAGGTCATGACTATATAGATACGCCCGGCACCGTGTATCTAGAGGTTTTCGTTGACAGCCCCTAAGGTCACATCGTATTATCTTTTTCGTTCGCGGGGGGCGGCGGTCCAAAAGACCAAAGAACCTGCGGATACT
Organism: uncultured Collinsella sp.; assembly: GCA_965141245.1. Classification (GTDB taxonomy): domain Bacteria; phylum Actinomycetota; class Coriobacteriia; order Coriobacteriales; family Coriobacteriaceae; genus Collinsella. The sequence goes on from CBCSLZ010000002.1 coordinate 57,533, forward strand.
TGAACGATTGGGAGTTTGCCCGAGTGGTTAATGGGGACGGGCTGTAAACCCGTTGGCTCTGCCTACATAGGTTCGAATCCTATAGCTCCCACCCGTCAAGTGCCTGTATAGCTCAGTCGGTAGAGCACTTCGTTGGTAACGAAGAGGTCACCAGTTCAAGTCTGGTTGCAGGCTCCATCCGGCGGTGTAGCTCAGTTGGTTAGAGCACACGGTTCATACCCGTGGCGTCACTGGTTCGAATCCAGTCACCGCTACCATAGGTAACACGGTGGCTTCTCAATAGTATGTTGAGAGGCCACTATGGTATAAAGGCAAAGTCCCGTCCGGGGACGACCTGTTAAGAGGAGGGCTTTATGGCCAAAGAGAAGTTTGAGCGCACTAAGCCGCATGTTAACATCGGCACCATTGGTCACGTCGACCACGGCAAGACCACGCTGACCGCCGCCATCACCAAGGTTCTCTCTGAGACCGAGGGCTGCAAGGCTGACTTCACTGCGTTCGAGAACATCGACAAGGCTCCCGAGGAGCGCGAGCGCGGCATTACGATCTCCGTCTCCCACGTCGAGTACGAGACCGCTGCCCGTCACTACGCTCACGTTGACTGCCCGGGCCACGCTGACTACGTCAAGAACATGATCTCCGGTGCTGCTCAGATGGACGGTGCTATCCTGGTCATCGCCGCTACCGACGGCCCCATGGCTCAGACCCGCGAGCACATCCTGCTCGCCCGTCAGGTCGGCGTTCCCTACATCGTCGTCTTCCTGAACAAGTGCGACATGGTCGACGATGACGAGCTCATCGACCTCGTCGAGATGGAGACCCGTGAGCTCCTCTCCGAGTACGATTTCCCCGGCGACGACATCCCCGTCATCCGTGGTTCCGCTCTGGGCGCTCTCGAGGGCGACGCCAAGTGGATGGACGCTATCCGCGAGCTCATGAAGGCCGTCGACGAGTACATCCCGACGCCTGCTCGTAACAACGACCTCCCGTTCCTGATGGCCGTTGAGGACGTTATGACCATCTCCGGCCGTGGTACCGTTGCTACCGGCCGTGTCGAGCGCGGTGAGCTCAAGCTCAACGAGCCCGTCGAGATCGTCGGCATCAAGGATACCCAGAACACCGTCGTTACCGGTATCGAGATGTTCCGTAAGTCCATGGACTTCTGCGAGGCTGGTGACAACGTCGGTCTGCTGCTCCGCGGCATCAAGCGCGAGGACATCGAGCGTGGTCAGGTTCTCTGCAAGCCCGGTTCGGTTACCCCGCACACCAAGTTCACCGGCGAGATCTACGTTCTGACCAAGGAGGAGGGCGGCCGTCACACCCCGTTCTTCGATGGCTATCGTCCTCAGTTCTACTTCCGTACCACCGACGTTACCGGTACGGTCAAGCTCCCCGAGGGCACCGAGATGGCTATGCCTGGTGACCACATCACCATCGAGGGCGACCTCATCCACCCGATCGCCATGGAGGAGGGCCTGCGCTTCGCTATTCGCGAGGGTGGCCACACCGTCGGTTCGGGCATCGTCTCCACGATCATTGAGTAAATTAGCTCTTTGATATAGCTGACTTAGAGAACCCGGCACTTATATGGGTGCCGGGTTCTTTTCTACAATGGATATTGAGCCGTTGCTGGTGTCGAGAGGATCGATAATGGTTCTGGCTGCACCGTCGATTAGATCTCGTTGGCTCCATTGATGTGTTCCAAATATGAATGGGTTCACCGAGAACCAATTGATTCGAGGTTTTCGTTGACAGTACTTACGTAGAGCTGATAAAGTATCAACTCGTGCCCGTACGGGGTGGAAATGAAAGGTTCAGGATACATGCGTACTCTAGTTACTCTTGCGTGCACTGAGTGCAAGCGCCGCAACTATACGACCACCAAGAACAAGTCGACCATGCCTGATCGTATGGAGATCAAGAAGTATTGCCCCTGGTGCCGTCACCACACGCTGCACAAAGAGACCCGCTAGTCTCTAGTCACATACGCCAGTAGTTCAATTGGTAGAGCATCGGTCTCCAAAACCGAGTGTTGAGGGTTCGAGTCCTTCCTGGCGTGCCAGTCATTATTCCGTAAGCTCCCAATTGGGGGCTTACGGTTTACTCATGTATAAGCGCATTGCGCGGAGGTAACCCAAATGGCCAACAAGAAGAACAAGAAGAAGGCTCAGCAGCAGGCGCCTGCCAACAACGCTGCCGCCAACTCCAAGGTTGAGGCCAAGAAGGCCGTTGCCAAGAAGAACGAGAAGGCTGCGAAGTCCAAGAAAAACGAGAAGCCTGGCTTCTTCGTCCGCACCAAGAAGTATTTCGCTTCGGTCAAGTCCGAGATGAAGCGTGTCACGTGGCCCGATAAGAAGGAGCTCGTGAACTACTCAGTCGTCGTTTGCGCTTCTCTGATCGTCGTCGGCGTCGTCATCGCTCTGCTCGATGCTGGCTTTGGCGAGGCTCTTGCTCTGTTCTCTGGATTGAGGGGCTAAACCATGTCTAAGCGTTGGTACGTCGTTCACACTTACTCTGGATACGAGAACCGCGTTAAGTCCGATCTCGAGCATCGTATCGAGACCATGGGCATGCAGGACCGTATCTTTGATATCGAGATTCCTATGGAGCGTGTTACCGAGATTAAAGAGGGTGGCAAGCGCGAGACCAAGGATTCTAAGATCTTCCCGGGTTATGTCTTGGTCCGCATGGAGATGGATGACGATGCTTGGACGTGTGTTCGTAACACGCCTGGCGTCACCGGTTTCCTGGGCGGCAACGGCAAGCCCGCTCCGCTTTCCCGCGACGAGTACAACAAGATGACTCGTCGTCCCGGTAAGGGCGATTCGCCCAAGCGCACCTCGGTCGATATTCAGGTCGGCACGTCCGTCCGCGTCACCGATGGCCCGCTTACCGACTTTGATGGCAAGGTCTCCGAGGTTAACACCGAGGCTGGCAAGCTCAAAGTTACGCTGATGATCTTTGGCCGCGAGACGCCGGTCGAGCTCGACTTTAACCAGGTCGCTGTCATCGCTTAAGTTTTCGTCCGTTCGCGCGAGCGTGCTTCTTCTGTGACTGCTCATCTCAGGAGTGCTTCTAACACGTGCGTGCTTACGATATAGCAAGTACTTCACACTCGTGATTCGAAAGGAATGACCATGGCTGAGAAGAAAGTTGCCAACGTCATTAAGCTCCAGATTCCTGCTGGTGCAGCTAACCCCGCTCCTCCCGTCGGCCCCGCCCTGGGCGCTGCTGGCGTGAACATCATGCAGTTCTGCCAGGCCTTTAACGCCGAGACGCAGGACAAGAAGGGCGACATCATCCCCGTTGAGATCTCTGTCTACGAGGATAAGTCCTTCTCCTTCATCACCAAGACTCCGCCGGCGGCTCACCTCATCAAGAAGGAGCTGAACCTCAAGTCTGGTTCCGCTAAGCCCCAGGCCGACAAGGTTGGTCAGCTCTCCCAGGAGCAGCTCACCAAGATCGCCGAGATCAAGATGCCGGACCTCAATGCCAACGACATTGACGCCGCCAAGAAGATCATCGCCGGTACCGCCCGCTCCATGGGCGTCACCATCGCTGAGTAGCGATTTCTTTACGTAATGACGGGTGCTCCGACCGAGGTTGCCCGTTATATGTGTGCAATAGGGCACACGATGCGATGTGGGAGGGCTCACGCCCGTTTAACCACAGGAGGTAATGCACATGGCTAAGCATGGTAAGAGCTATAACGTCGCTGCCGAGAAGATCGACCGCGCCACGCTCTACACCCCCCTTCAGGCTGCTAAGCTCATCAAGGAGCTCGACACCGCCAAGTTCGACGAGACCGTCGAGGCCCACTTCCGTCTGGGCATCGATACTCGTAAGGCTGACCAGAACATCCGTGGTTCCATCTCCCTGCCCCACGGCACCGGCAAGACCGTTCGTGTTGCCGTCTTCGCCGAGGGCGAGAAGGCCCGCGAGGCCGAGGCTGCCGGCGCCGACATCATCGGTTCCGACGAGCTCGTCGCCCAGATCCAGAAGGGCGAGATCAACTTCGACGCCGCTATCGCTACGCCGAACATGATGGCCAAGGTTGGCCGCATCGGTAAGATCCTTGGTCCCCGTGGCCTTATGCCGAACCCCAAGCTCGGCACTGTGACCATGGACGTCGCCAAGATGGTCTCCGAGCTCAAGGCTGGCCGCGTTGAGTACCGCGCCGACCGCTACGGCATCTGCCACGTGCCCCTGGGCAAGAAGTCCTTCTCTGAGCAGCAGCTCGTCGAGAACTACGCTGCCCTCTACACCGAGATCCTGCGCGTCAAGCCCTCTTCTGCTAAGGGCAAGTACGTTAAGTCCATCTCCGTGTCTTCCACCATGGGCCCTGGCGTCAAGGTCGATCCCGCTGTCCAGCGTGACTTCCTGGCTGAGTAACTGCTAGTTACTGCCTGAGTACAGCAAGCATTGCTAAAGAAACCCGGTTCTGCCCTGCGCAGGACCGGGTTTCTTGCTATCTCGGGGCAAAACCAACACGAAGGGGACAGGCGCCTTTGTTGTGGTTACCAGGGTGTTCTGGCGGTTGAGGACTCGATGGCATCGTGGCGCTTGAGCTCGCGGCGCATGGTTTGCGAATTGAGCCAGGCCGCCTGCCAGCCACGGATGGGGTAGCGCGTCTGGTCGAGCTCAAACTGCGTATAGCCGCAGGCGTTGATGATCGTCGTTCCACATACATGCTGCCGCTCGCGCTGAAAATCGCAACCGTAGCTTTGGTGTACATGCCCATGCACCATGTAGTCGGCCCCCCAGGACTCAAGCGCCGTGTTAAAGCACTCAAACCCTCGATGCGGTAGATCGTCCAGATCACCCATACCGGCCGCGGGTGCATGGGTAAGCAGAATGTCGCACCCGCCGACCATCCTAACCTTACGCGACAGCTTACGCATGCGCTTGGACATCTCGCGTTCGGTGTACATGTTGGCGCCGTCGCGATAACGCATGGACCCGCCAAGGCCCGCAATGCGAATCCCTCGGTATGTGTACACGCTGTCTTCCACGCAGATACATCCACCCGGTGCATGACGTGCGTAGCGGTCATCGTGATTGCCGCGTACGTAGATGAGCGGTTTGTTGATGACTGTGACCAAAAACTCAAGATAGTCCGGGTCCAGATCGCCGGCGGACAAAATCAGGTCGACACCCTCAAAGCGTTCCTTGCGAAAGCACTCCCAAAGGCATCGTTCTTCGGTATCGGCTATGGCAAGGATCTTCATAGGGCGGTAACTCCCGGCTCATCGTCGAGCTGCGGAATGGTGCCCACCACGTTGTCCGCCAGCCAATTCATCTCGACAATCTGCGTGCTCGGCAACGGAGGGAAGCCTTCGATCTGTACCACGCCGTTCTGGCTGTGGAGCTCGCCGCCAAAGGGGTTGATGGAGCCCTCGACAATGCCGTTGCGGAGCAACTGCACGAGTTTGCGCGTCTGGTAGGGTAGGCCCGGAGCGTAGCGGATGTCGATAACGCCGGAGCTCATGCCGTACCAGTAGTTGACGGCGCGCACTTGGTTGTCGTCACTGGTCTCATCCCAGGTGCCGTGCAGAAGGCTGCGAACGATGAGCTCGTAGTAACGGCCCCAGTTCCATACGGGCATGGCGATGCCGGTGACTTTGCCGTCGACCAAGCGGTGAAGCCCGTAGGCCGTTGGGTCTTCGAGCGACTTTGACATGTCAGCGCCGGTCATGACGCTCACGCCTTCGCGGCACATGGCCTCGGCGAGACCTCCAGCGGGTACATCACCCCAGGTCAGGATAATTTGCGCACGGGGGTCGAGCAGCGAGGCGCCGATCGCAAAGGCGTTGATCTCGCTGAGTGCGCCCGAGGCGAAGACCGACGCGTGGTAACCGATGCGGTGGTTGTCCGCCATGCTGGCGGCAAGGGCGCCCAGGAGAAACTTGGCCTCGTACATCTTGCCAAAGTACGAACGGACGCTTTGATGGAGAAGGCCGATAGAGCAGTTGAGGAACCGAACCCGGGGATACTCAACGGCAGCCCTGAGCGTGTATTCCATCAGGCGGTGCGAGGTCGAGAAGATGACGTTTGCTCCATGTTTGACAGCCGTTTCCACGGCGGCGTAGAACACGTCCGGATCGTGACAGTCCTCGAACGCCTCGGTGCGCACGATACCGCCAAAGTGCTCATCGAGATACTGACGCCCTTGGTCGTGCAGGCTGTCCCAGCTCGACGTCGCACAGGGGAACTCATGAATAAAGGCGATGCGCAGGGGGTTGGCCGCCGAGTAGACGGTCTTGCCCATAAAGAAGTTGAGCACGCCGGAGGTGGACTTGGCGGGCGACTCCTCCTCATCGACGCTCGGCGCTTCGACAAGATCGACCTTGTCCTCGTCATTTTTGCCGGCAATGACCAGCTCGCGCCAAATCTTGCACAGGCGGTTTACGACGATATCCGTCGGCGTATCCAGCAGGCGGTCCTGGTTGTACACATTGAGGTAGACGAGCATGGCGTCGGCGGGCGTAATGTCCAGGTGGTCGCCGCCTGCGCGAAGGTAGGCGCGCTTAAAGAGCAGGAAGGTGTGGCGCAGGTAGTCGACCTTTTTCTGCGGCCATTTTTCGATAAGGTTCTGACCGAGCATCTTGGCGAGCGTCTCGTAGCTTCCCTCACGCGAGAACTCGATCTCGTATAGGGGGCAGACGCGCCAAAACGCGCAGAATTCACCGTACAGGCGGCTTTCGACGGAATCCCATGTGCCGGGGTAGAGACGGGTGACCCTGGCCGAAACCGTTGGAGCGTCCAGGAATTTGAGGACACTGACGCGTTTGTTGCCTTCCTGGACATAGAACCGATGCATGAACTCGGTGACGATGATGGGGTCGCGATAGCCCTCGGTTACCTGGATGTCGTAGAGGTTGGACCACTTGCGGGCGAACTCGGTGTTAAACGGCAGCAGGGGCATAAAGTTGCATGAAAAGGCGGACTGACGGCCTTTGGTGACCGTGCCGACGACCATTTCGAGCGGAATATCCCTTGGGCCGACATTCTCTCGCTGACCTAAGGGGAGCTGAGCAACCAAGCTATCGAGGTCCGTAAGGTATGGATGCTCGCTTTGGCTAATGGCGCGTCGACGTCCCTGCTCGCCGCGCTTGCGTGCTTGACGATAGGCCTCTTCCATGATGTTGCTCCCTTAGTCGTTTAAACAACTATAAGAACCATGGTACCACGAATGAAAACCACTACAAAGATGACTGTCCCCTTTGCGGTGGTTTAGGCGATGATGGGGGCGATGGCGCGGATGCAGGCGTCGGCTGCCGTGAAAGTAGTGCTGTCGTCGCTGACGATAAAGATGATCTTTCCTTTGATGCCAAAGTCGCCGATTTCGTTAAAGAGTACGTAGGGCTCCTTGTCAAAGCCCGAGATGGGCGAGACGGCCGTTTTGGTTGCGCTCGTGAGCTCGTCTGCCAGCACGTCAAGGGAAGCCCACTTGGACGTGTCCTTTACGGCAACGGGCACGGCCACGCGCCCAAAGGGCATCAAATGCACGAGCGTGTTCTTGGAGATGTTGGAGTTGGGCACAATGATGGTCTGTCCACAGGCATCCTCAATCGTTGTATGGCGCCAAGTGATGTCTTGGACCACGCCGGATACGCCGTCGACCTCGATATTGTCGCCGGGTTTGATGATACCCATAAACGTCACCTGCATGCCGCCGATAAGGTTTGATAGCGTGTCCTGAAAGCCGAGCGAGATGGCGATGCCGCCGACGCCAAGAGCGGCGACGAGCGCGTTTGCGTTAATGCCAAAGCAGTTGTCGAGGATAAAGCTGCCGCCAATCATCCAGATGACGGCGCGCGCGATGTTGATGAAGATACTCGATGCCGGAAGCGGGTTATCGTCTCGGTTAAGCAGATGGTTCAGGGTCTTGGATACGACCTTGGCGGCGACGGCGGTGCCTATCGCCAAGATGACGGCCCAGATGATGTTGTGGACCCACCGTTGCTCAAAGAAATGAAGAATCGGCTCAAACAATTCCATGTAGGGAAAACCTCCTTATGATCGTCCAACCATGATACCCACCAAGAAGCCCGTCCGATCACATTCGGACGCGCCGATAACTTGAGATGGGGCGGCCGCGGTGGCGTAGGCCGGGGCGCCGGCGGGCACGCCGGCAAGGAGTGCGGTGGTCAGGGCAAGACGGGAAGAGGCCTTTTCATGGCAGTTTCCTTAGTCCTTAGCCAGAATGTCTGGTTGAATATCTGATTATCGACATAATATGCGAAAACCGCCGCAAGGGCGTCTGTCCCTTAGCGGCGGTTTTGACGTTTGCGCAGATAAAACCTACCAAAATAAACCTGTCCCTTTTTGGCAGGTTTTAGCTCAGCAGCATGCGGTCGTTGGCGAGCTCGCCGCCCGAGACCTCCTCGAACTTCTGCAGCAGGTCGGCTACGGTGAGCGACTTCTTCTCGTCACCGGCCACGTCGTAGATCACATGGCCTTCGTGCATCATGATCAGACGGTTGCCCAGACGGATGGCGTCGTTCATGTTGTGCGTGACCATGAGCGTGGTCAGGTGGTTCTCGTCGACGATCTCCTCGGTCAGGTTGAGCACCTTAGAGGCCGTCTTGGGGTCGAGGGCCGCAGTGTGCTCGTCGAGCAGCAGCAGGCGCGGCCTGGTGAGCGTGGCCATCAGCAGGGTGAGTGCCTGGCGCTGGCCGCCCGAGAGAAGACCGACCTTGGCGTTGAGGCGCGTGTCCAGACCAAGGTCCAGGCGCTTGAGCAGCTCAACGTACTCATCTTTCTCGGCCTTGGTGACGCCCCACGAAAGGCCGCGACGCTGGCCGCGACGCTTGGCGAGGGCCAGGTTCTCGGCGATTTGCATGTCGGCAGCGGTACCGCGCATGGGGTCCTGAAACACGCGGCCCAGGTACTTGGCGCGCTGCGACTCGCTCAGGCGCGAGATGTCGGTGCCGTCGAGCTCAATAACGCCCGAATCGAGCGGGTACACGCCGGCGATCATGTTGAGCAGCGTGGACTTGCCGGCGCCGTTGCCGCCGATCACGGTTACAAAGTCGCCGTCATTCAGGGTGAGGTCGACGCCGGTGAGCGCGCGCTTCTCGGTGACGGTGCCCTTGTTAAAGGTCTTCTTGACGTGCGAGAGCTTAAGCATCTGCCTCATCCCCCTTCGTGTAGGAGCTGCGGAGCTTATAGCGCTCCCAAACCACGGGCACGCACAGGGCCACGGCGACGATCACGGCGGAGAGCAACTTCATGTCGTTGGCGTCCATGCCCAACTGCAGCACGATGGCGCGGATAAGGAAGTACACCACGGAGCCAAAGACGGCGGAGGCAAGACGGACGCTAAACTGCGTGAGGCCGCCGGGCAGCAGACGGCCGAGCACCTCACCGATAACAATGGCGGCAAGACCGATAACGATGGCACCGGTGCCCATACCAATGTCGGCATACTTCTGGCTCTGGCAGATGAGCGCGCCCGAAAGGCCGATGAGGGCGTTGGAGAGCACGAGGGCGATCATCTTGGTGGAGTTGGTGTTGACGCCCAGAGCGCGGATCATGTACTCGTTGTTGCCGGTGGCGCGCAGCGCCGAGCCGATCTCGGTGCCAAAGAACCAATACAGGATGGCAACGATAGCCACGGCGAGCAGGATGCCCAAGATGATGGCAACGGTGGACTGCGGCAGACCGGTCATATTGCTGACGGCCGAGAATACGGTGCCTTTGGCAAGAATGGGCGTATTGGACTTGCCCATGATGCGCAGGTTGATGGACCACAGGCTGATCTGGGTGAGGATTCCGGCGAGGATCGCAGGAATCTCGAAGACGGTGGTCAAAATGCCCGTGACGGCACCCGCGATGGCGCCGGCGCACATACCGGCCAGCACGGCGAGCAGCGGGTCGACGTTGTTATTGACGATGAGCACAGCGCAGACGCAGCCGCCGAGGGCAAAGCTGCCGTCGCAGGTCATATCGGGAATGTCGAGCAGGCGGAACGTGATAAACACGCCAAGCACCATAATGCCCCAGAGGACGCCCTGCGAAACGGCGCCCTGCAATGCAATGAGCATGCTTCATACCTCCTAGGATAGGGTGGACACGTGATTCACCATAATAGCGGTAACAATGCATAGAAGAGCTGCGGACAGACGTTTTGTTTTACCTGAAACAAGCAGGGCGGACGCCGGTCTACAGCGCCCGCCCCTGTGGCTCAGATATTGAATAACGCGGCTAAAGCGCGAGCACGGGCTCTAGACGCATGCCGCGTATGGCATTACGCGTCCAGAGCGGAAAGGTCGATGCCCAGCGCCTCGGCCATCTCGTCGTTCTTGACGACGACCAGGTCCTTGCTCGAGAGGTGCTTGATCGGCATGTCTTCGGGCTTGGCCTCGCCCTTCAGGATCTTAACGGCCATCTCGCCCGCGGCGTAGCCCAGGTCCTCATAGTTGATGGAGAGGGTGAAAAGGCCGCCGGCCATGCACATACCCTCCTCACCAGTCACGAAGGGAAGCTTGTTCTCCTTGCAGATCTGGCCGACCTGCGAGGCGCCCGCGGCGATGGTGTTGTCGGTGGGGGAGTACAGCGCGTCGACCTTGCCCACGGCAGACTCGACGACGGACTGAATCTCGTTGGAGCTCGAGACGGTGAAGTCAGTGTACTCGAGGCCCAGCTTGTCGAGCTCTTTCTTGGCGGCCTTGATCTGGACGTCGGAGTTGGACTCGGCGGTGCAGTAGAGCAGGCCGACCTTCTTTACGTCGGGCAGGACCTTCTGCATCATCTCGAGCTGCTCGGCGACCGGGGTGAGGTCGGAAGCGCCCGTGACGTTGGTGCCGGGCTTGTCGTTGTCTTGGACCAGGCCGGAGGCGGCGTAGTCGGTGATGGCGCAGCCCACGATGGGGATATCGGCCGTAGCACCGGCGGCGGCTTGTGCGGCGGGCGTGGCGATGGCGTAGATCAGGTTAACGTTGTCGCCTACGAACTTGTCGGCGATGGACTTACACGTGGACTGGTCGTTCTGGGCGTTCTTCTGGTCGATCTTGACCTTAAGGCCGCTCTTCTTGATGGCCTTGACAAAGCCGTCGTTGGCGGCATCGAGTGCGGAGTGCTCGGTGAGCTGCAGAACGCCGATGGTGTAGTCGGAACCGGCGGCAGCAGAGCCGGAACCAGAGTTGCCGCCGCATCCGGCGAGCGGGGCGAGCGCGAGCAGGCCAGCGGAGACCAGAAGGCTCCTGCGGCTGATGGTGATGTCCTTCATATCATTACCCCCAGTATAAAAATGGCTGGAAACACTGCACTTGGACAAAGTGCAAGTGGAACTATAGTAGCGCTGATGTCCATTTTTACAACAGCCTGGCGGGTTTTTTAATACAGAATCGGATGGGCGGTACGGGTAGTCGAATGGACGGCGGAGGTTCTTATGCGGCAGAGGCGTCGTCCTCCTCGTCGAGGGCGGCGAAGAGCTTCCTGCCGTCGAGGAGACGTGTGGTGACGTTTCTCATTCGGCCAATCTCTACGGTACGCAACGTGTCATCGGCGCCTCGGGCGTCATAGACCGTTCCCAGCAGATATGAGATGCCGTCTCGTTGCTTGATGGCAAAGGGACGGAGTGTCATCCGTGCTGCTTCGGTTTCGCCATGTGTCGTGACGCTCGAAATATCAAAACTCACCGTGGTTCCGTGGTCGATGGCCTGCTCGACGAGCTCGCACGTGTCGATGCGCTTGATGGGCGTGCGTGTTGCCTTGGTAGCCTTGCTGCCTGCGCTTGGAGCGGGTTCGGGTGTATCGAGGTAGCCGCGAACGTCGGCGCTCGCCATGGCAACTAAGTGCTGCGCCATGCTCTTGCGGATAGCGATAGGCGTGGAACGGTTGCGCATGACCATACCGTGGAGCCGGATGATCTCTTCATCGGTGAGCGGGCGGGTAAGAAGTTTGTAGCCCACGCCGCGTTTGTACTCAATTTCGTATCCGGCATGGCGAAGCGCGGAGATGGCGGTGTAGATGCTGCGCCGCGCCGCCGAGATGGGCATGCGGGCGGGGTCGTCGGGATGGGCGAGGCGCCGGATCAACTCATCGGAAAGCATGGCCTTGTCCTCGCCGGTGTTTTCGCTTAATAGTTGCAGGATGCGAACGGCGCGATAGGCTGCCATCGAGGCGGCGCCCCTCGTCGTGGTGTCGTAGGTTTCAACAGCGGCTTCGGTCATGGTGTCCACGTCCTTTCCGTTTTGGGTGGCGACGGTATGGAGCCTAGGACATGGGGCTTTCCCGGGGGCGCAGGGCGCTCTGGGCGGTCGGTAGTCGCCGGCAAACGGCGGGTCGAGTTTTCAACAGCCCTGCTCAACTGACCAAAAACTTGCCAGAAGCTTGACGGATGCTGTTGAAAAAAGCGTCTCTCGACCGATGTCGAGAGACGCTTATGCGATGAGCGTTGGCGTGTGGCGACGCGAGCTAGCGTCCGACGATTAGAAGTCGGCGTTGCCCACGGTGCGCGGGTGCGGCAGGACGTCGCGGATGTTGCCCACGCCGGTCAGATACATGACCAAGCGCTCGAAGCCCAGACCGTAGCCGGCGTGCTTGCAGGAACCGTAGCGGCGCAGGTCAAGGTAGTACTTGTACTGCTCGGGATTCATGCCCAGGTCCTTGATGCGGGCTTCGAGCAGATCCAGGCGCTCCTCGCGCTGGGAGCCGCCGATGATCTCGCCGATACCGGGAACCAGGCAGTCGGCGGCGGCGACGGTCTTGCCGTCCTCGTTCATGCGCATGTAGAACGCCTTGATCTCGGCCGGGTAGTCGGTCACGAAGGCCGGGCGCTTAAAGTGCTCCTCGGTCAGGAAGCGCTCGTGCTCGGTCTGCAAGTCGATGCCCCAGCTCACGGGATAGTCAAACTTGTGACCGGCGGCGACTGCCTGCTCCAGGATCTCGACGGCCTCGGTGTAGGTAACGCGGGCAAAGTCGGAGTTGGCGACATGGTCCAGGCGCTCGAGCAGACCCTTGTCCACAAACTTGTTGAGCATATTGAGCTCGTCGGGGCAGGTTGCCATGACGTCCTTGAGGACATACTTGAGCATGGCCTCGGCGTTGTCCATGTAGTCGTTAAGGTCGGCAAAGGCCATCTCGGGCTCGATCATCCAAAACTCGGCGGCGTGGCGCGTGGTGTTGGAGTTCTCGGCACGGAAGGTGGGGCCAAAGGTGTACACGTCGCCAAAGGCCATGGCAAAGTTCTCGGCATTGAGCTGGCCGGACACGGTGAGGCTTGCATGCTTGCCAAAGAAGTCCTGGCTCCAGTCGACCTCGCCGGACTCGGTGAGGGGCGGATTTTTGGGGTCGAGCGTGGTCACGCGGAACATCTCGCCGGCGCCCTCGCAGTCACTCGTGGTGATGATGGGAGTGTTGACGTAGACAAAGCCCTGCTCCTGGAAGAAGCGGTGGATGGCGGCAGCCGCGACAGAGCGGATGCGGAACACGGCGCGGAACAGGTTGGTGCGCGGGCGCAGGTGCTGCTGGGTGCGCAGGAACTCGACGGTTGCGCGCTTCTTCTGCAGCGGGTAATCCGGGGCGCTCGTGCCCTCGACCTCGATGGAGGTGGCAGAAAGCTCGAAAGGCTGGGGCGCATCGGGGGTCAGCTTGACGGTGCCGGTGCAAATGAGTGCGGCCGAGACGTTTTGATGGGCGATCTCGTCGTAGTTGTCGAGTGTCCCGCGGTTCATGACGACCTGCAGGTCGCGGAAGCAGCTGCCGTCGTTGAGCGTAACAAAGCCAAAGTTCTTCATGTCGCGGACGGACTTGACCCAGCCGGCGACGGTGACGGTCTGGCCGCCGAGCGACTCGGCATCGGCATAGAGCTGCGCGATTTTGGTGCGGTTCACGTATCCTCCCATAACGGTTGAATGATAGTTATCCATACAGTTCGATATTCTAGCAGCTCGGCTCATTTGGGCTATACAGATAAGGCATTGGCGGGATGGTTTTTCAAACGAAAAGCGCCCGCGGCCAAATGGTCGCGGGCGCTCGACGAGGTGCCTTTTGGCTGTGTGGCGCGGGGCCTGGCTACTTGGTCTTGGCTACCAGCAGCGGGTCGCCAAGCTTGACGAGCGGGTTGCCGCCGATAAGCGTTCCAGACTCGCCGACATGGTCGATGCTCTTAAGGCGATCGAGCTCGGAGACGATGACGGTCACGATGTCCTCGTGACCAGCGGCCTTAATAGCCTCGCGGTCGAAGCTGATGAGCGGCTGGCCTGCCTTGACCACATCGCCCATCTCGACAAAGCGGGCAAAGCCCTTGCCGTTCATTTCCACGGTGCCCAGGCCAACATGGATGAACACGCGAAGACCGTCCTCGGTGATCATGCCAATGGAGTGGTTGGTGACAGTGGTGGCACCGATGCGGCCGTTGGCGGGCGCATAGATGGTGCCGGTAATGGGCTCGATGCCATAGCCCTGGCCAAGCATGCCCGAGGCGATCGTCTCGTCGGGAACCTCGTTCAGATTGACGAGCACGCCGTTGACGGGGGCATAGATGACGCCTTCGCGGGTGGCGAAGCTTGCTGCGGGCGGAACGGACGCCTCGCCGGTCGAGGTGAAGGTGGACTTAAGCGAATCGAGCAGACCCATAGTTGCCTCCAACTTAAATAGGCGCATATCGCGCGTTTGGTTTGCCGGAAACGTTTCATATGTGTTTCGCGGCTTGGTCAACGACCCTATTCTACGCTGCTCAGCGATACCTCTGAGCTGGGATTATGTGATATATCAGTTGAAGGGAGACTTATTGCCGGAGAGTTTCTGCGTCCTGCACCCAACTGGGGTACGCTTAGATGCGAAAAAAGAGTGCGCATAATTTGCGCGAAGGGAGCACATATGATTGTCGAGAACCATGCGCTGTGGGGCGAGGAGCCGACCGAGGATTATCCGGCGACCTTTACGTATCTGGGTGCCGAGCCGCTGCCCGACAAGCCCAATGGCCGCCGCTCCGCGGTGATCATCTGCGGCGGAGGTGCATTTACGCATATCGCTCCGCATGAGCAGGATCCCGTGGCGTTTGCATTTTTGGACCGCGGCTACCAGGCCTTTGTGCTCAACTATGTGACGAGTTCTACGGGTGACGTGAGCTTTCCGCACCCCCAGGCAGATCTTGCCAAGATGGTCGCCACGGTGCGCGCCAACGCCGACGAGTGGCATGTCGATCCTAAGCGCGTGTGCGTCGTGGGATTCTCGGCGGGCGGCATGATCTGCGCTTCGCTGGCAACGCAATGGAAGACTGGTCCCTTCGCGGGCCTGGCAGGGGCGCGCGCGGACGACATTCGCCCCGATGCCGTGGTGCTGGGCTATCCATTGCTCGACTTTGCCTATGTGCGCGACATGCAGACGCGCGATCCGCGCATTGACTTGCGCGTGCCCAAGACGGGCGGCAAGACGGGGCGCGATTTGCTCAACGACTATCTGTCGATGGTGACGGGTGGCGAGGCAACTGACGAGCATCTGGCCGACATCTGCCCCACCACGCATGTTTCGCGTCAGATGCCACCGACCTTTGTGTGGGGCGTGTCCGACGACAAAACGGCGCCGATCGCGCAGGTCTACCCGTTTGCGCAGCGCATGGCCGAGGAGGGCGTTGCATGCGAGATGCACGTCTTCGACCAGGGTGGTCACGGCCTTTCGCTCGGCAACGCCAACACCGCGGTCGACAACGAGGACAAGCAGGTGGCAGTCCGTCCTTGGATTCGCCTAGCCTTCCGCTTCCTGGAGCGCCACGGGTTTTAGTTACGGCGTTTTACCAAACGCCGTAACCACTTGACGCTACAAGCCCGCCAGAGCGGCAATCTGCCTTTCAACTTCGGCGGCATGACCAGAAGGTCAATGCCGCCTTGCCTCAAGGCACCTTGCTTGCTCTGGCGGGCTTTTGCCGTCGGCGTCAAAATATCGGCGTTGTCTTGGCTGCCAAAAGAATGACCCCTCGGGGACGGAGGAAAACGGATCAGTTTGGGCGGTGCTGGCGCCAAGGTTTAAGACCGACGTCGTCCCTTGTTGCTTTCCTACCAGACGGTGAACTGGGCGTTTTCTGTGTTCCAATGGACATCGCGAACGTAGTCGCGCACGCCCGTCGCATCTCGTGCTTCGAACAACTCAAGAATATGAGCATGTTCGCTGTTGGCTTTATTGAGCAGTTTGCACGCCGTCTCCTGGTCGACAGTCTCGTAATCGCGCTTGATAAAGCAGCGCTCGAGCTGCGAGATCATATCGCACAGACGGTCGTTGCCGCAGCGGTTGAAGTACGTCAGATGAAAGTCTCGCTGAATGTCGTCGTACTTTCGGATGAGACCGCCTTGGATCGCGAGGCCCATGGAGCCGACGAGAAATTTAAGCTGCGTAATGTCATCGTCGGTTAGGTTCGGACAGGCGAGATATGCGGCCTGCCCGTCGAGCGGCCCCATAATCTCAAAGACTTCAACGGCGTTTTGCTGATCGAACCCACGGACGCGGAATCCGCGGCGGGGGAGATTGTCCAGATAGCCGTCGCTTGCGAGCTGGATGAGCGCTTCGCGGACCGGCGTGCGCGACACGCCCATGGCGTCGCAGATCGCTTGCTCGCTCAGCCGGTCGCCGGCCGAAAGCTCGCCGGCGTCAATACGGCTCGAAATGTAGTCGTATACGTGGTCTTTCAGGGGCCTTCTGAGCGTTTCCATGAGCCTATGTTCCTTAACGGTATATTTCTAAAAGCAAATACGTTTCACTTGAATAGCTCAGTTGAATTATAGAACTGCCAGCTAAATCATGCTACTTTGCGCCGATACGTAAGAATACGCTTACCGAAGAATATCTACCGTTCAGGATTGTATACAATATACAAAACAGGAAAACCGCCCTAAGATAAAGCCATCGAAAGGAAGGCGGGCGCGAAGAAGTCCCGCTCTCTGCTAAGAGATCCAAGGAGGATCATCATGACCAAGTTCAGTCACGTCATCATCCGCCGCCCCGGCAAGTCCCTGAGCAATGGCATCACGAGTGCCCCCGAGCTTGGCCAGCCCATCTACGAGCGCGCCATCGAGGAGCACTACGATTACGAGCATGTGCTCGAGCAGTGCGGCGTGGATGTCTCGGTGCTGCCGGCACTCGAGCAGTATCCCGATAGCTGCTTCGTCGAAGATCCGGCTGTTATCACTCGCTGCGGCGCCATCATTACCAACCCCGGCGCCGATAGCCGCAACGGCGAGAAGGACGAGATCGAGCCGGCCGTCCGTCGCTTCTTTGACGATGAGCATGTCAAGCACATCGTTTCTCCGGGCACGCTTGACGGCGGCGATGTCATGATGGTCGGTGACCATTTCTACGTCGGTCGCTCCGCTCGTACCAACGAAGAGGGTATCCGCCAGTTCTGTGAGATTCTCGAGGGCTGGGGCCTCGAGGGTTCTGAGGTTCCGCTGGAGGAGGTCCTGCACCTCAAGACGGGCGTCAACTACATCGAGGACAACAACATGCTCGTCTCTGGTGAGTTCATCGATAAGCCCGACTTTGCCCAGTACAACAAGATCGTCGTGCCCGAGGACGAGGCGTACGGCGCCAACTGCATCTGGGTCAACGGTACGGTCATCGTTGCCGAGGGCTATCCGACTGTGCTCAAGGCCGTGCAGGATCTGGGCTACAAGACACTTGTCGTTGACACCTCCGAGTATCGCAAGGTCGACGGCGGCCTTTCTTGCCTGTCGCTGCGCTTCTAACGCGATAGCTGTAACAGTCTGATGATCGCTTGACCGATGGCCCGGCACCCGATTCGGGACGTCCGGGCCATCTTTCGTTCGATCACATGATGAAGGGGGTGCACATACAATGGCCTCTAAAGCTCAAAATGACGAGATTATCGACCCTAATGGCCTCGATCTCTTTCGTCTGACCATGATGGTCATTACCGCCAGTATTTGTGGCGGCATCTTTTCGCTTGCCGGCGATATGGCAGCAGGTGGGGCAAATACCGGTGCGGTTATCGTCTCGTGGGGAATTTGCTTTATTGGCGTCTTTGCGCTGATGATGGTGTTCAACGGTTTGTCTCAGGCCCGTCCCGACCTGACCGGCGGCATCTATGCATACGCTGCGGCCGGTTTTGGCGATTACATTGGATTCAACTCCGCTTGGGGCTACTGGATCAGCGCATGTCTTTCCAACGTGAGCTTTGCGCTCTTGCTGTTTAGCGCGCTGGGCTATTTCTTCCCTGCGTTTGGCGCGGGTAACAACCTGCTTTCTATCGTCTGCGCCAGCGTGTTTTTGTGGTTCCTTACCGCCCTTGTGCTTCGTGGCGTTAAGGAGGCTGCGGGCATTAACACGATCGTCACGTTGGCGAAGCTGGTGCCGCTGGGGCTCTTTGTGCTGAGTATCGTGCTCCTGGGTAAGTTCAACGTCGATATCTTTATGGACAACTTCTGGGGAGAGCCGGCTGGTCCTGGCTTTGGCGAGCAGGTTGTCTCGACCATGATCGCCCTTGTCTGGGTCTTCACGGGCATTGAGGGCGCTGTCGTTATCTCGGGCCGTGCAAAGTACGTGCGTGACGTCGGCCGCTCGACGGCGCTCGGATTTGCGGCTGTATTCACGCTGTATCTGATCATCTCGATGCTGTCGCTCGGCATTATGCCGCGCGAGGAGATGGCACAGCTTGCAACGCCCTCCATGGCGGGAATTCTCGAGTGCGCAATCGGTCCGGTTGGTGCTGCCATCGTAAACCTTGGCGTTATCCTTTCGTTGGTCGGCGCGCTGCTGGGC
Organism: uncultured Collinsella sp.; assembly: GCA_965141245.1. Lineage (GTDB taxonomy): Bacteria > Actinomycetota > Coriobacteriia > Coriobacteriales > Coriobacteriaceae > Collinsella. The sequence goes on from CBCSLZ010000002.1 coordinate 76,253, forward strand.
TATGTCATCATTGCGTCCGAGACGCCGTTCGAGGCGGCGCGCCAGGGATCCTTCCCTCTGGCGTTTGCCAAGACGAACAAGCACGACGCCCCGGTGGTAACGGTTCTCGTGAGCTCCGGCATCACGCAGCTCTTCTTGATCGTGTCGTATGTGGCGGCGAGCACCTACCAGTTCTTCTATAGCTGCGCAGTCAACACGATTCTGGTTCCGTATGTCTGCTCGGCTGCCTATTACATGGTGATTGGCTGGAAGAACGAGCATCTGGACGGGCCGCATGCGCCCAGCGTCGGCAAAGCCCGCTTCTTCGGTACGCTCGGCTTCATCTACACATTGTTCCTGGTGTGGTCGACGGGTCTTCAGGGCGTTATGATCACGACGATTCTTTTTGCTCCGGCCATTCCCGTTTATATGCTGGGCGAGCGAGGCCGCGGTAAACCGGTGCTTCCGCATCTGCACGACAAGCTGATCGCAGCGGTGGTCATTGTCGTGGCAATCATTTCGCTGTATCTGCACTTTGCCGGCATTGCGCCGATAGTCTAAGACTGCGACAAGCTTCATCGCTTGGTAAGCCGACGGAGGCATCGCGTGCCGGTGCTGCTCGGTAATCCATAACTGACGTGGGCCTCTGTAACGTGCCTTTGTGAGCGCCCACCAAGCCCGCGCAGGTGACATTTGTTTCCAGCGCGGGCCTTTGCTGTTGCGGCGAAATGCTGGCGGCAGCTGGGGACGTTCCTGTTGTGCCGGCGCCTTGGGACACTCCTTGGTTGTTTTGCATGCGACGAAGGGAATGGATCGTTTTGTCGAGGGGGCGGGCGGCTTTCGGTCCTCGGGGAAACCACGGCCCGGAATCCCCCTTGCACCAATCTGTCGATTGAACATCGGTGTGTGTTCGCGCTATCATGCGTGGTTAAATGGTTAGCCATGGCAAACGGTTAGCCAAGATAAACAAAATGCAACGCCCTGTGGGCGCCGGGGGAGGAACACGGACGTGAGACTCGATACACTCGAGATTGGAAAGGACGCCGTTGTCGCATCGGTGGCATCGGACGATCAGGCACTCCGACAGCATATTTTGGACATGGGTCTAACGCCGGGCACCGAAGTCACCATGATGAAGTACGCCCCCATGGGCGACCCGCTCGAGATTCGTCTGCGTGGCTACGAGTTGACACTGCGCAAGGACGATGCCGCTCGCATCGAGCTCGTGGGTATTCACGACACCGATACGGGTCCGCGCGCTAACGCCGCAATCGGCACGACGGAGCATCCGGCCCTGGGCGAGGGGACGTATTCGCCCCGTGCGGCAAAGACGGCCGTGCCCGAGGGCGCGCCGCTGCACTTTGCCCTCGCCGGCAACCAAAACTGCGGCAAGACCACGTTATTCAACCAGCTGACGGGCTCCAACCAGCACGTCGGTAACTTTCCCGGCGTGACGGTCGACCGCAAAGATGGCACCATCCGTAACCATCCCGAGGCGAGCGTTACCGACCTGCCTGGTATTTACTCCCTGTCGCCGTACACAGGCGAAGAGGTCGTGAGCCGTCAGTTCATCCTTGACGAGCGCCCGGACGCCATCATCGACATCATTGACGCCACCAACATCGAGCGTAACCTGTACCTGACACTGCAGCTCATGGAGCTTGACCGTCCTATGGTCATCGCGCTCAACATGATGGACGAGGTGACCGCCAACGGCGGCGCCGTGGACGTCAACCTGCTCGAGAGTCTGTTGGGCGTGCCTGTTGTTCCCATTAGCGCTGCCCGCAACGAGGGTATTGGCGAGTTGGTGGATCATGCCTTGCACGTGGCGCGGTTCCGCGAGCGCCCCGGTCGCTTGGACTTTTGCGCACCCGACGGTCCGGACGGCGGCGCGCTGCATCGCTGCATTCACGGCATCGCCAACCTTATCGAGGACCATGCCGCGACGGCGCACATTCCCGTGCGTTTTGCGGCGACCAAGCTGGTTGAGGGCGACGAGCTGGTGACCGAGGCGCTTCACCTGGACCGCAACGAGCTCGACGCCATCGAGCACATCATTAGCCAAATGGAGGGCGAGGCCGGCACCGACCGTCTATCTGCGCTAGCTGACATGCGCTTCGGCTTTATCGGCGACGTGTGCGGGCGTTGCGTCGTCAAGCCGCACGAGAGCCGCGAGCACGTGCGCTCCGTCAAGATTGACCGCATCCTGACGGGTCGTTACACGGCCATTCCGGCGTTTCTGGTGATCATGGGTCTCGTCTTTTGGCTGACGTTTGGCGTGATCGGCGCGGCGTTGCAGGGACTTATGGAGGACGGCATCGCTGCCATCATCGCCTCGGCCGATGCGGGTCTCAAGGCGTTCGGAACCAACGACGTAGTGCGCTCGCTGGCTGTCGACGGCGTGCTTACGGGTGTGGGCAGCGTGCTGACCTTCCTACCGATTATCGTCGTGCTCTTCTTGTTCCTCTCCATTCTGGAAGACTCCGGATACATGGCGCGCGTGGCCTTTGTCATGGATAAGGTGTTGCGTCGCTTTGGCCTGTCGGGCCGCAGCTTTGTGCCCATGCTCGTCGGTTTTGGCTGCACCGTGCCGGCTATCATGTCGACCCGTACGCTCCCATCCGAGCACGACCGCAAGATGACCGTCATGCTCACGCCGTTCATGAGCTGCTCGGCCAAGTTGCCGGTCTACGGTCTGCTGTGCGGGGCGTTTTTCCCACAGGCGACGGTTCCCGCCATGGTCTCGCTCTATCTGATTGGCATTGCGGTTGGTTGCATCGCGGCCTTGGTGCTTAACCGCACGGCATTTAAGGGCGACCCGGTGCCGTTTATCATGGAACTTCCCAATTACCGTCTGCCGAGCGTCAAGACGACGGTGATGCTGGCATGGGATAAGGCCAAAGACTTTATTACCAAGGCCTTTACCATTATCTTTGCCGCTACCGTGGTCATCTGGTTCCTGCAGACGTTCGATATCCGCTTTAACGTGGTCGCTGACCAGTCGCAAAGCCTGCTTGCCGGTCTTGGTAGCATCATCGCACCGGTGTTGGCGCCGCTCGGCTTTGGCGATTGGCGCGCCTCGACGGCACTCGTCACGGGGCTCATTGCCAAGGAGAGCGTCATCTCGACGCTCACAGTGCTTTTGGGCGCAACCTCGCCCGCGGCACTGTCAGCCATGTTTTCGCCGTTTACCGCTTACGTGTTCTTGGTCTTTACGCTGCTGTACCCGCCTTGCGTGGCGGCCATCGGCGCCGTCAAGAGCGAACTGGGCGCGCGCTATGCCGTTGCTGTGTTCGCGTTTCAGGTGACGGTCGCCTGGATCGTGGCGTTTGTCGTGCATTCGGCGGGCATATTGCTGGGGTTGGCTTAGGGGCGCGTTGATGCTCCGCGCTTTTGGGCGAGCAACAATTCAACAAATATGAGCCAAAATACCGGTAATTGTCGGCCTGCGGGGACTGTCCTACGCTGCAGGTTGCCGTTCGCTGCCTATTTGCTGCCGTTTACGGATTCGTAAATACTTGCAATCGTCGGTCGATTTAACCGCATTACGCGATGCCGATGCACATTTTTTGTGCCCCTTTCTACAATCACTTTGTGTCTATTGCCGAACATGTCTTCCGTTTCGCCTGTGTGGGGACGTGGGGTGCAATAGTCGTTTGTAGAGGCTCATTGAGGAGGGAATTGATGAAAGAAAAATTCCAATCGTTCGGAAAGGCAATGCTCGTTCCGATTACGCTCATTGCCATTTCCGGTCTCTTTTTGGGTATCGGTAGCGTTTTTACGACTGAACTGACCCTTGTGTCCCTTGGCGTTAATTGGGACTGGTATGCTGCTTCGCCGCTCTTTACGTTCTTCTCGGTATTTAAGGGCCTCGGCGAGGTAATCATTGGAAACCTCGGTGTTTTGTTTGCCGTCGGCTGCGCCTTCTCCTTGTCTCGCAAAGAGAAGGGCTGGGCTGCCTTTTCTGCCCTTGTCTGCTATCTCACCATGCTCAAGACGGTTGAGATTCTGCTTGGAGCAGCTGGCTTGGCTGCCGACAATACAACGGTGGAAGCTCTTCAGAAGGTCGGCCTTACGTCCATTCAGGCGAGTGAGCAGTCCGCACTCTACACTACCTCGCTCGGCTTTTTTGGCTACAGCTCTGGTGTCTTTGGCGGCATTATCGTGGGCTGCCTGGTCGCCTGGATCACCGGCCGTTTTTACAAGACCAAGCTTCCAACGGCGCTGGCGTTTTTTGCGGGCAGTCGAACGGTCCCCATTGTATCGCTGGTCGCCGGTGGCATCCTGGGCGGCATCATGTACTTCGTCTGGCCCGTCATCGGTGGATGCTTCTCGGGTATTGCGACGTTCGTGAAAGGCTCCGGTCTGGTCGGTACGTTTGTCTATCGCTGGGTGCTCGAGAGCCTTGTGCCGTTTGGCTTGCATCCGCTGCTCGAGACGCCCATGTATTGGACTGAGCTTGGCGGCTCCATGGTCGTCGATGGAACGCGCGTGGTGGGCAATAGCGCCATTCAGCTTGCACAGCTCGCTTCTCCCAGCAGTGATAAGCTCTTGGTTAGGGCCTTCATGGCTGGCTATGGCATTAACGATTACGCGTTGTTCCCGGGCATCGCCCTTGCTATGTGGTCTTGTGCCAAGCCCCGGAACCGCAAGAAGGTTGCTGGTCTTTTAATCCCCACAGTGATTTCGACTGTTTTCTTTGGCGTTACGGAGCCTATTCTCTTTACGTTCCTGTTTGCTGCCCCCTGGCTCTACTTTGGCGTTTACGCTCCGCTTTCCGGACTGGGTGAAGTTCTCTCGGAGGCAATGGGCGTTTCGGTGTACCAGGGAAATATCAAGGACCTGATCCCATTCTTATTCCGCCCCGAGAAGCTTAATCTGCTTCCGTACCTTATCCTGCTCCCCGCCTTTTTCCTGGCAGCTTTCTTCCTCTTCCGGTTCTTTATTACTAAGTTCGATATCAAGACGCCCGGTCGAGACGATGGTGACGATATTGAGTTGATCAACAGCAGAGCCGAGTTCGAGGCAAAGGCCGCTGAGGCAAAGGGCGAGTCTGATAGCACTCCCGAGAAGGCAGTCCAGGGCCGTGCGACCAAGGACAGCGCGCTTGCTGTTGGCATTGTCGAAGCGCTTGGTGGAGCCGACAACATTGATGATCTTGACAACTGCATCTCACGTCTTCGCGTGATTGTCAAGGATGGTTCTAAGGTTGCAGACGACGAGGTGTTCACCAAGAATCTTGAAGCTATGGGCGTTATCCGCCTGAGCGACAAGGCAATCCAGGTCATTTACGGTCCTCGTGTCGGCGAAGTCGCTTCTGAGGTGCACGAAGTTCTCGGTGACGAGTAAAACGCGCAAGTGGCTTTCAATTGCATAGCGCAATTCCAGGGCTTGGCTTCCTATCGCATGATTTAGGGGGCCAGGCCTTCTTGTTTTAGATTGTCAAGGCAGATACTCAATAGTTCTTCGAATGCGAGAATACAACTTCCGGTAAAGCAGTTAGGCTTAACGTTCTTAAGATCCATTGGGTGATCGTCATGTATCGTAAAGATCGCGTCTGCCGTCTTGGCGAGCTCGCTGTCTTCGTTGCCGGTAAACGCGAGGGTAGTAATGCCCGCGTCGTGGCATGCCCTTGCGGTTTCCAGGATGGCTTCTGTCTGGCCCGATTTGGATATGAGCATCATGCAGCTGAGCGTATTTCGGTTGGATTCGACAAACTGATCGGTTTCTAGGAAGTCCTGTATGACGGCCAAAAAGCCAAGTCCAACGAGCTTAGTCGCCATGTACTGCGCAACGATGCGTGAGAAGCCCTCTCCGTTTACTCCGATCATTCTGTTGCGATGCAGTGCGGCGATGAATACGTCTACATCTCCGGTGTGACATACGAAGTGGACGCTACTGTCTTTGAGTGATTGATTCATTTCGCGGGAGACATGCTGAAGGTGCTTGAGATCGTACATCATTTCGCGATAGCCACGGTAGCCGAGCTTTTTCGAAAGCCTGATGACTGTCGTCATGCTGGTAAAGCATGCCATGGCGACGGGTTTTATGCCAATATCATCGAGGGTGTCGATATTGTTGAGTAGGTATTCGAGTACGCTTTGCTCGGTTTCGGATAGCTTTGCGGCTGAGTAGAGCTTGGAAATCTGCTTTTTATCAACCATCGGTGCTTCCTTCCCGCCGGACGTGTGTGGCCGCTTCCGTTGCGTAAATAATAACTCCTTGGGGAATTCCTTTCCCGCCTTGCAACCGGGGCGGGAAGCGGCCCTCCATGCTGGATACAATATCCAAACACAGGCGAACCATGCAATATTGAATGTGCTAATTGGGGGTTTTGATATGAAACTTACGGTCATAGGTGGCGGTGGCGTCCGCTCCATGTTTTTGGCAAAGAGCATAGCCCAGCAGGCGTCATCGCTTGGGATCGACGAACTTGTGTTTATGGACAATGATCCCGAGAAGCTGCGCATCTACGGTGGCCTTGCCGCCCATGTCTCGGGCATGCTTTGCCCCACGCTTTATTTTTCACTGACGGGCGATGCAGTTGAGGCCGTTAAGGACGCCGATTACGTGATCACGACGATTCGCGTCGGTGGGGACCATATGCGCGTTCGCGATGAGCGCATTGCTCTTTCGCATGGGGTTCTTGGCCAAGAGACGACTGGCGCAGCCGGCGTGTCTTTTGCCATGCGCTCCGTCCCTGCGCTTGCTTCGTATTGCGAGTTAATCAAGAAGTACGCAAAGCCGGACGTCAAGGTGTTTAACTTTACTAATCCCGCTGGCGTCGTATCTCAGGCCCTACGCGATATGGGCTATGATTTTACTTATGGCATTTGCGATGCCCCCTCGGGCATGTTGCATCAGTTTGCCGAGTATAAAGGCGTTGATCCCACATCGGTTCAGGGCGAGTGCTATGGACTCAACCACCTCTCGTTCTTCCGCAATGTGACGGTTGACGGCGAGGACATCATGTCCGACTTGATCCACGACGACGGGGCATATGCTCATACAGATCTTAGGTTCTTCGATAAGGACCTCGTCCTAAATCGCGGATGCGTGCCAAATGAGTACCTATACTATTTCTACTATCGCGAGCGCGCCGTTGCCAACGTTCTCTCTTCGCCCCAGACGCGCGGCGAACTAATCGAAGAAATTAATCGAGAAATGACGAGCGAGCTTGCATCTATCGATATTGAGAACGACTTCGAAAAAGGCCTCGCGTGCTTTGAGAAGTGGTACGGAATGCGCGAAAACAACTACATGGCGGCCGAGACGGGTATTCATCGCGACAAGCCGTGGACGTTTGACGTGTACGGCAAAGATGCTGGCGGATACGCAGGTGTCGCGCTCCGCTTCATGGATATTGCTCGCTCTGGCAAGACGCAGCAGATGATCCTGTGCACCCCCAACAATGGCGCCATCCCCGGCCTTCTCGATACAGATGTCATTGAGTCAACGTGCGATATCTCCACCGATGGCTGCGTGCCGCATCGCGTCGAAGCCGATTCTGTGCCCGCGGGAAACCTCGAATTGATTCGTCGCGTCAAGTACTACGAGCGCACCGTGGCGCGTGGCATCGTTAACCGATCGAAGCGCGACATTGTCGAGAGCCTCGCGATGCACCCGCTCGTTAATTCGTACTCCTTGGCGAAAGATATCGCCGCGCAGTACTTTGAACTTAACCGCGACTACATCGACGGCTGGACAGACTAGTCTGGACGTTAAAACTAGAAATGATGGATGGGCGGACCGGCGTTTATATTGGCGCCCGTTCGCCCTGCTTAGTAAGAAAACGGGTATAAAGTGAACTTGCGAGAGAACTTCAATGTCTTTCTGGAATCGGGCGATCGGGCGAAGGAATGCCGGAGTGGCTGCACAATGGCGTTATATATCCCCTTGTTTGTTATGAGCGCGCTTCAACTTGGTGTATCAAACGTTGCAACTGAGCTCGCCTATATCAATCCGTCCATTACGCTTATTTGCACTGTGGTCGCGGCCTTTTTAAACCTGCTTCTATCGAATGTGGCTTTTTCATTATTTGCCGTCGACCGGTCCAAAGAGACGGTGCAACCTGCTCGAACCCCTCCGGTTTATCTCTTGGCCTCGACGGTTCCCCTCCAGATTTCTGGGGCGCTGCTAATTTATTTGGTTCACTTGATTTTATCGGCAATTGTAGTCTTTGCCTCGCTTGCGAGCAGTCAGCTCGGGGTGTTGTGCTCGCTTGTGGTGGCAGTAATCGTGACGCTTCTTTCCGCGTCGTTCGTATTCGTGTTAATTGAAGATGCGGACGTGGAGCAGAGGGGACTACGAGGCATTCGGTTTGCACCACGCTACATCATGCGTTCGGTCACGGTGCTTCGTTCCTCCTGGAGAGAAATCGCGCGTCCCGCAACGCTGCTGGTGGCATGGAACCTGGTTGCAAGTTGCGCTATCCAGGTTCTTGTTGGATGGGTAGTTTCGAGTGCAGCGCTGCCGTCGGCACTTTCAGTGACGGCGCTTGTGCATGAGGGACTTTATTATGGGGCGTTTGCTTATATGCTGCTTTTGCTAGTTCATTGTGCGGTTGCGAGTTGGCTCGAAATTGACGTGCTCATGGGGGTGTCCTTGTGCGTATCCGAGCAGGCGCGATAGCCCGAAGATGAAGCCGCGTTTTCGACATTGAGTTCCTGCGTACCTTGCTTTCTAAGCAGAATTGGCGCGCCGTCTGTTAACGATCGTTTTCCAAGAATTCTTTTGTTGCTCATTTTATAGACTTCTCATTGCTATAATCGCCCACCGCTCAAGATAATCGGAGAGGTTTTCCTATATGGCTCAAACAAAGCAAGACGGCATCACGCTCAGGCAGTGGCTCCCGCTCGTTGGGCTCACCTGCTGTGCGTTCGTGTTCAACACGTCGGAGTTCATGCCCATCGGCCTTCTGACTGATATTGCCGCATCATTCTCGCTCACCGAGGCCCAAGCCGGCATCATGATCTCGGTCTACGCCTGGGGCGTAATGTTGCTGTCGCTGCCGCTTATGGTGTTTGCCTCGCGCTTTGAGTTCAAGCGGATGCTTCTCGGCGTGCTCGCTGTGTTCTCGCTCGGCCAGTTCCTGTCCGCTGCGGCACCGACCTATCCTATTTTGGTTTGCGCGCGTCTGGTGGTCGCTTGCGCACATGCCGTGTTCTGGTCGGTCGCCTCGATCATGGCCTCGCGCCTGGTCGACACCCGCCACGGGGCGCTCGCCATCAGCATGATCGCCACGGGCTCGTCCATCGCGCAGATCTTCGGCCTGCCCCTCGGTCGCGCCATCGGCCTGGCCGTGGGCTGGCGCATGACGTTTGCCGTGGTCGGGACCTTCTCTGCCGCCGCAGTGGTGTACCAGGCAGCGGTGTTCCCGGCTATGCCGGCGGGCGAGCGCTTTACCGTCAAACAGCTGCCCGAGCTGCTCAAGAACCCGCTCCTGATCGCGCTCTACGCGGTCACGGTTTTTATGGCGACCGGCTACTACGCGGGTTACAGCTATATCGAGCCGTTCCTGGCACAGGTCGCGCACGTCGACGCAAGCGCTATTACCATGACGTTGACGGCGTTCGGCTGCTCCGGCCTGGCGGGCAGCTGGCTGTTCGGTCGCTTGTTCGACGGACATCGCTTCTCGTTCTTGGCTATCACGCTCTCCGGCGTGCCGGTGGCTCTGCTGCTCATGGGTCCGGTTGCACCGTCGCTCGTCGCCGTTCTCGCTGTTTGCGCGCTATGGGGCTGCTGCGCTACGGCCTTTAACGTGGCGTTTCAGGCCGAGCTCATCAAGTACACGCCGGCGGATTCGTCGGCCGTCGCCATGTCGATCTTCTCGGGCCTGTTCAATCTGGGCATCGGCACGGGCACCGCGGTCGGCGGCGCCGTGGTTTCGGGTCCCGGTATTGCCTGGATTGGCTTTGTGGGCGGGGCGATTGCCGTCGTGGGCGTCATCCTCGCCATCACGGTGATGTTCCCAGCCATCCGTCGCGCCAAGCCCGTCGCCTAGCCACGTCTCTCACCGCATATTAGCTACCCTGCCGGGCATACAATGGATGACGTTGTGTTGAGCTTACCGGGAGGCTGTTATGTGGGCATACGAGACGACGTTCTATCAGATCTATCCGCTGGGCTTTTGCGGAGCTCCGCGCGAAAACGCCGCGCCCGTTGCCGAGGGTGAGCTCGCCCAGGCTGCTAACGCCGTGCCCAACCCCGATGCTCCTATTATGAAAATCGCCTAATGGGCCGACTACCTGCAAAAACTCGGTATTGGCGCTGTGCTCATCAACCCGCCGCTCGAGTCCGATAGTCATGGCTACGACACGCGCAGCCTGCGCCACATCGACCGCCGCCTGGGTGGGGACGCCGACTTTGCCGCCGTATGCGACACGCTGCATGCCCATGGCATCCGCGTGGTGCTCGATGCCGTCTTCAACCACGTTGGCCGCGGTTTTTGGGCCTTCCGCGACGTGCAGGAGCGCAAGTGGGACTCGCCGTACAAGGACTGGTTCCACATCAGCTTTGACGGTGACTCGTGCTATGGCGACGGCTTTTGGTACGAGGGCTGGGAAGGCCATTTTGAGCTCGTGAAGCTCAACCTGCAAAACCCCGCCGTGGTCGATTACCTGCTCGAGTCCGTGCGCCGCTGGGCCGAGCTCTTTGGCGTCGACGGCCTGCGCCTGGACGTTGCCTATATGCTCGACCGCGACTTTATGCGCCGCCTGCACGCCTTTACCCGTGAGCTCAAGCCCGACTTTGTGCTGATCGGCGAGACGCTCCACGGCGACTACAACCAGATCGTCAATGACGAGATGCTTGACTCCTGCACCAACTACGAGTGCTACAAGGGCCTGTACTCCAGCTTTAACTCGGTCAACATGTTCGAGATCGCCCACTCGCTGCATCGCCAGTTTGGCGGTGACCCGTGGTGCATTTATCGCGGCAAGCATCTGCTGTCGTTTGTCGACAACCACGATGTGCCGCGCCTGGCGAGCATCCTCACCGACAAGTCCTGTCTGCGTCCCGCCTACGGCATGCTCTTTGGCATGCCAGGCATCCCGTGCGTCTACTATGGCAGCGAGTGGGGGATTCCTGGCGAAAAGGGCGGCCCCGATGGTGACTGGGCGCTGCGACCTGCGCTCGATGAGCCTGCGCCCAACGAGCTGACGGCCTTCATCAAGCAGCTCGCGCACCTGCGCTCGGCAGACGACGCGGCGGCCCGTGCCCTCAACTATGGTGCCTATCGCAACGTGGTGATCCAGAACAAGCAGCTGCTGTTCGAGCGCGCCTGCGACGACGTGACGGTGCTCGTGGCGGTCAATGCCGTGAACGAGCCCTATACCTTTGGAGGCGGCGAGCTCAACGGCTCCTTTGCCGACCTACTTGCCGACGGCGCGCCCACAGTCGAGCTAACGGGTGCCCTTGAGCTTGCGCCCTACGAGGTGCGCTATCTGTTGAGGGCCTAGGCCATGGCCGCGTCTGACGAGGGCTATCAACATATTGAGCATGGGTTTGAGCCCGTGTTCGACCGGCACTCGCGCGTTTTGGTGCTTGGGTCGTTTCCCTCGGTGCTTTCGCGCGCCAATGCCTTTTATTACGGCAACCCTCAGAATCGCTTTTGGCGTGTGATGGCCGCGTGCCTCGGTGTGCCCGTGCCGCCCAACGAGGGCGACCCTTTGGCAGGCAGTGAGCCTGCGACGCTCGACGTCTCGATTGCCGCCAAGCGCTCCATGCTGCTGAACGGTGGCGTAGCCCTGTGGGATGTGATTGAGAGTTGTGACATTAAGGGCTCGAGTGATGCCAGCATTCGCAACGTTGTGCCGGCACATATCGAGCGCATTGCGGGCAATGCGCCTATTGAGCAGGTGGTATGCAACGGAGGTACGGCGGGGCGCCTCTATAAGCGCTATCTACAGGAGCGGACAGGCGTGCCCGCTGTCGTATTGCCGTCAACTAGTCCCGCAAACGCGGCGTGGCGCCTAGAGCGTCTTGTTGGGCGCTGGCGCGAGGCCGTTGACTGGGGCGCTCTGTAATCTAGATATCTGATTGGGCGCGGGCGCCGAGGCGTTTGATGATGGCGCACCAGATTAGTGCGGGCACAGCAGGCCTAGCGCGCACCATGCCGTCGGCATCGACGCTACCGGCATTGCCATCGCCAAGCAGCTGCGCATGCTCAATGGAGCAGCCCATGCGCACAGCGCCCACAAGCTTATCCATCGCTTCCGAAAATGGTCGGCGCAAGAGACCCATACGCGGGGAGTGGCGAAGCGCCGCAATACCGCTGCCGGCACAGACGACAACGCCGCCACACCACAATTGGTCAAGGCGCTCACATGCCTCGTGCAGACGAACGGCGGTCCCGCGCGCCTGCTTAGCGCCCTCTTGTGCGGCTCGAATCGCGGCATAGACGCGCGTTCCCGTACCGCCAAAGCGCTCAAGCGCCTGCTCGATAGCTGTCAACGTCTCTTCGTCAGCCACATCTTCAATGGCCAGCACCATGCCATCGACTGCACCGGCATCATCCGCCTCCAAATCGACCGGGTGGGGGAGCGCGGTGCCGGAAAGCTGTGCATAGGCGGCGATGGCATCCTGTAGGTCCCAGAGCAAAAACTCAAGATCGGCGCTATCGGGAATGCTGATATACGCAATGGTTCGCAACGTTTTTGGTACATCGCCGCGTGCGGTCGTCTCCATGCCGCCTCCTTTCCGGTTCATTTCCGTTTAGGTTACACCGTCTGGCGGCGCCTCGCCGCGCTATCCTAGTGCAACCCTTACGAAAGGAACGCCATGCGTCTGCCCATGAATACCTCGCTTGCCACGCTTAAGCCCTCCGGCATCCGTCGGATTAACGCGCTCGCCGCCCAGCACCCGGGGTGCATTGCGCTTGCGCTTGGCGAGCCCGATTTTCCCACGCCCGATGTGATTAGCGCCGAGGTGACTGCATCGCTCAATCGCGGTGACACGCATTATCCGCCCAACAACGGCCGTCCCGCCCTGCGCGAAGCGCTGTCCAAATATATGGGGGACGCGGGCCTTACATATTCGGCTGACGAGGTCATCCTGACCGATGGTGCGACCGAGGCCCTGTCGGCTACGTTTATGGCCATGCTCAACCCCGGCGACGAGGTCATCATCCCCACGCCGGCCTTTGGTCTGTACGAGAGCATCGTCGTGGCCAACCATGCCAAGGCGGTCTTTTTGGATACGGAGCCTGCGCAATTTCAGATTGACGAGGACGCACTTCGTGCCTGCGTGACGCCGGCGACTAAGGCCATCGTTATCTGCTCGCCCAACAATCCCACGGGCTGCATTCTCAACGCGGCATCGCTCGACGCCGTGGCGCGCGTAACGGAGCAGTCGGGCGTCTACGTAGTCTGCGACGACGTATACAACCGCCTGGTTTATGTGGATGGCTACGAGCGCTTTGCCCAGCGTCACCCGGAGCTGCGTGAGCAGACGGTAGTCATCGAGAGCTTCTCCAAGCCCTGGGCCATGACCGGCTGGCGCTTGGGCTGGCTCGCAGCAGCGGCACCCGTCATCGCCGAGATCGCAAAAGCTCACCAATACCTAGTATCGAGCGCCGTCTCCTTCGAGATGGATGCCGCAGCCCGAGCCCTCACCGTCGACCCAACCCCCATGCTCGAAGTCTACCGAGCCCGCCGCAAACGAGTTCTTACAGCCCTCAACAACATGGGCCTCGACGTAGTAGAGCCCGCAGGAGCCTTCTACACTTTCCCGAGCATCAAAAAGTTCGGCCTAACCAGCGAAGACTTTTGCATCAAAGCCATCAAAGAGGCAAGCGTAGCCCTAGTCCCCGGAAACTGCTTCGGCACCGAAGGCCACGTCCGCCTCAGCTATTGCGTCTCCGACCAAGATTTGGACGAAGGCCTAAATCGCCTGTCCACCTTCATTTCAACCTTATAGCCCAACGGGACGCAACACATCAGCCCACCGACATAAGGGTTATGCGTGGGGCGCGTCGCTCAACGGGCACGAGGATTCGTAGCAAAGTTACCGCAGCTCCGGTCCGAGGGGCCGGGTTGAGATTTTCGTAGATTCCGCACGAGCCGAAGAGCACTTAATGTGCTCTTCGTGCGAGCCAGGACTTGACCGAGCGAAAATCTCAACCCGGCCCCTCGGACCGGAGCGTATGCAGGGTTTGTGTACGAATCCTCGTGCCCGTTGACCGACGCCGGGGTCCCCGCCATAATACTTTCGGTTCACGCACGAATCCGCTGCCAGAGACAGCCGGCGCAAACGGGTCTTACCCGCGAGCTTAATGGGACTTCCCGCCAGCCGAGGTGGTCGAGTAGATATGTCTTCTCGCCCCCGTCGCTCATGCAGCGCGGGGGCTTTCTTTTTGGACATGCCCCCGTCACGTCCTTGTGGCGGACCGTGCCCGGAAAGAATTCGAGGAGGTGTAATTCATGCCCCAGCAGTACAAAATCGACAAGGTTGCAGAGATCGAGTCCCGTATCGCCGAGAACGCCGGTCTGTTCGTCGTCAACTACAACGGTCTGACGGTTAAGCAGGCTCAGGAGCTGCGTCATCAGCTTCGCGAGTGCGGCGCCGAGATGAAGGTCTACAAGAACAACCTGGTCAAGATCGCTCTCAAGAACCAGGAGCAGCCCGAGCTCGACGAGATCCTCGCCGGCCCCGTCGCTTATGTGTTCTACGAGACCGAGCCGGTCGAGGCCGCTAAGGCCCTTAAGGACTTCTCCGCTAAGTCCAAGGGCGTCCTTGAGATCAAGGGCGGTATCTCCGACGGCAAGGCCGTTTCCGCTGATGATGTTAAGGCTATCGCCGAGCTGCCCACCAAGGACCAGCTTCTCGGCCAGATTGCCGGTCTCATCTCCGGTTTCGCTCGCGACATCGCTGTCTGCGTCAACGGCGTTTCCTCTGGTCTCGCTCGTTCGATCCAGCAGGTCTCCGAGCAGAAGGCAGCCTAGTCGCTGTTTTCACCCGCGGCGGCAACGCCGCACCCCTGGCGCATTCGCGCCGTGTTTTAACTGATCTCCGTGCATCCGCACGGAAACCGAAAGGACTTAGAAATGGCTAAGCTTACCACCGATGAGATCATCGATGCTCTTAAGGAAATGACCCTTCTCGAGGCTTCCGAGCTCGTCAAGGCTATCGAGGACACCTTCGGCGTTTCCGCCGCTGCTCCTGCCGCTGTTGTCGCCGCTCCCGCTGCTGGCGCTGCTGAGGCCGAGGAGAAGACCGAGTTTGACGTCGTGCTCGAGGGCTTCGGCGACAACAAGATCCAGGTCATTAAGGCCGTCCGTGAGCTCACCAACCTTGGCCTGAAGGAGGCCAAGGAGGTCGTCGAGGGCGCTCCCAAGGCTGTTCTCGAGGGTGCCAAGAAGGAGGACGCCGAGGCTGCCAAGGAGAAGCTCGAGGCTGCTGGCGCTGCTGTCACCCTCAAGTAATCAGGCTTTCTCGCCAGATTTCTTTGCAGACGGGGTTCGCATTGCGAGCCCCGTCTTTTTTGTTTTTCGGTCCCTCAACATCGGTTGCTCAAACTGCCATGTTCTGTGATTTGCGTCTTATCGGGTGTCCTGCCGTTGGGCAATAAAATTGCACCATTCGAGCAATAATTTGCGTTGACCTGCTGAAGAATTGTCTCTGCCTTGTAGTGACATATAATTCCAGCGGTAAGATGTTTGGGTGTCGCAATTTGGTCTGCGGCTGTGTGCCGCACGCATGGGGCGCTTTTGCGCCTGCGAAAGGATCCTTGAATAACATGAAGGCAATCATCCCCGCCGCCGGTCTTGGCACGCGTTTTCTGCCTGGCACCAAGTGCACCCCCAAAGAGATGCTGCCGGTTCTCGACAAGCCGGTCATCCAGTATGTCGTTGAGGAGGCGCTCGACCCCGAGGAGGTCGACGATGCCATCATCGTTACTTCTCCCGGCAAGCCCGAGCTGCTGAACTACTTCCAGCCCGATCGCTCGCTCGAGAACCTGCTGCGCGAGCGCGGCAAGAACGCCTATGCCGATGCTGTCGCCCACGCTGGCGGTATGCCGGTCGACTTCCGTTATCAGTACGAGCCCAAGGGCCTCGGCCATGCTATTCGTTCTGCTGCCGACGCCGTGGCAGGGGAGAACTTCCTGGTTCTTCTGGGCGACTACGTTGTGCCTAACCGCGACATCTGCGACAAGATGCTCGCCGTTTCCAAGGAGCACGGTGGCGCTTCGGTTATCGCCGTCGCTGCTTGCTCGCCCGAGGAAGTCAGCCGCTACGGCGTTATCGCCGGCGAGCGCGTCGGTTCGCTCGAAGGCGCCGAGGGCGTTGCCGATGCCGAGCCGGGCGCTGTCTGGCGCATCGGCGGTCTGGTCGAGAAGCCCGCTCCCGAGGCGGCTCCGTCCAACCTGTACATCGTCGGTCGCTACCTGCTGAGCCCGCTGGTCATGGACCTGCTGGCAGATCAGCAGGCCGGCAAGGGCGGCGAGATCCAGCTCACCGACGCCATGGCCCGTTCGCTCGACCGCGAGGCCATGTATGCAGTTGTCATCGACCCGCTGTCGGGCTACGACACCGGCACTCCCTCTGGTTGGATGGCCACTAACGCCCTCATGGCTGCAAACGATCCCCGCTTTGCCGATGCCTTCTGGGACGCCATCGACGAGCGCGGCGGATTGATGCGCAAGTAAGCCTTCGGGCATCGACATTTACGGGCGTGGACCTCGGTTCGCGCCCGTTTTTTATAAGAGCTGCGATTGCTGGCTCTCTGTTCACAGAAAATATATGAACAGATGTTCGATACAGATACATCTACCTGCATGTTTTCTGTCGAAAAACTTTGCTACTCCAAAAACTCAATCGCGTCAAGGCTTTTCTTGCCCAACGGTCGGTACCTGATAGACTATTAGGTTGCGATAACTGGCGAAGCTATGCCTCGCCAACCCACCGAGCATTTCCGTGAAGGAGGAAAAACCTGGTGACCTACGCATACACTGCCACTGAGCGCAAGCGCGTCAGCTTCGGGAAAATCCCGGAGGCCATGGAGCTCCCCAACCTTATCTCTGTTCAAAGGGAATCCTTTGAGCGTTTTAAGGACGAGGGCCTTCGTGAGGCGTTCAAGGAATCCAGCCCCATCCAGAGCCAGAACCATGTTCTCGAGGTTACCTTCGGCGAGCATCAGTTCGGCGACCCCGCGCACACCGTCGAGGAGTGCCGCGAGAAGGATATGACCTATCAGGCTCCGCTTCTGACCGACGTCCGTCTCACCAACAAAGAGACCGGCGAGATCAAGGAGCAGCTCGTCTTCATGGGCGACTTCCCCATGATGACCGATCAGGGCACCTTTATCATCAACGGTACCGAGCGTATCGTCGTCTCCCAGCTCGTCCGTTCCCCGGGCGTGTACTACAGCTCCGAGATGGATTCGGGTAAGCAGATCTACAAGGCTCAGATCATCCCGTCCCGCGGTGCCTGGCTCGAGTTTGAGGTCGACAAGCGCGACCAGCTCATGGTCTCCATCGACCGTAAGCGCAAGCAGAGCGCCACGATGTTCCTGCGCGCCCTTGGCATCGCCGTCACCAACGACGACATCATCGAGCTGCTCGGCAACTCCGATGTGATCAAGCGCACCCTGGAGCGCGATACCGCTCTCACACGCGAGGATGCCCTTATCGAGATCTACCGTCGCCTGCGCCCGGGCGAGCCTCCCACCGTGGACGCCTCCCGCAGCCTGCTCGAGGGTCTTCTCTTTAACCCGCAGCGCTACGATCTGGCCCGCGTCGGTCGCTACAAGGTCAACAAGAAGCTCAATCTCACCACCGAGGAAGAGGTCACGGTGCTCACCGACGAGGATATCGTCGCGACGCTGCGCTACCTGCTGTCCCTCGCTGCCGGCGAGCAGGGCTTCAAGGTCGACGACATCGACCACTTCGGCAACCGCCGCATCCGTACCGTCGGCGAGCTCGTCGCCAACCAGTTCCGTATCGGCATGAGCCGTATGGAGCGCGTCGTCCGTGAGCGCATGAGCTCCCAGGACATCGACGAGATCACCCCGCAGTCGCTCATCAACATCCGCCCGATCGTGGCCTCCATCAAGGAGTTCTTCGGTTCCTCGCAGCTCTCGCAGTTCATGGACCAGGCGAACCCCCTGACCGGTCTGACCCACAAGCGCCGTCTGTCCGCACTCGGCCCTGGTGGTCTTGCAGGCCACAAGTCCGGCTCCAGCCGCCGCACCAACGTGCCGACGGCCGTCCGCGACGTTCACAATTCGCACTACAGCCGCATGTGCCCGATCGAGACCCCCGAAGGCCCCAACATCGGCCTGATCGGCTCGCTCGCCCTCTACGCCCGCGTCAACGAGTATGGCTTCATCGAGGCCCCGTTCCGTCGCGTCGAGAACGGCGTTGCCACCGACCAGATCGACTGGATGACCGCTGACGAGGAAGAGAAGCACGTCATCGCGCCGGCCAACACGCCGCTCGATCCCAAGACCAACGAGTTCATCACGACCGATGCCGAGGGCAAGATCGTCCGTCCGCACACCGTGATCGCCCGTACCCGCGACTTCGACGGCTCCTTCGGCGCTCCCGCCGACGTGCCCGTCGAGGACGTCGACTACATGGACGTCTCGCCGCGTCAGATGCTCTCCGTCGCAGCCACGCTGATCCCGTTCCTTGAGCACGACGACGCCAAGCGTACGCTGATGGGCGCTAACATGCAGCGTCAGGCCGTGCCGCTGGTTCACCCCGCCGCTCCCTATGTCGGTACCGGCATGGAGCGTCGCGCCGCCCTGGACTCCGGCGAGGTCACCCTGGCCAAGAACGCCGGCGAGGTCATCTTTGCCGACGCCGCCAAGATCATCGTCAAGCATGCCGGCGGCATGGACGAGTATCACCTGGCCAAGTACCAGCGCTCCAACCAGTCCACCTGCATCAACCACCGTCCGCTCGTGCGCGTCGGTGACACCGTTGAGCAGGGCGAGCCCCTGGCTGACGGTCCTTCGACCGATCATGGCGAGCTCGCACTGGGCCAGAACCTCACCGTGGCATACATGCCGTGGGAAGGCTTCAACTACGAGGACGGTATCGTCGTGTCCGAGCGCCTGGTGGCCGAGGACCTGCTGACGACCATCAACATCACCCGTCACGAGATCGATGCCCGCGACACCAAGCTTGGCCCCGAGGAGATCACCCGCGAGATCCCGAACCTCTCCGAGGACATGCTTGCCAACCTCGACGAGGACGGCATCATCCGCATCGGCGCCGAGGTCGGCCCTGGCGATATCCTGGTCGGCAAGGTCACGCCTAAGGGCGAGAGTGCTCTGACCGCCGAGGAGCGCCTGCTGCGCGCCATTTTCGGTGCCAAGGCTCACGACGTTCGCGACACCTCCCTTAAGATGCCTCACGGCGCTTACGGCCGCGTCATCGACGTCGTCCGCTTTAGCCGCGAGAACGGCGACGATCTGGCCCCCGGCGTTAACGAGCAGGTGCGCGTCTACGTCGCCCAGCGTCGTAAGATCCAGCAGGGCGATAAGATCGCCGGTCGCCACGGCAACAAGGGTGTTATCTGTAACGTTCTGCCGGTCGAGGACATGCCCTACATGGCTGACGGTACCCCGATCGACGTTATCCTCAACCCGCTGGGCGTTCCTTCGCGTATGAACGTCGGCCAGCTGCTCGAGTGCCACCTTGGCTGGGCTGCTGCCTGCGGTTGGGATACCGAGGATGCCGACTCCGACAAGTATGTTCCCGGTCCGTTCTTCGTCTCGACGCCCGTCTTCGACGGCGCCAAGGAGGACGAGATTGCCGAGGTCATCCGTCGTGCCAACAAGAACATGCTCAACAAGGCCACCGCTGCCTTTGGCGATCACATGCGCCCCGAGTTTGTCACCCAGCTTGACGAGCGCGGCAAGACCCGTCTGTTCGACGGCCGCACCGGCGAGGAGTTCCGCGAGCCCATTACCGTGGGTACGTCCTACATCCTCAAGCTCGGCCACATGGTCGACGACAAGATCCACGCCCGTTCGACCGGCCCTTACAGCCTGGTTACCCAGCAGCCGCTGGGCGGCAAGGCTCAGTTCGGCGGCCAGCGCTTCGGCGAGATGGAAGTTTGGGCACTGTACGCATACGGTGCTTCCAACGTCCTGCAGGAGATCCTGACCGTCAAGTCCGACGATACCGTGGGCCGCGTCAAGACCTACGAGTCCATCGTCAAGGGCGAGAACGTCCCGGTTCCGGGTATCCCCGAGTCCTTCAAGGTTCTCGTCAAGGAGATCCGTTCCCTCGCGCTGGACATCGAGCCCATGCACGATGCCGACGAGGACGCCTCCGCCCCTGTGACCGCCGAGGAGACCTCCGCTCTCGACGACCTGGCTGCGCTCGCCGGCGTTGACGCCGACGTCGAGGCCCAGGATTCCGAGACCGCCGAGGCACCCGAGGCTGTCGCCGCCACGACCACTGATAAGGAGTAGTTGACTGTGGCAGATTTCGAAGCTACTGATTTTGACTCGGTAAAGATCTCCCTTGCCTCCGCCGACCAGATCCGTTCCTGGTCGCACGGTGAGGTCAAGAAGCCGGAGACTATCAATTACCGTACCCTCAAGCCCGAGAAGGACGGCCTGTTCTGCGAGAAGATCTTCGGTCCCGCAAAGGACTGGGAGTGCTCCTGCGGCAAGTACAAGGGCATCCGCTTTAAGGGCATCGTCTGCGAGCGCTGCGGCGTCGAGGTCACCTCGGCCAAGGTGCGTCGCGACCGCATGGGTCACATTGAGCTCGCCGCTCCTGTGTCCCACATCTGGTACTTCAAGAGCCCCACGAGCTTCCCGATGAGCCGTATGCTCGACATCAAGTCCAAGGACCTCGAGAAGGTTCTGTACTTTGCCAGCTACATCATCACCGAGGTCGACTACGAGGCTCGCGAGGCCGACGCTGACGACCTGCGCGAGGAGCTCGCCGCCGATCTGGAAGAGATCGATGCCGAGTGCGCCCGCCAGATCGAGTCTCTCAAGGAGCAGGGCGACCCCGAGAACTTTGACGAGTTTTCCGACGAGGAGCCGCTGACCCCCGAGGAGATCGCCTCTGGCATCGTCGACATCGAGGAAGAGTGCAAGGACGAGAAGCAGCTCCGCACGGACGCCTTCAACGCCTTCATGAAGCTCACCGAGCGCGACCTCATCTCCGATGAGCCGCTGTTCCGCGAGATGACCCGCTACTACTCCATGTACTTCAAGGGTGGCATGGGCGCCGAGGCCGTCCGCGACCTGCTCGCTGCCATCGACCTTCCTTCCGAGGCCGAGAAGCTCAAGGCCATCATCGCCGACGAGGACTCCCAGAAGCAGAAGCGCGAGAAGGCCGTTAAGCGCCTCGAGGTCGTTGACGCCTTCCTGAAGGGCGGCAACAGCCCCGCGAACATGATCCTGGACGTCATCCCGGTCATTCCGCCCGATCTGCGCCCGATGGTCCAGCTCGACGGCGGCCGCTTCGCCGCGTCCGACCTCAACGACCTGTACCGTCGCGTGATCAACCGTAACAACCGACTCAAGCGCCTGCTCGACCTGGATGCCCCTGCGATCATCGTGAACAACGAGAAGCGCATGCTCCAGGAGTCCGTGGACGCCCTGTTCGACAACGGCCGTCGTGGTCGCCCGGTCTCTGGCCGTGGCGGTCGCCCGCTCAAGTCGCTCGCCGAGGCCCTCAAAGGCAAGCAGGGTCGCTTCCGTCAGAACCTGCTGGGTAAGCGTGTCGACTACTCCGGCCGTTCGGTAATCGTTACCGACCCCAAGCTGCTGCTGCACCAGTGCGGTCTGCCCAAGACCATGGCGCTGGAGCTCTTCAAGCCCTTCGTCATGAAACGCCTGGTCGAGCTCGGCAAGGTCGAGAACATCAAGGGCGCCAAGCGCGCTATCGACCGCGGTGCCACCTTTGTGTGGGATATCCTCGAAGAGGTCATCGACGGCCGCGTCGTGCTGCTCAACCGTGCACCGACCCTGCACCGTCTGTCCATCCAGGCCTTTGAGCCGGTGCTGGTCGAGGGCAAGGCTATCCACCTGCACCCGCTGGTCTGCTCGCCCTTCAACGCCGACTTCGACGGCGACCAGATGTCTGTTCACGTGCCGCTGTCCAGCCAGGCTCAGGCGGAGGCTCGCGTGCTCATGCTCTCTGCGAACAACCTGCGCTCGCCGGCATCCGGCAAGCCGGTTAACATCCCTTCGCAGGACATGATCATCGGTGTGTACTACCTCACCCAGGTCCGCGAGGGTCTGCCGGGCGAGAACCACGTGTTCGCCAGCTTCGACGACGCACTGCACGCCTATGACTGCCGCTCCGAGGTCGACATGCAGGCCAAGATCCAGGTCCGCGTGTCCGCTGCCGATGCCAACGTCATCAACGAGGACGGCACCCGTATCTTCCGCGTCAAGAACGGCAAGAACGAGTTCGTCGACTACGACGTCACCGGCAACAAGACCGCGCGCTTCGAGACCTCTATCGGCCGCATCATCTTCAACCGCCAGTGCCTGCCCGAAGACTACGAGTTCATGAACTACAAGATGGTCAAGGGCGATGTGGCCAAGCTGGTTGCCGACTGCTGCGATCGTTACCCCGAGGCCAAGGTCGGCCCGATCCTCGACGCCATCAAGTACTCCGGCTTCCACTACGCTACCCGCGCCGGCCTCACCATCTCGGTGTGGGACGCTCTCATCCCTGCCGAGAAGCAGGAGCTGCTCGATCGCGCCCAGGCCAACGTCGACCAGATCAACGAGTATTTCGAGGAGGGCTTCATCAACGAGACGGAGCGCCACATCGAAGTCGTTAACGAGTGGACCGCTTGTACCGACAAGGTCGCAGCGCTCATGCTCGACATGTTCGACGAGGAGAACCCGCTCTACATGATGGCCGACTCTGGCGCCCGTGGTTCTAAGACCCAGCTGCGTCAGCTCGGCGGCATGCGTGGCCTGATGGCAGACATGTCCGGCGAGACGATCGACCTTCCCATTAAGGCGAACTTCCGCGAGGGCCTGCTGCCGCTCGAGTACTTCATTTCGACCTACGGCGCCCGTAAGGGCCTGGTCGATACCGCATCCCACACCTCGGACTCTGGTTACCTGACCCGTCGTCTGGTCGACGTGGCCCAGGACGTCATCGTCCGCGAGGAGGACTGCGGCACGCACGAGGGCGTCACCTACAACCTCATCATCCCCGGCACCACCGACCTCAACACCGACCTCGTCGGCCGTTGCTTCATTGAGGACGTCGTGGCTCCGGATGGCACCGTGCTCTTTGAGCAGGACGGCTACATCGAGAAGGTCGCCGACATCCAAAAGATGGTCGATGCGGGCCTCAAGAAGGTCAAGCTTCGCGCGCTGCTCACCTGCCGCTCCAAGTACGGCGTGTGCCAGAAGTGCTACGGCTGGGATCTTTCCACCCGTCGTCCGGTCGCCATCGGTACCGCGGTCGGCATTATTGCCGCCCAGTCCATCGGCGAGCCCGGTACGCAGCTTACGATGCGTACCATTCACTCCGGCGGCGTCGCTGGCGTCGACGATATTACGCAGGGTCTGCCTACGGTCAGCCGTATGTTCGATATCGTCGGTAACGTCAACGAGAAGATCCTGGGTCGCGAGGCCGAGCTGGCTCCGTACTCCGGTCACCTCTCGATTAAGCCCGAGAAGTCCGAGTACGTGCTGACGCTCACCGACTCCGAGGATCACACCCGTGTCCTCGACGAGCGTAGCGTCCCCGCTTCGGTGCGCTTTATGCCCGAGATCGAGGACGGCTGCGAGGTTCGCGCCGGCGACCAGATCACCAAGGGCTTCGTCAACTTCCGCAACCTGCGCAAGCTGACCGACATCGAGTCGACGATGCACACCTTCGTCGAGAGCGTCAAGGACGTCTACACCAGCCAGGGCGTCGACCTGAACGACAAGCACATCGAGGTGCTCGCACGTCAGATGCTGCGTCGCGTTCAGATCACCAACCCCGGCGACTCCAAGTACCTGCTTGGTCAGTACGTCGACCGCTACGAGTTTGCCGACGAGGTCGAGCGCGTTGCCCGTCTGGGCGGTCAGGCTCCTGTGGCCGAGCCCGTCATCCTGGGTACGCTCAAGGTCGCGTCCAACATCGACTCCTGGCTGTCGAGCGCTTCGTTCATCCGTACTGCCGGCGTCCTTACCGAGGCTGCCATCGAGGGCAAGGTCGACCACCTGCTCGACCTTAAGTCCAACGTCATCGTCGGTAAGAAGATCCCGGCTGGTACTGGCCTCAAGCCGTATGCTAACGCCAAGCTGACGTATCGCACGGCCGACGGCTATGTCGACATCGACGGTCCGGCTTCGCCCAACGCCAAGTCGCTGCCCGAGTGGGCTCCTGTGGAGCTCAAAGACCTGGACGAGCAGCTCCCGCAGCAGCTCGACTGGGCCGGCTACGACGAGTTCGGTGGTGCTGACGGTTCCTTCACCCGCAACGGCCACACCATCTCCGCCGAGAAGGCTCGCCTGTACCTGTTCGACGACCTGGGTGTGTCGCAGCGCTGGACCAACAAGTTCAGCGAGGTCGGCATCGAGACGGTCGGCGACCTGGTCGGCAAGTCCGAGGAAGATCTGCTGCGCATCGATGGCATCGGTGCCAAGGCGATCGAGGAACTCCGTGACGGCTTGGAGGCCCACGACCTGCTCTACATCCTCGAGAACAACGACGACGTTGCCGACGAGGAAGACCTCTCGCAGCTGCTGCAGATGGTCTTTAGCCCCGACGGTCCGGACGATATCCTGCTGGGTACCTCCGCTCCGACGCATCACGCCGACGCCGACGAGGAGCTCCTGGGCGCCCCGATCGACGACAAGAAGGCTCCCGCCAACGGCGCGATCAACGAGGACATGGCTTCCCTCGACGAGCTGCTCAACCAGCTTGTGGACACCGATGACGCCGAAGAGGCCAAGGACAACGACGAGGAGTAACTTCCAAGTACGTTAACCGCCCTTCCAAAGACCCGCTTCCCAACAGGGGAGCGGGTCTTTTTTGATGAGGAACGTTGCCCCGACGAGCACGTCGGATTCCCGGAACGGGCCGCCCGCTGTTTAAGTTTGTCGCGAGTTCCGCACGCAAAGGAAAGCACTTAATGTGCTTTCCGTCTTGCGCAGGACTGTAGAGCAGCAAACTTAAACAGCGGGCGGCCCGTTCCGGGAATCTGCCTCCGCGCACAGAAGGGGATTCCTTTTGCCAAAAAGGGACAGGTTTATTTTGGTAGGTTTTTCCTGCTTGAATTTGAAACATTCCGTTCGGTCAAAGCGTATCTATGGTGAGGGCCTCAGCAAGAAACATCAGCATCACCGGGAGGTGATTATGGAAGAACAAGCATTTAGACAGGCGGTCGAGGATCACCGTGATGTCGTGTTTCGGATCGCATTGACGTTCCTGCGCGATCGTGCCGATGCCGACGATGTTGCCCAAGATGTCTTTCTTAAGTTGCTTAAAAGCGATGGGCACTTTGAAAGTTGGGAACATCTTCGTCGCTGGCTTATCCGGGTCACGATCAATGAATGCAAATCGCTCTTTCGAAAGCCATGGAGGCGTGTGGAGGATATTGAGAACCTGGCCGATTCGCTTTCGGCGGCGCAGGATGAGACCAAGGCGGTCTTGTCAGACGTTATGCGACTTCCGGAGCGATTCCGCGTTCCCATCGTGCTCTATTACTATCTGGGCTTTTCGACCTCAGAGATTGCCGAGTTGTTGCATGTACCAGCCGCGACCGTTCGAACGCGTTTAGCCCGTGGTCGATCGAAGCTCAAATTCATCCTAGAGGAGGGCGACCGTGAAATCCAATCAAATCAAGCAGGCCTTCGAGTCCATCCAAGCCGATAGCGACCTTGCAGATCGCGTCCTAAATACCGCTGCGGGTGAGCCGCTTCATCGAAAGGGCCACGCGAAGCCTCTCTATGTTGCCGTGATCGGATGTCTTGCCGGAGTTTTGGCGACTGGAGGGGTCGCCTACGCCGTTGTCAATTCCGGCTATTTTGCCTCAGCCTGGGGAAACCACGGCAACGGGGATTCCATTACCTGGACCAACGGTGGCTCATCGGGGACTCAATATACCTACACCAGAGAGTTTGGTGACGGTATCGCGCCTCAAAGCCTGGAGGGCGCAGTCCAGAAGGTTGATCTGTCCGTCGAGGGTAATGGCTATACGCTCGATATCCATGAGATGGCTATTGACCAAAACGGCTGCGGAGCCGTGACGTTTACGTTGTCCAATCCAAATGGCGTTAACTACTACAAGCCGGCAGCAGAGACAGGCGAACTTGTTCTCTATGGTGAAGAAGAACAAGGCATCGGTACGCCCAGCATGAACTTCGGCGAGGAATGGGCTGACACACGCTGCACCATTGATAAGGACACATCAAGCGACACGGTCATTAATGGCACGATGTACTTTGCCTCTATGGATCGCGAGCGAGGTTTTCAACATGCGGTCACCTGGAATATCTCGTGGACCGAGGGCGAAGGCGAGGATGCGAAGCCGTTCGAGGCATCGACGCCCGAGTTTAGCGTTGGAGCTTACGTCGATACAAAGGAACTCCGCTCCGATGACTCGCCTCTCGAGATCAGCCCGTTTTCTATCCAGACACACATCGATGATCTGGGCATTGATGCAGTTGATAATAAGCTGACCGTCAGCTACAAGGATGGATCGGAGCAGATTATCGAAGATGACGACGCAGGGGTGTTCAACTTATATTTTTCTTATGCGCGCAATAGCGGAGAGAACATCTGGCTGCCAACGAAGTTGATCGATGTCGACCAAGTGGTCTCAGTAACCCTTGAGGGCACGAGATACACATCAACAGGAGAGACCGAAACAGAAGTACCCTTTACCATCGTCTATTCGTAAGATTTGGGGCCGCTTCCTACTAGGGGAAGCGGCCTCTTTTGCGGTAAATGGGCGGTTAAAGCGAGCGGTATTCGTCCGATTTTCGGAAGTATGCGGCAAAATCTTGATGGGTCGACCACACCGCATATGCTCAAGCGCTCTACCTGCAGGTTTGTTATCGCAAAACCCCTGTGTGCTTGGTAGGTCCAGAATTTGCCGCATACTTCCGAAAGCTCCGACGATTCCCATGCGACAGATGAGAGCAGATCACCGCTGGAGCGCGACGTTTCCCCAGATAAAACCGACCAAATATACCTGTCCCTTTTTGGCAGGTGGCGTTGCCCCGACGAGTACGTCGGATTCCCGGGCCGGGCGGCGCAGGGGTTAAGTTTGTCGCGAGTTCCGCACGAGCCGGAGGCCACTTAATGTGGCCTCCGTGCGAGCCAGGACTGTAGAGCAGCAAACTTAACCCCTGCGCCGCCCGGCCCGGGAATCCGCCCCCGCGCAAAGAAAGGGATTCCTTTTGTGTAGGCTTTGCGGAAATGTGCCAATTTTGGGATACGCCCGGCGGCGTGGTCTGTTGACGGCACAGCTAACGCCACGTATCCTATCGAACTGCGTGTTTCGTAGGGGGATGCTGACCCCTCGATTCAAGCCGTTGCACTTTACAGAAAGCTGGAATCATTCGAGAAGGAGTACGCTTTGCCTACTATTAACCAGCTGGTTCGCCAGGGCCGTCGTTCCGTGCCCAAGAAGTCCAAGAACGCTGCTCTGCAGCACAACTCCCAGAAGCGCGGCGTGTGCACCCGCGTCTTCACCACGAGCCCCAAGAAGCCGAACTCGGCTCTTCGTAAGGTTGCCCGTGTTCGCCTTGTCAACGGCATCGAAGTTACTGCTTACATCCCGGGTGAGGGCCACAACCTGCAGGAGCACTCCATCGTGCTCGTCCGCGGCGGTCGTGTCCGTGACCTCCCTGGTGTCCGTTATCACGTCATCCGTGGCGCCTACGACGCTGCTCCGGTCCAGAACCGTATGCAGGCCCGTTCCAAGTACGGTGCTAAGCGCCCCAAGGCCAAATAAGACAGATAACGTTTTGATACTTTCGCCGTGTGCCGCCTAAGCGCCGCACGGTAGACACTTAAGGAGATTTCACATGCCGCGTCGTGCAGCAGCTAATCGTCGTGAGGTTCAGCCTGACGCCGTTTACAACAACCGCCTGGTGACTCAGCTCATCAACAAGGTCCTTCTTGACGGCAAGAAGGCCACCGCTGAGCGCATCGTTTACACCGCTTTCGAGATCGTTGCCGAGAAGTCCGAGGGTGGCGACGCTCTCGCTACCTTCAAGAAGGCTATGGACAACGTCAAGCCCACGCTCGAGGTTAAGCCCAAGCGTGTCGGTGGCGCTACCTATCAGGTCCCGATGGAGGTCAACTCCCGTCGTTCCACCGCTCTGGGTATCCGCTGGATCGTCAACTTCTCCCGCGCTCGCAAGGAGAAGACCATGGCCGAGCGTCTCGCCAACGAGATCCTCGACGCTTCCAACGGCCTGGGCGCTTCCGTCAAGAAGCGTGAGGACGTCTTCAAGATGGCCGAGGCCAACCGCGCGTTCTCTCACTATCGTTGGTAAGTTAAGGTAAGGAACTAACATGGCTAAGCCTAAGTACAAGCTTTCCGATACCCGTAACATCGGCATCATGGCCCACATCGATGCCGGTAAGACCACCACGACCGAGCGTATTCTTTACTACACCGGTAAGACCCACAAGATAGGTGAGGTCCATGAGGGCGCTGCCACCATGGACTGGATGGTTCAGGAGCAGGAGCGCGGCGTAACCATTACCTCCGCTGCTACCACCTGCTTCTGGAACAAGGACGGTAAGGACTACCGCATCCAGATCATCGACACCCCGGGCCACGTTGACTTCACCGCCGAGGTCGAGCGCTGCCTGCGCGTCCTCGATGGCGCTGTCGCCGTCTTCGACGCCGTCGCTGGCGTTCAGCCCCAGTCTGAGACCGTTTGGCGTCAGGCTTCCACCTTCAACGTCCCCCGCATCGCCTTCATCAACAAGTATGACCGCGTGGGCGCTGACTTCTTCAACGCTATCGAGACCATGAAGGATCGTCTTGACGCCAACGCCGTGGCCGCTCAGGTCCCGATGGGCGCCGAGGACAACTTCTGGGGCGTCATCGACCTGGTCACCATGACTGCATGGGACTTCAAGGCCGACGAGAAGGGTATGACCTACCCCGAGCCGATGGACGAGATCCCGGCTGAGTTTGCTGACATCGCTGCCACCAAGCGCGAGGAGCTCCTCGACGCTGCTGCCAGCTTTGACGACGAGCTCATGGAGAAGATCCTCATGGAGGAGGATTTCACCGTCGAGGAGCTCAAGGCTGCTCTGCGCAAGGGCGTTCTGGCCAACGAGCTCAACCTCGTCTTCGTGGGTTCCGCCTACAAGAACAAGGGCGTTCAGGAGCTGCTCGACGCTGTCGTCGACTACCTGCCCAGCCCGCTTGACGTCGAGGCCGTCACCGGTACCGATCCGGACACCGGCGAGGAGATCCAGCGTCATCCTTCCTTCGACGAGCCCTTCTCCGGCCTGGTCTTCAAGATCATGACCGACCCGTTCGTCGGTAAGCTCACCTACGTCCGCGTTTACTCCGGCCGCGCCGAGTCCGGCTCCTACGTTGTCAACGCTTCCAACGGTCAGCGCGAGCGCCTCGGCCGCATCCTCGAGATGAACGCCGCCGAGCGTATCGACCGTGACGACGCTGCCGCCGGCGACATCGTCGCTTGCGTCGGCTTCAAGAACTCCACCACCGGTGACACCCTGTGCGCCGAGGGCAAGGAGATCGTCCTCGAGAAGATCGAGTTCGCTAAGCCCGTTATTGACGTTGCCATCGAGCCCAAGACCAAGGCCGAGCAGGATAAGATGTCCCTGGCTCTGACCAAGCTCGCCGAGGAGGATCCGACCTTCCAGGTGTCCACCAACCACGAGACCGGCCAGACCATCATCGCCGGCATGGGCGAGCTGCACCTCGAGATCATCGTCGACCGTCTGCTCCGCGAGTTCAAGGTTGACGCTAACGTTGGTAAGCCCCAGGTCGCCTACCGCGAGACCGCTGGTCACGACGTCGAGAAGGCTGAGGGCAAGTTCGTCCGTCAGTCCGGCGGTCGCGGTCAGTACGGCCACGCCGTCATCAAGCTCGAGAAGATGGAGGAGGGCTTCGGCTACGAGTTCGTCAACGCTATCGTCGGCGGCGTCGTGCCCAAGGAGTACATCCCGTCCATCGATAAGGGCATCCAGGAGGCCCTGAACACCGGTGTTATCGCCGGCTTCCCGGTCCTCGACGTCAAGGTCACCCTGTTCGACGGTTCTTACCACGAAGTTGACTCCTCCGAGGCCGCCTTCAAGATTGCCGGTTCCATGGCTATCAAGGACGCTCTCAAGAAGTCCGATCCGCAGCTGCTCGAGCCGATCATGGCTGTCGAGGTCGAGACCCCCGAGCAGTACATGGGCGACGTTATGGGCAACCTCTCTGGTCGCCGCGGCAAGATCGAGGGCATGGAGGATCGCAAGAACAGCAAGCTCATCCGTGCCAAGGTGCCGCTGGGCGAGATGTTCGGTTACGCTACCGACCTTCGCTCCCAGACCCAGGGCCGTGCATCCTACACGATGCAGTTCGACTCTTATGAGCCCGCGCCCAAGTCCATTGTGGACGAGGTCATGAGCAAGAACGCCTAAGTTCGAGCTCCCTGTTACGTAATCCGCGAGAACATCTCTCGCACTCTTTGGAGGTTTAAGTTGGCTACCCAGAAGATCCGCATTCGCCTCAAGGGCTATGATCACGAGGTCGTCGATCAGTCCGCGAAGCTCATCGTCGAGACCGCTCAGAAGACCGGTGCTCGCGTTTCCGGTCCTGTCCCCCTGCCCACCGAGCGTAACCTGTACACGGTTATCCGCTCGCCGCACGTGAACAAGGACTCCCGTGAGCAGTTCGAGATGCGCACCCACAAGCGTCTCATCGACATCCTCGACCCCACCTCGGGCACCGTTGATTCGCTCATGCGTCTCGACCTTCCCGCTGGCGTCGACATCGACATCAAGCTCTAAGTTTTTTGCTCGATAGTGCGATTTGCAAGGCCGCAGCCCTAAGGGTTGCGGCCTTTTTTGTATCGATGGGGTAAAGGGTCTACACTACTGAGCTATTCGACAAACGGGTGTATGAGTAAAACTGTTGGGGGCAGATATAGATGGTCGAGTGGATCGTTCGTCGTGCGCAGGGCGATCGTGCGCGCGTGGGCACGTTGACGGGTGTGGTGTGTATTCTCGCCAATGTGGCACTATGTGCTGCGAAGGGCGCAATTGGTGTGGTTTCGGGATCGGTTTCGATCGTGGCGGATGCCATGAACAACCTGTCCGATGCCAGCTCGAATATCGTGAGCGTGCTGGGTTTTAAGCTGGCGAGCAAGCCGGCCGACCCCGAGCATCCTTACGGCCACGGTCGCTACGAGTATCTCTCGGGTCTGGTCGTGGCGGCGCTCGTGCTGCTTATTGGCGTTGAGCTGGTGAAGTCGTCGGTGGAGCGAATTATCAACCCCGAACCTGTCGAGTTTTCGCTTGCCCTGGTGGCGGTTCTAGTGCTTTCGATGGTCGTAAAGCTCTGGATGGCGGCCCTCAACCAAAAGCTCGGCGATCGCATTGAGTCCGAGACGCTGCATGCGACCGCGCAGGATTCCAAGAACGATGTCCTTGCCACAGGCGCCGTGTTAGCGTGCGCAATTGTTTCGCAGGTGACGCACACCAATTTTGATCCCTGGGTTGGACTTGCCGTTGGCGCCTATATTGGCTGGAGCGGTTTTGAACTCATCCAGGATACGGTGAGCCCGCTTTTGGGCCAGGCGCCCGATCCTAAGCTGGTCAAGCACATTCGAGACAAGATCATGAGCTATCCCGGCGTTTTGGGCGTTCACGATTTGATGGTTCACGACTACGGCCCGGGCAGGAAGTTTGCAAGTGCGCACGCCGAGATGGCGGCCGAGGCCAGCCCGCTGGAAAGTCACGACACGCTCGACAATATTGAGCAGTCGTTTAGGGACGAGGACGGCATGATCGTCACGCTCCATTACGATCCCATCGTGACCGACGATTCAAAGGTGGCGAGCATGCGCCTGCGCATCAACGCTATGGCGCAAGAGGTCGATAGCCGCCTCTCGATCCACGACCTACGCTGTGTTCCGGGCCCCACGCACACCAACGTGATCTTTGACTGCGTGCGTCCCTCGGATCTGCAGATGAGTGCCGAAGACGTAAAGCACGCGCTGGCACAACGGGTCGAATCGGAATATCCCAAGTCGATTGCCAAGATTACGATCGACGAAGACTACGTAGGCCATACCCACGAGTAGGCCGCGCCGGCAAAGCAAGTTATGCAGAAGGGGAGAGCATGAAGCGCCTATACCTACTCCGCCACGGTCAGACGGAGTTCAACGTCAAGAAGCTGGTCCAGGGCCGCTGCGATTCACCGCTGACCGATCTGGGCCGTCAGCAAGCCGGGATGGCAGCCGCATGGCTTAAGGGCCACGGCGTCGTCCCCGACAAAGTGGTCTCTTCGCCCTTAGGCCGAGCCATGGACACAGCTCAGCTCGTCGCATGCGAGCTCCTTGGCCCGGACGCAGCAGTCGAGCCCTGCGAAGGCATCATCGAGCGCTGCTACGGCACCTTCGAAGAAGGCCCCCACGATGCCCTTCCTACCGACGTCTGGGACCCCGGCGAGGACTTAGTCCCCTTCGGAGGAGAGGGAAGCCAGACGCTGCAGGAGCGCATGGTAGGCACCCTCACCAATCTCATGGGCGCCGAGGGTATCGAAACCCTCCTAGCAGTAAGCCACGGCAGCGCCAGCCGCCAATTCATCAAGGCTGCAGCCCCAGAGGACTTCGAGCTCCCAACAAAACTCCCCAACTGCGCCATCATGATCTTTGATTTTGACGATGCGCGAGAAGAGGACGATACGCTCCAATGCAAGTTCACCTTGCAGCAAATTGTGGATCCCCAGCAAAGTCATTAGCCTGAGCGAGCAAGGTTTAGCAGACATCAACGTGGCGTTCCCAGTGTGCGGCGGAGGGGGCGGGCCTGAGACATATTAAGGTTGTCGCGAGTTCCGCA
>CBCSLZ010000003.1:0-106434 GCA_965141245.1 uncultured Collinsella sp.
TTAGGGGCGTTTGCAGCGTCGAGCCGTTACGCGGTTTGGTAAAACCGCGTAACTTCTACAGTTGACGTAAGCCCTCTTCCAGGCCGGTCTTGCTGTCGGTCTTCTCGTCGCGCATCTTGATGACGCGGGCGGGGACACCGGCCACGACGGCGCCGGCGGGGACGTCCTCGACGCACACGGCGCCGGCGGCAACGACAGCGCCCTTGCCCACGCGCACGCCTTCCAGGACCACGGCGTTTGCGCCGATCATGACATCGTCCTCGATGATGACGGGCGTGGCGCTGGCGGGCTCCACAACGCCTGCCAGCACGGTGCCGGCGCCGATGTGGCAGTTCTTGCCCACGGTGGCGCGACCGCCCAGCACGGCGCCCATATCGATCATGGAACCCTCGCCGATAACGGAGCCGATGTTGATGATGGCGCCCATCATGATGACGGCACGGTCGCCAATCTCGACGCGGTCGCGGATGATCGCGCCCGGCTCGATGCGGGCGTTGATGCCCTTAAGGTCGAGCATGGGCACGGCGGAGTTGCGGCAATCGTTCTCCACATCGTAGTAATCGATGGAATCGGCGTTGGCGTCGAGGATTGCCTTGAGCTCATCCCAGTCACCAAAGACGGTCTGGCCTCGACGACCGCCGTAGACGTGTGCATTGCCCCACTGGACCTTCATGCCCGGCTTCTCGCGCACATACAGCTTGACGGGTGTCTTTTTAGGCGCGGTGGCGATGTAATTGATAATCTCCTGGGCATCCATTTCGGCTGCGTTACTCATATACTGTTTCTCCTTTGCGTGGGTACGGTAGATACCTGGTTAGGCAAACATGACCTGGTCGAACGTATAGAAGCCGGGCTCGCGGGCGACGAGCTTCTGCGCGGCTGCCAGGGCGCCGTTGACAAAGATCTGACGACTCGTGGCGCGATGCGTGAGCGTGACTTCTTCGTCCTGGCCAAAGAAACTCACTTCGTGCACGCCGGCGACAGTGCCACCGCGCAGCGAGTGCATACCGATCTCCTTGGGGTCACGCGCTCCGCACATGCCCTCGCGGCCATAGACGGGGTGGTAGCCTGCCTCGGGCTCGGCTTCGACGACGGCGTCGAGCAACAATTTGGCAGTGCCGCTGGGGGCGTCGACCTTTTGGTTATGGTGCGTCTCGACGATTTCGCAGTCAAAGCCGGGCAGCTCGCGTGTGGCCTGTGCTACCAGATGGCGCAGGGCTGCGATACCGATGGAATAATTGCCGGAGTGCATGACGCGGGCGTTCTGACCCAGCTCGCGCAGGCGGTCCATCTGATCGGGTGTGTAGCCTGTGGTGCCCGAGACCAACGCCGCGCCCGTGCGCTCGACATAGGAGACGACGGCATCGAAGGTCACGACGTTCGAGAAGTCGATAATCACATCGGCGGCCGGTGCGTTCTCGAGCTCGCTCAAATCGAAGCCAATCTGGGCGACGATACCAAAAACGGGCTGACCGGCGGCGTCGACAACGCCCTCGGCGGTAGTGCGGATGAGCGAGCCCATGCGGCCCGTTCCCATAATGACGGTCTTAATCAAGCAGACCAGCTCCCTTCAGAGCATCGGTAAGTGCAGAGCGCGTGTCGTCTGCCATGGGGCACAGCGGCATGCGGTAGTTTGCCTCGATCATACCCATCTGAGCGAGCGCTTCCTTGACGGGGATGGGGTTGACCTCGCTAAAGAGGGCATTGATGAGCGGCTGACCGGCAATCTGGATATCGCGGGCACGCGCCACGTCACCGTCCAGATAAGCGCGGCACATGTCGTGCACGAGCTGCGGCTGAACATCGGCCCACACGCTGATGGTGCCCGAGGCGCCCAGGCTCATGAGCGGCACGGTCAGCGCGTCCTCGCCCGAGTACATGCGGAAGTCATCGGACAGCAGGTGGGCGATCTTGGCTGCGTAGGCGACGTTGCCCGAGGCCTCCTTGATGCCCATGATGTTGGGATGCGCGGCCAAGCGCTCTACGTTGCGCTCGCTGATGCCGCAGCCACAGCGGCCGGGGATGTTGTATAGAATGCAGGGGATGTCCACGGCGTCGGCCACGGTCTTAAAGTGCTGGTAGATGCCCTCTTCGTTAGACTTGTTGTAGTAGGGGGTAATGAGCAGCAGACCATCGGCGCCCAGGCCCTGGTAAGTGAGCGACTTGGTGAGCATGGTCTGCGTGGAGTTAGAGCCCGAGCCGGCGATGACGGGGACGCGGCCCGCAACCTGC
The DNA here is from genome assembly GCA_965141245.1 of uncultured Collinsella sp. Classification (GTDB taxonomy): domain Bacteria; phylum Actinomycetota; class Coriobacteriia; order Coriobacteriales; family Coriobacteriaceae; genus Collinsella. Next base: position 2,233 of record CBCSLZ010000003.1, read on the forward strand.
TTGACCACTGCGGCGACAACAGAGTTGTCCTCGTCATCGGTCATCGTGGCACTCTCTCCGGTGGTGCCCAGGGTGAGGATGGCGTCAGTGCCATTTTGCAGGTGGAAATCGATAAGGCGCTCAAGCGCGTCAAAGTCGACACTGCCGTCCTTTTTAAACGGCGTGACAAGGGCGACGATTGAGCCCTCGAGATTGCGGATATCCATGTTCTTCCCCTTCGCTTCCGCGATCTGGATGCGTTTGTTCCATTGAGCGGCGACGGCCAGACGCTCGTCCTGAGCGCGACGGCGGGCGCTTTCGGCGCGCGATTTGGCCAGCAGCTCTCGGCCGCACGGCAGCACGTCGAGCGTGGCAAAGTAATCGCCCGGGCGCTCGGCGCGGCGGATGAGGTCGGCCGAGCCATCGGGGCGCAACAGGACCTCGGCGGAGCGCAAGCGTCCGTTGTAGTTGTAGCCCATGGAGTAGCCATGCGCGCCGGTATCGTGGATTACAAGCAGGTCGCCCATGTCGATATGCGGCAGCTCGCGATCGATGGCGAACTTGTCGTTGTTCTCGCACAGATTGCCCGTGATGTCGTACGTGTTTGTGACGGGGGCTGCGGTTTTATCAGGACCGTCCGGCTGGCCCATCACCGTGATGTGGTGGTAAGCGCCATACATGGCGGGACGAATGAGGTCGACGGCACTGGCGTCCACGCCGATATAGTCCTTGTAGATCTGCTTCTCGTGGATAGCCTTGGTGACCAGGCAGCCGTAGGGGCCCATCATAAAGCGGCCCATCTCGGTGCAGATGGCCACATCGCCCATGCCGGCGGGAACCAGGATCTCGTCGTATGCCGCGTGTACTCCCTCGCCGATGGCGTGAATGTCGTTGGCCTGCTGCTCGGGCAGGTAGGGGATGCCGACGCCGCCGGACAGATTGATGAAGGCGACGTGTGCGCCGGTCTCGCGCTCCAGGCGTACGGCAAGCTCAAAGAGGATGCGCGCGAGCTTGGGGTAGTAGTCGTTGGTGACGGTGTTGCTGGCAAGGAATGCGTGGATGCCAAAGTCCTCGGCGCCCTTGGCCTTGAGCATGCGGAAGGCCTCGAAGAGTTGCTCGGTGGTCATGCCATATTTGGAGTCGCCCGGGTTGTCCATGATGCCGTTGGAGAGCTGGAACAGACCGCCTGGATTAAAGCGGCAGCTGACCGTCTTGGGGATGGGCCCCGCAACGCGCTCAAAGAACTCGATGTGGCTGATGTCGTCAAAGTTGACGATGGCGCCCAGCTTGTCGGCGAGCTCAAAGTCGGCAGCCGGCGTGTCGTTGGACGAGAACATGATGTCGTGTCCTGTGATACCCAGCGAGCGGGCGATCATGAGCTCGGTATAGCTCGAGCAATCGCAGCCGCAGCCGTATTCGTTGAGAATGGAGATGAGCGCCGGGTTGGGGTTGGCCTTGACGGCAAAGTATTCCTTAAAGCCCGGGTTCCATGCAAAGGCGTCGCGCACTTCTTGCATGTTGCGGCGGATGCCCGCCTCGTCGTATAGATGAAACGGCGTGGGGAACTGCTCGACGATATGCTCGAGCGTCTCCTTGTCCACAAACGGCTGCTTGGCCGCATATGCCTCGTTGGGGGTCAATGCCATGTCCCGTAAACCTCGCTATCCAGACGGCGCCATCGCGCATCGAATCCGCATAGCGTGGACCCAATGTCCGGATAGCGCTCCCGCATTGCTGCAGACAGTCCTGTGGGTGTTTCCCACAGGCCCACCAGGTTGTTCGTGCCCGAAAAACCCAGTTCGGCGGGTTTCGCCTCCCCACGGGGTCAAAGCCTGCCGGCTCGCCCGCGGATCTTCGTGCCCGCGCCTCTATCAAGTGGTAAAGACCCTATCACGTTGCACTTTACCAAACAAGAGTATTCGTATATAACGTTTAAAAAATGCAGGGATATGCTGGAAACATGTGCGCCACAATCCTGTATCACAATAAGTTGCAACAGATATGCCTCACGAAGGGATCTTCTATGACCGAGCTCCAAGAACTCCGTCGCTATCGCCGCGATCTCCATCGCATTCCGGAGCTCGATTTCGATCTTCCGCAAACCATTGCCTATATCGAGGGCGTGTTGGCACCGCTCGCTTGCGAGGTGACCCATCCGTGCCCCAGCTGCGTCTGCGCTTTCTTCGACGCCGGCGTTGGTGCCGCGCATGCCACGGCGATTCGCGCCGATATGGATGCGCTGCCCATTGCCGAGGCAACAGGGGCAGCGTTCGCCTCGACACATCCCGGCAAGATGCACGCTTGCGGACATGACGGACACATGGCCATGGCACTTGCCGCCGCGACGTATGTCGACCGTACGATTCGCGAGCAGCCGGGCGCCATTAGGCGCAACGTACTCTTTGTGTTTCAGCCGGCCGAGGAAACGACAGGTGGTGCCAAGACGGTATGCGAGAGCGGTGTGTTCGAGCGCTATGGGGTGGATCGCATCTTCGGCTTCCACGTGTGGCCCGATCTGACCGCCGGCACGTTGGCGAGCTGCTCCGGTCCGTTGCTGGCGCGTTCGAGCGAGACGCATATCCATATTCACGGTACGAGCATCCACATCGCTAAGACCTATGGTGTGCCGGTCGAGGAGTCGCACGATGCGGCGCTGGCGGCTGCCAAGTTCTTGGTTGCCGAGCGCGAACTGATGGATGAGCTGGGTGCCGATGAGCCCTGCATTGGCAAGTTCGGCCTGCTGCAGGCGGGCACCGTCTGCAATGCGGTGGCGGGGGAGGCCCATGTTGCCGGTAGCTTGCGTGTGTTTACGGACGCCATGTTCGACCGTGCGCGCGAAGGCGTACGCCGTGTGCTCGACGAGGCGTGCACCGCAACGGGCTGCACGTATGATCTCGACTTTGCCGAGGGTTATCCGCCGGTCGATAACGACCCCGAGCTGTTTGCCAACATCACACCTGCCTTGCCCGGGTTGCAGCTCGTTGATGAACCGCTGCTAATTGCCGAGGACTTTGCCTTCTATCAGCGTCATCTGCCGGGCGTGTTCTTCTTGCTGGGCACGGGCGTGCCAGAGGCGCAAGAAAACCCGATCGACGCAGACGGCTGCCCAGCTTATGCGATGAGCGCCCTTCACACCGATACCATGCTCTTTGACGAGGAAATCCTACTCAAAGGCCTCGATGTCTACAAACGATTGCTTTTGCTTGACTGAGGCGCGAAGGACAATTTGTTCTAGAAAACACGAACAAACGTACGATATAATAGAGATGTAAGTCTATAGAAACGTTTGACGTTACTAACGTAAGGCGATACTATGATTGCATCGTATAAAGATGAGGATACCGAACGCTTTGCCATGGGTGTGCGGGTCAGGAGGTTCGTGCCCTTTGAGCGTGTTGCGTTGAGGAAGATTCGCCAACTGCAGGTCTGTGCTTCGCTTGATGATCTACGCGTTCCATCGGGCAACCGCCTGGAAGCTTTGAAGGGCGATCGTGCCGGTCAATATAGCATCCGTGTTAACGAGCGCTATCGGGTCTGTTTTGAGTGGATACAGGAGATGGCTTGGAATGTCGAAATCGTCGATTATCACAAGTGATGAGACTTCGGCCGATTTGCTGTCGCCGGTGACTCCTGGTGAGCTTCTCAAAGAGGAGTTTCTTGTTCCCATGGGCATTTCTCAATATCGCCTTGCGAAAGAGACTGGGATTCCGGCTCAGCGTATCGGGCAGATTGTCTTGGGAAAACGTCGCGTGACGGCCGACACCGACCTTCGCCTTTGCCGCTACTTTGGCCTGACGGATGGTTATTGGCTGCGCGCTCAGGTGGCGTTTGACCTTGAGGCCGAGAAAAGGCGGATCGAACCGGAACTCGATAAGATCGTTCCTGTTCAGCAGGCCATTGCACTGTAGTGCTCAGAGATGATGGGGGTGGCGTGGCGATGAGGCGACGCCGACAGCCTGCCGTATATAGTCCGGGTGGGTGTGGGTGCGGCTTGCTACTGCTCCCGGTTATTGCTGTGAGCATTGGCGTGATGTTTGCGCTTGCCGGGTTGGCAGCAGCGGCACTCGTGTTGCTGATTGTGGCCATTGGCGTGACGATTTGGCTTTGCCGTAATCGCGAGCAACGCCGTGCCGACGGTAAAACCAATGTCGGCTGGGTCGTCTTTCTGATCATTGCGTACCTGCTGAGTGCCAGCTACCTTGTTTTCTTTGTCCTGTTGATGATCAGTGCCTTTACCGGGGAATCCGTCACGGTGGGTTGATGCACTGCCAGCAGACGGTTGTGCAAAGTGCGTTTGCTCGGCGTTTGGATAACTGCATTGGCCGTTTACCGCAGCCTTAGCTCTCAGCTAATGAATTCAAGTTCAATCCTTCCTACGATGTGCTGTGTGCCGGCACGGTAGCCGGATCGTAGGAAGGATGAATAATGGCAAAAGAGGGAAAGAAGCCGATCGGCAAGATTGTCCTAGGCGTCATCGTGGTGCTGGTTATTGTCGGTGCCGTAGGCTCTATGGGCGGCAACTCAACCGATTCGTCTGCGAGCGATTCGGCAAAACCTGCCGAGACGACACAGCAGGCTAAGGAGCAAAAAGAACCGCAAGAACCGTATACCATTGCTGACGAGGCTGAAGACACTTCCAATCAGTTTACCTATAAGATCACGGGCACGCTGACCAATAACACGGACAAGGAAAAGAGCTACATTCAGATTGAGTATGTTCTGTATGATGCTGATGGCAACCAGGTCGGAACGGCTCTTGCAAACACCAATCATCTGAAGGCAGGCGGCTCCTGGAAGTTCGAGGCGCTGGGTACGGTGTCTCCCGATCAGGTCGCCAGCTGGGAGCGCTCGGATGTGAGCGGTTTCTAGCATGTTGCATGCGCTGGGGGAGGTGAAGTCGTATGCCCGATAAAAAGCTGACTGACGAGTTACTCAATGAGCTTCTCGACGCGCCAAACATCGATGGCTATATCAAAGAACACGACTTTGCCGCCCCGTCACTTTCGGACTACCTGAAGCGGCTACTGCAGGAAAAGGGCTTGGAGCGCTCGCGCGTGGTTCGTATGGCCGATCTCAATGAGACCTTTGGCTATCAGATCTTTACCGGTGCGCGTCATCCGAGTCGCAATAAGGTGCTGCAGATTGCCTTTGCGATGGCGCTAACACTCAAGGAGACCAACCGTGCGCTGACGGCTGCCGGGGTAAGCGTCCTTAACTGCAAGGACCGCCGCGATGCGATTATCATCTTTTGCATCGATCGCGGGTGCAGCCTCCAAAAGGTCAACGAGGAGCTGTATCGTTTTGGCGAGGAGACGGTGAGTTAGCGGCTGATATCTGAGCCGGCGGAGCTGTCGAACAACGATGCAAACGAACGGGGCGCGGATGCCATGGGGTGTCTGCGCCCTGCGCTATGATGGAGACTATGGATACTCAGACCCCAACATATTCCGATGACGAGCTGACCGCAGCGCTTGGCGAGCACCTGGCGTCGCTCGATCGCGACGACAGCTATCGCGTGGAGCGTGTGCTTAAGCGCTCGTCCGTTGAAACAACCGAGCTCGTGTACTTTGAAGGAACCGGCGGTGGTTCGCTCGGCCCCTTTGTCCGTAAACGCATCGATGCTTCGGCTCAAATCGGCGGGGCATACGAGCGTCTGTTTGCCGCTCAGCGGGTAGGCAAGCGTTTTGAGCATCTGCCCAGAATCGTCGATTGTCGTCGTGTGGGCGACGAGCTCAACGTGGTTATGGAATACATCGAAGGGGAGACGCTCGGGGCGCTGGTGGACCGTCTAGGGGCCACCCCCGATTATGCGCGTGAATTGTATCCTGCCCTTTGCGACGCCGTGGGTGAGCTCCATGCCGGTTTTGCAATGGCGGGGGAGACGTCGGCGCCGGTGATCCATCGCGACCTCAAGCCGTCGAATATCATCGTGACGGGTGCCAACTGTACGCTCGATGAGGGCCTGACGTTTTCATCGCTGGTGATTATCGACTTGGGGATCGCGCGCGTGTGGCGCGATGGCGCCGATGCCGACACCGTCAAGTTTGGCACGCGACCCTATGCGCCGCCCGAGCAGTATGGGTTTGGGCAGACGAGTGTGCGCAGCGATGTCTACGCACTTGGGGCCCTGTTGTTCTTCTGCTTGACGGGAGTCGACCCTAAACCATGGCTCGACATGCGCGAGCAATGCGAGGCGCGCGGCATTCCCACTCCACTTGCCGATGCCGTCTGCATGTCGATGGCGCTCGATCCGGCCAAGCGTTTTGCGAGTGCGGAAGCGTTGGGACGGGCGACGCGCGCGGCATACGATCTGAGTCGCCCCGTGCGGCCTCCTGCGCCTGCGCCTGTCCGTACTCCGGCCTCGGAGACGGTGTTGACACCCCAAGGGCACCAGAACCCCGCAGGGCCTCCTAGGCCTGCCGCCTCCGCAGCATGCGGTCTGCTCTCTCGCGTTCCGGAGTCTCTGGGGCGCATTTGGAATACGCTCGTCTGCTTCTCACTGCTTGTGTTCTTTGCCGGAAGTCACTTTGCCGTCTTTCACCCCACCGGAGCAAACCAAAGCTACCCGACGTGGCTTCTCATAATCGAGTATTTTTTCTTTGTCGACGGCCTTATGGTGCTTATGCATTATGCGCTGCTCGATAAGCGCCGTCTTCGTCGGCGATTCGCACTGCTCGACAGCTATCGCGGCAAGAAACTCGCGAAACTCTGGCTCAAGGCATTGGGTGTGCTGCTCCTATGCATGATCGTCGTAGTCGCGGTTGCCAATGTGACCGGCGTCGTCGATACCTCCGCTACCTAAAAGAAAAGGGCCCCATTGGGGCCCTTTGCAGTTGCACTTAGATGCGGTTCATCTGAGCGGCGACTTTGTTGTACCAGTCCTGCCACGTGGGCGGGCAGTACTTTTTGGCCGCTGCCGGGGTAAGGGTGGAGCCGTAGTTGGCGCCCAGATAGGCAACGTGAGCGGAGATGCCCTCGCTCCAGCTGCCAAAGCTGCGCCAACCGCCGCCACGTGCACTCCAGCCCCAGGCGTTGTAAGAATTGGCGCAATAAGCACCCTTGGTGCTCTCGATGCAGGCGATGGCGGGGGACCAACGGGGATCGACACCGGTATTCCAAGCGGCGACGGCAAAGTTATAGCCCTGGCCTGCCATGGGGGAGCCGGCGAGATAATTGTCGATGCGGCTCGTCCACTCATTAATGAACGAATCGTAATCGGAACTACCGGTATTGGCGTTGTTCACCGTGGTGTCGATGGTGGTGTTGGTGTTGGTGGCCTGGCTGCTGGAATTGCTGCCGCTTACGCCCTCGCCCGAGAGCTTCTCGGCGGCAGCGGCCTTATCGGCCTCAAGCTTGGCAAGCTCGGCGGCATTTTCCTGCTCGGCTTTTGCCTGTGCCTCGCTGCGGAGCTGCTGTGCCTGCGCCAGCGCATCCTCGGCGTTTTTCTGCTCTGCCTCAAGCTGAGACTTGGCCTGCTGGAGCTCGGCCTTGTTCTGCTCGAGTTCGGTTTGCATGTTATTGAGCTCTTCAATCTCGTCGACGCTCGAGCTCGTGATCTGGTTGGTGTATTTGCAGGTTGTGATGAACTCACCCAGGCTCTGCGCGTTGACCAGGAAGCTCACGATGGGATTGGTGCCCTTCTGATACTTGTACAGATCGCGCATGGCGGAGCTTGCCTTGGCTTGCTGCTCGGGAAGCTTAGCCTCGATTTCCTCGATGCTTGCCTCATTGGAGTCAATCTGCTTTTGCAGGTCATCGAGTTTGGTGCGGGCGTCGTTGTAGGCGCTCGTGGCGGCTTCGATCTTCTGCTGGGCTGCGGAAAGCTGGTCCTGCGTTGCCTGCGAGGCGGCATACGCCGCAACGGGGGAGAGCATCGGCGTGGCCGTCAGCGCAACGGCGAGCGCGGCGCTCGTGATGATACGAGCCGGCTTCGACGCAATGAGCGCTGCGGTGCGATGATTCGAATGCTGCATCCAGTCCCTCTGCAATCAATCGTAGGTTATGGTTCGAACGGTATTCTACTACTGCTTTCGACCTCAACTTGAACCTTAAAGGTCCCAAAGGGTCAAGTTGAACTTGAGGCTTTGGCTTTGACCTGCAGTTATGATGAATTGTTGAGAAACCATAGAGTTCAACTTTAACGTTACAGAGCCCTGTTTGAGAGGAGTTTTGGGCTGTAAAAGCCATCTCAACGTGGGGTTTTATAACTACAGCGTGCCCTTCTGGCGAGCCTGCTTAATCTCTTCGAGGGCCTCGGCGGGGGTGAACGAACAGGTGCCGTCGCCGAGTTTGATTACCTGGATATCGTCGCCGGCGTAGACCTCTCCGCCCTTTAGTACCACGCCAAAAACGCCCTCGTGGGGAAAGATGCAGTCGCCGGCGAGATAGTAGATGGCGCAGCGTGTGTGGCAGATCTTGCCGATTTGGCTGATTTCGACAAGCACCTCGCTGCCAATCTTGAGCTGCGTTCCCAGGGGGAGCGAGAGCAGGTTGATGCCCCGGGTTGTGAAGTTCTCCCCAAAGTCACCCTTGCGCACATCGAGTCCGCGGGCCTGCGCCGTCTGGATGGACTCCGCGGCTAAAAAAGAGACCTGGCGGTGCCAATGTCCGGCGTGTGCGTCGGAGGCGAGGCCAAATTGCTCTATAACGGTGTCGTGTCCATCGGCGACGGGCGACTTGCGCGTGCCCTTGTGCGCCGACGTGTTGATCGAGACGATGCGGGCGGGTCCGTTGTAGGCGTCGTTTGCCGTGCACAGGGGAGCGGTCGCTTTCGCACGTTCCGCCAGCTCGCGCCTCGCGGCATTGAGGATGGGATTATCGGTCGGATGGTCTTGGGGCACGGTGCACCTTTCGACGGGGCGGGCTACATGTTGAATCCTACAACAATGGTAGGTTCATTGCCCATTGTCATACAACGGTGAGCGCCGTCTTCGTGCTGTACGATTACGTCGATTGCCATAGATACGGTGGAGCTTTGGGTGCCGGCGGCTTGGCACGCTAGAATAAATCAGTTGCGCAAAGACCGCCCGTTGTGTGGGCAGTTCATGATAGGAAGTTTCCATGGCATTGCAATTTACAGAGCGCGAGTTCATTCCCGTGCTGCTCGGTGGCGACATCAACGCCTATTCGGTGGCGCGCGCCTTCTACGAGGAGTACAAGGTCAAGAGTCTGGTCTTTGGCAAGTATCAGACGGGTCCCGCGTATCGCAGTCAGATTATCGACTACACGCCCAACGTGGATATCGACACCATGCCCGTGATGCTCAAAACCGTCAACGGCATTGCCCAAGCGCATGCCGATAAGACGATTGTCCTTGTGGGCTGTGGTGACAACTATGTTGCCCTCGTGGCTCAGGCCAAGGATGCCCATGAGTTGGCGGATAACATCGTCGCGCCTTACGCTCCCTACAGCATGCTTGAGCAGTGTCAGAAGAAGGAGATCTTCTACGAGCTGTGCGAGAAGCATGGCGTGCCCTATCCGCATACCTTTACCTTCACCATGGCGATGCTGAACGCCCAAGGCGAGGCACCTGCCGAAGTGCTCGACCAGATCGATTTTCCCTACCCGATGATTCTGAAGCCTTCTGATGGCATCGTGTGGTGGCAACATGAGTTCGAGGGCCAGAAGAAGGCCTATGAGATTGCCGACCGCGCCGAGCTGGAACAGGTCATTCGCGATTCGTATGCCAGCGGCTACACCGACGATCTGATCTTGCAGGATCGCGTGCCCGGCAACGACGAGTACATGCGCGTGCTCACCAGCTATTCCGACCGCAACGGCAAGGTGCGCATGATGTGCCTGGGCCACGTACTGCTCGAGGAGCATCAGCCCCACGGTGTCGGCAACCATGCCTGTATCATTACCGAGCCTAACGACGAGCTCATGGGCGGCGTGCGCAAGTTGCTCGAGGACCTTCACTTTGTGGGCTATTCCAACTTTGACGTTAAGTACGACGAGCGCGATGGCTCGTTTAAGTTCTTTGATTTCAACACGCGCCAGGGCCGCAGCAACTACTACGTAACCAACAGCGGCTTTAACGTTGCCAAGTATGTGGTGGACGAGTATGTGTTCAACCGCCCGTTTGAGCCGGAGTTTGTGACGGCGCAGGACGAGGCGCTGTGGATGGTCGTTCCCATGGGCGTCGTCGACAAGTACGTCAAGGATCCCGAGCTGCGCGCTAAGGTGCATCGCCTGGACAAGGAAGGCAAGGGCGCCGACCCTTCGTTTATGAAGGGCGACTTTGTCTTTAACCGCTGGCTGCGCATGTGGCACACCAAGCTGCGCCACTTTAAGCTGTTCAAGACGTATTACAAGTAGATGAGCGCGGCGCCCGTCCGGTTTGCATCGGGCGGGCGCGGGTATGATACGCGCAATTGCGCAAGCGTCACCAAGGAGGCGGCGATGGAAAAGCTGGGAGTTATCGGCGGCATGGGCGCCGAGGCCACGTCGTATTACTACGACCAGGTGGTGCGTCATACGGCTGCTGCCTGCGATCAGGAACATATCGACATGGTGGTGCTCTCCAAGTCGACCATGCCCGACCGCACGTTGGCCATTAAGACCGGCGAGCATGCCAAGCTGCTGGCGACCATGAAAGAGTGTGCCCAGGCACTCGAGTCGCTGGGCTGTGCGCACATTGCCATTCCCTGCAACACGTCGCACTACTTCTACGACCAGATCCAGTCGTTTACGAAGGTGCCGATTATCCACATGCCGCGTGAGTCGGTGCGCTATGCCCTTGCGGGTGTGGTGATGGGGGAGTGCGAGTTCGACCCCAACCTGAGTATGCCGGCCGAGCCGGTGCACAAGATTGGCATTATGGGAACCGATGGAACCGTGGGCGCGGGCGTCTACGGACGCGAATGTAAGGCTGCGGGTGTTGAGGTTGTCTATCCCAGCGAGAAACGTCAGAACGATGTGATGTCGCTTATCTACGATGACGTGAAGGCCGGACGTGAGCCCGATATGGATAAGTTCGACCGCGTGATGTGGGAGTTCGCCCGTAGCGGCTGCGACCGCGTCATTCTGGCCTGCACCGAGCTCTCGGTGCTGCAGAAATACCGCGAGATGCCCGAGATTACCCTCGACGCCATGGACGTCTTGGTGCGCGAATCCGTCATCCGCAGCGGCGCCCCCTACCGCCAATAGCCCTCGATCTGCCAAAAAGGGACAGGTTTATTTTTGGTAGGTATTATCTGGGGAAACAGTAAAGGCCTCGGCTCGTTTGGTGCGAGCCGAGGCCTTTTGCGTTGGGTGGTTGCTGTCGGTGGTGAACTAGAACAGGAAGCCGATGGCGATGAGGGCGATGCTGACGATGAGCACGGCGATGTCCAGGCCCTTGATGGGGTAGCGCTTGTACGAGCTGGCGCGCGTACGCAGGTAGAAGCCGCGCTGTTCTGCCGCCAAGGCTGTGGCATCGGTCTTGCCCACGCTCGAGATGAGCAGTGGCACGCACAGTGGCAGCATGAGCTTAAGCTTCTTGATGGGGTTCTTGGTGTCGTACTCGACGCCGCGTGCGGTCTGCGCCTCCATGATGGCGTTCATCTCCTGACCAAACACCGGCACAAAGCGCAACGCCGTGGTAAAGGTGAAGGCATAGCGATACGGTACGTGCAGCACCTCGACGCAGGCGTTGGCAAGGTCGTTGAGTGTGGTCACCATGAGCATGAGGATGAGTGGTAACGCCACGCCCAGTAGGCGCAGACAGGCCTTCGATCCTGTGATGAGGCCCGTGTCGGTGATAAAGCCCCACACCACGTTGCCATCGCGCATAAAGGCCAGCTGGAGCACCAGCATGATAAGCGCGAGCGGGATCAGCAACTTGAGCAGCGAGAACAGACGGTCGACGACGCCGGCGTAAGCTCCCAGTGCGAGCGTGAGCGCCAGAAAGCCCAGCAGCGCCACGTAGGTGTCGGACAAAAAGATGCCGACGATGATGGCGGCGGCGAGGCCCAGTTTGACGACGGGATTCAGGCGATGCAGCAGCGTATCGCCCGGCATGTAGTCGATGACGTTAACCACGGTGGACCATCTCCTTGGCAATTCGAACGACATCGGTGACCTCGCTCACCTGCGCAAAAGCGGGCGAGACGGAAGATGCCAGACGGCGCGAGAGTTCGATGACCTGGGGCGGCTCAACGTAGGCATGCTGCATGAGTTCGATGTTCGAGAACAGCTCGTGCGTGCGGCCGCGATCGAGGATGCGGCCGTCGGCCATTACTACGATGCGCTCGGCAAAGTCGGAGACGACTTCCATGTCGTGGCAGACCATGATTACGGCGCAGCCACGCTCGGCCATGGTACGCACCGTTTCCATGACGGTCATGCACTCGCGGTAATCAAGGCCGCTCGTGGGCTCGTCGAGCACCACGATTTTGGGCTCTACGACCACGACGGAGGCGAGTGCCACCATTTGTCGCTGGCCGCGCGAGAGCGAGAAAGGCGCCTCGTCGGCCGGCAAGCCAAAGCGGTCGATGACGAGTTGGGCACGACGCGGAGCCTCGGCGCGGTCCATGCCGCCAAGCTCCAAGCCAAAGGCGACCTCGTCGAGCACGGTGTCCTTGCAGATTTGACGGTCAGGGTTTTGGAAGAGGGTTGCGACCTCGCGGGCAATGCGGCTCGTGGGGACGGTTGCGGTATCCAGTCCCGTGACGCGCACGCTGCCCGAGGCGGGCTTGAGCAGACCCGTGAGCAGCTTGGTGAGCGTGGTCTTGCCGGCACCGTTTTGGCCGACGATGCCCACGAGCTCGCCAGGATAGAGCGTCAGGCTAAGGTCGTGTACGGCGGCTCCGCCATTGGGATAGGCAAACTCAACATGGTCGAAGGTGAGTACGGGTTCGGCGTCCTTGGCATGAGGGCGCAACGACGGTGCATGCGGGGAACCGGCGGGCGCCTGGGCTTCGATAGCCGCGCGTGCGGGGTCGACGATGCCCGAAATCAGGCACTCGGCCTCATCGACATCCAAGCAAGGGGTACCGCTTACTAGACCATCGGTTTCGAGGCTATTGAAGATACGCGTGACGCGAGGGCAGTCGACGCCGATGGCACGAAGCTCGTCGGTATGCGCGAAGACCTCGTGTGGCTCGCCCTGCAGCGCGATTTCGCCATGGTTGAGCACGAGCACGCGGTTGCAGTACTCCGAGAGCAGGGCGACCTTTTGCTCAACGACGACGATGGTGATTCCAAGTGTGCGGTTTGCCTCACGCAGCGTCTCGAAGACCAACGTGGAGCTGGCGGGGTCGAGTGCCGCGGTGGGCTCGTCGAGAACCAAGACGCGCGGACGCATGGCGAGGATGGCGGCGATGGCTACCTTTTGCTTCTGTCCGCCCGAGAGGGTGGCGATCTCGCGGTCGCGCAGGTCGCTGATGCCGACGGTCTCGAGCGTTTCGCTCACGCGCTGCTCGATCTGGTCGTGGGGAACGCCAAAGTTCTCGAGGCCAAAGAGCATCTCGTCCTCGACGACCGAAGCGACCATCTGCGTGTCGATATCCTGCAGCACACTGCCGACGATTTGCGACACGTCGGTCAGCGAGACCTCGCAGGTGTCGTGGCCGTCAACCATGACGGACCCAAAGAACGTGCCGGTGTAGTGGTGGGGCACGGCACCCGACAGGCAGGCGGCAAGCGTGGACTTGCCGGCGCCCGAGGGCCCGATGATGCCGATGAAATCTCCCTTGTTCACGCTGAGCGAGATGTGGCTGAGCGCCTGCTCGGTTTGCGTGCCATAGGAGAACGAGACATCGTCGACGTTGATGATCGTTTCCATGGATACCTTTCATAGTCATTGGGGACAGTCTTAAATGACCAGTCGTTTAAGAACGTCCCCAAGAGCTAGTTGTTTGGGACAGTCTTTGGTGGTGAAGCACGGAGACGGCTTTACGAGGGGCCCCAGGTTGGCGCGAAAGAGGAGCGAAGCGTACTCGGGTACGCGAGCGACGAATGAACGCCAAGATGGGGTGGCTCGTAAAGCCGAGCGGGTTAGTTGAGCCTAAGGGCCTTCTGGATGGGCAAGTAGAGGGCGCCGATCAGAATGGCGTTAAAGACGGCGGTCATGGCGACGACGGGCAACATGGCGGCGGCGAGCTCGCCGACCACGCCGAGCATGGCCATCTTGATGACCATGAAGATGACGCCCGAGACAAAGGTGGTCACGAACGTTGCGGCGATGGCGACGGCAGACTTGACCTGTCCGTCCTTGGCAGCAGCGTTGACGATGACGGCCATGAGCATGGCGGCGATGCCCTCGGCGGCAAAATCGACGAACGGCGAAGTGGTGGTGATCTGGATCACGGCAGCCGAGATGAGGCCAATGACGAGCGCCTGGCCGATGTTGGGGCGAACGACCAGGATAGTGAGGCAGAAGGCCGAGATGATGAACTCGGGGCTGATCATGCCGCCCGAGATGCCCGAGATTGCCTTGCCGACGGTGAAGTTGAGGATGAAGCCGGCAGCGAGCAGGATGGCGAGCAGGACGAGAGCGCGGACGTCGAGTTTGCCGCGGTCGGCGGTCTGGACGGTGCGGGGCTGGGTGGCGGTGGTGTTCTGAGACATGGTGAAAATCCTTTCGGAAGGGGAGTGCAAGGGGAAAGCGGAGGCGCGTGATGCGAATGCGATCGGGCTCGAGATAGAAAAAGGCCCCCGGTCGAAACCGGAGGCCTTCCAATCACCTAGAGCGCAAAAACAGGCGTGAGGGACTCACTGTCGACCGATCGTATTCGCATCACGCCACCACCAGTTGTTGAGAGACTTCATCGTGTTCTTCATGTTGGTGGCTCCTTTCGTGATGCCGTGGCGCGGTCGCACCTAGTTGCTGTTGCGCTGCACTATAGCACAGCGAAGTGTGTGCGGGGAAATCTTTTTTGAAAAGAATTCAGGCGGGTTTCCCACCGGTCAAAAGAGCGGGCTGAGCGGGCGAGGCTGCCATTGCTGCCTTGCCCGCTCAGCTAAGACGTTACTCCTTATTGCGACGGTAGAGGAAGTAACCGCCCGCGGAGATGACGGCAACGCCAGCGATGGCGAATGCAGCCACCACGCGGCCATCAAAACGATCACCGGTGGTGGGCAGGCCGCCCTTGGTGATCGTCTTGTTGGTGGTTACCGTGGTCGTGGTGTCCGACTTGCCAGGCTTCTCGGGCTTGGTGGTGGGCTGCTCGGGCTTAGCGGGCTGCTCGGGGGTACCGGGCTGCTCAGGAGTACCAGGCTGCTCGGGAGTGCCAGGCTGATCCGGGGTTACCGGGTCGGTGGCAAGAGCGTCCTTGGCGTAGGTGATGGACACCTTGAGGCCGTTGGTCTCGGTGTTCAGGTCGCTCGGGGTGAAGGGCTGGTCGAAGTTTTCGGCCTTCTGATAAGCGCGCATCTCCTGGAGCAGGGCCTTGCACTTGACGTAGGTGTTCTCGGTAGCAGCCCTGCCGGCCTTGTTGGCCAGGGCAGTGCGGCCCTCGGTGGTCGTCTCGGCCAGCATGGCGGCGTCAACTTCCTTGTTCTGCTCGATGAGCTCGTTCTGGAGCGCATCGAGGTAGGCACGGACGCTGATACCAAGGGTGTCAGGGTTCTCAAAGCAGAGCGAGCTGATGTCCATGAGGACGTAGTTGATCGAGTTCTCGGGTTCCTCGTTGTACACGACGTCTTTCACGCTGCAGTGATCGAAGGAGACGGTCTGATCGCTGAAGTACGGGCTAACCTCAGTTATCAGAGCGGAGTACAGCGGGATGGCAACAGAGTACGCGGCGCGGGAGAGCATCTCCCACTGGATGGTAGCGACTTCGGGATCATACCCGCGACGAATCTGGAAAAGGTTGATTTCGGTGTTGCGCTCGCTGCCGATGGCGTAGACGCCGTCAGTGTTGGCGTTAAGGCCTGGGACGTTTTCGCCGCGGTTGCCGAAGGCGCGAATCAGCTCAAAGGTGCTCCAGCCAGACTTGCTAGGCTTGAAGAACAGGGGCTGAATTTCGCTGACCATAGCTCCCTTTTGGGCGGGTTTTTCATCCTTCTTAACGGTGATAATGTCGTAATCCGTGCCTTCGGTCAGCGGACTAGCAAAATAATTGCGGCCTTGCACATAGCGGGACCACTGGTGAACGCCAGAATCGGCGAGGCTTTCGCCATACGTTTTGGCAACGTCGAACTTGCCGTCTGTGTACTTAGCGAAACCCTTTTCCTCGGGCATGGACTGGATGCCCTCAGAGTGGAGGCAGTTTTCGGTGTCATCGAGGTCGACATCGTAGTTGAGGCTGCCGATGTTGGGGTTGAGTGAGGCGACGTCGTCGGTCAGTTTCATGGCGATCCACTGATGGGCGGAAAGCGTGGCGAACAGCCAGGTCTCGTTGTTGTCGGCGATGATGATCTGGTCGTTGGTGCAGACGCCCTTTTCGTCGACCAAGCTGCCGATGAGTTCGACGCCCTCGCGAGCGGTTGCGCTCTCGCCCAAGATGATGCTGGCATAGCTATATTCGCCCAGACCCACTCCCTCATCGATGGGGTCTGCTGCTTCGGCATCCTCGTTATAGGAGGTGCTCAGCGTGGCAGAGCAGGACACGCCCTTCTCGTTGATTCCGGCTTCGGAGTAGGCGTCGGTGCGACCCAACCAGTTGGAGGGGTGGTCGCGTACATAGCTGTAGCGATAGGTAGGCTTATTCGAAGTGTATTCGAAAGCAGATTCAATCGAGCTGTACGTAAAGCCGGGTTCATGAGCGGGCTCGATGCCATAGTGCTTGAGGTAACGCGCTCCAAAGTCCTCGGCGCGGCCGTAGTACGTGTTGCCGTCGTCCGTAAGGTTCTTGCCCATGTAGATTTGCGTGCAGGCGAGCGCAGAGGTCGGCATGGACATGATGGTTGCTGCTCCAAAGGCGAGGCCTATGCCAAGCTTTTTGAGCGCGTTGACGGGGTGAGTTTTCCTCATATTCCCTCCCAGCGTGCGAAAGCCCTCCGTTGCCAGAGGGCTTCAGCCAATAAAGACACCTCATTAGCGTAACGAACTGGAAACAATATTCATCTATGAAAGAAACTTAGTCGATAAGCGTGATGAAATATGCGATGAACGGTTAATTGTACTCAGTTTGTAGCTTTACTTTAATAAAGACGCCCTACAATTACTGTAGCTCAATAAAGCGTCTGGAAATACCGAAAATAAAAATCCCCCGCTGTTTGGCAAATGCATAAACAGCGGGGGAGACGATAATTGGATGAATATCATGCCAATGTGGAATTACTTCTTCCGACGGTGGATCACGTTGATCGCATAGCCTACGAGCATGGCCAAAACGATGACGATAAAGCCGAGCAGGGGATTGTCGTTCATGGGGTCCTCCTATTTTCCGAGCGGTGAGAATTCGTCGACGATGAGGTCGAGGCATTGCGGAAGTGCGCGGGCACCAAAGACGCCCGAGTTGCTGGAGATGATCTCGCCATCGAACTGCATGCCCAGCGACGGGGTGCAGGTGATCTTGGCTTCCTTGGTCTGGATGATCTTGAACTGCGGGCGCCCGAGTACCTTGCCGGCGGGGTCAAGCGCAGCGGTGATCACGGTAGGCAGCAGCTGCACGGTGCGTACGGGTTCGATGACCGCAATGTCGACCATGCCGTCGTTCATGCGGCAATCGGGGAACAGGTTGATGTCGTTTTGGATGACCGAGGTGTTGCCGGCCATGCAACAGATGCCGTCGAGCTCCTCGACAATGCCATCATGCTCAATCGTAAAGTGCGCTACCGTAGGGTTGGGCGTGGCGAGCGCAGAGAGGAAGTAGGCGATCTCGCCGATGTCGTTTTTGGTGGGGGCGGCCTTCATCATGATCTCGGCGTCGAAGCCCGAGCCGGCGATGATGATAAAGCCGTGGCGCTTCTCGTTGCCGTTCTCGTCTAGCCAAAAGAGCTCGCCCATGTCGACTTTGACCGTGCGACCGGCACGGCAGGCCTTGGCGAGCGCCGCCGCCTCAGGGGCATTGCCGATGTTGTTAAAGAACAGGCAGGCCGTACCGGAGGGGAAGACGAGCGTGGGGACACCACACCCGCGCATCTGGTCGAGCACGTTGGAGACGGTGCCGTCGCCGCCCGAAACGACCACGCGATCAAACTCGCGCACGTCTGCCACGGCGTCCTCGGGTTCCATGCCATCGCCGATAAAACGCATCACGACCTCGTCGCCGCCCTGCGCGAGGGCGTGCGTGAATGCGTAGATTTCATCTGAGCTGGGGCCCGATGCCGGGTTGTGGATGATAAGGCAGCGCATACTTACGTTCCCGTTCTGTGACTAACCGAGTATAGTTGTAGGGCAATGCCGATATCCTACCCGTGTTTTTCGGGCCTAACCTTATTCGATGGGTTGATATGTACATTTCCACACATCAGGCTCTACTCGACTTTTGCCAGCGCGCCCGTGAGTTCGACGCGATTGCCGTCGATACCGAGTTTTTGCGCGAGCGCACATTTCATCCGCGTCTGTGCTTGGTTCAGATTGCCACCCCTGCCGAGAGCGTCGCGGTCGATCCCCTGGTAATCGACGACCTATCGCCGCTGGCCGAGCTTATGGCCGACGAGAGCGTGACCAAGGTCTTCCACGCGTGCTCGCAGGATATGGAGGTCATGCTCCATACCGTAGGCGTGCTGCCGCGTCCGATTTTTGACACGCAGGTGGCCGCCGCCTTTTTGGGCGAGCGCCAGCAGATTTCCTACGGCGCGCTCGTGCAGGCGTTTTGCGGCGTATCGCTGCCCAAGACCGAGTCGCTGACCGACTGGTCGCGCCGCCCACTGACCGATAAACAGATCGAGTACGCGATCGATGACGTCAAGTACCTGATCGTTGCCTATACCGAGATGATGAGCCGCCTGCGCGAGCTGGGCCGTGTGGACTGGGTGCTCGACGAGCTGCGCCCGCTGGCTGACGAGTCGCACTATCGCGCCGATCGCCACGAGGCGTTCCGCAAGGTCAAACGCATCAATTCGTGTAGCCGTCACCAGTTGGGCATCGCGCGCGAGCTCGCCGCTTGGCGCGAGGATCGCGCCGAGCGCCGTAACATCCCGCGCAAGTGGGTCATGTCCGACGACACGCTGCTTGCGCTCGTTAAGCGCAATCCCGTGCGCGTTGAGGAGCTCCGTAGCATTCGCGGTACCGATCAGTTGGGGGAGCGCGACGTGGACGGTGCGCTCATGGCCATCAAGCGCGGCGCGAGCTGCCCGCACGATCGCCTGCCGCTCATGGTGCGCGGGCACCGTCAGATTTCGCCGGAGTTGGAGAGCGTGACGGACCTGATGTATGCGCTCATTCGCCTAGTTGCCGAGCGCTCGGGCGTGGCGACCTCGGTCATTGCCTCGCGCGATGACCTGGCCGACTATATTGAGCATCCCGAGCAGAGCCCCCTGCGCGAAGGCTGGCGCTTTGAGCTTGTGGGCTCGCGCCTGGACGATCTGCTCTCCGGCAATATGGGGTTGACGGTCAAAGATGGCAAAATTGAATTGCTGTAAGGAAGCCTAGCCGCTTGAGTGGGTAGAATGCCTCCAACGTGTAACTCGATTCGGAGGAATTCGTATGCCCTATTACTATGGATACGGCTTTGGCATCGACCCGCTGTACCTGCTGGTTGTCCTTGTTTGTACAGTGCTCGGTCTTGCCGCGCAGAGCTATATCAACTCGACGTACAAAACCTGGTCCAAGGTTCGCTCGGACGGCGACACGGGCGCCACGGTCGCACGTCGCATGCTCGATGCCAACGGTTGCAACGCCGTGGGTATCAAGGGCGTCGCTGGCGAGCTCACCGACCATTACAACCCGCAGGATAACAACCTGTACCTCTCGGATGCCAACCGTTCGGGCGGGTCGGTCGCAAGCGTTGCCGTCGCCTGTCACGAGGCGGGCCATGCCGCCCAGCGTCAAAGCGGCTATGCCATGATGAAGGTGCGCACCGCCCTGGTCCCGGTCGTTAACTTTACCCAGAACACCTGGACCATCGTGTTGCTCTTGGGCCTGTTTATGAACATTGCCGGGCTCACAACCCTCGCGTTGATCTTCTTCTCGTTTAGTGTGTTGTTCCAGTTGGTTACACTGCCGGTCGAGATTGATGCCAGCCGCCGCGCCGTGGCGTACATCGAGCAGTCGGGCATGAGCTCCAAGCAGGTCAATGGTGCCAAGAAGGTCCTGACGGCAGCCGCGCTTACCTACGTTGCCGCAGCGCTCACTTCGATCATTCAGCTGCTTTACCTGATGGCTCGCTACAACAGAAACTCCAACCGATAACAAATTGGCTTGACAGGCGCCGCGGAGATTTGTGTCCCCGCGGCGCTGTACTATGTGTTGGACTTGAATTTGCGCAGGGCCGAAGCCCTTGTGCACGATGACGAAAGGAGGCTGCGTGGCAGGCTGGAATCTAACCGGCAATGCCGTTTCCGCCGAGTTCGACGGTTCGGATGAGCGGGAGCGCAAGGAGCTCAGCGTGAGCCAGGCGGTAGAGATCGCTGCCGGTGCGCTCGATGCCATTCCGCAGCTGAACGTCCTGGGCGAGGTCACGGGCTTCCGTGGTCCCAATGCCCGAAGCGGCCACTGCTACTTCCAGATTAAGGATGATTCGGCCGCCGTTGACTGCATCATTTGGAAGGGTGCCTATCTCAAGCGCACGTTCGATCTGCGCGACGGCATGCAGGTGAGCTTCAAGGGCAGCTTCAATCTCTATAAGGCCACGGGCCGCATGAGCTTTGTCGCTCGCTCGTTTTCGCTGGCGGGGGAGGGTCTGCTGCGTCAACAAGTGGCGCAACTGGCCGAAAAGCTACGCCGCGAGGGCCTGATGGACGAAGCGCGCAAGCGCCGCATCCCGGTGTTCTGCTCCCGCGTGGCGGTCGTCACCTCGCTTTCGGGTGCCGTGATCGACGACGTCAAGCGCACATTGCGCCGTCGCAACCCGCTCGTCGAGCTCGTCTGCGTGGGCGCCAAGGTTCAAGGCGAGGGTGCGCCGACAGAGCTCATTGAGGGCTTGCGCCGCGCCGCTTCCATTACGCCGGCACCTGACTGTATTTTGCTGGTGCGTGGCGGTGGCTCCTTTGAGGACCTCATGACCTTTAATGACGAGGAGCTTGCCCGCGCGGTGGCGGCTTGTCCTGTGCCCGTGGTGACTGGCATTGGCCATGAGCCCGATACCTCGATTTGCGACATGGTGAGCGACCGCCGCGCCTCCACGCCCACGGCGGCGGCAGAATCGGTGGCGCCGGCTATGACGGAGTTGGCCGATGTGCTCGAGGCGCGCCATCAGCGTCTGGGTGCCGCGATGGCATCGATGATTGGGTCGGCCCAGGTCGACCTGGAGATGCTCGATCAGCGCGGTCGCCGTGCCTGGGATACCTATACGGCTCGCTTGGGCGATGCGCTCGATGCGGCTGCGTGCCGCCCGTGTCTCAACGACCCCACATTTATGGTCGAGCGTCGTGAGTCAGAGCTTGCCCTGACGGCCGATCGTTTGTCCGGTGCCATAACGCGCTCGGTCGGAACTTTCCGATCCAGCTTTGAACGCCTGCCCGAGCGTCTGGTTGCAAGCACCTCGGGACTCGATGGCAAGCACCATGCGCTCACGCTTGCGAGTTCCCGTCTGGAGCATCAGGGACGTACGATGCTCAGCAAACCTGCGTCCGACCTGGGCCGAGCTGCCGCGTCGCTCGATGCCCTGTCGCCGCTCAAGGTGCTTGCCCGCGGCTATTCCATCGCGTACAGCGATGATGGTGTGGCTACGAGCGCCAAGACCTTTAAGCCCGGCGATGCCATTCGTGTGCGCATGGCAGACGGCAACGTGGCAGCAACGGTCAATACGGTCGAGTAGGCCGCGTTTCATAGTGATAAACCTTTAGGAAAGGAAACAGATATGGCAGAGAAGACCCCGGTCGAGCAGCTTACGTACAAGCAGGCTTCGCAGGAGTTGGAACTTATTATCCGCAGCCTGGAGTCGGGCGATATGGAGCTCGAGGAGTCGCTTGAGAGCTATACCCGCGGCGTCGAGCTCCTCAAGAGCCTGCGTACCCGCTTGTCCGATGCCGAGCAGAAGGTCTCGGTGCTCCTGAAGGACGTCGACGGCAACGACGTGCTCGCCGACGGCGAAGCCGCCAACACCGACGACAACCTTTCGTTCTAACCACCCCGACCAAATATAATTACCTTGGTCTGCGAGAAAGGAACCAACCATGTGTGATTGCATCTTCTGCAAAATTGCCAACCACGAGATCCCCTCGACCGTCGTTTACGAGGACGACCAAGTCATCGCCTTCGACGACCTCAATCCCCAGGCGCCGGTCCACACGCTCGTGATCCCCAAGAAGCACTACAGCGACATCGCCGACAACGTACCTGCCGAGACCATGGGCGCCATGGCTCACGCCATCCAGGAGGTCGCTAAGGCCAAGGGCTTGGAGGACGGTTTCCGCGTCATCTCCAACAAGGGCGTCAACGCCGGCCAGACCGTCATGCACTTCCACATGCACGTCCTCGGCGGCAAAAACCTGGGCGAGAACCTCATCTGAGGGCGCGTAGTCCGTCGACTTGGCTGCCTTTGGAGTAGTCTATGCAGCTTTCTCAGCTCGAATACCTTCAAGCGGTAGCGAACTATGGCGGCGTGCGCAAAGCAGCTCGCGCCGTTCATGTGAGTCCGCAGGCCGTTTCGTCGGCAATCAAAAAGTTGGAATCTGAGTATCAGATCGTTTTGCTCAACCGATCGGCGGGGGAGGCCGTTTTGTCTCCTGCGGGCCGAGAGTTTGCGCGTCGTGCACGTGTGATCCTGGCACAAGTCGACGATCTCAAAAAGTACGCTCAATCGAGGGACGACGGCGTCTCGCCCGACGGCCACTTTCGTCTTTACGCCCCCTGCCTTCATGGACGGGGGCGTCTTTTTGCCGAAAACTGGTATGACTCGTTTGAAAGCTCGCACCCTCAGATTCACCTTGATGTGTGGCATCAGCCAACGGCTACATGCTTTGAATCGCTTGTGTTTGGCATTTCGGATGCGGCCATCTCATTTGAGGAACCAAGGGACAGTGTCCTTTCTTCGAAATACTTGGGTGAAAAGGAGCTCAAGGTTCTTTCGTGCCCAGCGGGTCATCAATCTGTGGATGCTATGACCGTTCGTGAGTTACTAGGCGGCAGGCTCGCTGTTCCAATTAATTTGTCACCCTGTCTCAATGCAATCAATCAATGCCCCGAAGCCCAGCTGGTTAATTTCCGCTTCCGCGATGTCGAATACGGAAACAGGGCGCAGACTGAGTTTCTTCAAGCCGGGGGATTGATATTGAGCTTTTCTGGCTCTTCTCTCGCATCAGATGGACTGGAAGTGAGCGAGTGCTCCATTGAAGGCTCGCATGACGTAGCCTTGCCCATCTACTTTTGCTATCGACAAAATGCCTGGACCGATCGACACCAGACGGTATTTCTTCACCTATTGCGTCATCTCGTTTCGTGAGGCTATTTGGTCTCGCGTCGTCAAGTGAATGTTGACGCCTTGTAACACATGACT
Source organism: uncultured Collinsella sp. (assembly GCA_965141245.1). Taxonomy (GTDB): domain Bacteria; phylum Actinomycetota; class Coriobacteriia; order Coriobacteriales; family Coriobacteriaceae; genus Collinsella. The sequence goes on from CBCSLZ010000003.1 coordinate 25,683, forward strand.
GACGGCTTTGCCCTCATGCTTTTCCAAGATTTCGGTTTGGGTTATTGACTCTTGGAGGGCGGAGCATGAAAAATCGTACGATTTTGCTTTATATGATGTTCGTTTTTCTGTCGAACTTCAGCACCATCTTGTATTTTCTAACTGTCTACCTTGAGTTCGTCGGGCTTTCGATGGCAGCGATTTCTAGCATGATGATTGCATATCAAGTGAGCAAGTTCATCCTTGAAGTTCCCACTGGCTATATTGCTGATAGGTTTGGACGAAAGACAAGCGGTCTCGTTGGCGTCGTGGGAATGCTTGGATACTACGCCGCCCTGCTTTTCGTCCGTTCTCCTCTGCTTTTAATCGGCGCGTTTGCTCTCAAAGGTTTTGCCGTTGCATGTGTGAGCGGATCCATAGAAGCAATTTACATTGACAGTGTCTCTCAGGACCAGCTCGTAAGACTTAATGTCGTTGAGCGATTTGTTTTCTATGCCTCTTATGCCATCTCCGCTTGCGTGGGCGGTTTCATTTCGTCTGTCGGTGTATATCTCATTGGTCTTTCGGCAGATATCATCGCAATGGTGCTGACGTTGGTTGTCGTTGTCTGCATTCCTGAGATGCGAAGAGGGGGCACTGCGGCGACACCTGAGCGTGGAATGAGCCCGAAGACAATCGGGGCCGCTATTGCGTACAATGGCATTCTTCGTTCGGCGTTCATCATGGACTGTTCTCAGGCGTTTGCTTTTGTCGCCCTGGAAGACTTTTTCTCACTGTTGCTTGCGGGTCGCGGAATGAATGCCGTCGCTTCGGGTGTGACCATTGCGGTCCAGCTCCTTGCCTCGGCCTCCATGGGGCTTATTGTGCCCAATGTGATTGTTCATGTCGACAAGGGCCGTTTTGCGCGTATTTGCGGCATCGTGCGCCTTTTCCTGACTGCTCTGTTTTTGGTTCCCTTTACTCCGGTCTATCTGCTGCCCGTGTTTTATGTGCTGCAGACGGTCGCTTACTCGTTATTTGCTCCAATTAAATACTCAATTTTTCAAAATGTTGCCGATTCTTCGATGCGCTGTTCATTGATTTCGGTTCAAAGCCAGATGGTGGCGGTGGGAGCTATCCTTTTCTATTTGTTTAATGCTGCGCTGAGCAACATCGCGGGCATTCGAGTCGTATTGCTTGTCGCGCTCGGGATTTCTTCTTTGGTATATATTCCCGCGCTATTTCGTCTTACAAGCCAAAGGACATGAGTATTTAGGCACCGATAACTTATATATCAACGCAATAAACCCGAGCGCGAGGGCGTTTGGGTTTATTATTGAAACGTATGTAACCTGGCGGCGCCACACCGCCTGTTAGTAGGGAGACACATGAACGTTCTGGTCGTCAACGCGGGATCTTCGACCCTTAAGTATCAGGTCATCGACACCAAGTCCCACAAGGTGTCCGCAAAGGGCTCCTGCGAGCGCGTCTGCTTTACCGGCGGTACCTTCACCCACGCTGCCAACGGTTCCAAGAAAGTGACCGAGAACATCGAGTTCCCCGACCACAAGGTCGCCATCGAGGTCGTCCTGAAGGACCTCGAGGCCAACGGCGTCAAGATTGAGGGCATCGGCCACCGCATCGTTCAGGGCGGTTGGTACTTTGGCGATTCCTCCCTCGTCGACGAGGACGTTCTCGCTAAGATCCGCGAGGTCGCTCCGCTCGCCCCGCTCCACAACAACCCCGAGGCCAACGTTATCGAGTTCTGCCTGGAGCAGTATCCCGACCTGCCCAACGTCACGGTTTACGACACCGCTTTCCACTTCAACATGCCCGAGGTCGCCAAGACTTACGCCCTGCCCAAGGATGTTTGCGACAAGCTGCACATCCGTAAGTACGGCGCCCACGGCACCAGCTACCGTTACATCTCCAAGAAGGTCGCCGAGATGACCAGCGGCGAGGCCCGCAAGGTCGTCGTGTGTCATATCGGTTCCGGCGCTTCCCTGTGTGCTATTGAGGACGGCAAGTGCATGGACACCACCATGGGCCTCACCCCGCTTGACGGCGTCATGATGGGCACCCGCTGCGGCTCCATCGACCCGGCTACTGTGTGCTACCTGCAGCGCGAGGGTGGCTACACCTTCGACGAGGTCGACGAGATGATGAACAAGAAGTCCGGCCTTTTGGCTGTGACCGGTGGCAAGACCAACGACTGCCGTAACGTCGAGGAGCTCGCCGCTGCTGGTGACCCCGAGGCCCAGCTCGCCTTCGACATGTTTGTCTACAAGATTGCCGCCAAGGCTGCCGAGATGGCCACTTCCATGTGCGGCATGGACACCCTGGTCTTCACCGCCGGCATCGGTGAGCACGCTCCGGCCGTTCGCGCCGGCGTGGCCGACCGTCTGGCCTTTATGGGCGTCAAGATGGATCACGCCCGTAACGCCCTGCGTGGCGACGGCGCTTGGTGCCTGTCCGCTAAGGATTCCAAGGTCAAGATTTTCGTCATCCCTACGGACGAGGAGTTCATGATCGCTTCCGACGTCGAGCGCATCGTCAACGGCAAGTAATTGCAAGAGGGGAGGGGTTGGACGACCAAGTGCCGTTCAGCCCCTCTTTTGCGCTCGTTGGGCGATATGCTGATAGCTATTTATTAAGATATGATAACTTCTTATTAACATGCGGCCGCCTTAAAGGTCTGTGTCGGCCGTATTGCACTGCAAAGGAGTCTCATGAACGTACTTGTTGTCAACGCCGGTAGCTCAAGCCTTAAATATCAGCTTTTGGATACCGATACCCGCGAGGTTTTCGCCAAGGGCAACTGCGAACGTATCGGTTCGGACATGGGCATCTTTGGCCACTCCGAGAACGGTGGCGCCAAGCAAACCGAGGAGGTCCCCTTCCCGGATCACCGTTCGGCTATCGCACGTGTGCTCGAGGAGCTTGGGAAGACCGACTTTACGATTGATGGCATTGGTCATCGTATCGTTCAGGGCGGCTGGCACTTCGATGATTCCGCAGTTGTCGACGACGAGGTTATGGCCAAGATTCTCGAGGTAGCCCCGCTCGCCCCGCTGCACAACTACGGCGAGGCCGCGGCGATTGAGTATTGCCGTGAGAAGTATCCGGAGCTGCCCAACGTCGCCGTCTTCGATACCTCGTTCCACATGACCATGCCCGAGGTCGCCTATACCTACGCGCTGCCCAAGGACGTGTGCGACAAGTACCACGTGCGCAAGTACGGCGCCCACGGCACGAGCCACCGCTATGAGTGGATGATGGCCAAGGAGATCCTGGGTTCGCGCTGCCACCGTCTGCTTTCGTGCCATTTGGGTAACGGTGCTTCGCTCGCTGCTATCGAGGACGGCGTGTGCCGGGACACCACGATGGGCCTCACGCCGCTCGACGGCCTGATGATGGGTACCCGCTGCGGTTCCATTGACCCGGCTACCGTATGCTACCTGCAGCGCGAGGGCGGTTACAGCTACCAGGAAGTCGACGACATGATGAACAAGCAGTCCGGCCTGCTTGCCATTTCGGGTATCTCCAACGACGCCCGCGACATCCGCACGCGCGCCTCCGAGGGCGACGAGCGCTGCCTGCTTGCCTTCGATATGTTCGCCTACAAGGCCATGCAGCAGGCTGGCTCCATGATCGCTTCCATGGCGGGCGTGGACACCATCACCTTTACCGCCGGCATCGGCGAGAACGACTGGTCGATCCGCAAGGCCTTCTGCGACTGCTTTGAGTGGCTGGGCGTACGCATCGACAACAACAAGAACCGCGAGGCCGTGGGCAACGGCCCGCAGGTCATCAGCGCCGCCGGTTCCGCCGTCACGGTCATGGTCATCCCCACTGACGAGGAATACATGATCGCTCACGACGTCGAGCGCCTGACCGCAAACAACTAACGTGCCCGTTTGCATTTAAACGAAAGGCCTCCAGAGCAACAGCTCCGGAGGCCTTTTTGCTGACAGGCGGACGGCGGAAACTCCATCCCATTTCGAGCGCAAATTCTGGGATACGCTTTCCAGTTGAGGCATGTTGCGGAAAGTGCGACCCACAATAAAGCAAAATTCCGTCCCACAGTTTCCCAAACAGCCCCCAAGTGGAAGCTACATCCCACAATCCGCCTTCAAACCGGGGCGCGCTTTCCGGTGGCCAGACATCGAACCGCAGCCAACATTTCGGTCCCAAAGTGACCATATCTGCATCGTTTGACCCTCCAGCAACGGCACCCATTCATTCAGATTTTCAGCCCCAGCTCGTAGCCAAGCCGCCGTCCACTCCAGATGCCCTAATTGCTACGTAGCGGCAGGGACCCTGCAGGGTAAAGCTCTGAAAACATTCCGCACTGATATTTTCTGTATTGAAGACGTCGATGATGCACCCGTATACCATTGACGTCGACACCATCAGATGCGGACCGCGCGGTGACCCCACATTCCGCTGGCGCCCACAGGGCTGCCCTCGTTTCCTGACATGTCCCGCGCGGGCCGCGGCGAGCCGAGACCGCCGCATGACCTAATAGGAGCATGGAGCGATACCGCGGACCCGAACAACCGCATTCTATCGCGCCCCGTCAGTGTGCCGTCTGCCCGGTCCAGTCGAGCACGGAAAGAACGGAGCGAGACATGCAAAACGAATCGACACCCGACGCCCGCGGGCCGGTCTTCTGCGGGGTCGACACCCACGCCGACTCGCACTGGCTGTGCGTCCTCGACTGGAGGGGCCGCAGGGTCCTGTCCCGCCGGTTCCCCGCCGACGCGGCGGGATACGAGGCGCTCGCCGGGGCGATCGCGGCGGCCGGGGAGCCGGCCTGCGTCGCGATGGAGGGGACGTCGTCCTACGGGGCGGGCCTCACCAGGCACCTCGCGTCGCTGGGGATGCCCGTGCGCGAGGCGCTCTCCCCGGCGGGGACGCAGAGGAGGCGCCCGGGGCAGGGGAAGTGCGACGAGGCGGACGCGGAGAGGGCCGCCCGCGCGGCGATGTCCGGCTCGAAGCTCGGGACCCCCAAGAGCCAGGACGGGTGGGTCGACGGGGTGCGCTGCATGCTCGCGGCGCGCTCCGGGGCGGTGAAGGCGCGGACCTCGGCGATCAACACCGCGAGGTCGCTGCTCACCACCGCGCCGGAGGGGCTCAGGTCGAGGTTCCGCGGCATGGGAGGGCCGAGGCTGATGGAGGAGCTCCCCTCCGTGCGCGCCGAGGGCGCGCTGGGCGCCGCGCTCGGCGCGCTGGCGGACCTGTGGGCGGCGGCGCGCGACGCGGCGCTCGACATGGAGCTCGCGATCGAGGCGTCCCTGGAGGAGAACTGCCCCGCGCTGCTGGCGATGTACGGGTGCGGGCCCGTGAGCGCGGCCAAGCTCGCGGTCGCGGCCGGGGACAACCCGGGCAGGCTGCGCTCCGAGGCGTCGTTCGCGGCGATATGCGGGGCCTGCCCCATCCCCGCCTCGAGCGGCAAGACCGTGAGGCACAGGCTCAACAGGGGCGGCGACCGGCAGGCGAACAGCGCGCTGCACGAGATCGCGAGGCAGAGGGTCATGCGCGACCCCGAGACCGCCGAGTACGCCGAGAGGGCCAGGGGGCGGGGAAAGAGCGACAGGGAGGTCATGAGGTGCCTCAAGCGCTACGTGGCCAGGGAGGCGTACCGGGCGCTGATGCGCCCGCACGAGATCAGGAGGCCCGAGGACGCCTCGGAGCTCGTGGCGGCCAGGCGCGCGGCGAAGGTCAGCCAGGTGAGGGCGGCGTCCATACTGGGCACCAGCGAGAAGTACATCTCGATGCTGGAGAGGGGCCAAAGGGAGCTCAAGCCCATAAGGAGGGCCTACGAGGCATGGGTCGAGGCCGGACTTCCGCTCGATTGGGACAGGCAGGCCTTCGAGGCCGAGCGCAAAATGGATTCTAAAAAACACCTTGCCAAATAGGAGCGTCAGGATGGAGGAAGCCCCCGCCGCACGTAGTGCGCAGCGGGGGCTTCCGACATGTCCGAGGACGTTTTCAGAGCTTTACCCTGTAGGGTCCCGAGGGGATATGTACGCTACTCAGCCATCTGAGCCTGGACGGCGGTGATGGCCACGACACCCACGATGTCGTCGGCAGAGCAGCCGCGCGAAAGGTCGTTGACCGGCTTGGCGATGCCCTGCAGGATGGGGCCGTAGGCGTCAGCACCGGCGAAGCGCTGGACCAGCTTGTAGCCGATGTTGCCGGCCTCGAGGTCGGGGAATACGAGCACGTTGGCCTTGCCGGCGACAGAGGAGCCGGGAGCCTTGAGCTGGGCGACGGTGGGGACGATAGCGGCGTCGAGCTGCAGGTCGCCATCGATGGCGAGCTCGGGAGCCTTCTCCTTGCAGAATTTCACGGCCTCCTGGACCTTCTTGGCGACCTCGCCGCCGGCGGAGCCCATGGTGGAGTAGGAGAGCATGGCCACGTGCGGCTCAACGTTGCCCATGAAGGTGGACCAAGAGTGAGCGGAGGCGATGGCGATCTCGGAGAGCTCGTCGGAGGACGGGTTGATGTTGAGGCCGCAGTCGGCGAAGATCAGCGTGCCGTCGGTGCCGAACTGCGGGGTGTCGGTGCACATCACGAAGAAGGCCGAGACCAGCTTGGTGCCCGGGGCGGTCTTGAGGATCTGAAGCGCAGGGCGCAGGGTGTCGGCGGTGGAGTGGCAGGCGCCGGAGACCAGGCCGTCGGCATCGCCCATCTTGACCATCATGGTGCCAAAGTAGGTGGCGTCCATCACCTGGGCGCGAGCCTGCTCGATGGTAACGCCCTTCTTGGCGCGGAGCTCGGCAAACTTCTGCGCGTACTCCTCGTGCTTCTCGGCATTGCGCGGGTCGATGACGGTAGCGCCGGGAACGTTGATCTCGTCGGGGTTGCCCAGGATGACGATCCTTGCCAGGCCCTCCTCGATGATTTTGGTGGCCGCGACGATAGTGCGCGGATCTTCGCCCTCGGGCAGGACGATCGTCTTAAGGTCGGCCTTGGCGGCAGACTTCATACGGTTTAGGAAATCGCTCATGTTACTCCTTACAAGCGTTTCGCTAAGCTCCAGGCGCCCGGCTGTTCACGAATAAACCCGCTGCTAGCGGGTTTACCTTACGTTAATGTTCGCCGCGGCGCTTGAGCTTTCCTTGTGTGGCAAGCTCATTATAGGACGCATTAGCGCTATAATCGCTCTGATAAATATGTCTCGAAGAATGTTCGAGAAAAGCCCAGCTAACGAGCCCGTGGCTTTTGACAAGGAGTATCGATGCAGATTACCTCAGGCCTGCCTGAAGGCTTTAACGCCGGCGCGTACGACATGATTGTCGTCGGTGCTGGATATGCCGGTGCCGTTTGCGCCCGCCGTCTTGCCGAGACCATCGGCTATCGTGTTGCCGTTTTGGAGCGCCGTAGCCACATTGCGGGCAATGCCTATGACTGCACTGACGAGGCCGGAATCCTGATCCACGAGTACGGTCCGCATATCTATCACACCTTTAACGAGCGCGTGCACAATTTCCTGTCGCGCTTTACCAAGTGGACGGATTATCAGCACAAGGTGCTCGCCAACATCAACGGTACCCTTATGCCCGTGCCCTTCAACCATGCGAGTCTCAAGCTCGCCTTTGGTGACGAGCGCGGCGAGGAGCTGTATCAGAAGCTCGTGGAGACCTTTGGCAAGGATGTCAAGGTGCCCATTATGGAGCTGCGTAAGAAGAACGACCCCGACTTGGCCGAGGTCGCCGATTACGTCTACGAGAACGTCTTTTTGCATTACACCATGAAGCAGTGGGGCCAGACGCCCGATCAGATCGACCCCTCGATCACCGGCCGCGTTCCCGTCTTTGTGGGCGATGATGACCGCTACTTCCCGCAAGCTCCCTTCCAGGGCATGCCGCAGGAGGGCTACACGGTGCTCTTTGAGCACATGCTCGACCACGACCTGATTGACGTGTTCTGCGACGTGGACGCCCGCGATCTTTTTGAGATCGACGAGACCACCGTCAAGGTCGACGGCAAGGTCTACGGCGGCGAGATTGTCTATACCGGTCCGCTCGATGAGCTGTTCAACCTCGACTTGGGCGCGTTGCCGTACCGCACGCTCGATATGAAGTTCGAGACGCTCGATATGGACCAGTTCCAGCCCGTGGGCACCGTCAACTACACTACGAGCGAGGACTACACGCGCATCACCGAGTTCAAGAACATGACCGGTCAGGTCCTGCCCGGCAAGACCACCATCATGAAGGAGTACTCCAAGGCCTATACGCCCGGCTCGGACGAGACGCCGTACTACGCCATTCTTGAGCCCGAGAACCGTGAGCTCTATGAGCGCTATCTTGAGCGCGTCCAGAACCTGACGAACTTCCACCCGGTGGGTCGTCTGGCCGAGTATCGTTACTACGATATGGACGCCGTGACCAATTCCGCCCTCGATCTTTCGGATGAGATTATCGCCTGCCATGCATAAAGTCATAACATTCGGTATTCCCTCGTATAACGCCGCCAAGGACATGGACCATTGCATCACCTCCATCTTGGAGGGGAGCAATTACGCCACCGATATCGAGATTATCGTGGTGGACGACGGCTCCAAGGACGAGACGGCCGCCAAGGCCGACGAGTGGGAGGCCCGTTATCCCGGTATCATCCGCGCGGTGCACCAGGAGAATGGCGGCCACGGTATCGCCGTCCTTTCGGGTTTGCGCGAGGCGCAGGGCACCTACTACAAGGTTGTTGACTCGGACGACTGGCTCGACGGTGCGGCGCTTTCGACCATGCTGTCGATTCTGCGTGGCTTTGAGGAGCGCGACCAGCGCGTCGACCTGTTTATCTCGAACTACGTGTACGAGAAGGTTTACGAGGGCACGCATACCGCTATTGGCTACAAGTTTGCCCTGCCGCGCAAAAAGATTTTCTCTTGGGATCAGATCGGTCATTTCCGCCTGGACCAGAACCTACTCATGCACAGCCTGTGCTATCGCACGGATGTGCTGCGCGAGTCCAACCTTTCCATGCCGCCGCACACGTTCTATGTGGACAACATCTACGCCTACGTGCCGCTGCCGCGTTGCAAGACCATGTACTACGCCGACATCGACCTCTACCGCTACTTTATCGGTCGCGAAGGTCAGAGCGTCAACGAGGCAACGATGGTCAAGCGTCTGGACCAGCAGTTCCGTGTTACGCGTATCATGATGGAGTCGTACCACCTGTACAGCGATGTCGAGTCGTCGCGCCTGCGTTCGTACATGATGGGCTACTTCACCATGATGATGGCGATCTGCTCGGTTCTCACCAAGCTTTCCGAGGAAGATTGCGCCGACGAGCGCCTAAAGATGCTGTGGAATGATTTGAAGGCCTACGACGAGCGCATGTATCGTCGTGCCCGCTACGGCGTGGTCGGGTTCTTCACCAATCTGCGCGGACGGGCCGGAGACAAAACCACACTCGGCCTATACCGTCTTGCCTCAAAGATCTTCAAATTCAACTAGCTGCTGAGTAATCGCTGCTGATAGGTTGACTGGGCCCCTTGGCCTTTAGCTTGCTACTGCGAACAGTCCTGCTCGCACGGAAAGCACATTTAGTGCTTTCCGGCTCGTGCGGAACTTGTATCAAGCTAAAGGCCAAGGGGCCTCTGCTATAAGAATCGATTGTCAGTTTATTTGAATTTGAAGATCTTCGACGCGCGGTACACAGGGGCCTGGGCTGAAAAGAATTAAGTTGGTAGTCGGTCGGAGGCGGGCGGGCATTACGTTTGTCGCGAGTTCCGCATGCAAAGAAGGTCACTTAATGTGGCCTTCGTCTTGCATAGGACTGTAGAGCAGCAAACATAGCCAAGACCCACCGGGCAACCGGACGAGCTAGTTTACTTTGCGGCGCCGGGGATGCCGTGGGAGGTTTTGGCAGTTTTGGCTCCGTTTACGATGGCGGTTTCCAAGGCCCTTACGGCGAGCATGCCCAGCAGGTCTAGGGGAATGGCGGCGCTTGCCTGGGCGCCCAGTTTGCCGCTGGCGAGGGTGTAGATGGTGTCGCCGTCGTTGGTGGTGTGTGTGGGGCGGATGGCGTGTGCGTAGGCGTCTGCGGCCATCTGGGAGACCTTGGTGGCTTGTGCCTTAGTGAGTTCCACGTTGGTGACGATGCAGCTGATGGTGGTGTTGGTGCGGTCGAGCGGCATCTGCATGGATCCGGCGGCAGTAAAGGCTGCGAGTTCCATGTCGACGATTTGGTCGCTATCGGCTGCGGCGCGCATACCGGCAACCCACTCGCCGGTGAAGGGGTCGACAACGTTGCCGCAGGCGTTGACCGAGACCACGGCGCCCACCTTGATGGGGCCGAGAGCCAAAGCGGCAGCGCCAAGGCCGGCCTTCATGCAGGTAGCGGGGCCCATGAGCTTACCCACGGTAGCGCCCGTGCCGGCGCCCACGTTGCCCTGTTCGAGCTTGGTGGGGGTGTGGTCGAGTGCTTCGCGCACGGCGGCGATGCCGGCCTCAATGTCGGGGCGCACGGTGGGGTCGCCAAAGGCGAGGTCGAAGATACAGCTGGAGCACACGATAGGCACCTGCGTGGGGCCGACGGGAAGGCCGATGCCGCGGCTCTCAAGCTCGCGAGCGACGCCGCTTGCAGATTCGAGGCCAAAGGCCGATCCGCCCGAAAGGCAGACGGCGTGGACCTTGTCGACGGTGTTCTCGGGTCGCAGCAGGTCGGTCTCGCGCGATGCTGGAGCACCGCCGCGAACGTCAACGCCGCCGGTGGCGCCCTCGGGTGCCACGATTACGGTGCAACCAGTGCCGGCCTCCTCGTCCGTATAGTTGCCATAGCAAAAGCCATCGACATCGCAGACGTCAATGGCCTCGAGCAGTGTATCCATGTTTAACTCCTATCGGTTTTCCGCCGCGCCTTGTGCCCGGTCGGGATCCGTACGGTACGCCAAAATTGTAGGCGCTGGGGAATACCCAGCGCCAGATGCAATTACGAGAGTTTTTGAATCGCGCGCGCGACGCGGGCGATGGGTAGGCCCACCACGTTATAGAAGTCGCCCGAAATATCGTGCACGAGCATGCGTCCGCCTGTGCCCTGAATGCCGTAGGCGCCGGCCTTGTCCATGGGCTCACCCGAGGCGACGTAGTGCTCGATCTGCTCGTCGCTGAGCTCGTAGAACGTCACGTCGGTCACATCGACAAAGGACAGGCTTTCGGCGGCATGCGGGGCGGCCGTATCGCCTGCCTTAACGATGCAGACGCCGGTTGCGACCTGGTGCGTGCGGCCCGAAAGCTCACGGAGCATGGTGCGCGCCTCGTCCTCGGTTGCCGGCTTGCCCAGAATCTTGCCGTCAAAGGTGACGATGGTGTCGGCCGCGACCGTCAACTCATTGGGCTCGGCATGCTCGGCGGCAACGGCGGCGGCTTTTGCGCGTGCTAAGCGTTCAACGAGCGTAAGCGGGGCCTCGCCATCAAACGGCGTTTCGTCGATATCGGCAGGAATGATGCGAATGTCATAGCCCGCCTCGTGCATCAACTCGATGCGGCGTGGTGATTGCGAAGCCAAAATCATAGCTGAATGCCCTCGGCGACTTTCTCGACGGCCTTGTCGCCGGCGAGCGTGCGCAGCAGCTCAAGCGCAAAGGGGAGCGACTGGGCCATGCCGCTAGCGGTGATGATGTTGCCGTCTTGCGTGACCTTCTCGCCGGTATAGGCGCCTTCGGGGAAGCTTTTCTCAAAGCCAGGGAAGCACGTGGCGTGGCGCCCCTCGAGCACGTCGAGCTCGCCCAGGATAAACGGGGCGGCGCAGATGGCGGCGACGTGCTTGGTTGCGGCGAACTCGCGGACCACGTCGCAGACGCGCTGATCGGCGCGCAGGTTGGTAGCACCGGGTAGGCCGCCGGGCAGCACGACACAGTCGTACTCGTCAAAGTCGATCTCATCAAAGAGCGCATCGCAGGTCACGGGGATTTGCAGCGAACTTACGACCTCACGCGTGGGCATGATCGAGACGAGTGTGGCACGCACGCCGCCGCGACGCATGACGTCGACCATGGTCAAGCATTCAATAGTTTCAAAGCCATCGGCGGCGAGAACGGCAACGCTGGGCATGAGGGTTCCTTTCATAGGCGGCATACAATTAGCCGTCTTATACCCCGAAGACCTCCGCTTGCCACGCTCGATTTCCCAATGTTTAAAATAGCCCCGTCCGAATTAGCTGCCCTCACCCATCCTCAACAATCTCAATCTGTAACATCTAGACCCACTTTTGACCCCTAACTGTTACAGATCAAGACAAACGGAGACCGCCCCGACAAAACGTCTAAATCTGTAACATCTACGGACCAAAACCGGGTCTTACTGTTACAGATCGAGACAACCCCCAACAGCACCGCCCCGTTCGGGGAACGACCGCCACAGGTGCGGCGGGCAGAGGCTCACTTTTTTCCTCGGCTTTTCTTGACAGCACCTCTTCTGTTGTAGTATTTTCTCTCCGTCTAAAAACGCGTGGACTTTTCTGGGCGCTAGCCACCTTTTTGCCACGCAACCGAGCAGTCGGTTGCGTGGCTTTTTTCGTCTTGGCAGCAGGTACCACATGCACCGCCAGAAGACCGCACGAGCCCACCTTCCGACTGCAGGGAACAGACGCACGAGACGTGCATCTGCAAGACAGCAGACGGAAGGGAGCCTAATGGCAGGAACAAACACAATCAAGCAACAGGCCGCCGGGGCAGGAGCCACGGGCGCGGGCCAGGCCAAGGCGGCGCTCCAGGTCTTTGCGGGCGGCGCCTGCTACGGCGCGATGGCCACGACCTACAAGCTCGCCTACGCCGCGGGCTTCACCTCGGCACAGGTGGTGGCGAGCCAGGCGTGGTTCGGCTGCCTCTTCTTCGCCCTCGCCACGCTCGCAGGGCACGCACTCGGGCACCGCTGGCAGCGCGTGGGCTGGAAGCTCGCCCTCAAGCTCATGGGTCTGGGAGCCCTCACCTGCCTCACCTCAATCCTCTACTGCTACGCCATGAGCGTGCTGCCCGCCCCGGTGGCGCTCACGCTCCTCTTCCAGTTCACGTGGCTGGGGCTCGTGTGGCAGACCGTCATGACGCGCCGGCCGCCGAGGCTCCTCCAAGTGGTCTCCGCCCTGGTCATCGTCTTCGGAACGGTGTTCGCCAGCGGCGTCTACAAGACCGGCATCACCGGGTACGACCCCGTGGCCCTGCTCTGCGCGCTAGGGGCGGCCGTGTCCTGCTCCCTCTTTGTCACCCTCTCCGGCAAGGTCGAGGCCCCCTGCTCGTCCGAGCAGCGTGGCGTCATCGTGTGCGCGGGCTCCGTGGTCATGTCGCTCACGGTATGTCCGGACTACGTCGTCTCGGGCGTCCTCGCCCAGGGCATCCTGCCCTTTGCCGTCATCGCCGGCTTCTTTGGCATGCTCTGCCCGGTCCTGCTCTTCGGCATGGGCTCTCCGCACCTGCCCGCAGGCCTCTCCACTGTCATGGCCGCCGCGGAACTCCCCGCCGGCCTGCTCATCGCCATGATCGTCCTCGGCGAGCCGCTCGGCGTCGTCGAGTGGCTGGGCGTCGCCATCATCCTCGCCGGCGTGTGCCTGGCGCAGGTCCCCTCCTTGCTTGGAGGCCGGGAGGCACGTCGCGCCGCCGCAGGACAAGCCGTCAGCTAGTCACCCCTTCACGGGCGGCCCGCGCGCATCAGGGAAAGGGCCACGGGCCCGGCGCGTGAGGTCGCAAGGACGTTATAAAGCGTCCCCCGCAGAGATGGGGGGCGCCAGAGAGAAGGAGGCACCATGCCATTTCCAAAAGGGTTCCTTTGGGGAGGAGCCACCGCTGCCAACCAATGCGAGGGAGGTTATGACGAGGGCGGCCGCGGCCTTGCCAATGTCGACGTCATCCCACACGGGCCGGAGCGCAACGACGTAAGCCGCGGCCTGAGGCGCATGCTCGACTTTGAGCCCGGGTACTACTACCCGGCCCAGACGGGCATCGACTTCTACCACCACTACCGCGAGGACATAGCCCTCTTCGCGGAGATGGGCTTCAAGGTCTTTCGCCTCTCCATCGCCTGGAGCCGCATCTTCCCCAACGGCGACGAGGAGGAGCCCAACGAGGCCGGGCTCGCCTTCTACGAGGACGTGTTCCGCTGCTGCCGCGAGCACGGGATCGAGCCCCTCGTGACCATCACGCACTTCGACTGCCCCATCCACCTCGTCAAGAAGTACGGCGCCTGGCGAAACCGCGCCCTCATCGAGCTCTACAAGCGGCTCGTGAAGGTGCTCTTCAACCGCTACCGCGGCCTCGTGCATTGGTGGATCACGTTCAACGAGATGAACATGATCTTGCACCGTCCCTTCATGGGTGCCGGCATCGTCCTCGAGCCCGGGGAGAATGCCCGCGAGGCCGAGTACCGCGCCGCGCACAACGAGCTCGTGGCGAGCGCCTGGGCCACCAAGATCGCCCACGAAGTCGACCCGGAGAACAAGGTAGGCTGCATGCTCGCCGCGGGAAGCTACTACCCCTACTCCTGTCGTCCCGAGGACGTTCGCGCAGCGCAGGTCAAGAACCAGGAGGACCTCTTCTTCGTGGACGTGCAGGCACGCGGGCACTACCCCGGCTACGCGCTCAAGATGCTCGAGCGCGAGGGCATCGACGTGGGCATGACCGCCGAAGACGAGCGCATCCTTGCGGAGAACACCGTCGACTTCATCTCGTTTAGCTACTACTCCTCGCGCTGCACCGCGGGCGACCCCGACTCCGTGGGTGGCGTCGCCGAGGGCAACGCCTTCGCCGGCGTGGAAAACCCCTACGTGCGCACGAGCGACTGGGGCTGGGTCATCGACCCGCTGGGATTCCGCATCACGATCAACGACCTCTGGGACCGCTACCAGAAGCCGCTCTTTGTGGTGGAGAACGGCCTCGGCGCCTATGACGAGGTGCTTCCCGACGGCACGATCGAGGACGACTACCGCATCGCCTACCTGCGCGAGCACATCGAGGCCATGCGCGATGCCATTGAACAGGACGGCGTCGAGATGCTCGGCTACACCACCTGGGGGCCGATCGACCTCGTGAGCGCGGGCTCCGGCGAGATGGAGAAGCGCTACGGCTTCATCTACGTAGACCGCGACAATCTGGGCAACGGCACGCTCGAGCGCAGGCGCAAGAAGAGCTTCTACTGGTATCAACAGGCCATCGCCACCAACGGAGGCGACCTGGGCTAACCACCCGGGTAATATCACTAAGGAGAAAATAATGGCAGAAAAATACGACGACCTGGCCAGATCCATACTCGAGAACGTAGGCGGCACAGAGAACGTCGCCAGCGTCGCGCACTGCATCACGCGCGTGCGCTTCAAACTCAAGGACGAGTCCCGCGCCAACACTGCCAAGATCGAGGCCCTCAAGGGCGTCATCCAGGTCATCCAGGCCAACGGCCAGTACCAGGTGGTCGTGGGTAACATCGTCGAGGACGTCTACGACGCGGTCCTGGAGGCCGGCAACTTCTCGGGCGGCGCAAGCGCCGACGACGAGCCCCAGGGCGATAAGACCGTTGCCTCCGTCATCATCGACCTCATCTCTGGCATCTTCCAGCCCATCCTGGGACCGCTTGCCGCCGCAGGCATCATGAAGGGACTGCTTGCCCTCATCACCTACTTCGTCCCGGCCTTTGCAAACGACGGCCTCTACACGCTGCTCTACACCGTGGCTGACGGCTTCTTCTACTTCCTCCCCGTCGCCCTGGCATTCAGTGCCGCGCGCAAGTTCCGCATGAACGAGTTCACCGGCGTGGCAATCGGCGTGGCGCTCCTCTACCCGACGATGGTCGCCCTGACCTCGGGTGAGGCGCTCGGCAGCATCGACCTCGGCGTGGCTGGCACGTTCTCGTGGTACGCCACCGCCCTCGGGCTCCCCATCATCATGCCCGTGTCCGGCTACGTGAGCTCGGTGATCCCCGTCCTTCTCATGGTGTGGTTCGGCTCTATCCTTGAGCGCTGGCTCAAGAGCTGGATGCCGGTTGCGCTCAAGATGTTCCTCGTCCCGCTCGCCACGATGACGGTCTCCATCGTCTTGGGCTACCTCGTCATCGGCCCGGTGGCCACCCTCATCACCAACCTGCTGAGCGCGGCGTTCTCGTTCATCTTCCAGCTTCCCGTGGTTGGTTCCGTCCTGGGCAGCGCCCTGGTCGGCGGACTGTGGATGTGTCTCGTCATCTTTGGCTTCCACTGGAGCCTCATTCCCATCTCCATCATGAACCTGAACACCCTCGGCCACGACAGCGTGCTCGCCGCCACCATCGGCCACGGGTTCGCGCTCGGAGCGGTCATCTTTGCCATGTACCTCAGAAACAAGGACGAGCGCTTCCGCGGCATTGCCCTTCCCGCGATGATCTCCGCCTTCTTCTTCGGCGTCACCGAGCCGGGCATCTACGGCATCGCCCTCCCCAACAAGCGCGCATTCGTCGTGGCATGCCTGAGTTCCGCCGTGGGCGGCGCCGTCGTGGGAATGACGGGCGCCCTCATGTACATCTCGGGCGGCCTCGGCGTCTTCAACCTGCTCAACTTCATCGACGGGACCCCTGGTGGCGCCGGGATCTCCCACATGATCTACGCGATCATCGCCGAGCTCGTCTCTGCCGTCCTGGCCTTTGTTATCGAGTTCATCACCTACCGTCCCAACGACGATGAGGAAGGCGCCCGCTAGCCTGCGCTCTTTTCGACCAGCTCTATGTAATTGAGGAGCAGTTGAGGTGGGTGAGGGCCGAGGGCGATCAAGGTGGCCGCCCTCGGCCCGGGACAACCTGCCAGAAGGCGTTTAGCTTTCTCGGGCGGCGCTGAAAGAAATGAGGGGGCGGTTCAATTTCGGGACGGGGATTAAATAATCATTCGGAGCAAATTTATTTTTATCCCCGTCCCAGAAAAATCATCGGGCGTGGTCTTGAGCAAATAGTCTAGTTGCGCCTAAGGTGGACGACGGTCTCGCAGTGGAAGGTTTGCGGGAACAGGTCGACTGGCGTGATCTTTACGGGGGAGAAGGTGCCTTCTTCGACAAAGCGTTTGAGATCGCGCGCCAGGGTGGCCGGGTCGCAGCTCACGTAGGCGACATCGCGGGCACTCGTGCTGGCGATAAGGCCGATCGCCTCGGGGGCGAGGCCTGCGCGCGGCGGGTCGACCACCAAGATGTCGGCATCCTGGTCGGGGAACTCGCGCACCGCGTCTCCGCCAATGACGTCGACGTTATCAAGCTTGTTGATTTCCAGGTTACGGCGTAGATCGCGCACGGCGGGGCCGTAGGCCTCGACGGCAGCGACAAAGTCGCAGCGGCGGGCAAGCGGCAGGGTAAAAGTGCCGGCACCGCAGTACAGGTCCACGGCAAGCTCGTCTTCCTGCGGGTCGAGCGCTTCCATGACAAGCTCGATCAAAATCTCGGCACCCTTGGTGTTGACCTGGAAAAAAGACGGGGCAGACAAGCGCATCTGACCCTCGGCGATATTCTCGGTCCATGAGCCCTCTCCGGCGAGCATTTCGACCTTGGAGACACGGCGGGCCTTCTTTTCGCCCTTGCTCATCACGCGCACGATGCTCGTGGGATGAGCGGCGTCCGCCAGCACGCGGGAGACCTGCGAGCGCGGAAAAGAGCCTGTGGGCGTCCAAAGCGCGACCTCGAGTGCCTTGGTGCGACGCGAGGCACGAATGCCCACGCGCTCCAGACCCAGGTTGTGGCTGCCGCTCAGATAGTTGAGCGCGCCGACGACTGACTTGAGCGCCTTGGGAAAACGCTTATCGAACAGCGGGCACGAATCGACGGTCACGATCTTGCTGGGGTCGACGCCGTGCATGCCAAGGCGCACGCGACCGTTGACGACGGTCGGTTCGAGCTCGATTTTATTGCGGTAGCCCCAGTCGTCCTTGGTGTGGCAGATGGGCTGTACCAACTCATCGACCTGCTCAGGAGCGAACTTGCCGATGCGCTCGAGCGTGGAGCGCAGGTTTTGCTCCTTGGCGGCGAGCTGTGCCGTGCGTGAGAGATTGCCCCACGAGCAGCCGCCGCAGATGCCCACGAAGGGGCAGGGAGGCTGAATGCGATCGGGGCTTGGCTCCAGAATCTCGGTGGTGCGGGCACGCATGAACGACTTGCCGTCCTGTACGACCTCGGCCTCGACGGTGTCGCCTGCCACGGCGCCCTGCACAAAGACGGCCTTGCCGTTGTCGGCGTGCGCCAGCCCGTCGGCGCCGTAGGTCATCGATTCTATAGTGAGCTTCATATTCCTGCCTGTCATTCGCGTTGTTGCTCGCACCATGGTAGCAGGGAAAAGCGCCCCGCATCCGAGGCTTTCCTCAAATGCGGGGCGCTTCTACAAACTGCTTCTACAAACGACTATTTCGTCTTGCCGGTAATGAGCGTCTTAAGACCCAGGCCGATCAGGCCCAGGCCCATGCGCACGCGACCGGGGCGATGGCGCGCGATGGCCTTGGTCTTGCCGGCGGGCTTATCGCGACGGGCGCTCGCTTCGGGTGCGGGCTTGGTGACCTGCGGCTCGGGCTGAGGTGCAGGTGCGGGCTCGGGCTCAATGACGGTCGCCTGGACCTTCTGAACTTCGGTAGTGGCCGGCTGCGGCTCAGGAGCAGGGGCGGGCTTTGCCTCGGCGGCGGGCTCCGGAGTCGCGGTAGCGGGCTCGGGCGCTTTCTCCACGGCGGGCTCTGCGGCAGCCTCGGGCTCATTCGCCGGGGGAGCGGCAACCGCTTCCGGTTTGGCAGCTGCTCCATGTTCAATCTCGGCCTGAATAGCTTCTTCGGCCACACGTTCCTTCTCCTGCGCACGCTGCTGCGCGGCGGCCTCGGCGTTGCGATAGGCACGCTCCAGCAGAGCTTCCTGCGAGTTGAAGGGCTTCTCGCCCTCTTTGCGCTCCACGGGAACCCAGGTGCCGTCACTCGTCAGACTGCGTGCCTTCACGTTGTCGCGCAGTTGCATGCCCATGTACTCGTGCACCAGGGCGCGGCAGGTGGGGTCGAGCACGGGGAAGGCGATCTCCACGCGGTGCTCGGTGTTGCGCGTCATCATGTCTGCCGAGCTCAGGTAAATCATGTCCGAGTCCACGCCGAAAGCATAGACGCGCGCGTGCTCCAAAAAGCGTCCGACGATGGAGCGGACATGCACGTTCTCGGTCTTGCCCGGAATACCGGGCTTGAGGCACGAGATGCCGCGGATGATCATGTCTACGCGCACGCCGGCACACGATGCCTCGGCGATCTTGTCGATAACCTCGCGGTCGGTCAGCGAGTTGAGCTTAAAGAACACGCGGGCGGGCTCGCCGGCAAGGGCGCGCTGAATCTCGCGGTCAAGCCCGCGCATGATGAGCGGTTTCAGTCCGACGGGCGCCACACCCAGGAAGCGGTAGTCGCCGCGCAGGTTGCCCAGCGAAAGATTGCGGAAGAACAGGTTGGCGTCTTCACCGATGCCGGGATGGGCTGTCATGAGCATAAAGTCGCTGTAGAGTTTGGCCGTCTTTTCGTTAAAGTTGCCGGTGCCCAAAAGCGTGAGGCGGGTGAGCGCCATGCCCTCGCGATAGGTGAGCTGGCAGATCTTTGAGTGGCATTTAAAGCCCTCGGAACCATAGATGACGGTGCAGCCCGCCTCTTCCAGACGCTCGGCCCACTCGATGTTGTTCTGCTCGTCAAAGCGGGCACGAAGTTCCATGAGCACCGTGACCTCTTTGCCGTTCTCGGCAGCATCGATCAGCGACTCGCACAGGCGGCTCTGCTTGGCCACGCGGTAGAGTGTGATGCGCAGCGAGATGCACTCGGGGTCGTAGGCGGCCTCGTGCACCAGGTCCAAGAACGGGTTCATGGCCTCGTAGGGATAAAAGAGCAGCTTGTCGTGCTGCAGCACCTGCTCGCGGATGGAGCGGGTCATGTCGATGTTGGGATTGGGCTGCGGCCTAAACGGCGTAAAGAGCAGCTCGTTGCGCAGGTGCTCGGGAATCTTGCCCTCAATGCCAAAGACGTAGCCTAGGTCGAGCGGGATATCGCAGGTAAAGACAGAGCGGCGCGAAAGCTCGAGCGCCTTGCGGATGGTCTTGAGCGTCGCCTTCTCGAGCGACCCCGAGACCGCGAGCACTACCGGCTGCAGACGCAGGCGCTTCTTGAGGATGCGCTTCATGTGCTGGCGGTAGTCCTCTTCCTCTTCGACGCCCTCGCCGTCTGGATCGATGTCGGCGTTGCGGGTGACGCGGATCAGCGCACGATCCAGCGGCCTATAGGAGCCAAAGCAGCTGTCCAGGCAGGCGAGGATGACGTCCTCGAGCAAGATGTAGGAGTAGGTGCCGGTGGGCGAGGGAATCTCGACCACGCGGTTCATCGAGGCGGGGATCTCGATAAGGCCCAGCAGGCTCTCCTCGTCGGTGGCGCCGTCCAGACCACAGGCCAGATAGAGCGCGCCGTTGCGCAGGTTGGGGAAGGGGTGGCGCGGATCGATGACCAGCGGCGAGATGACCGGCGACACGTAGGCCTGGAAGTAGCGGGTTACGAAGGTGCGCTCCTCGGGCGTAAGCGAATCGATGCGGGCGCGGTGAACGCCCAAGGTGTCGAGCTTGCCCTCGATGCTCTTAAAGATGGACTCCCAACGGGTAAGGAGCCCGGGCATTTCGGCCATGACAGCATCGACCTGTTCGGAGGCGGTCATATTGCTCTTGTTGTCGACAGGTTGTTTTTTGAGCTCCGCCAGATCGGACAGGCCGCCCACGCGCACCATAAGGAACTCGTCGAGGTTGGACTCGAAGATCGAGACGAACTTTAGTCGCTCGAATAACGGAACGGTTTCGTCGAAGGCTTCGTCGAGCACGCGGTTATCAAAGCGTAGCCAGCTGAGCTCTCGGTTTTGCGTGTACGAGAAGTCGCGCGGCGGTTTGCGCAGCTTTGCGGCGGCTTGCTTCTTTTCGATTTTGCTCGGCATATGCATCTGTCCGTTCAGTCCCTACGGGGGACGGTAGCCTAACACTATTCTCTATTGTCTCAATTTAGTCGACCTGTGGCACGGACGCATCGCGCGAACGGTATCTTTACCTACTTCTTACGCTGCCAAGGCATGCAACTAACTGCCCAACTCGTTTAGAAACAATCTATATCCATACTCAATTGGTGAGGATGTATGAATAAGAATGATTGCGAGCTGAATATAATCGAATCCAAATTGAATCATGGACAAACGACATATATATGCAGAAAACCGTTTTAGCTATGCAATTCCTAAACATGAAAATATTTGTGCAATCTAGCTTAATTCCTTAGAAAAAAGAACATTTACCTTTGAAAACATGCTTTAGAGAACCGAAGTGCATCATGGGGGAATCATATGCGATATACCGTTCATTGCACTTTGCTGACCGTTCGGGGGCGAGGTGGAATTGCAGGTGGTTTTTGGATATAACTAGAGCTGTCAGCAAGCAGCGTCCCATACGGAGGGGCGCTGATACATTCGGCCAGTAAGGCCCGAAAGAAAGGTAGGAGGCCATGACGAAAGGTCTGCACGTGCCTTCCGAGATCGGCAAGCTCAGGAAGGTCTGCCTGCACCGTCCCGGCGACGAGCTCCTCAACCTGCCGCCCGACGAGCTCGAGCGACTCCTGTTCGACGACGTCCCGTTCCTGGAGGTCGCGCAGCAGGAGCACGACACCTTCGCCCAGATCCTGAGGGACCAGGGCGTGGAGGTCCTCTATCTCGAGAACCTCGTCGCCGAGGTGTTCGACCAGGTCCCCGGCGCCCGCGCCGAGTTCACCGACCAGTACATCGCCGAGGCCGGCATCCGCGGCCAGCACATGCCGCAGATCGTCCGCGAGAAGCTGGACTCCATCGAGGACAACCTCGAGTTCGTCAAGAAGACCATGGCCGGCATGACCAAGTCCGAGATCGACATGCCCCTCACGGCGTCCACGACCCTCGACTCCCTGGTCAACTCCGAGTCCGAGTCCGACCTGATCATCGACCCGATGCCCAACCTCTACTTCACCCGCGACCCGTTCGCGGTCGTCGGCGAGGGCGTCAACCTCAACCGCATGTACTCGGTCACCCGCAACCGCGAGACCCTGTACGGCAAGTACGTCTTCAAGTACCACCCCGACTACAAGGACGTCTCGCTGTACTTCCGCCGCGACTGCCAGTTCCACACCGAGGGCGGCGACGTGCTGAACATCAACGAGAAGACCCTCGCCGTCGGCATCTCCCAGCGCACCCAGGCCGCCGCGATCGACGTCATGGCCCAGAACATCTTCTGGAACTCCGACTCCAAGGTCGAGCGCATCCTGGCCTTCGACATCCCGGTCTCGCGCGCCTTCATGCACCTCGACACGGTCTTCACCCAGATCGACGTCGATAAGTTCACGATCCACCCCGCCATCATGGGCACCCTGCGCGTCTACGAGCTGACCGCCGGCAAGAACCCGGGCGACGTGAACATCCGCCTGATCGAGGACACCCTCGAGCACGTCCTGGAGGACGCCACCGGCGTCGACCAGGTCAAGCTGATCCCCTGCGGCGGCGGCGACCCGATCGCGGCCTCCCGCGAGCAGTGGAACGACGGCTCCAACACCCTGTGCGTCGAGCCCGGCAAGATCTGCGTCTACGCCCGCAACACCGTCACCAACGACGTGCTGTACAAGGAGGGCCTGGACCTTCTCGTCGTGCCCTCCGCCGAGCTCTCCCGCGGCCGCGGCGGCCCGCGCTGCATGAGCATGCCCTTCTGGCGCGAGGACCTCTAAGGTCTTCAAGGACCCGTACAGGTCATAATACATACATCTAGCTGCCATTAGATGTCTCCCATTGGGGCGGTGCGGGTTTTCGCACCGCCCCAATCTTGTATGAGGAACGTCAACACGATTGGATGACTGCTTTTGTAAGGAGCTTGGCCATGGACATCAAGACGATTGGCGTTGAGGAATGGCTCAACGTTTGGGAGAAGAGTGCCACGTGGGACATCGCCCAGTCGACGATCTCGTCGCTCACCATGGGCGAGCTGCGCGCGCTCGATGAGCAGGACGGCGCCACGTTCTACGAGCGCCTGGACCGCGAGAAGATGAACTACGGCTGGATCGAGGGCTCGCCGGAATTTAAGGCCGAGGTTGCCAAGCTGTATCGTCGCGAGGTCAATCCCGATCACATTCTGCAGACCAATGGCTGCACGGGCGCTAACCTCAACGCCATCATGGCTGTGGTCGAGCCCGGCGACCACGTTATCGCCGAGTGGCCCACCTACGCGCCACTCTACGAGATTCCACGCACGCTGGGCGCCGAGGTCGAGTATTGGGAGCTTCGCGAGGAACTCGGCTGGAAGCCCGATATCGAGGAACTCAAGCGCTTGGTCCGTCCCAATACCAGGCTCATCTGCATCAACAACGCATCGAACCCCATCGGTACGGTGCTTGATGCCGATACGCTCGGACAGATTGCCGAGATCGCCCGCTCGGTGGGCGCCTATGTGCTGTGCGACGAGGTGTACTTGCCCCTCGAGAACACCGAGTCCTTCATGTCGATGGTCGACGTGTACGAGAGGGCCATTGTCACCAACTCGTTGTCGAAGACCTATTCGACGCCTGCGGCCCGCGTGGGCTGGGTCGTGGCCGACGAAGAGGTGTCCAACCGCATCCGTACCTATCGCGATTACACTATGATCTGCGGCGGCGTGTTCAACGACGCCCTGGCGACCTATGTGCTCGAGCACAAGGACAAAATCCTCGAGCGCAATCGCAAGATCGTGTTTGGCAACCGCGATATCGCGCAGGCTTGGATCGATACGCAGCATCGCGTTTCCTGGACGGCCCCGCAGGGCGTGTCTACCTCGTTTATCCAGCTGGATATTCCCGAGGACGACGAGGAGTTCTGCAAGCGCCTGCTGTCCGAGAGGGGAGTGCTGCTGGTACCCGGCAGCCGCTTTGAGCTTCCCCGTGGCGCACGCCTGGGCTACTGCGCGAGCGAGGACGTTCTGCGTGAGGGTCTGAGGCTTTTGGGCGAGGCGCTGGCGGAGTTTGATCGCTAGGATTCCGATGATCTTCGAGGGCCTTATCCAAATTGGCCAAAGATAATTGAAAACGGACCTGTTTCCCAAAGGGGAAGCAGGTCCGTTTTTCTATACCGAGAAGTCAAGTTGTTACAAATGGGGCCGTAAAGCGAGCCAGTATCCGCTGGGCCTTATACTGAGCTTCCGGTGAACGGTATCAAGCGTCTGGTAAACGGTAATTTGTTTACCGGAAATGAATAGGACAAACTTTTTTTTGAATAAAAATGAAAATGGTTGAGACGCGGTATGAATCGCTAATTCTATTCATAGCTTTATTGGAAATATGCAATTTGAGGGTGGTTTAACAAAGTTTAGTTCCATTTGATTTTTGGATTGAAAACGCGTTTAAGCACGTAAATACGCTTTATTAAGATGAAGTGTGCCATGCGTGAAGTATATGTGTATGCCGTTCACCCCTCATATAAAACCGTTCGGGGGCGAGGTGGAAGTATGGACTGATTTTGGATATAAATATGTCGTCAGCAATAACGCCTCACACGGAGGGGCGCTAACGAATCGGCCCTGACAAGGGCCCGAAAGAAAGGTAGGAGGCCATGACGAAAGGTCTGCACGTGCCTTCCGAGATCGGCAAGCTCAGGAAGGTCTGCCTGCACCGTCCCGGCGACGAGCTCCTCAACCTGCCGCCCGACGAGCTCGAGCGACTCCTGTTCGACGACGTCCCGTTCCTGGAGGTCGCGCAGCAGGAGCACGACACCTTCGCCCAGATCCTGAGGGACCAGGGCGTGGAGGTCCTCTATCTCGAGAACCTCGTCGCCGAGGTGTTCGACCAGGTCCCCGGCGCCCGCGCCGAGTTCACCGACCAGTACATCGCCGAGGCCGGCATCCGCGGCCAGCACATGCCGCAGATCGTCCGCGAGAAGCTGGACTCCATCGAGGACAACCTCGAGTTCGTCAAGAAGACCATGGCCGGCATGACCAAGTCCGAGATCGACATGCCCCTCACGGCGTCCACGACCCTCGACTCCCTGGTCAACTCCGAGTCCGAGTCCGACCTGATCATCGACCCGATGCCCAACCTCTACTTCACCCGCGACCCGTTCGCGGTCGTCGGCGAGGGCGTCAACCTCAACCGCATGTACTCGGTCACCCGCAACCGCGAGACCCTGTACGGCAAGTACGTCTTCAAGTACCACCCCGACTACAAGGACGTCTCGCTGTACTTCCGCCGCGACTGCCAGTTCCACACCGAGGGCGGCGACGTGCTGAACATCAACGAGAAGACCCTCGCCGTCGGCATCTCCCAGCGCACCCAGGCCGCCGCGATCGACGTCATGGCCCAGAACATCTTCTGGAACTCCGACTCCAAGGTCGAGCGCATCCTGGCCTTCGACATCCCGGTCTCGCGCGCCTTCATGCACCTCGACACGGTCTTCACCCAGATCGACGTCGATAAGTTCACGATCCACCCCGCCATCATGGGCACCCTGCGCGTCTACGAGCTGACCGCCGGCAAGAACCCGGGCGACGTGAACATCCGCCTGATCGAGGACACCCTCGAGCACGTCCTGGAGGACGCCACCGGCGTCGACCAGGTCAAGCTGATCCCCTGCGGCGGCGGCGACCCGATCGCGGCCTCCCGCGAGCAGTGGAACGACGGCTCCAACACCCTGTGCGTCGAGCCCGGCAAGATCTGCGTCTACGCCCGCAACACCGTCACCAACGACGTGCTGTACAAGGAGGGCCTGGACCTTCTCGTCGTGCCCTCCGCCGAGCTCTCCCGCGGCCGCGGCGGCCCGCGCTGCATGAGCATGCCCTTCTGGCGCGAGGACCTCTAAGTCTTTCCGTTTCCGGTGCGGTCCCCCTACAACCGCACCGGCTTCGCCCGTTAAACGGGCAACACTAATACTTACGTAATTCATTTCTTCGAAAGGAATCAAACCATGGGTGTTAACCTCTCCGGCCGTAGCTTCCTCAAGCTTCTCGACCTCACCACCGAGGAGATCGAGTACCTGCTCAAGCTCTCCAAGAATTTCAAGGATATGAAGCGCGCTGGCGTTCCGCACCGCTATCTCGAGGGCAAGAATATCGTTCTGCTCTTCCAGAAGACCTCCACTCGTACCCGCTGCGCCTTCGAGGTCGGCGGCATGGATTTGGGCATGGGCGTCACCTACCTCGATCCGGGTTCGTCGCAGATGGGCAAGAAGGAGTCCATCGAGGACACCGCCCGTGTTCTCGGCCGCATGTATGACGGCATCGAGTTCCGTGGCTTTGCCCAGGACGACGTCGAGGAGCTCGCTGCTAAGTCCGGCGTGCCCGTGTGGAACGGCCTGACCACTGAGTGGCATCCCACCCAGATGCTCGCCGACATCCTGACCGTCCAGGAGAACTTCAACTACGACATCAAGGGCAAGACCCTCGTCTTCATGGGCGACTGCAAGAACAACGTCGCTCGCTCCCTCATGGTCGTCTGCTCCAAGCTCGGCATGAACTTCGTGGCCTGCGGCCCCGAGGAGTGCATGCCTGCTGACGACGTCATCGAGGCCTGCAAGCCCATCGCCGAGGCCAACGGCTGCACCATCAAGCTGACCACCGACGTCAAGGACGGCGTCACCGGTGCCGACGTTATCTACACCGACGTGTGGGTCTCCATGGGCGAGCCCGACGAGGTCTGGGCCGAGCGCATCGCTCAGCTCACCCCGTATCGTGTTACCTCCGAGGTCATGGCTATGGCCAACCCGGGTGCCATCTTCCTGCACTGCCTGCCCAGCTTCCACGACACCAACACCACGATTGGCGCCGAGAAGTGCGAGCAGTTCGGCATCACCGAGCAGGAGGTCACCGACGAGGTCTTCGAGAGCCCCGCTTCCAAGGTCTTCGACGAGGCCGAGAACCGCATGCACACCATCAAGGCTGTCATGTACGCCACGCTCAAGTAAGAGCATCTAGCATCTCGCTCGGGGTGTATTGCTGCTCACCCCGAGCGGTTTTGTCTGGTAAATATCTCGCGTCGGGCGGTGGGCACGGCACGGAAGATCCGCTTCGCGCGAGACAGTTTAATGATTTATGAAGGGGGGATGAGAACCATGACTGAGACCGCTAAGAAAAAGCGCGGTATGCCTTCATCGTTCACCATTCTTCTTGCTCTGCTGGCAATTGTTGCAGTAATTACCGTTATCGTCTCCGGCACGTCCGGCGGCGCGGTTACCGCAGCCCGCCTGAGCGATTTCTGCACCGCCCCGATTAAGGGCTTCGCTGACGCTCTGCCCGTCTGCCTCTTCGTTATGATCCTGGGCGGCTTCCTTGGCATGATGACCGAGACCGGCGCTCTGGACAACGGTATCGCCGTCCTGGTGCAGAAGCTTAAGGGTAACGAGATCATGCTCATTCCCGTGCTGATGCTCATCTTCTCCCTCGGTGGTACCACCTATGGTATGTGCGAGGAGACCGTTCCCTTCTACGCCCTGCTCGCCGCTACCATGATGGCCGCTGGCTTCGATCCCATGGTCGGCGCCGCTACCGTCCTGCTCGGCGCTGGCTGCGGCTGCCTGGGCTCCACGGTTAACCCGTTCGCCGTCGGCGCTGCCGTCGACGCTCTGACCGGCGTTGGCATTGAGGTCAACCAGTCCATCATCATCGGCCTCGGTGCCGTCCTGTGGATTGTCACTACCGCTATGTCCATCGTCTTCGTGATGAATTATGCCAAGAAGGTCAAGGCTGACAAGGGTTCCACCATCCTGTCGATGCAGGAGCTCAAGGACGCCGAAGAGGCTCACGGCAAGGCTGCTTCCGAGGTCCACAAGGAGGTCAAGCTCACTGGTCGTCAGAAGGGTGTTCTGATCGCCTTCGCCTTCACCTTCGTCGTCATGATCGTCGGCTTCATCCCGCTGGCCGACCTCAACGAGGGCGTCGCCAACTTCTTCGACGCTGGCGCTGTCTACGACGCCGACGGTAACGCCGTCGTCCAGGGCTGGTCTGCCCTGATCACCGGCCTGCCCATTGGCCAGTGGTACTTCGACGAGGCTTCCACCTGGTTCTTCCTCATGGCCGTCCTGATCGGTATCATCGGTGGCCTGTCCGAGAAGCAGATCGTTAACACCTTCATCACCGGCGCTGCCGACATGATGTCCGTTGTTCTCGTCATCGCCCTCGCCCGTGGTATCTCCGTCCTCATGGCTAACACCGGCCTCGACGTCTACGTCCTCGACGCTGCCGCCAATGCCCTGGCTGGCCTGTCCGGCGTGATCTTCGCTCCCATGAGCTTCCTGGTCTACTTCGGCCTGTCCTTCCTGATCCCCTCGACCTCCGGTATGGCCACCGTCTCCATGCCCATCATGGGACCGCTGGCTGTTAAGCTCGGCTTCTCGCCCGAGGTCATGGTCATGATCTTCTCCGCCGCCATCGGTGTCGTGAACCTGTTCACCCCGACCTCCGGCGCCATCATGGGCGGTCTCGCCCTGGCCAAGATCGAGTGGACGACCTGGCTCAAGTTTGCCCTTAAGCTCATCGTCGCGCTCTCCGTCGTCTGCGCCATCATCCTGACCGTCGCCTGCGTGTTGCTCTAAGTACCCAACGGGTACCCCACGGAAACCTTGACGATCCTGTAAAGGATCACCTGGTCATCGTCTGTCCGGTGGGGTCAACCCACCGGTAGACTCCTACCTTTAGCCCCCTCCCGTTCCGTGCGCGGGAGGGGGCGCTCTCATGTTGCGCGGTTCTACGAACCGCGCAACCAGTCGACGCTGCGCGCCGTCCAGGACGACAATTTGTCATTCAAAAGGCAAGGCATGACCAAAAGGTCTATGCCTTGCCTTTTTCATGCCAACTTGTACGTCCTGGACGTCGCTCGCTGACTTATGCTCAACCTGCGACGTTCCCCTTGTTGGTACAGGGGAAGTGCGTTGGGGAGGGCGGGCTCCGTTATAATCGCCTAGAACATTAAATGGAAACGGGACGGGAGCCATATATGCGCCAGGGTTTCGACAACGCGAAGTATATCGAGCTGCAGGCTGCTCACATTAAAGAGCGCATCTCGCAGTTTGGCGGCAAGCTCTATTTGGAGTTTGGCGGTAAGCTATTCGATGACTATCATGCGAGCCGCGTGCTACCGGGTTTTGAACCGGACAGCAAGTTCCGCATGCTCAAGAGCATCGCCGACGATGTCGAGGTTATCATCGCGATCAACGCGAACCACATCGAGAAAAACAAGGCTCGTGGTGACCTGGGCATTACCTATGACGAGGATGTGCTGCGCCTGGTTGACCTGTTCCGCGGCAACGGCTTTGCCGTCGCGGCTGTGGTCATCACCCAGTACGCTGGCCAGCCTGCTGCTGATGTGTTCCGCAACCGCCTGAACGCGCTCGGTATTCCCGCCAAGCTGCACTATCCCATCGAGGGGTATCCGCACGATGTCGATCTGATCGTGTCCGACGATGGCTACGGCAAGAACGAGTTTGTCGAGACCACGCGTCCGCTCGTCGTGGTCACCGCTCCCGGCCCCGGCTCAGGCAAGCTCGCCACTTGCCTCTCGCAGCTCTATCACGAGCACAAGCACGGCACCGCCGCCGGCTACGCCAAGTTCGAGACTTTCCCGGTCTGGAATCTGCCCCTCACGCATCCGGTCAACATCGCCTATGAGGCAGCAACGGCCGATCTCGACGATGCCAATATCATCGACTCCTTCCACTTGGAGGCCTACAACAAGACCACGGTCAACTACAACCGCGACGTCGAGGCCTTCCCGGTGGTCCGTGCTCTGATGGAAAAGATCCTGGGCAAGAGCCCCTATCAGAGTCCTACGGACATGGGCGTCAATATGGTCGGCTTTGCCATCACCGATGACGATGCCTGCCGCGACGCTTCCAAGATGGAGATCGTCCGCCGCTACTTTACCGCGGTCGAAAATGTGCGCCGTACCGGCGTGGGCGATGAGCAAGTCGACCGTCTCAAGATTATTATGAAGAAAGCCGGCATCGATAAGAACTACTCACCGGCGCGCTCGGCGGCCCTCACCAGGGAGCAGCTGACGGGTGGTCCCGTGGGTGCCATGGTCATGCCCGATGGCTCCGTGGTGACCGGTAAGACCTCCACGCGCCTGGGCGCCGCAAGTTCGCTCATTATGAACGCCCTCAAGCATGTCTCGGGCGTCGACCTTGAGCTCGAGGTTATCAGCGATGAGGCGATCGAGCCCATCAGCAAGCTCAAGACGCATTTCCTGGGCAGCAAAAACCCTCGCCTCCACACCGACGAGACGCTTATGGCGCTGTCGATCACCTCGGCCACGAGTGAGACGGCCGCTCGCGTCCTTTCGGGCCTGGAGCAGCTGCGCGGTTGCGATGCCTTCTTTAGCGTGATTATCTCGCCGACGGACGAGACGGTACTGCGCAAACTGGGTATCAACGTGTGCTGCGAGCCCAAGTTTGAGCGCCGCGGTTTCTTCCACCGCTAAGTTTGAAGCACCGCGGTAATTGCATTGCATTTTGGCCGTATCGGGTTGGCGCCCGGTACGGCTTTTTGATCAATAAAGCGCCTATTTCGGCGAAAAATAGCCGTTTACCTGCCTAGAAACAATTTGAGCGGTATACAATAACCGTAACTGTTTCATCCTTAGCGGGATGCCGCATGATGGATATTACCTGCCATCGTGAGGTGTGTCGGTCGCGCACGGCGCGTTAGATGCTCGTGCTCGGTTTGAGGAGGCTGCTATGGCGGGCAAGGGTCGTGCGAGTGTCAACGATATGAAGCGTGTTGAGGTGCTGGTGTTGATGGAAATCGACCAGCAAACCGAAGACAATGGCGGGCCGTATGGTTTCTCGCGCAAAACGCTTGCCGAGCGCGTGGGGGTTTCGCCGTATCGTGCCCGCGCCGCAATCGATCGCTTGGATTCCGAAGGCATGATTGATGTCGTCTCGCGTTATAGCGACGACGGCGGTCAGCTTGCAAATGGCATTTGCCTCACCGAACGTGGCGAGTGGTATCTTGAGGGCGTCCGTACCGGCATGCTCGTTCAAGAAATGCTTGAGGACGAGGTTGCTGATCGATAGCAGCATGTAACCCTTGCCATAGCGACGCCGCCTGGGAAACCGGGCGGCGTTTTGTTTCAAGATTGAGAAATGCAATCGCACGCGAGAAAAATTGCGAACGGTCCGCGGCGCGAGTATTACAATGAAGACCCGTAAGATGCGGATAAACAACTTCTACGGGAAGCGCAGGTAACTCAATATGACCAAGCATGTGTTCGTAACCGGTGGCGTGGTTTCGTCCCTGGGCAAGGGTATCACCGCGGCCTCGCTGGGCCGTCTGCTCAAGTCGCGTGGCTACAAAGTAACGATGCAGAAGGCCGACCCGTATCTGAACGTCGACCCCGGTACCATGAGCCCGTTCCAGCATGGTGAGGTCTTCGTTACCGAGGATGGTTACGAGTCCGACCTGGACCTGGGTCATTACGAGCGCTTTATTGATGAGAACCTGACCCGCGATTCCAACTTTACGACCGGTGCCATCTACAAAAGCCTAATCGCCCGCGAGCGTCGCGGCGACTTTTTGGGCGGTACCGTGCAGGTGATTCCCCACGTCACCAATGCCATTAAGGACAAGTTCCGCCGCATCGAGGAGCAGACCGGCTCCGATGTAGTCATCACCGAGCTGGGCGGCACGATTGGCGACATCGAGTCCCAGCCGTTTGTCGAGGCCATCCGTCAGTACCGCAAGGAGGCCGGCCCCGAGAACGTCTGCTACATCCACGTGTCGCTCGTTCCCTATATCGCCGCCGCCCACGAGGTCAAGACCAAGCCCACACAGCATTCCGTCAAGGAGCTCCGCAGCTTTGGCATCCAGCCCGATATTATCGTGCTGCGCTCCGACCACCATATCGATGACGCTATCCGCGGAAAGATCGCAAGCTTCTGCGACGTCGACACCGATTGCGTCTTTACCAACGAGGACTGCGCGAGCATTTACGATGTTCCGCAGCTGCTTGCCGAGCAGGACTTTGACCTGCGCATTTGCGAGCGCCTGGGTCTGGACCCGCGTGAGCGCGACATGAGCGAGTGGAACGAGTTCCTGCGCAAACAGAATCACGCCAACCATCACGCCGACAAGGTGAAGATCGCCGTCGTGGGCAAGTACACGCAGCTGCCCGATGCGTACCTGTCGGTTATCGAGGCCCTGCACCATGCGGGCGTCTTCTACGATCGCCATGTGGACGTCCAGCTGGTCGACGGCGAGAGCCTCGACGAGCAGAATGTCTCCGAGGTTCTGGGCGACGCCTCGGGCATCCTGGTCCCCGGCGGCTTTGGCAAGCGCGCCCTGGAGGGCAAGATCCTCGCGGCCGAGTTTGCCCGTGAGCACAAGATTCCGTATCTGGGCATTTGCCTGGGTATGCAGGTGGCCGTGTGCGAATTTGCGCGCAATGTCGTCGGCCTTGCCGGCGCCTGCTCCTCTGAGTTCGATCCGGATGGCCCGTATAGTGTCATCGATCTGATGAGCTCGCAGGAGGACGTGACCGAGAAGGGCGGCACCATGCGCCTGGGCGCCTATCCGTGCAAGCTCGCCGCCGATACCCTTGCTCGCGAGGCATATGGCGAGGAACTCGTCTACGAGCGTCACCGTCACCGCTTTGAGTTCAACAACGCCTTCCGCGACCAGCTCGAGGACGCCGGTTTGGTTATCTCGGGTCTGTCGCCTGACGAGCGCCTGGTCGAGATGGTCGAGCTGCCGCGCGACGTGCATCCGTGGTATGTGGCAACCCAGGCTCATCCCGAGTTCAAGAGCCGCCCGACCAACCCGCAGCCGCTGTTCCGCGAGTTCGTACGCGCTTCGATCGGCCAGCACGAGGGTGTCGACCGTCTGCAGGTGACGCCCATGAACCTCGCTACGGACTAAGGGTGCCGGCGAATAAGGAACATACCGAAGCTACTCCCTCGTCGCTCGCCGTGGCGGCGGGGGAGTATCTCGATTACCTCGCGGTCGAGCGGGGTTTGGCGCGCAACACGATTGCGGCCTATCGTCGTGACCTGACGACGTACTGCGCCTATCTGGAGCGGGCGAGTATTGTGTCTTTTGAAGAGGTGACTCGTCAGGTCGTGGAGGGCTTTGTCGCCGACCGTCGCGATGGGGGCTATTCCGATGCCTCGGTGGAGCGTGCGCTTGCAGCCGTGAAGGGCCTGCATGCCTTTTTGGTGCGCGATGGGGCTGTAGCCCAAAATCCAACGGCGGCGTTGCGCCTGCCTAAAAAGGCTGAGCGTTTGCCGGAGTATCTATCGGTGGAGGATGTCTCGGCTCTGCTCGATCAAGACTTCCCCGAGGGCGAGATGGGCTTGCGCGACCATGCCATCTTGGAAGTGCTCTACGGATGCGGTTTGCGTGTGAGCGAGTTGGTGGGGCTCGATGTGGGCGATATCCATATTGACGATGGCTTTGTACTCGTTCGCGGTAAGGGCTCAAAGGAACGCCTGTCCCCGCTGGTGGGAAGCGCGGCGCGAGCTCTGATGCTCTATGTAACTGAGGGACGTTCTCGCTTGGCGGCCCATGCCCGCGGAACCGAGACCTCGGCGGTCTTTTTAAATAAGAACGGACGTCGCCTGTCGCGCCAGGCCGTGCATGCGATATGCGAGCGGTATGGGCGTCAGGTGGGGCTGGTGGGGCTCCATCCCCATACCTTGCGCCACTCCTTTGCCACCCACATGCTCGCGGGCGGTGCCGACCTGCGTGTGCTGCAGGAGATTTTGGGCCATGCCGATATTTCGACCACGCAGGTCTACACGCATGTCGACCGCACGCAACTGACCGAGGTCTATCTGGCGGCGCATCCGCTGGCGCATCGTTAACACATCGCTGGCCTGCATATTTATAGGTATTTGGGGACGGGCCCCAGATTGCTGCGGCGTGCTTTTGCGCGCGCATGGGCAATCTGGGGCCCGTCCCATTTTTCGCCACTTGTCGTCGCGGTGGTGGGCCGCACGTGCCTTGGGTGGGGGAGTTTGGGGGCGATGTGAACGCCATGTAAAAGGACGCAAAATCGCCTCAAGGTCAACTTGAAGGTTGAGGTTGAAAGGCGGGGTGCCACAGGTGGCATCCCGCCTTTGCTGTAAACACAACATATTGTGTTTTCGAACATATGCTCGGGGGTGTTTTACAACATATTGGGGGTGGAATGGTGGGGCGGGGTGGGGGAAGGGGTGGGGAAAGGTGTTGAAAAATGGGGCGGTTCCCCATATTATTGATGACGTCGACAGGCGGGGTGGTTTCCCGCGTACGTGCCATCTGAGTAACCGAGGGGAGGGCGCACATGGGAATGACTGGTGCATACGAGCGCAATCTCGATGCAAAAGGTCGTCTATCCCTGCCTGCACCCCTTCGCGAGGAGCTTGGAGAGCACGTTCGCGTGTTTAAAGCCCTGGATGTCGATGCTCTGTACGTGTTCTCTGCCGAGGCCTTCGATAAGTGGGTCGAAGGACTCTTCGCGGGTCGTGAGGGCCACGAGGGTTTTAACCCGCGTGACATTAATGACCAGAAGCTCATGAGGGCGATCAACAAGCGCACCACGTCGATGGACGTGGACAGCGCCGGTCGTATCGGTCTTTCCGAGTCTCTCCGCAAGCAGGCGAACCTCGACCGCGAGGTCACGGTTGTGGGCAACTACGACCACCTTGAGGTTTGGGATCGCGCCGCGGCCGATGAGGACGATGACGATGAGGCCCTGCTGGACCTCTTCTTCTCGTAAGGGCAAGGCACAGGTAACGGATGGAGCGTGGGATCTTGACACAAGAATATCGGCATGAACCTGTCATGCTCGGCGAAGTGCTTGAGTCGCTGCGGCTAAAGAGCGGCTCCGTTGTCTGCGATTGCACCCTTGGCGGTGCCGGCCATTCGGTAAAGATGGCCGCGCAGGTGGGGGAGACGGGCCTTTTGCTCGGCGTCGATCAGGACGACATGGCCCTCGAGGCCGCTGGCGCCCGTCTGGACCGCGAGGTTCCCGGAGTTCCGCACCAGCTGCTGAAGGGCAACTTCGGCGACTTGGACGAGCTGCTTTGCTCGGCCGAGGTGCCCGGGGTCGATGGCTTCCTGTTCGATTTGGGCGTTTCGTCACCGCAACTCGATATCCCTGGCAGGGGCTTTTCGTATAACGAGGACGCCCCATTGGACATGCGGATGGATCCGGGTAATAACACCTTAAACGCAGCTGAGGTTATCAACACCTATAACGAACACGACCTCGCCCGGATTCTACGCGTCTACGGCGAAGAGAAGTTTGCCTCGCAGATCGCGCGCGAGATCGTGCGCCGCCGCGAGCAAGAACCGATCGAAACCACCGGCCAATTTGTCGAGATCATCAAGGCGGGTATCCCGGCTGCCGCTCGTCGGCATGGTGGACACCCGGCCAAGAAAAGTTTCCAGGCCATTCGCATCGAGGTCAATCACGAGCTCGATGTGCTCGAACGAGGGCTTGATGCCGCCACCAGGTGGCTCAACCCGGGCGGACGTATCTGCGTCATCTCGTATCACTCGCTCGAGGACCGTATCGTAAAGAACCACTTTAAGGAGATGAGCCAGGGGTGCACGTGTCCGCCGGAGATTCCGGTGTGCGTGTGCGGCAACGTGCCGATACTCAAGGTCATCACCCGCAAACCCTTGGTTGCCCAGCCTGATGAGGTTGAGCGCAACCCTCGGGCGAGATCAGCCAAAATCCGCGTGGCGCAGCGTCTGTAGACGCGACCGCGCGATATTGGACCTCCCGCTCGCACCATAAACGAAGCTTAAACACACTACCAACGTACTCGGGATGGGAGGCGGCATATCATGGGCTACAACACTTCAAGCGCAGCACTCGCCTATGATATGAACGCCATGCCCGCCTATCGTGAGACGCCGCAGGCCCCCGTTGCTCCCCGTGAGCAGCGCGCGCCGCGCTTTGATGTCTACACGGGCGCGGGCCGTCAGGCAAACCAGGTGGTAAGCCCGGTTTTCATGAGCGTTCTTAAAACGTTTTGCATCATTGCGGCTATCTTCATGACGATCGGCGTCGCCCGCGTGGCGCTCGCCGGCGTTACGGCCCAGGTGCTCAACAGCAACGCCGAGCTTACCAACACGCTCGAAAAGGCGACCGATGAGAGCTCCGACCTGGAGGTCATGCATTCGGTCTATGGCGCCGACACGCGCATTCGCGACCTTGCGGGCGCTTATGGCATGGTGGAGCCCAGCGAGAGCGTTACACTTGACTTTTCGCAGGATGCAGCCGCGGGCGCCAACGCGACCGCGACCGCTCAGTAGCAAGACGGTAGCTGAGTATGACAAATGACTATCGTCGCGGTTCCGATGGGGGCCGCGGTTCTGGACGTCCCTCGTCGCGGGGACGTTCTGGTTATCAAGGAACGGGTCGGCAATCTTACAACGCCGGGCAGTCCCGTGGCAACGACCCGGCGTCGCGACTTCGCGGCTCGGGCGGCCCTCAAGTGCATAACACCAGGTCGCGCAAGAGTTCGTCGACCGAATGGCTCACAGGCGCGCCTCTGCCTCGCCGCAAAGCCGTCATGGGCTTCATTGGGCTTGGCTTGGGCTTGGGCGTCTTTCGCCTTGCCGACTATCAAATTGTCGAAGCCGATAAACTGCGCGAGCGTGCCGATGCGCGCCGCCTGCTTGCGCAGACCCTCTATGCCAAACGCGGCACCATCTACGACCGCAACGGCAACGTGTTGGCGTCGTCGGTCGAATGTCGCAACATCGCCGTGAACCCGCAGCTTGTCGAGGATGTTGACAAGACGGTGTCGGCGCTGGTCAAGGCAACTGGAATCGATAAAAAGACCTGCCGCAAGCTCGTCGAGTCCGATGGAACCTGGGTGTATATCAAGCGCCAGGTGGACGAAGACGATGTTGCGGCGCTGGAGAAGAAGAACCTGCCCGGCGTGCTTTTTGAGCAGGCCATGAAGCGTGTATATCCATACGGCAATCTGGCATCGCAGGTGCTGGGTGTAGTGAATGTAGACAACGACGGCTTGACGGGTCTCGAAAAGCAATACAACAAGCTTCTGACCGGCACGAACGGTTCTCTCGTACGCGAGCGCGCGAGGGACGGCAGCTATATCGCGGGCGGTGCCTATAAAAAGGTGGCTGCGGTCGACGGCGTTGATATCGTGACGACGCTCGACGTCAATATCCAGCGTGCGGCCGAGGATGCCCTGGCAGAGGCTGTCGAGAAGACAAAGGCCAAGAACGGCTCGGCGCTGGTCACCGATCCTACGACAGGCGAGATCTTGGCAGCCTGCTCGTACCCGACTTACGACCAGACCGATCTGGAGAACGCCAAGACCGAGGATATGAACCTGCGCCTGGTCACT
The DNA here is from genome assembly GCA_965141245.1 of uncultured Collinsella sp. GTDB lineage: Bacteria > Actinomycetota > Coriobacteriia > Coriobacteriales > Coriobacteriaceae > Collinsella. The sequence continues at coordinate 62,941 of CBCSLZ010000003.1, forward strand.
GACGCCTACGAGCCCGGCTCGGTCTTTAAGACGCTCGTGGCGGGCGCCGGCTTCGACTTGGGTGTCGTGCGATCGAGTACGTCGTTTGAGGTGCCGGCGAGCATCAAGGTGGGCGACGATGCCGTCACCGATGCCGACAAGCGCGACTATGCCATGACCATGGATGTGCGCGAGATGATGCGCCGTTCGTCCAATGTGGGCTTTGTCCTAGTGGGGCGCAAGATCGGTGCCGATGACTTTGCCGCCTATGTGGACAAGTGGGGCATCGGTCACAGCTCGGGTGTCGATTTTCCGGGCGAGAGCCTGGGTATCGTCAAGGAGCGTGACCAGTATGACGGCGCCACGCTGGGCTCGATGAGCTTTGGACAGGCACTGTCCGTCTCGCCAATTGAGATCGCACGTGCCGTGGGCGGCATCGCCAACGGCGGCGTGATGATGACACCGCACTTCTATAAGTCCAGCAAGGGCGACGAGAAGGACTGGGGCGAAGGCGAGCGCGCGATTTCTGAGGATGCCGCATCCCAGGTGACATCGTGCATGCAGACGGTCGTGTCCGAGGGTACGGGCGTTGGCGGCGCGGTCGACGGCTATGACGTGGCGGGTAAGACCGGTACGGCCGAACGTGCCGACGAGAACGGCGGCTACCTCAAGGAGAACTACATGTCGTCCTTTATGGGCTTTGCACCGGCACAATCGCCCAAAGTGCTGTGCTATATCACGCTCGACGGAACGCCGAGCGGTTCAGATGCCGCTGCGGTGCCGTTCCAGTCCATTATGGCCAACGCGCTCGACGTGCTGGGTATCCCGCACACGAAGTAGGGGGTTACAATCTTTGGGGCGTTGTTTGTTGTCCCATATGAGGGTGTTCACATGCCCTGCACCACGCATGTGCGGCGCTGGGATACAATACGCCGATAGCATTATTAGGTTTACAGGGGAGCTGCAATGATAGAGATCGCCGTCAACAACCTCGCGGCCGCAACAGGGGCCCGAACCGTGACGGGAGAAGCCGATCGGGTATGCCGCGGGTGCGTTATCGACTCGCGCCAGGTCGAGGAAGGGACGATTTTCGTCGCCTTTCCCGGTGAAAACGTCGACGGCAATGATTTTGCTTCCCGTGCCGTCCAGTCGGGTGCCGGCGCCGTCGTGATGACGCGTGAGCCCGAGGCCGAGCTGGTCTCGCTGGCGCAGGACAAGGGGTGCGCCATCCTGCTGACCGATGATCCCGAGGAGTTTCTGCTGCGTTTGGCGCACACGTATCGCCTGGAGCTTGGCTGCCTGGTCGTTGGTATTACCGGTTCCATCGGCAAGACGACGACCAAGGACGTGCTCGCCGCCGTGCTCGCCAAGCGCTATCGTGTCTGGGCCACCAAGGGCAATTTCAATAACCTGATCGGCATGCCGCTCACGGTGCTTTCCGCTCCGGCCGATACCGAGGTCCTGGTGCTCGAGATGGGCATGAACCATTTCCACGAGATTGAGCGCCTGTCCCAGTCCGCCAATCCCAACCTTGCCATCGTGAGCAAGATTGGTACCTCTCACATCGGCATTTTGGGCAGCCGCGAGAACATCGCCCGCGCTAAGGCCGAGATTGTCCAGGGTATGTGCGCCGCCGGCGACTTCTTGCCGCTGCTGGTTTTGGGCGGTGAGGACGACTTTACGCCGTTCATTCGCGATACGTTCGCCCAGCCTGCTGGTATCGATGTGATGCTGGCCGGCGTCTCGGACGATGATGAGGTCCGTGCCCGCGACATTCGTGTTGATGACGAGGGCCGTCCGGTCTTTACGCTCGATTTTGGCCAGGGTGAGACGACCGATACCATGCTTGCCATCCCCGGCGTGCAGTCCGTCCAAAATGCCGTTAAGGCCGCCGCAGTTGCCTATCGCCTGGGCGTGACGCCCGAGCAGATCGATGCTGCCTTTAGGGGCCTCACGATCACCGGGCACCGCCAGGAGATCAAGCGCGCCAAGAGCGGTGCCCGCGTCATCGACGATTCCTATAACGCCAGCGCCGAATCCATGGCTGCTGGTCTCGATCTGCTGTGCTCGCTTTCGTGCACGGGGTCTCGCATGGCGATCCTGGGCGAGATGGGCGAGATGGGCGATGAGGCTCCTCGCATGCATGAGCTCGTGGGCGCCTATGCCGCCGCCAAGAAGCTCGACATGCTGGCGTGCGTGGGTGGTGAGCTGGCCCAGCTTATGGCCGATGCCGCGCGCATGATGGGCATGGACGAGGACCGCATCCAGGTGTTCTCCGATTATCAGCAGGTGCTCGACCGCATGGGCGGCGCGCTTGAAAAACATGATGTTGTACTGGTCAAGGGTTCCCGCTTTGTTGAGCTCGACCGCTTTGTGGAAGGTGTGTGCTAGCCCATGTTCGGCAATCCCTCGTATCCAACGTATCAGGCTTTTTTGGGGCTTGGCATCGCCGCTGCCATTGCGCTGCTGCTCATGCCGTGGTGGATCAAGCTACTTAAGGTCGAGGGTATCGGCCAGCAGGTTCGTGCCGACGGCCCCAAGCGTCATTTGGTTAAGCAGGGAACGCCCACCATGGGTGGCGTTGTCATTCTCGTCGCGATTTCGCTGACCTGCCTGCTGATGGGCAAGCTCACCACCGAGCTCGTGCTCGTGCTGCTCGCCACGCTGGCGACCGGCGTGCTGGGCCTGATCGACGACCTGACCTCCGTTACGCATGGGCGCTCGCTCGGTCTGACGCCTCATGCCAAGATGATCGGCCTAACCATTATCTGTGTCACCTTTACGGTACTTGCCGTTAACTGGTGCGGCGTCGCCCCCGAGATTCGTTTTCCCGGCGGCCTGACGATTGACCTTGGCGTGCTTTCGACCACCATCTGCGGCCTTTCGTTCCCGTGGCTCTACATTGTCTTTTGCTGGCTGATGATCGCCGGTCTTTCTAATGCCGTGAACCTGACCGATGGCCTTGACGGTCTTGCCGGCGGCACCTCCATGATTGCCATGCTCGCCATGGCTGCCATGGCGTTTTTGCACGGAGACGTGAACCTGTCCATCTTCTGCACCGCGTGTGCCGGTGCCTGCTTGGGCTTTCTGTGGTTCAACTGCTATCCGGCGAGCATCTTTATGGGCGATACCGGCTCGCTTGCCCTAGGCGCCGCGTTTGCCTGCACGTCCATCATGACCAACACCGAGGTCGTCTCCCTTATCATCGGCGGCCTGTTTATCGTTGAGACCCTGTCGGTCATGATTCAGGTTGTCTACTTCCACTTTACGCACAAGCGCGTCTTCCTTATGGCGCCCATCCATCATCATTTCGAAAAGAAGGGCTGGGCCGAGACCAAGGTCGTCATCCGTTTTTGGATTATCGCTGCTGCCTTTGGTGCCGTTGGCCTTGCTCTGTTCTTCCAGTTGGGATAGTGGTCTTTCATGTCTCTTGCTGATGTCTTTAGCCTGCTCGTTTTGGGTCAGGGCAAATCCGGTCTCGATGTCGCCCGCTGGGCGCTGGCACATCCCGAGCGCGTAAGTGCCGTTACCGTGTATGGCGGTGGCACCTCTGAGCCCAATGACGCCACGCGTGCGCTCGAGGCTGCTGGTGCGTCGTTTGTCTATGGGACCGAACAGGTCGAGGGCGCCTATGACGTATGCGTGACGTGCCCGGGCATCTCGGAGTTCTCGGGCTTCTTTAAGGCTGGGCGCGAGCATGCCGCCCAGATTATGGGTGAGCCCGAGTTTGCCTATCGCCTGTCGCCCGATAACTGGATTGCCATCACGGGCACCAACGGCAAGACGACCACCACGTCGCTGACTGATTATCTGCTTAAGGCTGCCGGCGAGGCCAGCGTTGCTGTCGGCAACATCGGCGAGCCGCCGGTCAACGAGATTGACGGCCGAGCCCACAACGAGTGGTTTGTGGCTGAGCTCTCGAGCTATCAGATTGCTACGACAACCGAGCTCCACCCCCGCGTGGCGGTGCTGCTCAACATCACTCCCGACCACTTGGGCTGGCATAAGAGTCATAAGAACTATGCGCTTGCCAAGATCAAACTGTTTGACAATATGGTCGATGACGATCTGGTGGTTGTCGACGTCGAAGACGCCGGCATTCACGAGTTCGATGAGTACATCTACACGCCGGGTCGTCGCATCTGCAAGGTTGCCTTTGACGAGCCTGAGGGCGAGGATGCCGCCTTTGTGCGCGATGGCAAGATGATCGTGCGTCTGAAGGGTGTCGAGACCCCGCTCATCGCTACATCCGAGCTCAAGATCTCGGGCCATCACAATGTTATCAATGCCCTGTGCGCTGCCACGGCTGCCTTGGCAGTCGGTGCCGATGTCGACGGTGTCTGCCGCGGTCTGGCCTCGTTCCAGCCGCTCGAGCACCGCGTGGAGCCGTGTGGCGAGATTGACGGCGTGCGCTACGTCAACGATTCCAAGGCGACCAACACCGATGCGGTCGAGAAGGCGCTGACGGCATTTCCCGATGACGACGTGATCTTGCTGCTCGGCGGCCACGATAAGGGCACTCCGCTCACGGACTTCGCGCGCGTCGTTATGGACAACGTGCGCTCGGTCGTCTGCTTTGGCGATGCGCGCGAGCGCTTCACCGCCGCTATGGACGAGGCTGATGTCGATGGCGATGTGGATATCGCCCAGGCGGATGACCTGCGCGACGCCGTGGACGTTGCCCGTTCGCTTTCGAGCCGTGGTGACGTGATCTTACTTTCTCCTGCCTGCTCTTCGTTCGATGAGTTCTCGGGCTATGAGGAGCGCGGCCGCGTGTTTAAGGACTACGTGGCTCAGCTTGCCGCTACAGCGAAATCACAAATGGAATAGGGGTTGCGGTGAGAGAGGAGAGCCCCCGACAAGGTATGAGGAGGCCCGACTCGGACCGTGCTTCCTCACGTCGCACCACACCGCGTTCCAGCCGCGGCGGGCAGTCGTTTAGCGAACGCTATATTGCCGGCGTTCCCGCCCGTATCATGCGCCCCCGTTTGATATTCATGGCCTGCTTGTTTACCTTGGTATGCTTTGGCCTGCTGATGGTGTACTCGGCGTCTTCGGTCGAGGCGCTGCACGAGAATGGCTCGGCGACGTTTTTTCTGGGTCGACAGGCCGCGTTTGCCGTGGTCGGTGTTCTGGCGCTGATTGCCATCGTGCGCGTTTTGCCGGACAGCTGGTTTGGGGAGGATGTGCTCAGGATCTTCCTTATCGGCATGATAGGGCTACTGCTTCTGGTGTTCTTGGTGGGCAGCGGCAGCCGCGGCGCCACGCGCTGGCTCAACATCGCCGGTATTCAGTTCCAGCCTTCCGAGTTTTTAAAGCCATTTGCCATTGCGTATTCGGCCATCATGCTTGATCGCTTCTTTTCGCCCGGTGGCAACATCAACGAATTCCTTCGCAAGATGGGCATCTACCTGGGCATTTCGCTCTTTCTGATCTTTATCCAGCCCGATTTCGGTACTGTCCTGATCATCCTGTTGACCCTCATGTGCATGGCGTTGTTTGCGGGTCTCGACCCCAGATTTATCATCGGCGTGCTAATCTTCGGCATTCTCGTGATCGTGATTGCGCTTGTCGCAGAGCCATACCGTATGGTGCGTATTCAGGTTGCCTTGAACCCTTGGGCCGACGAGTATGGTGACGGCTATCAGGCCACGCTTGCCATCATGGCCTTTGCCTCGGGCGGTCTGTTCGGCCGTGGTATCGGCAACTCAACCATGAAGTACTCGTATCTGCCCGAGGCGCACAATGACTACATCCTGGCCATCATTGGCGAGGAAGTCGGTTTTGTCGGAACCGTGCTGTTCTTCTTGGTGTTTGCGATGATGATCTACTCGGCGTTTCGCATTGCCGAGCAGGCGACCGATCGTCGGGGCGCGCTTATGGCGTCTGGCTCCGCGGTCATTCTCGCGGTGCAGTTTTTGATAAACGCGTTGGGCATCCTCAACGTGTTTCCCATGACGGGCAAACCGTTGCCGTTTATTAGCTACGGCGGTTCGTCGATTATTGTGTCGCTTATGCTTGCCGGGTTGATCCTGCGCGTTTCGTACGAGAGCGCCCGTCGCGATGAGTACGACCGTCGCCGCGAGAGCTTTGCCGTTATGGATGAGAGTACCGCCGGCGTGCCCCACGTGCGCGGCGAGCGATCTTCGCGTAACGGTTTTACCGTCCTGGATGGCTCTGTGACCGACCCCGCAGCCCGCCCGCGTCATCGAACGGCGCCGCAAGGTCGTCCTCAGCGCCCCACTCCTCGCAATGCGGGCGGCGGATATAATCGAATCGATTTGAACTCGGACCCGTCGGCGCGTCTGCGCACCGACGACCAGGGACCGCGTGTACGAAGGGACTACCATGACCGATAAAATGACCGTTGCTATTGCAGCCGGCGGCACGGCAGGACACATCAACCCCGCGCTCGCCTTGGCCGAGGAGCTGCGTGACCGTGGCCACCACGTTGTGTTCGTGGGCCAGTCGCGCAAGCTCGAGGGTCGTCTGGTCCCCGAGGCTGGGTTTGATTTTGTGCCCATTACGGTCACGGGCTTCGACCGCTCCCGTCCTTGGACGGCGCTGACCTCGCTGTGGCGTGTCAACAAAGCCAAGCGTGCGCTCGCCAGTCATTTCTCAAAGGTCGGCAAGCCCGATGCCGCCATTGGTTTTGGTGCCTATGTCGAGGTTCCGCTGCTGGGGTGGTGCAAGGGCGCGGGCGTTCCGTATCTGCTGCATGAGCAGAACTCTGTTCCGGGCCTGGCCAACAAGATGATGAACTCCCACGCCGCCCGCGTGTGCATCTCGGTGCCGGCAGCGCGTTCGGTCTTTGAGCGCGAAGGTGACCCTGACCACGTGCTCATGACCGGCAACCCCGTACGTCGCTCGGTGATCGAGGGCGATCGCGCTCGCGGCCGCAAGGCACTTGGCGTTCCCGAGGACGCTACGCTGCTGCTCGTCTTTGGCGGTTCACTTGGCGCCCAGCACCTCAACGAGCGTGTGGCTTCGCTCAAAAACGAGCTGCTTTCGCGCAAGAACCTCTATGTGTTGCATTCGACGGGTGCCGACGGCTTTGAGGAGACCGAGCGCGCTTTGGCGCTGACGCCCGAGGAGGCGAAGCGTTACCGCGTCCAGCCTTACATCGACAACATGGGCGATATGCTGGCTGCTGCCGATTTGGTGCTCTCGCGTTCGGGCGCATCGAGCGTGGCCGAGATCGCTGCACTCGCCGTGCCTTCGGTGCTCGTGCCGTACCCGCATGCGACGGCCGACCACCAAACCACCAATGCCCGTTATCTGGTCGACGCTGGGGCCGGCGTGCTCTGCGCCGATGCCGATATCGACGGTTCTGCCTTTGCCGATGAACTGCTGCACCTGGTCGATGACGCGGCGGCGCGCGACGCCATGCGTCAGGCGGCGCGTGGTCTGGCTCAGGATAGGGCCGCCGCTCTTCTGGCGGATGCGGTAGAGGGTTTGCGTTAGTTAGACGGGATATCGTCGGTCGCCCTCGCGCTGATGCGGTAGGTGCGGTACAGTTAACGGGTTACAGGCAGTGTTTACGCAAGGAGTACACGAGCACATGGCTGATTCCCAGACTGCAACCTCCGCGCCCGAGTTTAAGAGCGCCCACTTTATCGGTATCGGCGGCGCCGGCATGAGCGGCATCGCCCTCGTTCTTCACGAGCGCGGTTATGCCGTTACCGGCTCCGACCTTAAGACGTCACGTTATATCCGCCAGCTTACCCGCGCTGGTGTGAAGGTGCATGTGGGCCATGAGGCCGCCACGATCGACGAGGTCAAGCCCGACGTGGTTGTTGTCTCCACCGCTATTCCGGAGTCCAACCCTGAACTCGTGCGCGCTCGCGAGCTTGGTATTCCCGTGTGGCCCCGTGCCAAGATGCTCTCTGCTTTGGGCCACGGCTACACCACCGTCGCTGTTGCCGGCACGCATGGCAAGACCACCACGTCTTCGATGTGCGCCACCATGCTCGACCGCATGGGTCTGGATCCGAGCTTCTTGATCGGTGGCATCGTCGAGGGCTATGACACGAACGGCAAGAACGGCTCGGGCGACTACTTTGTCGCTGAGGCCGACGAGTCCGACAGCTCCTTCCTGTTCCTGAACCCCAACGTGGTCATCGTGACCAACGTCGAGGCCGACCACCTCGATCACTACTCGGGTATCGAGGAGATCGAGGCAACTTTCGCCAAATTCATGAGCCTGGTGGGCGAGGACGGCACCGTCATCGTCTGCGGTGAGGACCCGCATCTGGTCGAGCTCGCCAAGTCGACGGGTCGTCACGTGCTTTCCTACGGCTTTGCCGAGAGCAACGACATCGTCTGCATGCACCCGGATGTCAAGGGCATCCAGAGCGATTTTATCGTTCGCTTTGAGGACGGCACTGAGCACGCTGTGGAGATCAAGAGCAATCCCGGTCGCCACAACATGCTCAACGCCACGGCGGTGCTCACCGTCGCCCATGTCCTGGGCCTTGACATCGACGCCGCCGCCAAGGCGCTCTCGAGCTTTGAGGGCGTCCGCCGTCGCTTTACCCACGTGGGCGATATCGATGGCATCACCGTGGTCGATGATTACGGCCATCACCCCACCGAGATCAAGGCGACGCTTGCTGCTGCTTCGTCGCTGGGCTACAAGCACGTCGACGTCGTGTTCCAGCCGCACCGCTATTCGCGCCTGCAGGCCCTGTGCGACGACTTTGCCGATGCATTTGCCAATGCCGATAAACTGCTGCTGATTGATGTGTTCTCGGCTGGCGAGATGCCCATTCCGGGTGTCACCTCTAAGATGCTCGCCGATACCGTGCGCGCCAAGCATCCTGGCAAGGAGGTCGTGTACTGCTCCAGCCGTCTTGAGCTCAATCAGGAGCTCGAGCAGATGGTGGGCGAGGGCGACCTGCTGCTCACTATGGGTGCCGGTGACGTTACGACCGTCGGTCCCGAGTTCATTGAGTATCTGACTGCCAAGAAAGACGCTTAAGTCTAATGGGTCTGTTTAACGCCGTCATGGCGCTCTCGGGCATGATCGACACGGATGTGATCGAGGACGAGCGCCTTGCGCGTCATACGAGCTATCGTATCGGCGGCAAGGCCGACCTCTTTGTGACGTGCCATAGCTATCATGCCCTCCGCCGCGCCGTGGCGGTGCTCGATCGCGAGCAGGTGCCGTGGGTCATCATCGGCAAGGGCTCCAATCTGCTGGTTGCCGATGGCGGTTATCGCGGCGCCGTCATTTCGCTCGGACGTGAGTTTCAGCGCACGGTTGTTGCCGATGACGGTTGTACGCTGACGGTCGGTGCGGGCGTGATGTTTGCGCGCCTGGTCAACGATGCCCTGTCGCGTAGCCTCTCGGGCCTTGAGTTTGCCGTTGGCATCCCTGGTTCGGTTGGCGGTGCGATATCTATGAATGCCGGCACACGGACCGAGTGGATTGGCTCGCTGGTTGAGGATGTCGTAACGTTTGACCCGGCATCCGGTATCAAACATTATGCGGGGTCCGAGATCACTTGGGGCTACCGCGAATGTAGCCTTCCCCGCAATGAGATCATCCTCGAGTGCGTGCTCAAGCTTAAACCGGCGCCCAAGGCCGACATTCGCGAGCGCATGGAGCGGTACCTGACGAGGCGCAAGCGTACACAGCCCATGGGTCGCGCATCCTGCGGGTCGGTCTTTCGCAACCCGCCCGATGCGAGCGTGGGCAAGCTTATCGAGGATTGTGGATTAAAGGGTTTTTCGATTGGCGGCGCGGAAGTTTCGCCCGTTCACGCTAATTTTATCGTTAATAACGGAACTGCCTCGGCCGATGACGTTGCCGCGGTTATCAGACATGTGCACGGAAAGGTGAGGGAGGCGTATGGCATCGAGCTCAGACCGGAAGTTAAATTCCTCGGCTTCTAGAGCATCGAAACCCACCTTCCGCCGCGCCGGAGGGCGTTCCGGCGCGCCTGCCAAACCTCAACGCAATACCGTCGCGCACTCTAAGTCTGTCGGGCATGCTCGACAGACCAGTCGTCCGGTCGTCGGCTCGCAGCTCGGTAATCGTCCGGCCGCAAAAAAGTCCTCGCGTCCCTCGGTGACGTCAAAGCCTGTTATGGGCGCCAAACCTGCCCGTCCCATGGCAACTCCTAAGCCCTCGACAGGAACTAAGGCGGCGCGTCCGGGTCGCACGCTGGGCGCATCGAAACCGCGCTCGCTGACATCGGTGCCGGTTACCGCCAAGAAGCCTTCGGGTAAAAAAGGCGTCAACCCGTTGTCTTCACTTAGGTCGATGGCAAATAAAACATCAGACGCCGCTTCTGTCGTTACAGGCAAAGGCAAAATCGTGGGCGGCGTTCTGGCCGTCTTGGCCGTGCTCGTCATCGTTGCCATCGTGGTGATCAACTCTGGATTGTTTACTGCCACTGATATTCAGATTCAAGGCAGCGAGCATGTGACGAAGCACGATGCTATCCAGCTGATCGATTTGCCCGAGGGAACGTCGCTTTTTAACGTCGATCCCGACCAGATTACCGAGGACCTCAAGCAGAACCCGTGGGTCTCGGGCGTGGATGTCCAGCGTCAGTTCCCGCATACGCTCATCATTACGCCTATGGAGCGCAAGGTCATCGCAATTGCCTATATCAGCTCCGATGACCTTGCCTGGGCCATCGGGGATGATGACACCTGGATCGCCCCGCTGTCGACGTCGGTCGAAGTGGATGACCAGGGCAACGTCATCACGACGGGGCAGGGCTCAAATACCCTGACCGGCATTGATGCCGCGCTGGCGCTCGCTAAGCACTATGGCGCGGTGTTGTTGACTGATGTCTCGGCGGATGTCGCTCCGGTTTCCGGCCAGGCGGTGAGCTCCAAGGCCGTTAAGGCTGGCTTGGATTATGTGCGTGGTTTTTCGAGCGAGTTCTTGGGACAAGTCAAGGATATTTCCACGCCTTCGGTCGAAGCCATCTCGGCAAACCTCAATAACGGCATTGAGGTGTCGCTGGGCGATTCGAACGATATCGTCAAGAAGGAGCGCGTAGTCACCAAGCTGCTTTCGCAGGTAGAGGGCGTAACGTATATCAATGTGCGTTCTCCGGGTAACTATACATTTAGGAACGCTCCGACCTCGTAGCGCTGGTTGATGCTTTGTTGAGGGGCCATACCACGCCGTTTATCTGGTTTGTTTGGTTTTCACGGTCAATTATTTGACTGATACGTTCATAATGTGCAAACATAATACGGTTTACCTTTGCATTTACTTTCAACCTGAAGGTTAATGTGCGCAGGGGTCGACCCATGCTATGGCTATAACCTTTGTTCGGAGGACCGACATGCACGAGACAGAGATCAACAACTACCTTGCCGTCATTAAGGTGGTCGGCGTCGGCGGCGGCGGTACCAACGCGGTCAATCGAATGATCGAAGAGGGCATCCGCGGCGTCGAGTTTGTTGCCATCAACACCGATGCTCAGGCACTCGCGATCTCTGATGCCGATATCAAGGTGCACATCGGCACCGACCTTACCCGCGGCCTGGGCGCCGGCGCCAACCCCGAGGTTGGCCGCAAGGCTGCCGATGAGTCCCGCGACGACATTGCCGAGGCGCTCGCTGGCGCCGACATGGTGTTCATCACCTGCGGCGAGGGCGGTGGCACCGGTACCGGCGCTGCTCCCATCGTTGCCGATATCGCGATGAACGAGGTCGGTGCGCTGACCGTCGCCGTCGTGACCAAGCCCTTCACCTTCGAGGGCCGCAAGCGCAAGAAGAGCGCCGAGGAGGGCATTAAGACCCTCTCCGATTGCGTCGACACCATGATCGTCATCCCTAACGATAAGCTGCTCGACATCGCCGAGAAGAAGACCACCATGCTCGAGGCCTTCGCGATTGCCGATGGCGTCCTTTCCCAGGGCACCCAGGGCATCACCGACCTCATCACCGTCCCCGGTATCATCAACCTGGACTTCGCCGATGTTAAGACCATCATGAAGCAGGCCGGTACCGCCATGATGGGTATCGGTACCTCTTCTGGGGACACCCGTGCCGTCGACGCTGCCCAGCAGGCCATCTCCAGCCCGCTGCTCGAGAGCTCCATCGATGGCGCCACGCGCGTGCTGCTCTCCATCGCCGGTTCCAAGGACCTGGGCATCCAAGAGATCAGCGACGCCGCCGACGTTGTCGCCAACGCCGTCGACCCCGAGGCCAACATCATCTTCGGTACCGTTGTCGACGAGTCCCTGGGCGATCAGGTGCGTATCACCGTCATCGCTACGGGCTTCTCCGACTCCAACGTCAACCGTCAGGACGAGCTCTTTGCTGCTCAGCAGTCTCAGAGCAAGGCCGCTGCCTCCGCTGAGCCGCAGCGCACCGCTCCTGCCACGAGCCCGGCTCAGGCCGCTCCGACCCGCAACGTCGGTGGCACCGAGCTTCCTAACTTCGGCAACGATCAGTTCGAGCTTCCCGACTTCCTGAAGCGCGGTAGCTTCTAAGTCGTTCTTTGCATTGTTGTGCACAGGGGCGTGTCCGTATGGACGCGCCCTATTTATTTCGACTTTGTAAACTAGAACCTCCAATCTCTTTACGTTCCCTTTACGATTGCCTCCAGCGCAGCAGGTATCCTTTTAGAGAAGTATGACAGCCGTATAAACGCGGGCTGTAGCGGCGATGCCGCGGTACTTGTGTTATTAGGAGGCTTTAGTATGGCAGCACGTGCGGACAAAGTTTCGCGTGTCGACCATGATGGAGTTACGTTGGTGGAGGGCGCGACATCCGATGTTCGCTTTGCCTTCACCGAGCGCGCCGGTGGCGTTTCCGAAGATGCGTACTCCTCACTCAACTTGGGCTCGCATGTTGGCGATGACCCCTTTGCTGTTCAAGAAAATCGTCGTCGTGCGCTCGAGGCTATGGGTGCCGCCGAGTGCGAGCACAACCTGCTCGTTCCCAATCAGGTCCATGGTGATCATATCGTTGCGGTGACCTCGAACGGCGCCGATGACCTTGAGGACGTTCGCGAGCAGATTGCCGAGGGCTGTGATGCCATCGTCTGCACGGCGCATAACGTGCCCGTGCTGCTCTGCTTTGCCGACTGCGTTCCCGTGGTGCTGGTGGCCCCCGGCGGATTTGCCGTGGTGCACTCCGGTTGGAAGGGCACGATTGCACGTATTTCCGCCAAGGCGTGCCAGGCGCTTTGCGATGCTGCCGGTTGCGATGCGAGCGACGTTTCCGCCTATATCGGCCCCCATATCTTGGGTGACGAATATGAGGTATCCCAGGAACTCATGGATCGCTTTGCCGCCGAGTTCTCTTGCATCGATGCGAATACCTCTCGCATGCTCGATCTTTCCGCTGCCATTTGCGAGGCGCTGGTAGATGTCGGTGTCGACGCGGATAATATCGTGGATACCCAGCTTTCGACCGTGCGTCAGAACGACCGCTTTTATTCCTACCGTAACGAGGACGGCACCTGTGGGCGCCATGCTGCGATCGGCGTGATGCTATGAGAAAGATCGTATCGGTCCTGAGCGCCGCTGTGCTTACGCTTACGCTGTGCGCCTGTTCTTCGGGATCTTCTACCTCTTCCATTACCGTGGCCGGCTCCACGACCTGCCTTCCTATCGCCGAGATTGCGGCCGAGGGCTTTAAGGAGGAGACCGGCATCGACGTGCTCGTTTCCGGTTTGGGTTCTTCCGCTGGCATCGAGGCCGTCAGCGCCGGCACGGCCGATATCGCCAGCTCCTCCCGTGGACTCAATGCCGACGAACAGGATCTGGGCCTGACTCCCATCGTCATTGCCCACGACGGTATCGCGGTCATCGTGAACGACGATAACCCGGTCGATAACCTCTCGACCGAGCAGCTCCGCGATATTTACGCCGGCAAGATCACCAACTGGAAAGAAGTCGGTGGCGAGGACCTGAGGATTCAGGTCATCAACCGAGATGAGGCGTCCGGCACGCGTGAGGCCTTTCGCACCATCGTGATGGACGGCACCCCGTTCGATCGCCGCTCGGCCGTTCTTTCGGGCACGGGCCAGGTGCGCGACGTGGTATCTCGTTCGCGCGGTGCCATTGGCTACATTTCGCTGGGCTTCGTCGATAGCCTCAACGCCAAGACCTCGGTCAAGGCCGTCTCGGTCAATCATGTTGAGGCGTCCGAGAAGACGGTCGCGAGCGGCGGCTATCCCATCTCACGCGACCTTTACTTCTTTGTGAAGGGTGCGCCTTCGCAGCAGGCGCAGGATTACATCGACTACGTGACGTCCGAAAAGATGGACAAGCAGATTCGTGAGGCGGGCTTTATCCCCGTCACCAACGACGAGAAGGGGAGTGAGTAGCATGGAAGCACAGGAAAACTCCCAGACTGAGCAGAATGTTCAGACGCCCAAGAAGCGCGAGCTGGCGCTCGTATCGCGCAGTACCTATATCAAGGAGAAGGCGCTGCAGTGGATCTTCTTTGCCTGCGCGTTCTTGGCGGTCGTTACCGTCATCCTGATTTTTGTCTTTACCACGTACTCGGCGCTGCCCGTCTTTACCGACATCGGTCTGGCGGAATTCTTTAGCTTTACGTGGGCGCCCTCTGAGGGCCACTACGGCATCATGTCGCTGCTTGCCGGCTCAGGTCTGGTGACCGTCGGTGCGCTCGCCATGGGCGTGCCGCTGGGCGTAGGTACGGCCGTGTACCTGGTCGAGATCGCCAGCAAGCGCGTGCGCAAGCTCATCAGCCCTGCCGTTGACCTGTTGGCCGGCATCCCTTCTATCATCTATGGTTTCTTTGGCATGATCATCATTCGTCCGTTTATCGCGCAACTGACCGGTGGTCTTGGTTTTGGTGCGCTGACAGCGTGGTTCGTGCTCGCCATCATGATCGTCCCTACCATCACGACGCTTACCATCGATGCCCTCAATTCCATTCCCATGGGCATTCGCGAGGCATCGTATGCCATGGGTGCTACTAAGTGGCAGACCATCTATAAGGTCGTGTTACCTGCCGCCAAGCTGGGTATCGTGGATGCCATCGTGCTGGGTATGGGCCGTGCCATCGGCGAGACCATGGCCGTGCTCATGGTCGTGGGTAACGCCCCGGTTATTCCCGACAGCATTGCGAGCCCCATCTCGACGCTCACGAGCCAGATTGCGCTCGACATGAGCTATTCCTCGGGTCTGCACCGCTCGGCGCTGTTCGGCATGGGCGTGGTCCTGTTTATCATCTCCGCCACGCTGGTGGGCATCGTCCGTCTGATTTCCAAGAAGAAGAGGGGGTAGGCTATGTCCGATTCCGTTGACGCGACGGTCGATACGACCTCGTCGCGCGAGCGCATCAAGCGTGCCCTTTCCCACGGCAAGAAGGGCCGCATCAACAAAGACCTGTCAAACAAGATCATGCTCGGCGTGTTCCGCGCCGCGGCCTACATCACCACGCTGGTGCTGGTCGCTATCATCGCCTACGTGGTTGTTAATGGCTTACCGCATATTTCGCTCGACTTTATCTTCGGTTGGCCCCAGGGTGTCAACGCCGAGGGCGGCATTTGGCCTACGATTGTCTCGACCATCTACGTGACGGCGCTCGCCATGCTCATCTGTACGCCGGTCGCCGTGCTAGCGGCCGTCTATCTGGCCGAGTACGCCAAACAGGGCAAGGTCGTCGAGCTCATCCGTTATGCTGCCGATGCTTTGGCCTCGGTGCCCTCCATCGTTATGGGCCTCTTTGGCTACGCCTTGTTTGTCGAGGCCATGGGCCTGGGCCTTTCGATGGTCTCGGCTGCCCTGGCGCTGGCGCTTCTGATGCTGCCTATCGTCATGCGCACCACCGAGGAGGCTATTCGCGCCGTGCCGCGCTATATCCGTTGGGGCGCATATGGCTTGGGCGCCACTAAGTGGCAGGTCGTTTCCAAGATCGTGCTTCCTTCCGCCTTTGGCCGCATCGCCACCGGCATCGTCCTTGCCATCGGCCGTGCCATTGGCGAGACCGCGGTTGTACTTTACACCATGGGCCAGGCCATCAATCTACCTATTTCGCCGCTCGATTCCGGCCGCCCCATGACGGTCCATCTGTACCTGCTTGCCAACGACGGCATCAACATGAACGCAGCCTACGGCACCGCGCTCTTGCTGATGGTGATCATTCTGGCCTTCAACCTGTTTGCGCGCTTCCTGTCGCGCAAGCGTCGCTAGTTAAGGAGTCCCATGTCCGTTTATCAGTCCGCTCCCACGTTGGAGCAAGCGGCCATTACGGCCAAGGATTTCAACTTTTGGTACGGTGACTTTCATGCGCTGACGGGGCTCGACCTCAACATCGCCAAAAACGCCATCACCTCGTTTATTGGCCCTTCGGGCTGCGGCAAATCGACGTTTTTGCGCTGCATCAACCGCATGAATGACCTGATCGAGGGTACGCGCGTCGAGGGCACCATGACGCTCGACGGCAATGATATCTATGCCGAGGGCGTCGACCCGGTCGATCTCCGTCGCCGCGTGGGCATGATCTTTCAGCAGCCCAATCCGTTTCCCAAATCCATCTACGAGAATGTCGCTTTTGGCCCTCGTCTGCAGGGCGTGACTAGCAAAAGTGACCTCGATGACATCGTGGAAGAATCGCTCAAGCGCGCCAACCTCTGGAAAGAGGTATCCAATCAGCTCAACAAGGATGGTTTGGCGCTCTCGGGCGGTCAGCAGCAGCGTCTGTGCATCGCGCGCGTGCTTGCGGTGCAACCCGATGTCCTCCTGATGGACGAGCCCTGCTCCGCCATCGACCCCACGTCTGTCTCTAAGGTCGAGGATTTGATGGCCGAGCTGGCGCCCGAGATGACGATCATCATCGTCACGCATTCAATGCAGCAGGCAGCTCGTATTAGCGACTACACCGCATTCTTCTTGCAGGAAGTTGCCGGCGAGCCCGCCACGCTCATCGAGTATGGTCAAACCGACGCGATCTTCACCAGTCCGGTGGACTCGCGGACGGAAGACTATATCACCGGCCGCTTTGGCTGATCGGTGCGACTAGTCCCAAGCCGATCGGATCTGGTCCGGTGCGTATTCACTGTGCGGGCGGCATGACCGCACCCAACTGATTGGAGTGAACCATGCGTAAACTGTTTTCCCGTCAGCTCATCGAGGCCCGCCACGAGATGCTGAGCATCTACGAGGCCGTCGATCTGGCCCTCCACGATGCCGTTAAGGCCTATGTGGCCGACGACCGCAAACTCGCCACCAAGACCAAGAAGCGCACGCTTTCGATTGACGCGCGCTGCGCTAACTTGGAGGCCGTGTGCTACAACCTGATCGCCACGCAGTCACCGGTCGCCTCCGACTTCCGCCTGCTTCAGACGATCATCTACGTCGACTTTAACCTGCAGCGCATGACCGATAAGGTCCGTCAGATCTGCCGCGCCACGCGTCATATGATCAAGGCCGACATCTCGCTGCCCAAGGAGCTTGTCGGCACGGTTGAGGCCGAGGCTGAGGCTGTCTACCAGGTGCTGGGCTCTTCGCTTTCCGCGCTCGTCACCAATGATATGTCCATCATCTGCAACTTGGCCGTCGAGGACGAGCCGGTGCATGCGGCGTACGAGAAGTTCTTCCGTACCTTCAACCGCATGGACGCGGGCGAGTTTATGGATGACGATAGCAACTATGACGACCTGCGCCGCGCCATCATGGTTTCGCGCTACCTCGATCGCATCGCCTCGATTTCCATCGATGCCGCCTGCCGTCTGACCTTCCTGTTGACCGGCCAGCGCATGACTGCCGGCGATATCGCCCGCACGGACGAGGACGAGCTCGAGAGCATGCGCGTACCTTCGGGCGAGGGCGTTATCATGAGGCCCGCTGTCGACGCGCACTACGTTGCCAAGGTGCCTGTTAACGAGGTCAGCGAGGGTCTTCGCTACCTGCTCGATCATCTTGAGGACGAGGACGATGGCGAGGACGACGAGGAGTAAGTAACCCCGTTCGTCGAAAGATTGTAAATACCTAAGTGAGCGCGGCCTTGCACATGCGGGGCCGCGCTCTTGCGTTAGCATGGGACTACTTGTTTGGCTGTCAGCGGAGGCGATTGGCAATGGATAACTATTTGGACTTGATGCGCGCTCGCCGCGAGCAGATTCTGGAACGTTTTTATGCGGCGCTCGATCGCGCAGGCCGTCCCCACGACGCCGCGAGCCTCATTGCCGTGTCCAAGACCGTTGGTGTCGATGAGACCGTTGCCGCCATCCAGGCGGGGTATCGCCATTTTGCCGAGAACCGCCCACAGGAGCTGGTTCGCAAGCTCGCGGGTCTGGCGGAGCATCCGGAGCTGCCCGAGGTGCGCTTCGATATGATCGGCAACCTGCAGACCAATAAGATCAATGTGGTGCTGGGCTCAGCCGAGCTGATTCACTCGGTGGGTTCGCTGCATCTGGCGCAGGCGATCTCGAGCCGTGCTGTCCGCAAGATTGAGGCAGGCGAGCTCGCCGGCTCCCAGCGTGTGCTCATTGAGGTCAATGTGAGTGGTGAGGAGTCGAAGGGAGGCTTTTCGCCCGATGAGATTCGCGCCGCCGCAGGTGAGCTTGCGGAACTTGAGGGAATTTGCGTACAGGGGCTTATGACTATGGCGCCCCGGGGGAATAAGGATGTGGCACGCCGCACCTTTGCGGGGCTTCGTGAGCTGAGGGATGAGCTGGAGGCGTCGCATCCCGATTTGAACCTGCCTGAGCTTTCCTGCGGCATGAGCGAGGACTTTGAGCCTGCCCTTGAGGAGGGCTCTACACTCGTTCGCCTGGGCAGGGTAGTATTTAGCCCGGAGTTTGCAGTAAAATAAGGCTCTGAAGTGCGCACTGATTATCGGGGCGCCTGCACTAAACCGCGAGAGGACACAACCATGGGCTTCCTTGACGAGATTAAAAATAAGATGCACCTGGGCGGCCAGCAGGGTTACGACCAGGGTTATGGCCAGGACGACGACTACGGCTACGATGACGGCTATGACGATAGTTATCAGGGCAACGGCTACAGCGGTGCTTCGGGCGAGGGCTTCTACACCCAAGACGAGCCGAGCAACGGCCTGCTTGGTCAGACGCGCCGTGGCGAAGCTGAGTCGGTTGCCGTGTATACGCGCTCCGGTCAGCTGGTCGGCGATGACTCCCGCCATGCCACGACGTATAACCCGCCTTCGCGCTCGCAGGACAGTGTTGCGAGCGGTTATCGTCCTGGTGCCTATGACACGCCGTCGAGCTACGCCGAGAACACCCGCGCCCGTGCCGCCGCTGCGCCCGCGCCTGCACCGAGCGATGCCTCGGCCTATGCGAGCAATATCATCAACGCCACACCGCAGCTGCCGGCCTATGTCCTGCGCCCCGAGAGCTATGACGACGTGGAGACCGTGGTGCGCCGCGTTCGCACCAAGCAGCCTGTCGCACTGATTTTTGTGGGCGTACGCACCGAAGTTGCCAAGCGCGTCTTGGACTTCTCTTACGGCTTTGCCTGCGGTCTGGGTGCCACGGTCAAGGAGGTGGGCGACCGCGTGTTCATGGTGCTGCCCGCCGGTTGCGAGGTCAAAGATTCCGATCTCAAGAAGCTTCGTGCCGACGGCTACCTCAAGTAAAGACAAGACGAGGAGATTCCCATCAACATCTACACTATCGTCCAGCTGGTCAACACGCTGTTCAACTTCTATTCCACGCTCATTGTCGTCTACTGCTTTATGACGTGGATTCCCATGAAGCAGGGTGGTTTGCTTCAGGATATTGCCGCGGTGCTTGATAGCGTGTGCGGTCCGTGGCTCAACCTGTTCCGTCGTTTCATCCCGCCGATGGGCGGTATCGATTTTTCGCCGGTCGTTGCGATTATTGCGTTGCAGTTGGTGCAGAGGCTGGTTCTGCAGCTTCTTATAGGTATACTCGTGTAAAACTGACTTAGTAACTTACGTCGGGCGTGTAGCGCCGAGGCGATGAAAAAGGAGACTTGTTATGGCTATTACCCCTGCAGACATCCAGGCTCAGACTTTCTCTGAGGCCAAGCGTGGCTACGATCCTGCTGAGGTCGACGTCTTCTTGGAGACGCTGTCCTCCGAGGTTGACGCTATGCTCGCTAAGATCGTCGACCTTAAGGGTCGTCTGACTGCTACCGAGCAGCAGCTTGCCGATGCGCAGGCTCAGCTTGCCCAGGCTCAGGATGCCCCCGCCCAGGCCGTTCCTGCCGCCCCCGTGGCTGCTCCCGCCCCTGACTTCTCCGCTCAGGAGCGCCAGATTTCCGCTGCCCTGATCGCTGCCCAGCAGACCGCTGAGACCATCGTCAACGATGCCAATGAGAACGCTGAGCGTATCCGCAACGAGGCCGATGCCAAGGCACGCGAGGTTATCCGCCAAGCTCTGACCGAGAAGCAGGCCGAGCTCGAGGAGATCGATCGTCTCAAGGCTTCCCGTGAGGAGTTCAAGGCCGAGTACCTCAAGCTCATCCAGCACTTTATGGACGATGCCCAGAACTCCTTCCCGGCTGACCTCATGGCCTCCACGCCGGTCGGTTCCGCCGCTTCTCCTGCGGTGGCTGTTCCCGCCGAGCCGCTGCCCGTCGCTGACCCGGTTGTCCCCGTGGCCGATCCCTTCGCCCCGATCGACAACTTCGCTGCCGACGACCTGGACTAACATTCGGCCTACAATTTAGTGCCTAGAAAGGACCCGCAGCTTGCGGGTCCTTTTTTATGACTGTACCAGGGCGCGCAACATAAAAAACCGAGCCCTGCACATAGTGGCGCAGAACTCGGCGAACGGGTGAGCGGTCAAGGGTAGGTTTTAAGGCATGTCCCAAAAATCTACTTGAGGAGGAAGTCGGAGAGGGGAATGGTGCGGGCCTCGCGATGCTCGGGATCGGCGATGTGGTCGGCAGGATATCCGCAGACGAGCATGTGATAGGGATAGACGCCCTTGGGCAGATTGAACTGCTCCTGTGCCACCTTAGGCTTAAAATGGCATACCCAGCACGTTCCCAGGCCCTGCTCGGTGGCCTCCATCATCATCTGATCACACACGATCGAGGTGTCGATTTCACTAGAATTCATCTGGTCATACGGGCGCACCCAAGCATCATCGGTAACGCTGCAAATAAGGAAGACAAGCGGAGCCCCAAAGATAGACCCATCACGAGCAAACCGAGGCTGACAAGCAGCAGCCTTCTCCAGAAGCTCAGGCGTATCCAACACCATCACACGGGCTGGATGGTTATTACAAGCAGAAGGAGCAATACGCCCCGCCTCAACAATAGCATCCACCACAGCCTGCTCCACAGCCCGATCTTCAAACTCACGACAAGAATACCGACCCCGAGCCAGATCCAAATAAGACATACAAGCCCTCCAACAATTAAAAATCAAACAAACCCAAAGTAACCCAAACAGTACCCAAAGCAGCAATCAGCCAAACGCTCATCGAGGGCCAAAGTGTCCGAACGGATACCAAAGGTCCCTTCAGCCAAACCCCCATTGCGCTATAACTATCAGCCAAAGTTCCCAATGGTGGTACGTAAGGGAGCGGGCCCGACCACTAATACCTTTTGAACGACTCTGCTTGCAGCCGGAGTGAAAAAGGTATTAGTGGTCGGGCCCGCGACCGGTGGGATACGTACCCCCAATTAACTGTTCTTCATGACAATCGAATCCACGACATCGGCCACATTCTCACAGCAGTCGGCGCAGTACTCCAGGAAGGCGTACACGTCACGCCAAGCGATGACCTCGAGCGGGTCCTTGCCGTTAACGTGCAGGTTGCGCATGGCGTTGATGTAGAGCTCGTCGGCCTCGGACTCGATGGTGTTGATCTGGATGACAAGCTCGCGCAGGGTCTTGGACTTGCGGTAGTTGGGAAGCTCGACCATCAGGTCCTTCATGGCGCGGCAGGCATCGGTTACCTTGTGGGCGATGACGATGGCGTCGGGATGGATGCTCTGAATGTTGGTGAAGTAGACGCGCTGCACGACGCCCTCGATGCGGTCGAGCACGGTGTCGAGTGAGCAGCTCATCAGATCCAGATCCTCGCGCTCGAGCGGGGTGATAAAGGCGGTGAGCAGGGCGTCTTCGAGCTCGTGGTGCTTCTTGTCTGCCGCATGCTCAATCGCATGCATCTTGTCGAGCATGTCGTGGATCTGCGCGGGGTCAAAGTTCTCAAAAATCTTGGTGAGTAGCTCTGCGGCCTGGACGGCGAGGTCGGCGCAAGCGACGTAGTTGTCAAAGTAGAACGAATCGGGTTTCTTTGCCATGGGTGGGTCCTTTCGAGGCGAAGACGGGTGGGCGAGGTAATGCAGTCCGGATGGACGTTCGGTTTGACTAGAGGAACATCATGAACAGCTTGGCCATGACAAAGCTGATGAGTCCGCAGGCGGGGAAGGTGAAGAACCAGGTGAACATCATGTCCTTGACGACGCCGAAGTTGATGGCCGAGAGGCGCTTGACGGCACCGACGCCCATGATGGCGCAGGTCTTGATGTGCGTGGAGGACACAGGGATGCCGGTAAGGGTGGCAAGCAGCAGGTTCGCGGCACCCGCGAGGTCGGCAGAGAAGCCCTGATACTTCTCGAGCTTAACCATGCTCTGGCCGACGGACTTGATGATGCGCTCGCCGCCCACGCTGGTGCCGATGCCCATAGTGGCCGAGCACAGCAGCATAATCCAGATGGGGATGCCTGCATCGCCGACGCTCGTCTGGCCGCTGGCAAAGGCCACGCCTAAAAAGAGCACGCCGATGAACTTCTGTCCATCCTGCGCGCCGTGCATAAAGCTCATGGCCGCAGCGCTCGCGATCTGAGCGTATTTAAAGAAGACATTGGCACGTCGCCTGTTGGCGGCGGCGAAAAGAATCGAGACGAGCTTGCACAGGACCCAGCCCATGACAAAGCCCAGGCCGATGGAGAGCGCCAGGCCGTAGATGACCTTCATCCACTCGTGGACGTTGACGCTGCTCGCACCGCCGAGGGCGATGGCGGCACCGGTCAGGCCGGCGATAAGGCTGTGGCTTTGCGAGGTGGGGATGCCAAAACGCGACGCTGTGGCGCCGTAGACGACGATGGAGAACAGCGCCGCGCATAGGCAGGCGAGCGCCATGGTGCTGTTTCCGCCAAAGTCGACGATATGTGAGATGGTGTTGGCGACGCTCGCGTTAAAGTGCGTCATGATGAGCACGCCGAGGAAGTTGAATGCGGCGCTCATGAGAATGGCGGCGCGGGCGGGCATGCAACGCGTAGTGACGCAGGTCGCGATGGCGTTGGGCGCGTCGGTCCATCCATTGACGAAGATGGCACCCAACGCGAGGATCACGGTGACGGCAAGGACTGGGTTCGACACAATTTGGCCGAGGAAGGTTGAGAACGTTACGTCCATATATGGGCTTTCTCGAAGTTTGCAGGCACGTTACAAAAACATGATAAATCGTATCACCTCCCGCGGGTCTCTTTACCGAGTTCTGATGGGAGAAGTTAACTTTTTGGCACTAAAATTGAATATTAGCCCTGTTGACCGCGGGTGTTCTTTTTGCTAACACGCCATGCGGACACGTGCGATTACTACGACACTCCAAAACCACAGTCTGTTCGCTTTACAACATGCAAACATGCGTTCGATAATAGGGAGCATGGAATATCGACAGACAGACGGCAAAACTCGGCGCGTACACAAGCAGTATGTGGACGTCGTGGCTCGCATCCTCGCGGGCGGACAAGTCGTGCCGGTCACCGTCTGCTGGGTCGACGGACGTTGTTTTACAATCGATGAAATTATCTCGACCACCGGGTTTGGCCTGACGGTCCACGGCATCCGTACGGCGACCTATAAGGTGCGTTTTGGCGGGCACGCGACCGAGTTGTATCTGGAGGACCAGACGCGCGAGCGGGCGGACGGCTCGCAGGCACACGTGATGCGTTGGTGGGTCTGGGCCTTTGATCGCACGCTCGAGGGCGAGCGCCGTGGGTAAGGACGTACGGCATTCGGGTACAATGACAGGAATCTTGTCATCTGCTGCGCCGTCTTTCACGGCGCTTTGTGAAAGGACGAAGTATGAACGATATCCAGGGCTATCAGAACGGCCCCATCGAGAGCGGCGCAAGCCGCGCCAAGGAGATGTCGCCGCGCGCGTACAATCTCACCATGTCTGCCCTGATCTTCTTGGGCTTTTGCGCCATGGGCGCCGGCGCCTACTTTACGAGCACCATGTCGTTTGCGCGCATGATGATGAGCGGCGCCGCCTTGCCGCTGGTCTTTGGCTCGTTTATTTTGACCATCGTCGGCATGGTCATGATGTCGGCCGCCGCCAGCAAGCAGTCCGTGGGCCTGTCCCTTGTGGGCTACGTAATCTTTGCGAGTACCTTTGGCCTGACCGCATCGTTTGGCCTTGCCAACTACGACCTGCCCACCATCAACACTGCCTTTATCGCCACGGCCGCCATCACCTTTGTCTTTGGCGCCTTGGGCGTGACGTTCCCCAAGTTTTTCCAGCGCGTATATGGCATCGGTTTTGGCATTCTGCTCGCCACTATTCTGGTTGAGATCGTGCTGATGTTCATGGGCGTCTCGCAGACCATCACCGACCTGATCGTGATCGTGGTGTTCGCCGGCTTCATCGGCTACGACACCTATGTTGCCACGACGGCGCCGCCTACGCTGCCCAACGCCGTGCTCATGGCGTCCAATCTGTTCGTGGACATTATCAACGTGTTCCTGCGCATCCTGAACATCTTTGGCCGTCGCGATTAGTGGCAAATTGCGGCGGTGCTCGCCGTGCGTGTAAATCGATGCGAAAGGCGGTCCTTCGGGGCCGTCTTTTTTGTATGCGGCGGGGTATCATGGATGGGAAAAGCCGATAGCGGCAGAGACCGAGAAAGGTGACCACTTATGGCAGACGTCGACAACAGGAACCGTAACCGCAGGTCCAACCGAGCGGGTCAGCCCAATCCCAAGCGCGAGGCCCGTGCCAAGGCCGCCGAGCGTCACGTGGCAACTGTGTCCGAAGCGTGCGCCAAGGATATCGAGCGTTCGCTTGCCGGTGTTCGCGAGTTTGACGGTATGCCTGCCGGCTTTATCTCGGCGATGAAGGCCAAGGCCCAAGCGGCCGACGCTGTCGAGGAACAGGTTGCCGAGGAGTCTGAGGCCGCCGAGGCCGAGACCGCTGAGGTTGCGTCCGCCGAGACCGAGGTTACGGCCGAGCCTGCACCCGCAGAGGAGGCCACGGAGACCGAGTCCGCGCCTGCCGCCGAGGAGCCCGCTCCGGTCCTGCCCGAGGTCACCGTGCTCGACGCCTCTGCCACGCAGGCCATTCTGGATAATGGCCGAGGCTACGCGCAGTTCTGCGACATGGCCGTGCTCGCCTTTGCCTCGTTCACCAACCCGGGCGGTGGCTACATCCAGGGCTATCTGGGCCAGGAGGCCACGCTGTGCGCCGATTCGTATCTGTACAACGTTCTCGATAAGCAGCGCAAATGGTACGGCGAGAACCGTCGCCGCAACATCAACTGCGAGCTTTACCGCAACCGTGCGCTGGTGGTGCCTGCGGTGCGCTTCGACCGCAACCACGTGCATGCATACGCCGACGTGATCGTGGCCGCCGCGCCCAACGTTAAGCGCGCCCGCCAGGAGTATCGCGTGGGTGACGATGCCCTGCTGGACGCCCTGCGCGATCGCATCCGCTTTGTGCTTGCCATCTGCGACGAGCTGGGTCGCGAGAAGCTCGTGCTGGGCGCTTGGGGCTGCGACAACAACGGCTTTGACGCCGAGGCCGTGGCCGAGCTCTTCCGCGAGGAGCTTGCGTCGGGCGACTTTAAGGTCAAGCAGGTCTTCTTTGCCGTGCCCTCTACGCGCTGGGATGAGGACTTCGCCAAGTTCGAGCACGTATTGGCAAACTTCCCCGAGCGCAACGAGGAGTCCTATGCCCAGGTTGCCGCTCGCGCTGCGGCTGCCCGCGCCGCCGAGCAGGCCCAGGCTGCCGCCGAGGACGATGAAGACGATGACGATTGGCGCAAGTACCTGTAATCGGTATGTGCTGACAGATAGGTCGATCCGGCGGGAGAGACTGCTCCCGCCGACTTTTTCTTTTTACTAGAGGAAGGGCTTACGATGAAAAACGTTCTGTGCTTTGGCGACAGCAATACCTACGGCTATGATCCGGCGGGCATGCGCGACGGCACCGCGGTACGCTATGCGCACGATGTGCGCTGGTGCGGCGTGGCCCAGCGCGACCTGGGCGAGGGCTGGCACGTGATTGAGGAAGGCCTCAACGGCCGCACGACGGTGCGTGACGACATGTGCCATCTGGACACTAATCTCAACGGCATCCGCGCGTTGCCGATGCTGCTCGAGACTCATAAGCCGTTGGATGCGATCGTGATTATGCTGGGCACCAACGACTGCAAGACGGTCTTTAGCGTGGGGGCTGCCGATATCGCTGACGGTGCCATGGCGCTGATTCGCACCGTCCGCGCGTTTCCCTGGACCGAAGCCGCGCCCTGCCCGCGTATTCTGCTGATGGCGCCTATCAAGATTAAACCGCAGATCGCCGATGTGTATATGACCGACTTTGACGATCATTCCGTTGAGGCATCTGAGCATTTTGGCGAGTACTATGCGCACGTAGCCGAGCAGTTTGGCTGCGACTTTTTGAATGCAGCGGAGTTTGCCGAGCCGGGCGATATCGACTATCTGCATATGATGCCCGAAAGCCATGAGAACCTGGGTCACGCCGTGGCAGCCAAGCTCCATGAGATGCTCGGAGAGTAGCGCGACCCCAAGCCACCACAGAAGTTCCCCTTGTGGTGGCTTGTTTCGTTGCTTTGTCTCGATCTGTGACAGTTGTAAGGCCGAAAACGGGCTAGATGTTACAGATTAAGATTATTTAGGCCGATATCGGTCGTTTGTCTCGATCTGTAACATCTAGGGTCGATTTCGCCGAGATACTGTTACAGATTGAGATTTTCTTCTCAGCGGAATTTGAATGTCTCAATCTGTAACAGGTGGGTCGAAAAATGGACTCTAACTGTTATGGATCGAGATGTTTATGGGAACCGCCACAAAGGTGTTCTTTACGGTGGTTTGGGCTGCGAATCTTAATACTGCCACATGTGATTGACGGGGCCGGAACCTTTGCCCATGTCAAAGCCGGCGGCCAGAGCGCCTGTCAGGTATGCCTTGCCCGCATTGACGGCGTCGGCAAGATCCATGCCCTGGGCCAGCGCGCAGGCGATGGCGGACGAGAGCGTGCAGCCGGTGCCGTGCGTGTTGTCGGTCTCGATGCGCTTGTGGCGGAACCACGTGGTGAGTGGATCTCCCAGATGGTTGCCCTCGTCATCGAGTGGCGCGGGTTCGGCCAGTACATCGTTGGCCTCGTTGACAAGATGCCCACCCTTAACGAGGGATGCGCAACCAAAGCGGCGGGTGAGGAGCATGGCAGCATTTTGCTGCGTGCGCTCGGAGTCGACCTCGTAGTCGAGCAGGGCCATGGCCTCGGGAATATTGGGCGTGATGACGGTTGCCAGCGGGAACAGGCGGTGTGTAAGCGCTTCGGCGGCGTCCTCTGCGATCAGACGAGCGCCCGAGGTGGCTACCATGACGGGGTCGACTACCACGTTTGTCGCGTTCCAAGCGCTCAGGCGGTCGGCGATAACATCGATAATCTCGGCAGAGGAAACCATGCCAATCTTGACGGCGTTGGGGCGGATATCGTCAAAAACGGCATCGATCTGCGCCGCGACAATATCCGGGGAGATGTTCTGCACGGCGGTGACGCCCAGGGTGTTCTGTGCGGTGATGGCGGTGATGGCCGTCTCGGCATACAGGCGGTGCGCCGTGATGGTCTTGATGTCGGCCTGAATGCCGGCGCCACCGCTGGAATCGGATCCTGCGATGGATAGAACGGCAGGTACCTTACTGCGATCCATGTTCGCTCCCTTGTTCGGTCGGAATCAAATGGGTCTATAAGCCAGCATTATAAAGATGCCCGGGCTGACTCTATGTCGAACCCGGGCGGGCGATGCAATCTTTACGCAAATGCAAGCAAATGTTCACATGTCAACAATTGACAGGCACCAGCTCGCCGCCAGAAGCGGCCGCGGCGACAGGGCTAGTCCTCCATGCCGAGGTCGATCGTGGTGCCCTCGAAGATCTTGTTGACGGTGCGGACGGCGCACATCTTGCCACACATAGTGCAAGTGCCCTCGGTGGCGGCGGGGGACTCCTCGTAGCGCTTCTTGCCCGTAACCGGGTCGAGCGCGCACTTCCACATGGCGTCCCAGTCGAGCTTGCGGCGTGCCTGCCCCATCTTGTCGTCCATGTCGCGGGCGTGGGGCACCTTTTTGGCGATGTCGGCGGCGTGTGCGGCGATCTTGGTGGCCATGAGGCCGTCGAGCACATCCTGGGCGTTGGGCAGGCATAGGTGCTCTGCCGGTGTCACGTAGCACAGGAAGTCGGCACCGGAGCTGGCGGAGATGGCGCCGCCGATGGCAGCGGTGATGTGGTCGTAACCCACGCCGATATCGGTTACCAGCGGCCCGAGCACATAGAACGGAGCATTGTGGCACAGGCGCTTCTGCAGTTTCATGTTGGCGGCGATCTCGTCGAGCGCCATGTGACCCGGGCCCTCGACCATGACCTGGACGCCGGCGGCCCAAGCGCGCTTGCACAGCTTGCCCAGCTCGATCATCTCAGCGGTCTCGGTGGCGTCGTTGGAGTCGTAGAGGCAGCCCGGGCGGCAGGAGTCGCCGAGCGAAATCGTCACGTCGTACTCGTGGCAAATCTCGAGCAATTCGTCGTAGAACTCATAGAACGGGTTCTCGTTGCCGGTGACCTCCATCCAGCCAAACAGCAGCGAGCCGCCGCGGCTGACGATGTTCATCAGGCGACCGGTCTCCTTAAAGGTCTTGGTGACCGACTTGTTGATGCCGCAGTGGATGGTCATAAAGTCGACGCCGTCCTCGGCGTGTGCGCGCACGACTTCGAACAGGTCGTCCTTGGTGAGCTTGACCAGCGGCTTTTCCATGTAGCCGATGGCGTCGTACATGGGGACGGTGCCTACCATGAGCGGCGTCTCGTCGATGAGCTGCTGGCGGAACTGGCGCGTCTTGCCCGAGTTGGAGAGGTCCATGATGGCGTCGGCGCCAAAGTCCTCGGCGATCTTGACCTTCTTCCACTCTTCGGCGGCATCGGCCTTATCGCCCGAGATGCCCAAGTTGACGTTGACCTTGGTGGACAGGCCCTCACCGACGCCAAAGGCGCGCATGCCTTTTTTGATGTGCACGATGTTGGCAGGTATGGCGATGCGGCCGTCGGCCACGCGCTCGCGGATGTACTCGGGGTCGCGATGCTCGCGCTCGGCGACCTCCTTCATCTGCGGTGTGATCTGCCCGGCGCGGGCGAAGTCGATTTGCGTGACGAGCTTGGGCTCGGTCTGTGTGCTCATTGGCACGGCTCCCTTCGTTGGCATTACCCATATCAGGTTTGCGGGTCAGGGCGGGCGCGCCCAATCTCAGCCTGCCGTCTTGTCCTGCAAGCCCCCCGTTTATGTAATGGGCTCAAGTATAGCTCGAATGGGTACGATTGGCCTAACGAGCGTGCCTGTGAGGAGGCGAACATGGAAGACAAGCATCTATATCGAGAGACGCAATGGGATGTATCGGCCGAGGAAAGCCGTGCGCACCATGGCCTTGTCGCGATCGGTTTTGCGGTGCTTGCCGTGCTGGTGATTGCCTTTTGTATCTGGACGTTTGGTGGTCGCGGCGGCGCTGCATGGGAGTTCGAGGCTGATGATAGCCTACCGATTATGACGGTGAGGAGTACTGGCGGTAATGCCAATACGCTCGCCGTTCCGGGCGATTATTGGTACCCGTGCGATGAGTTTGTGCAGTTGCAGCTGAGTGGTGGGTCTATTCCTGGTGAGGAAATCGAACGCGTGACGTATGATGCGACGTTCAAAACGTTGACGGTGAAGCTCAAAGATCAAGGGGATGTGCCCACGACGATGGATATCGCGCTGACGGAATGGCGCCTGGAGCCCCCGTCGGGTGTTGCGGTGTCCGAGGTCGAGCACGTCAAGATTGTCTATCAGGACGGTTCGACAAACGGGATTGCAAAGGCCGACGGTCTAGCAGAATAGGTGTCGAGCCTAGCAGCCAATTCATAAAAGTTGCGGTGGAATAGTTCCTGATTGTGCGAAAAAGGCTCAAATAGGAATTATTCCACCGCAAGTTATATAGAGAAGGCTGAGCGGGTCAGTGTTGGGTGCCGGCTCTAGAGCATCTGTTCGTTGATGAACATGAGGGTGCCTAGGTATGAGAGCTCGGGGACGTGGCGATAGCCGATGTTGAATGCGGTAAGTTCGCTTGCATCCTCGAGCTTGTTTTCTGCCATCCACCGCACCATGGAGCCGCGCGCCTTTTTGCTGGCGGTCGACCGTTGGATGGGCTTCCCGTTGCGGATACCCTCGCCAAAGAGGCACGTGACGGTTGTGGCGTCGCCCGCGAGGTGGGGCAGAACGGCTTTGGCATACTCTACGCTGGCGAGGTTGACGATCGTGGTGTTTGAACCTGCCGGGGCGATAGCCCGCGCGAGCTTATCGCTCCAAAATGCGTAGAGGTCTCGGGCACCGTCGACGACAAGCTTCGCGCCCATCTCCAGCCGATACGGTTCGACGGCATGAAAGGGACGAACGCACCCGTAGAGGCCGGAGAGGATCCACAGATGGTCTTGCAGCCATGCGAGCTGCGCGGAATCCATCACCTCGGGTGCCATGCTCTGGTATTGAATGCCGTGATAGGACATGGCGGCAGGGGAGAGGTGACGGGCGAGTGCGGGATTGTCGAGATCGCCGCTTTTCAGGATGGGCCCGAACTCATGCAGGGTGTTGAGGCAAGGTCCCAGCAGTTTGTCACTCACGTTCCACAGCGCCTGCAGGCCGCCGCTGCCTTCATTCCGCTCGATATCTAGCAGTGCGCGGTGGAGGCGAGCCGTCTCGCGCACAAAGGGTGGGATGCCCAGGACTTCAAAAGCATTTTGGGCCGCGCGCATCTGCTTGGCGGGCGAAATGATGACCTGCAGCATGGACTCTCCTCTGCCAAAAAAGTTGCGGTGGAATACGGTCTGTTTTGGCCGTTTATGGGCCAGTTTAGTCCGTATTTCACCGCAACTGATGAAGGGTTGGTTAGGCTCGCTCGATGAAGGCCTTGTAACCGCGATATGCCTCGTAGATGTCGGCCTTGTTGGCGACCTCCCACAGGGCGTGCATGGACAGGACGGCAACGCCGGAGTCGATGACGTTCATGCCGTACTTGGCCATGATGTAGGCGATGGTGCCGCCGCCACCAGCGTTGACGCGGCCGAGCTCGCAGGTCTGGAAGTCCACGCCGGCCTCGTCCATGATGTCGCGGACGAGGGCCACATACTCGGCGTCGGCGTCGTTAGAGCCGCCCTTGCCGCGGCTGCCCGTGTACTTGTTAAAGCACAGGCCGCGACCCATGAAGGCGGCGTTCTTGGTCTCGAACTTGCCGGCATAGCCCGGGTCGAAGCCGGCGGACACGTCGGAGGAGAGCATACGGCTGCGGGCGAGCGCGCGGCGCAGGGCCAGCGGGCTGTCCTCGCCGGCGAGCATCATGATCTCGGCGACGGTGTTCTCGAAGAAGCGACTCGTCATGCCGGTGGCACCCACGGAACCGATCTCCTCCTTGTCGACGATGAGCGTGATGCTCGTGCGCTCCACGTTGGTGACGTTGATCTGGGCGAGCATGGAGGGGTAGGCACAGACGCGGTCGTCATGGCCATAGCCCAGAATCATGGAGCGGTCGAGGCCCATGTCGCGGGCGGGGCCGGCGGGCACGACCTCGATCTCGGCGGAGAGGAAGTCCTCCTCCTCGACGTCGTACTGCTCCTTGAGGATATCCAGGAACATCTGC
This sequence comes from uncultured Collinsella sp., assembly GCA_965141245.1. GTDB lineage: Bacteria > Actinomycetota > Coriobacteriia > Coriobacteriales > Coriobacteriaceae > Collinsella. The sequence continues at coordinate 94,776 of CBCSLZ010000003.1, forward strand.
TTGACGGGCTCCTTGGGGGCGTCCTTGTCGTCCTCGTCAAACTTGACGGGGCGGCCGCCCACGATCACGTCGAGAATCTCGGCATCGACGGCGTCCTTGGCAGGCTTGGACATCTGCTCGCTCGAGAGGTGGATCAGCAGGTCGGAGATGGTAAAGACCGGGTCGTCCGCCTTGTCGCCGATATTGATGTCGACGGTGGTACCGTCCTTTTTGCAGATGACGCCCACGAGTGCGAGCGGGGAGGCCACCCAGTGGTAGCTCTTGACGCCACCGTAGTAGTGCGTGTCGAGGTAGGCCATGTCGCCGGCCTCGAAGGCGGGGTTCTGCTTAAGGTCTAGGCGCGGCGAGTCCACGTGGGCGCCCAGGATGTTAAAGCCCTGCTCGAGCGGGGCGGTGCCCAGGTTGACGAGCATGAGGTCCTTGCCGTGATTGGCGGCGTACACCTTGTCGCCTGCCTTGAGCTCGCGGCCTTCGGCGATCACGGTCTCCAGGTCGACGTATCCCGCCTCCTCGGCCATCTTGATGCCGGTCTTGACGCACAGGCGCTCGGTCTTGTTCTCGCTCAAAAACTGCTTATAGCCGCGGCAAAGCTCCTCGAGCTCCTCGACTTGCTGTGGCGTGTACTTTTTCCATGCGCAGGGACGCTCCATGACGCAGGCTCCTTTCGGATCGATCGTGCTGGTTGATGTACCGTGAGCCATCGTATCACGCGCGGGCTCACGGTGGCGGGGGAGCTTGATGTGAGGTGGCCGCGGGGCGGGGAGCGTGTAAACTGGAGTGAGCAAACCGTGCCCAGCCCAAAGCGAGGTATTTAATATGTCTGACAAGCGCCGCACTTTTGCCGTTATCGACGGCAACTCGCTCATGCACCGCGCCTTTCACGCCGTGCCGCCGACCATGAACGCGCCGGACGGTCGCCCCACCAACGCGATCTTTGGCTTTCTGAACATGTTTCTTAAGATGATTGATGCCTTTAACCCCGACGGTGTGGTCGTGGCGTTTGACAAGGGTAAGCCGCGCGTGCGCATGGAGATGCTGCCGCAGTATAAGGCGCAACGCCCGCCCATGGACCCCGATCTGCATGCGCAGTTCCCTATGATTAAGGAGCTGCTCACCGCGCTCAACGTGCCGATTCTGCAGTCCGAGGGCTGGGAAGGCGACGATATCCTGGGAACTATGGCGCGCCTGGGCGAGCAGGCCGGCTGTGACATGCTGCTGGTGACCGGTGATCGCGACATGTATCAGCTTGTTACCGAGCACGTCAACGTGGTCTCGACCCGTAAGGGCCTGTCCGACGTAGCGATTATGACGCCCGAGAGCGTGGATGACCTGTATCACGGCATTACGCCGGCGCTTGTGCCCGATTTTTACGGTCTGAAGGGCGACACGTCGGATAACATCCCCGGCGTACCGGGCATCGGCCCCAAAAAGGCGAGCGCGCTCATTGCGCAGTACGGTAGCCTAGACGAGGTCATCGCACATGCCGATGAGGTCAAGGGCAAGATGGGCGAAAACCTGCGCGCACACATCGACGATGCCCTGCTGAGCCGTAAGGTGGCGACCATCCGCACCGATGCGCCCGTTGAGCTCGATTTTGGGGCGACGTCCTTCCCGGCGTATTCTGCCGATGAGGTTTCCGCGGCACTGGGTGCGCTCGGCATTACGGCTATGCAGAACCGCTTCCTGGCGCTGATCGGCGGCGAGGGCGGGGCTGCTGCTGCCTCCAGTGTGTTTGAGATACCTGCGATGGTTCGCGCAGCCGCCGGCGATGCCGGCGCGCTTGGTGCCGTTGCGGCTGAGGTTTCCCGCGCGATTGATGCCGGCGAGTGGGTCGCCGCCGTGGTGGACGACGACAAGGAAGAGGGCGCGCTCTTTGGACTGACGCGCACGCTGTGGTTGGCGACGTCCAAGGGCCTGTTCGCGCTCGAGGAGGGCGACGGCGGTACCACTGCCGTAGTCGATGGCTTCAACTTCACCCACGGCGTGATTGCCGGTGTGCTTGCGCGCCTGTTTGTGGAGGGCCGCGTGGCGAGCCCGGATATGAAGGCGTTGTTGCACGAGCTTTCGCCCATCGATTCTTCTGAACTCGAGCTCATGGATCCGCTCGCTACCGATTCCACGCGTATCTTCGATACCGTGGTCGCTGCCTATCTGCTGGATTCCGATCGCTCCGAGTTCGATGAGGCATATCTTGCCGATACGTATCTGCAGATGGCGCTGCCTGCGGCGCGCGGCGCAGAGGGTGCTGGTGAGGACGCTCCGGCGCCTGCCGCCCGTACTGCGGCTCTGACGCTGGCGCTGGTCGCACCGCTGCGCGAGTGCATGGCCCGTGAGAATGCCGCCAACGTGTTCGATGGCATCGAGATGCCGCTCGTTCCGGTACTTGCCAAGATGGAGCGCGCGGGCATGCTTGTGGACCCCGACCGTCTGCACAGTCTGTCCGAGGGTCTGGCGACCCAGATTACCGAGGTTGAGCGCAGTATTCGCGACCTGGCGGGTGACGAGACCTTTAATATTGGCAGTCCCATGCAGCTGTCGCATGTGCTCTTTGATGTGATGGGGCTTCCGACCAAGGGCCTCAAGAAGACTAAGCGCGGCTATTATTCGACCAACGCTAAGGTGCTGAGCGACCTTGCGCGTGACCACGAAATCGTGCGTCTGATCTTGGACTGGCGTGAGAAGTCTAAGATCAAGTCCACCTATCTGGACACCCTGGGCCCGCTACGCCGTGGTGACGGTCGCGTACACACTACGTACAACCAGACCATCACGGCAACGGGGCGTCTGTCCTCGAGCGACCCGAACCTGCAGAACATCCCGACGCGCTCGGAGCTGGGTCGTACCGTTAAGACGGCGTTTTCGGCAGGCGAGGGAAGCGTCTTTTTGGCGGTGGACTACTCGCAGATCGAGCTGCGTCTGCTGGCGCATCTCTCAGGTGACGAGCACTTGGTGCGCGCCTTTAACGAGGGCGAGGACTTCCATGCCGAGACGGCGGCGCGCGTGTTTGGTGTGCCGGTGTCCGAGGTAACGCCCGACTTGCGCAGTCGCGCCAAGGCCGTGAACTTTGGCATCGTGTATGGCCAGCAGGCCTACGGCCTGTCGCAGTCGCTGCACATCTCGATGGCCGAGGCGCGTGGCATGATCGACCGCTACTACGAGGCCTACCCGGGCGTGCGCACGTTCCTCGACAACGTAGTGGCGCGCGCCAAGCAGACGGGCTACGCCGAGACCATGTACGGTCGCCGTCGTCATATTCCGGAGCTCAAGGCCAAAAATCCGCAACTCCGCGGCTTTGGCGAGCGCACGGCCATGAACCACCCCATGCAGGGAACCGCCGCCGACATCATCAAGATCGCTATGGCCCGCGTAAGCCGTCGCCTGGAAGAAGAAGGCTTTGCCGCCCACATGATCCTGCAGGTGCACGACGAACTGGACTTTGAGTGCCCTGTCGACGAAGTCGAACGCCTGACCTCCATGGTCCGCGACGCCATGGAGCACGTAGTAGACCTCCGCGTCCCCCTAATCGCCGAAGCTTCGACTGGAGTGACCTGGGCAGACGCCAAGTAAGGGCACGACCACAATTCCAAAGTAACCAAAACCAGAAGGACGCCCCTCATCAACAAGGAGCGTCCTTCGTTCAATAAAAATCAGCCAAAGTATCTAGGCGCCAAGACGCCATCCAGGCGGCAAGCAAGTCAACGTAGCCATGCCCGGGGCCGGCCGTGTGATTTTTGTAGATTCCGCACGAGCCGAAGGCCACATAAAGTGGCCGTCGAGCGAGCCCAGGACCTGACCGAGCAAAAATCAATCGGCCGGCCCCGGGCATGGCGACGAGTTGGATTACCGAGCCGCCAAGATGGCGTCGATGAGCGTCAGTACGCCCCCGTCGTTGTTGCTCGGAATGCGCCACTTGGCGTGCGCGTTCATGTGCTCCTCGGCATTGTCCACGATAAAGCTATGCCCGACGCGCTCCAGCATGGGGATGTCGTTGTAGGTATCGCCCACGGCGGCAGCATCGGCAATATCGATGCCCAGGTGCTCGCACAGGTGAGCGATGCCGGCGCCCTTGTCGACGCCCGGGTTCATAAAGTCGATCCACTCGCGCCCAGCGTTGGTGACGTAGAGCTTGTCCGAGAACTCGGGGCTATAGGTCTCGCGGAAAGCGGGCTCGGCGTCGTAGCCTGGGAAGAAGACCGAAATCTTGTTGGACTCGAAATCGATGCCCTCAAAGCTGTCGACGTAGTTGATTGTGTTGTAGTAGACGCTGATCTCGTCGTGGTATTGATGGTCGCGGGCAAGCACGTAGAACTCGTCGAAGCAGCACAGGACGGGGACAGCGCGAGGATCCTCCGAGGCACGGCTCAAGACCTGCTGATACAGCTCCACGTCAATATTGCTCTTATAGATATAGCTGCCGCGATAGATCACGCACGCTCCGTTATCGGGACAAAAAGCGAGGCGGTTCTTAATGCCCTCGAACATCTCTTCGAGCTTGGGGGCGGGACGTCCGCTGGCGGGGCAGAATACGATGCCTGCGTCGGCGAGCTTGTCCAGACGCTCGTCGAGACCCTGGGGCAGCACGCGATCGTCGGTCAGCAGCGTCTTGTCCATATCGACGGCGAGAATCTTAATGTTGCCGATGTTGGCGTCCGATTCGTAAGTTTGCATAAAAATGCGCCTTTCGTTTCGAGATTGTTTCAGACGTTATAACCATCAACTAGTAGTCGAGCGTATTTTCGCAGGAATGGTGCGTATTTGCACTGCAATTCACAAACTAATGAAAAAACTTTTCAGAAATTTGAATTTGTCGCTTGCGCAGCGTGCACTTTATCGTAATATAGCGAACATCGAAAACGGAGACGGCAAAAGAGCCGTTTACCGAGGAAAAGGTACCGTTTGCGATATTTGAATTGCGCCCGGCGATACGTGAGAGGAGAGGCAGATGCAGTTCGTAAAGATCATCACCACTGCAGACAATGCCATCCGACGCCAGCGCGCAATTTCCCGACGACGATAACAATCGTCTCTGTCCGCATGGGGCGCAATGCCTCAACAGAGTCATTTTGAGGTCGTTGGGTTTAAGCACGACATAGCCGCATGTTTCTAGGGCATGCCTGTGATGCATTCTGCTGAATAACCTGATATTGCACGGTTTTTGACCTCAAAGTGACTTGCAACTGACCGATGTTCTAATTAGCTACCAAGGGCGAAAGGAAGCAGCCATGAGCAAGGAAAAAGTCGTTCTCGCATATTCCGGTGGTCTTGATACATCCGTATGTGTCAAGTGGCTCCAGGACGAGAAGAATCTCGATGTCGTTTGCGTCTGCGGCAACGTGGGCCAGGAGGAGACCGGCCTGGATGCCAAGAAGCAGAAGGCGCTCGACCTGGGCGTTCTCGATTGCCAGGTGCTCGACCTGCGCGACGAGTTCTCCGATGAGTTCCTGACTAAGGCCATCGCCGCAAACTCCATGTACGAGAACAAGTACCCACTGCTCTCCGCCCTGTCTCGCCCGCTGCTCGCCAAGAAGCTCGTCGAGGTCGCTCACGAGTTTGGCGCGACCTACGTCGCCCACGGCTGCACCGGCAAGGGTAACGACCAGGTTCGTTTTGAGGCTGCCGTCAAGGCCCTCGACCCCGAGCTTAAGGTTATCGCCCCGGTTCGCGAGTGGGATCTGAAGTGCCGTCCCGATGAGGTCGCCTATGCTCACGCCCACAACGTGCCGGTTCCCGAGGGTGCCAACGACAACCCCTATTCCATCGACGACAACCTGTGGGGTCGTGCCATTGAGTGCGGCCACCTGGAGGATCCCTGGAATGAGCCACTCGACGACGCCTGGGTTATGACCAAGAATCCCGAGGACACGCCCGATACCCCGACGTATATCGAGATTGAGTTTGAGGCCGGCAAGCCCGTCGCCGTCGACGGCAAGATGATGAAACTCTCCGAGATCGTCATCGCCCTCAACAAGATTTCGGGCGACAACGGCTTTGGCCGTCTCGACCTGGTTGAGGATCGTCTGGTGGGCCTCAAGAGCCGCGAGTGCTATGAGGTTCCCGGAGCCCTGACGCTCATCACCGCCCACAAGGCACTCGAGGACATTTGCGTCGAGGGCGACCTGCTCAAGACCAAGATCAAGCTCGAGCAGGATTGGGCCACCGCCGTGTACAACGGCCAGTGGTACAGCCCGCTCAAAAACGCGCTCGATGCCTTTATGGCCGATACCCAGAAGTTCGTGACCGGCACTGTCCGCCTGAAGTTCTTTAAGGGCAACTGCCATGTCGTCGGCCGCAAGAGTCCCTTCAGCCTCTACGACTACGGCCTGGCTACCTACGACCGCGACACCACGTTTGACGAGAAGGCCAGCGCCGGCTTTATCGAGATCGATACGCTGTCGCTCAAGACGTGGGCAAAGGTCCAGGGCCCCAGCTCTGCTGCCGCCCAGGCCTAGCGCTTCCTTCCCTTGGTATCCGCGCGGCCCATCCGCGTGATACATAACGGGCGCACGGGGTCCCTACCTTTCGTTATGCTTGCTGACACTTCTTAACATCGGTGGCCCCTACGTTCCGCCCGCATATATGATGCCGCGTCTGCGGCTGAGTCCGAGCCCCGCCGGGGTTGTCCGGCGGGGCTCCTTCTATCAATTTGGCGGCCCTGCGCCTATACCTATATATATGAGGAGTATCCATTATGTTCAATGCTATCGCGCATGCTTTACTTGCCCTCGCGCCCGAGTTCGATGCTGCAAGGGTCGAGGACGTCCCTATGAGCCTGAAGGCCTGGATCGATGGTTCGCAGGGCAACATCCGGAGGGAGACGTTGGGCGCCAAGTGCATGGCGCGTCACTTCTTTGCAAATTAGCTACATGGCTCTGCACACGGTGGGGAATGTGTAAAACTAGCGGTTGAAAAATCGCTTTAGCGATATGGCGCATTGCTTTGGGCGCTTGTTTTGGAATTTGGAGAAAGGGGACGGTTCCATGGCTCTTTGGGGCGGTCGTTTTGAGGCAGGCGTGGCCGAGGTCACGCAGGAGTTTGGCGCGTCGCTGCCGGTCGACAAGCATCTCTATAAGCAGGATATCGCCGGCTCTAAGGCGCATGCCAAGATGTTGGCCGCCCAGGGCATCATCAGTGCCGAGGACGAGCAGGCGATTGCCAAGGGCCTGACCGGAATCGAACAGGATATCGATGCCGGCAACTTCACCTTCGATATCAACGATGAGGACATTCATATGTCCATCGAGAGCGAGCTGACGCGTCGCATCGGCGAGGCTGGCAAGCGCTTGCATACTGGGCGTTCGCGCAACGACCAGGTGGCGACCGATACGCGCCTGGGCATCAAGGCGCTGGCCAAGGAGCTCATGGAGGCCAATCTTGAGCTGCGCCATGTGCTGGTGGATGCGGCCAAGAAGTACGACAAGGTGATTCTGCCGGGCTACACGCACATGCAGCACGCTCAGCCCGTGCTGCTGTCGCATCATCTGCTGGCGTATTCCTGGATGTTCGCGCGCGACTTTACACGCCTGAAGGCCGCCTTTGATGCTGCCGACAACTGCCCGCTGGGTGCTGCCGCGCTTGCCGGTACGAGCTATCCGCTCGATCGTCAGATGACGGCTGCCGAACTTGGCTTTGCGGGCGTGATCCCCAATTCGCTCGATGCTGTTTCCGACCGTGATTTCCTGCTCGATCTGCATTACGCCGGTTCCGTCATGGCCATGCATCTGTCGCGTCTTTCCGAGGAGATTGTGCTGTGGTCGAGCTCCGAATTTGGCTTTATCACGCTTTCCGACTCGTACTCCACCGGCTCGTCCATCATGCCGCAGAAGAAGAATCCCGACTTTGCCGAGCTTATCCGCGGCAAGAGCGGCCGTGTGTATGGCAACTTAGTCCAGCTGCTCGTGACCATGAAGGGGCTGCCGCTTGCTTATAACAAGGACTTGCAGGAGGACAAGGAGGGCGCGCTCGATACCGCTCACACACTCATGCAATGCCTGTCGGTTATGGCCGGTATGATTTCGACTTGGACTGTCAACGAGGATGCCATGGCGCGCGAGTGCGGCGTGGGGCACCTTGCTGCCACCGATGTTGCCGATTACCTGGCTAAGCGTGGTCTGCCGTTCCGCGAGGCGCATGCCGTGGTAGGCCATTTGGTCCTGATGTGCGAGAAGCGCGGCTGCAATCTTGAGGACCTGCCGTTTGAGGTGTTCCAGGAGGCAAGCTCGCTCTTTGAGCACGACATTACCGAGGCGCTCGACATCCCGTCGATTGTCGCTGCACGCACGACCGAGGGCGGTACCGCCCCTGCCGCCGTTGCCGTGCAGCTGCAGCGTGCCGTGGCACAGCTCGTGGCCGACGAAGGCGTGTTTGGATCGCTGACCAAGGTCGTCGAGATGGGCCACGGGGCAAAGTAAGGGTTTAGTTGAATCTGCTTTGGCCATTTATTGATAAATCGTTCTTTGTTTTTACGGGCGTCTGCTGCTGCGGACGCCCGTATTTTGTTGCAATGGGGAAGGGGCTTGTCGAGAACTTCTGTAGGACCTTTGGGCAGGTTGTGAAGGGGGTGCGTTCACGGGCGGCAACCGACCGTCCGCTCGGTTCGATGCGGTTGATGCTCGGTCGGATGGTACTCTAATCGGGCTTCGAAACAGAAGTGACACATATGGAACGTTTTAATAAATTGTAACGTTTCAAAAAACAGCTTTTTGTTTAACTGCAGCTAAAACTCTGTTACGATGCAGTCCAGGCGGGTGCCGGAATGGGACTTGGGCACGCGCGAACCTACTTGAAAGGCTACCTTATGGCTATCGAGAAGACCTTCATCATGATTAAGCCCGACGCCGTGCGCGACCGCAAGATCGGCGAGGTCGTCGCTCGCATTGAGCGTAGCGGCCTTGTCATCGAGCGCATGGAGATGACCACGCTCGAGCGTGCTACCGTCGAGGAGCACTACGCTCATCTGGCCGATAAGCCCTTCTTTGGCGGTCTCTGCGACTTTATGACGAGCGGTCCGGTCGTCAAGATGGTCGTTTCCGGTCTCTCCGCTGTCTCCAAGATGCGCACCCTTATGGGCGCTACCAATCCGCTTGATGCTGCTCCCGGCACCATTCGCGGCGACTTCGCTGTCGATGTCAACGCCAACGTAATCCACGGCTCCGACTGCTTGGAGAACGCCGAGATCGAGATCAAGCGCTTCTTTGGCTAAACCAGCTTTGACTCCTTAAAGCTGTTAGCGTGTGGCTTGGGCGCCGCGGAACTCCATCCGCGGCGCCCTTTTTATTCCAGTAGATTTTTTGGTAAACGCCTAGAAATCTACTAAAGAGCCCCCGTCCGGATGTTTCTTCGGGGCGGGGGCTGGCTATAGCGTATGGCTTTGTAGGTCTTTACGCCTCGTCGACGACCTTGAGTCCACGGGTCTGGTCGATCTCGTTGAGGAGATTGACGCGACGCTCGTGGCGGCCGCCCTCAAACTCGGCGTCGAGCCACTCGTCGACGATCATCTTGGCGAGCTCGGAGCCCACGACGCGAGCACCAAAGGCGAGCACGTTGGTGTTGTTGTGCATACGGGAGAGCTTGGCGCTGAAGGGCTCGGAGCACACGACGGCGCGTACGCCCTCGACCTTGTTGGCAGCCAAGCTGATCCCGACGCCGGTGCCGCAGATCAGGATGCCCAGGTCGACGTCGCCGTTGGCAACGGCCTTACCCACCTTGTAGCCGGCGATGGGGTAGTCAAAGCTCTCGGAGGTGTCGGTGCCAAAGTTCACGACCTCGCAGCCGCGCTCCTTCAGGTGCTCGGAGATGATGTTCTTGAGCTCGACGGCTGCGTGGTCGTTACCGATACCGATCTTCATAGATGGTTCCTCTCTGGTCTGTGCGGCGAGATTGCTAAAGGTTTTACCGCGTTCGACTGCATGATAGCGCGACTTCTGCGTAAACGCTCGGGCGTTTTTTGTTCAAACGCTTTAGCATGCAACAAGACCGGCTTCTCATGAATGAATGCCGCCAGTTTGCGCCTGAACGCCGTCTACCGGAACCTGGGTTGCGGTTTTTGATGCATTGTTATCAAATTAAAGAGCTAACTATTAATGAGAGCCCAGCCCGTTATATAAGTAGGAGATACCTATGCCTGCCGATTCCCTTCGCGATGCCGCGTTTTGCGATGTTTTGAACCGCGAGCTTGTCTGTGCACTCGGCTGCACCGAGCCCATTGCCGTTGCCTATGCAGCGGCGCTGGCGAGCCAGACGCTCGGTTGCGAACCCGATCACATGGATGTTGCCTGCTCGGGCAACATCATCAAGAACGTCAAGAGCGTGACCGTGCCCAACTCGGGCGGTATGCACGGTATTGAAGCCGCGGCCGTGCTGGGTGCCGTGGGCGGCGACGCTAAGAGCGCTCTCGAGGTGCTCGAGAGCGTTGACGATAAAGACCGCGCTCGCGTGACCGAGCTTCTCGCTGACGCCGGCTACTGCGATGTGTCGCTTGTCGAGGGTGTGCCCAACCTCTACATCAAGGTGACTGCCACGGCCGGGGGCCATACCGCGGTCGTCGAGATTACCGATCACCACACTAATGTCACGTGCCATACGCTCGATGGTATTCCGGTGTGCGGCAAGTCGGCGGGGGAGCGTGCCGCCTGCGCCGAGCGCGTGGTGGCCGAGCGTGCGACAGATAACGCCGATACCCCTATGAGCATTGAGTCCATCATCGACTTTATCGAGGACGGCGAAATTGAGGACGCCCGCGCTGCCGTTGAGCGTCAGATTGAGCTGAATGGCGCAATCAGTGCCGAGGGCCTTGCGCACGCTTGGGGCGCCGAGGTGGGCCGTACGCTGCTGGGTGCTCGTGCCGATGACGTCGCCTGCCGTGCCCGTGCCCGTGCGGCCGCCGGGTCCGACGCCCGCATGAACGGCTGCGCGCTGCCGGTCGCCATTGTGTGCGGCTCGGGCAATCAGGGCATTACCTGCGCATTGCCCGTCATGGAGTATGCCGAGTACCTGCGTTGCGACCACGAGCGCTTGGTGCGCGCCGTGATGCTGTCCGATCTTATCGCCGTGCATATCAAGAGCTATATTGGTGCGCTCTCGGCGTTTTGCGGTGCTATTTGCGCCGCGTGCGGCGCCGGCGCCGCGATTACCTGGCTGTGCGGTGGCACGCGCGAGCAGATTGGCGCGACGGTCTCGAATACGCTCGGCAACGTGGGCGGCATCGTGTGCGACGGCGCCAAGGCGAGCTGTGCCGCCAAGATCTCGGCTGCCGTCGATGCGGCGATTCTGGGCCATGATATGGCCATGCAGGGTCGTGGCTTCCGCGCCGGCGAGGGCCTGATCCAAGATACCGTTGAGCAGACAATCGCCAGTATGGGCTACGTAGGCCGCGTGGGCATGAAGGACACCGACGTCGAGATCCTCAACATCATGATCGGCAAAACCCAGGTTTGTTAGTTACGCGGTTTTACCAAACCGCGTAACAAGTCGACGCTGCAAACGCCCCCAAGCGGCAATCTGCCTTTCAATCGTCGGGCATGGCCAGAAGGCCTATGCCCTCCTCTTTCAAGGCACATTGCTCGCTTGGGGGCGTTTTCGCTCATATGACCCAATCCGCTGTCAAGAGCCACAATGGCCCCGCCGACCGCTTGCAATCGGTCGGCGGGGCCTGCCGTTGAAC
>CBCSLZ010000004.1:0-104903 GCA_965141245.1 uncultured Collinsella sp.
TCATGGGGTTGCCCCCATACGGACCTGAACCGTACGCGTCTGCCAATTCCGCCACGCCCGCGTGCAGGAATTAGAATAACGGAGCGCCACCGCGAACGCAAGAACTATTTTTGAAAAAGTTTGCAGGCATTTTCCCAAGCGGCTTGCGCGATTGTTTCGGCGTCCTCACCTGTGCGATCGACACGGTCGTTAACCAGCGCGTTTGCCGTAATGGAGATCATTGCGGGCTCGCATTCAAGACCGCGGATGGGCTCCGGAGCCATATACGGGCAATCCGTCTCGAACAAAATTCGATCGAGTGGGGTTGCCGCAAATGCCTCGCGCACGTCGTCGTTGCGCTTAAAGGTGGCCGCGCCACCATAGGCGATATAGCAGCCCAGCTCCACAAAGCGCTCCATCGTGGCGCGGTCCTCGCCAAAGCAGTGCAGCACACAACCGGCCTGGGGCACGCCCACCTCACGAAGCACGTTGTAGGCGTCCACGTGCGAGGTGCGCTCCTGGTCCGTGTCCTCGTGACGCAGATGTAGCTCCACCGGCACGTTACGGCACACGGCAAGCTCGAGCTGGCGCGCCATGCAGTCAATCTGCACGTTATGGGGTGCCGGCGCGATATCGTCGTCATAGTCCATGTGATAGTCCAGGCCGATTTCGCCAATACCGGCGCATAAGGGGTCATCGAGTGCGGCAACGACCTGTGCGTGAACGTCGTCGGTATAGTCCGGCGCGCCATACGGATGCACGCCGGCAAGATACTTGATCTGCGGGATATCCTGCATCGGCAGAATTTCGCGCACGATCCAGTCGCTATAGTCCGTCACGCTGCGTTTGTCAGCGATGGGGTCGAACATCGTCACCAACAGGTCGACACCCGCGGCTTTGGCGCGCACGAGCGTCTCGGGCACCTCTTTACCCCAAAACGAAAGCAGATGCGCATGCGTGTCGGCAAGCGGTGCCAAGGGCACGGGGCAGGCGACCGTCTTCTTTTTCTTGGTAAACGTCACGCGTTCGGCATTAGGCATCATAGATTAGCTCCCGGGCCAGACGGACAAAGTCGGCAACATCAAGCGTCTCGGCACGCGTGGTGGGTGCGATACCGCAAGTCTCAAAGGCGGCATCGAGCACGTCCTTGGCAAAGCCGTTGGCGCTCATGGAGTTGCGAATAGTTTTGCGGCGCTGGGCAAACGCAGCGTCGATCACGCGGGCCACGAACTCGCGATCGAGCCCCTCGGACACCACGCCGTCAACGCGGTCAATACGCACGACGGCCGAGTCCACATGCGGCGCCGGCATAAAGCAGCGCGGCGGCACTTCAAAGCGACCCGTTACTTGCGCATACAGGCCGAGCTTTGCCGTATAGCCGCCATAGGTCTTGTTACCGGGCGTTGCGGCAATGCGATCGGCAACCTCCTTTTGCACCATGACGACGGCGCGCTTGAGCGCCGGCATCGTCTGGAAAAATTGCAAAATGATCGTCGCCGCCACGTTATAGGGCAAGTTCGCGACAAATACCGTGGGCTCGCCGCCGGCGGCCTGCTCAATCTGCTCCGAGCCCACCTTGAGCGCGTCGCCCATGATAAAGCGAAAGTTGGCATAGTCGGCGGCATGGGCGTCGAGCACCGGCTCGAGCTCGGGGTCGGCCTCGATCGACGTGACGCACGCCGCCTCCTGCAGCAGCGCAAGCGTGAGCGTACCAACGCCCGGGCCAACCTCGAGCACGCGCTCATCGCCCGTGAGCTCGGAAAGCTCGCAGATGCGCTCGATCACATGGTTGTCGATCAGGAAGTTCTGGCCCAGGCGATGCTTGGTCGCAAGGCCAAACTCCTCCAGCAGCTCCCTGGTGGCCGTGGGGTTTGCCAAAGGCGAAGTTGTCATGGTTGCCTCCTTAGCATGATAGCGGCGTCTTGAAACAAAAGGGCATGGACCGTGGCGGCCATGCCCTTACAGCTAAACAGCAAATTGCCGATATGGCGCTCGCGCGGTCTCTACGCCAGACGCGGGAACAGCGGATCGCCCTTCTCGACGGGCTGACCACCGGCAAGCAGGCCCCAAACGCAAATGCCCTTGAGGTCGTCACTCGTGGCCTCCTCCTCGCAGGACAGGCGGCGCAGAGCCTCGGCAGAGGTCTGGGGCATGAGCGGCATCAGCAGGTGAGCGGCGATGCGGATGGCCTCGAGCAGGTTGTAGATCACAAACGCCAGCTCGTCAGCCTTGGCCTCGTCCTTGGCAAGTGCCCAGGGCTCAGAGTCCTCGATGTAGTGGTTGGCAGCATGGATGAGCTCCATGACCTCGTCCTTGGCTCCGCCGTAATCGAGCACATCCATCTTGGCCATGTAGCGGTCGACCAGGCTATCGGCAATCTTTGCCAGCGGGTTGTCGAACGCATCGAACGATGCGGGCTTGGCGGGCGCGCAACCATCAAAGTACTTTGCGCTCATGTTGAGCGAACGCGAGATGAGGTTGCCCCAGCTGTTGGCCAGGTCGGCGTTGTAGACCTGCTCCATGCGATCGAAGCTGATGGCGCCGTCGGTACCGGGGACGACGTCGGTCATGAAGTAGTAGCGATAGCCCTCGACGCCCAGCATGTCGATAACGTCCTGCGGAGCGATGGCGTTGCCGCGGCTCTTGGACATCTTCTCGGCCTTGCCAGTCTCGGCATTGCGCACGGTCAGGAAGCCGTGGGCAAAGACGTGCTCGGGCAGGGCCTCGCCGATGGCCATGAGCATGGCGGGCCAAATGACGCAGTGGAAGCGGATGATGTCCTTACCCACGATGTGGAACTGCGCGGGCCAGCGATAGGCCAGCTCGGCACGCGCCTCGTCGGTGTCGACACCGTAGCCGACGGCCGTCATATAGTTGAGCAGTGCATCGAACCACACGTACGTCACGTGGCCCTCGTCAAACGGGACCTGAATACCCCAGTCAAAGCTCGTGCGGCTCACGGAAAGGTCGTTAAGGCCGCCCTCGACAAAGCTGCGCACCTCGTTCATGCGGAACGCAGGCTCGACAAAGTCGGGGTGCTCGTCATAGAGCTTGAGCAGCTTGTCCTGGAAGGCGGAAAGCTTAAAGAAGTAGGACTCCTCCTGCACGCGCTCAAGCGGACGGTGGCAGTCGGGGCACAGGTGCTGGCCGACGCTGCCGTACTCCTCGTCGCCCTTCTGGACCTGCGTATCGGTGAAGTAAGTCTCGTCAGGCACGCAATACCAGCCGTCGTAGCTGCCCTTATACAGGTAACCGGACTCCTTCATGCGCTCCCACAGGTACTGCACGGCATGATGCTGGCGCGGCTCGGTGGTGCGGATGAAGTCGTCGTTGGAAATCTCGAGCTTGCTCCAAAGCTCCTTGAAGTGCGGGGCCTGGCTGTCGGTCCACTCCTGCGGCGTCATGCCATGCTTGGCTGCGGCCTCGGCGACCTTCTCGCCGTGCTCGTCCATGCCGGTCAGGAACTTGACGTTATAGCCGGCGGAGCGACGATAACGGGCCTGAACGTCGGCGATGATGGTGGAATAAGCCGTGCCCAGGTGCGGATCGGCGTTAACGTAGTAGATGGGCGTCGTGATAAAGAACGAAGGCTTGCTTTGATCCATGGGGTTTGTCCTCCAGAAAAACGTTGCATACAGTGGATGATTCTAGCGCAAGGGCTGGATATCCTCCATCTATTGCATATCGAGCACCATGGCATAGACATCGCGCTTGCGGCGCGAATACTTCTGAGACAGGCGCTTGGCCACCGCAGACGCGGGCTCCCCCTCCTCGAGCGCGGCGCGGATATCCTCGCGCAGGGCCTCGTCGGGGTCTACCGCTGCGGCTCCAACCGGCGCGATACCGGCCTCCTCGTCCTCACTCGGCGGCGCGATGACCAGCGCAATCTCGCCCTTTACCTCGCCACGGGCACGCAGCTCCTCGGCAAGCTGGGCGGCGGGCCCGCGCAAGACCTCCTCGTGCAGCTTGGTGAGTTCGCGGCAGACGGCAACCTCACGCTGGGGAAAAACCTCTGCCACGGCCTCGAGCGTCGCCACGATGCGATGTGGAGACTCGTAGAAGATGAGTGCGCCGGGAACCACGGCAAGGCGCTGCAAACGGCGCACGCGGTCGCCGTGCTTTCGACCCAAAAAGCCCTCGAAGAAAAAATGTTCGCAGGGAATGCCGGACGAAACGAGCGCCGTGACGCAAGCAGAGGGCCCGGGAACAACTTCGACGGGCACGTCGGCCTCACGCGCCGCCTCGACCAGCGCCTGGCCGGGATCGGACACGCTCGGCATGCCGGCGTCCGAGGCAAAGGCGAGGGTCTCCCCCGCCAGCAGGCGGTCGACCAGGCCGGCGGCGCGGCTCGCGATCACATTCTCATCGCAACGGACAAGCGGCTTGGAAATGCCCAGATGCATCAGCAACTTTGACGTCACACGCGTGTCTTCGCAGCAGATCGCATCGGCGGCGGCAAATGCCTCGCCAACGCGCGGGGACAGGTCGCCCAGATTACCGATGGGTGTGCCGACCACATAGAGTTTGCCCGTATGGGCGCTGTTTTGCGTCATATCAACCTATTCAATCATGCCACGCTCGAGCGTACCGAGCGCCACGCGGGCGTCCCATGCTGCAATGCGCTTCTCGGTCTTCCACGTTTGGAAGAACCAACCGGCAGCCGGCGCAAACGAAGCCAGCTGGTTGGCGATAAACACGCGCTCGTAGGCATTGCGGCCCTCGGGCGTAACCGACGAGTTGGCAAAGATCGCCGCGCCCGACCATTCGCCCACCAGCACGGGGAACCCAGTAGAAATCGCTTCTTTAAGCTCGCGCTTGTTGCGCGAAATCGCCGTCGTCAGCCCGCGGGGGCTCGTGATATCGAGCGCATACTCGTCACGGTAATGGTACAGGTGAAGGTCCATGTAGACGTTCTTGTACTTGGCGCCGCGCATAAAATGCTTCCACTCGCCGGGATGCCCCGACGACGAGAAGACGACGATCTTATCCTCGGGCATATACGAACGGACGAGCTCGTAGGCATCGCGATAGAAGTTGCGCAGGTAGTGCGCCGGAATGCCATCCGTCATGGAAAAGAGACTCTTGCGGACACTCATCTGCGGCGTATCCAGCAGCTCAATGCCCAGCAGGCTCTCGGCCTCGCCGTAGCGATCAGCCAAGCGCTCGAGCACGTCGAGTGCGACATGACGACCGTTGGTGGACGAATGCCACTCGGCAACAGCCTCCGGCGTGGCGGGCGAATCGTTGGAATCGCCCTGGCCACCGGGCACAGTTGCTAGATCAAGCAGCACGCGGATGTCGTACTTGGCAGCCCACTCAATTGCACGGTCGATGTAGTCGACAACCGAGATGTAGGACGCATCGGACTCCTGCGAGCCAAAGGCATACCAGGGCACCGGCAGACGCACGGCATTGAGGCCAATCTGCGCCATGCGGCGGAAATCGTCCTCGCTCACAAACGTCTCGTAATGACGGCGCATGCGCTCGTTATAGGCGGCGGTGCCCATGGCCTCCTGCAGCTCGGCCGCGTTGGATGCACCGGTCGCCGCGTATAGCGACGGGGTCACCCAAGGCTCGGGAATAAACCAGCCAGAGAGATTAACGCCGAGTATCCTCTCCATCACTGCCCCCTTCGGATCGTGCAGGCCGAGCCTGCATCGTATTGCATAGGAAAAGTATCGATTTGAGTATACCCGCGCATGCAGACAGGCGACCGAACGGTCTACAAAGTGGCGCAAAAGTGGGAGGAATGTCCGGGCAGACGGAGCCCGAGATGCACACGTCAAGATGCGCACGTGCGCCGGAAAGCTCATCCCGTTTTTCCGCTCAATAATGGGATGCATTTTCCGCAGGAGCCCTCGGTAAAAGAAAAGGACCCCTTTGCAGAGGTCCTAGTCAATTCAAGGTGGCGGGGAAGGGAATCGAACCCCTGACACGAGGATTTTCAGTCCTCTGCTCTACCAACTGAGCTACCCAGCCATTTGAGGTGTGCCTTGTTTCAAGACCTGATTAGTATAACCAAGGACGCGTTCCGGTCAACCGAGAATTTTAAAAAAGTTTTTGAGCACGGCCTCGGTTCTATAAATCGGCACGTCAGAGGCATCAGCCGGCAGCAAGAAGTTTTTCGCTCAGAGCCGCACGGGCAAACTCACTTGGCGTCATCCCCTCGGCAGCCGCCCGTCGACGAATGGCCTCCTTCATTCCCAGAGGAATCTTGACCGACAGCGTTGCCGTCCCCTCACCTGAGAGCGGGGGCCGTCCATGCGCGATCCCACCAACGGCGTGTTCGCCATCCGGAAACTCTCCGCGCTCGTACGACTCGCACCACGCGTCAATCATTTCATCCGTTACAACCTGACCATTAGCGGCCGTATACGTCTTGCCCATCATCGACCCCTTTGCCGAGCCTGTTCAATCTCCTGCCAAAATTTCTTCTGGACTGGAGACAAGGCATGAATGATAAGCCACCCACGGACAAGCTCGACCGCGACAAGCTCCACGCTTCGTCCGTCTGGGAGCCATCCAATCACAAGCCATCTCGGCGGCTCGTCCTTCGACTCGCGACGAATGCACTCAGTAACCGCAAGCCAAGCGCTAAGCACCTGCTTTTCCGTCAGGTGCTTTTTAGCGTTGGGATGGATCTCAACATCCATGCATCTTCTCCTCCATCTTACCCAATTTCGTATGACGAAAGTCCACTGTCGCCAATTCTTAAGCCGGCACTTGTTGGAGGGCGGGAGGTGTAGCGAGGATTGAAGGGCGTTCCAATACCGCCCAGGCACCGGGGCAGGAGCACATACACCAGGGACGTACGTTTTCGTAGCGCGCGAGGACATTGCCGTCGCGATTGATGAAGGCGATGTCGATGGGATAGGCCATAAAACACGTATGGACCGAAGAGCAGCGTGGAAACGCCATGACGAGCGGCAGGCCGTTGGCGGCAACCGGACGCCGTCCCAGCATGCCGCGCAGGCGCACGACAAACGACTCCGCTACCACAAACTCGGCCGGCGTCCAACCCAGCCCATTGAGTGCCCGCGCGTAGGCGATGTAGGACGAGACCGCGGTCACATGACCACCCCCGGACGCCATGGATCGACCGTCACCACACGCTCGTGCGACAACGTTGTCGGCGCCCCCAGCGGAACGCCAGCGATGCTGAGAGAAGTCGGCCACGGCTCATAGTGCATGGTGCAGGTGTAGGTCCTAAACGTACCGGATAGGGAGAGCAGGCCACCATCCGATGCCTCCGCGCCTTGCTCGCTCGACACTTCGATCTGCAAGTCATAGCCTTCCATGGCATTCAGAATTTGAGTCTGAACCGTCGCCGAGGCATCGGCAGAGCTCTCGTCACCCTCCCCGCCCGGCGCCACAGCGTGCGCCAGCACGATGTCGGGCACCACGCGGTCGAAGCGCGCGACAGCGCCGGCAAAGATCATGACGTTGTACACGATGAGTGCCAGCACCAGCAAAACGGGCGTAACCACTGCCATCTCCACCGTCGCTTGGGCGCGCTCCTCACGCAGACGCATGCGAATACTCATTACGACCCACCGCCCAGAGCGCCAACCAGTGTCGCGACATCGACGGTGAGTGGGATGGAGCCGCCGCCGGGCAGAGGAATCTCCGCAAGCGTGAACACCGTACCGCTAATGGTGCGTTCGACTTGATATTCCAACGCCTCGCAAAGCGCCTTGGGATCGGTCACGCCCAACGGAATACTTCGCAGTTTGTCTTGCGCTTGAGAGAGACCAGCAATGTCAGACCCCGGACTCTTAATGACGTTGGCGGAATCGGTCAGCACCGGCTTTCGCAGGCGCAAGTCGCACGGTTCCAAACCCAGCGCCGCCACGGACGCCGAAACGGTATCGCCGAGCCACGATGCAATGGAGCCCAACGCACCGCTGCCCCCTCCTAGGTCTTTAATCATCTCGTCCATAAGTTCGTCGGCCGAACCTTGGATATCACCGTATCCCACGAGCAGCCGTCCCCAAACATCCATGACGCCGTCGAGCACGCCGGCAACGCCGCCCGAGCGTTCCTTCAATGTCGAGAAAAATCGCGAAAGCACGTTGTTTTGCGCCGTCGCCTCATCGGGCGCCAGCACCGCGGCAGAGATAGCACCGCGATCGCCAAGCCTGACTGGCGTGTTAAACGAAGAGTTGAGCTCGTCGGGGCTCGAGATGGCACCCGAAACCGCAAAGGCGACCACGCCGTTGCGTCCAGGTGGGGCGATACGCGGGCGCTCGCCGGAAAGCGCTTTAATGGCCTGGTCAAACGCATTGCCCGCACGGTCGGCCTCATCCTCGGTCTGACGCTCAAGTTCGAGTTCTTTGTTGCGGCATTCGACGTAGTCTTCCAGAGCCTCTTTGAATTCATTGAAGTGGTATTCGAAGCCATTTCTGATGGACGAAGGCGGCATAAGGGCGCTTCCAAGCGCAACCACGCCGAAGCCGCACGCTTCGCATGTATCACGACCATCATAATCAGCAACAGATGCCAGCCCACTCGGAGTCCCTTTCTGATAGACGGGGCATTCGGCTCCATAATGCAGGTATGTTCTGCCGTCATTGTTGCTTACAGGCCATGCAGCATCGGTGTAAAGCTCGGTCGGCCGCACCTCGTTTGGGACACGCGGCAATAGTGGGATATAGGCAGAAAACCGTTCACCATCATCTTTTATGTATGCTCGATCGACCTCTTCAATCGCATAGGCATAGAACGCTTTTCGAGCGGCTGACTGCGCTTTCATCTCGACGCTCGATCCCTGAGGTTTTTCATTCGCCAAGCG
This sequence comes from uncultured Collinsella sp., assembly GCA_965141245.1. Lineage (GTDB taxonomy): Bacteria > Actinomycetota > Coriobacteriia > Coriobacteriales > Coriobacteriaceae > Collinsella. The sequence goes on from CBCSLZ010000004.1 coordinate 8,771, forward strand.
CTGCCGGTAATAGATTTTCGCGCGATCGAGCGCTATTTGCGGCTCCCATGTGATGCTCGACTTTTCATGACGGTTCTGACTGTCAGATAGTTCTGCTAGTTTTTTCGCACGCTCCCACATACACGAGTACTTGCCAATCGAACTCTCGTCCGACCCACCACAATCCGCCAGCCAAGCGCGCTCTTTAGCCTTCGCCGTGTCCTCAGAAGCCTTCCGCAGCTCCTCGGCCGCACGCTCTAAATCATCTGATGTGTCTTTAATGGTATCGGTCGAGATCTCTGACCCTTTGAGCGCAGCGAAGTCCGATTCGGATGTCCTGGGCACGGCAAGCGCCGTACCGGTATAGGTCACACTATCGGTATCCTGCGCCGACACCGCCTGCGTGGCACGCGCGGCGATCAGATACGGCAGAGCCGTCTCGATTTTCTGTAAGCCTTCCGATGCGCTTTTGGCAAACTTGTTGCGCGTTTTAATGATCTCAATCCCGGTGTCGACCATATTGCCGGCAACTGGTTCGGCACCCGGGATGAGGATGGCGACCAGGCCCGTCCCGATCGTGGCAAACCCCGCCAGGCCCAAACTCAAGATGCTCGCATCAACCACCGTGGCAGCCGTGTGATAGGACGACACTACGTTGGCACCCGCCAGCGCGCCGCTATCGGCCGCCACCTGAGTATCCCCGGCACGCGACATGCTCCATATCGCCGCGGTCGACGAAAACAACAACGTGAGCACCACTAGGATGACCACGGCAGAAGAAAGCGTGGTATAGGCGCCGTCTTCGATAAACAGATCAACACCGGCGCGGCCCATAAAGCCGCCTCGCTTGCGATGGCAGCTCGGACGGCGCGTCAAAACGCATCTAGACCAGAAACGCTTAATTCCATGCAGCAATCCACGAATCATAATCTCCCTCCATCCATTCGGGACGTGATTGATACGAGACATCGACCTTGAGCTCAACGTAGCCGCCCTCGGCGGTACCACCCATAGCCTGCGCAAACGCACCGATCACAGGCAACGGCTTGACCTCGCCGGAAACGGACACGGACGAGACGCCACCCGCACCGGCCCGACCAAGCTCGATATTCCACGACAACGGCCCGCCGGCATGAAAGATCGAAACGTTGGGCACCGCGGCAAGCCGGCGGCGGGTGAACTCCTTAAGATCGTCGTCCTCCGCCGTCGTCGTGGTCATGAGCCGCGCGGTCTCGGCGGCGGCAGACTCCATGACCGCGCGCGTATAGAGCAGGCACACCGGTTGCAGTGCGAGAAGGATGAGCGTCAGAAACGTCGGCAGCAAAAAAGCGGCCTCGACCGTAGACTGCGCCCGGTCCTCGCGCGCGATATCAATACAACGCAATGTCCTTAGCGCCCGCAGCGGCGTCGATAACCGACGTCGAGGCAACGCCATGGGATGCCGCCCGCTCAACCAGCGCCGCCAAGCGCCCATCGGTGCCAGCACGCCAAAGCCCCGCGATCGCCAGCACGATCGATAACAGCGCCACCGTGACGATGGCGTATTCCACAGTCGCTTGGGCAACCTCTTCACGCAGAACGCCATGCATTTCACGATCCCTCCTTTGAGCTTATTGTTAGCGGGACCAGGCGCACGGCGCGCAGACGACACGAAGCATCGCCGGTATCCGCGACAACCGTCACCATATCGACCCAGCCGCGCCCATCGCGCACGATGGCGCCCCATACGTTGCCCTTAATATCGAGATAGCCGCTCAGGGCGAGCTGGGCCGTTGGCACCTCGCGGTAGGCGCGTAACATATCCGCCGCTGTCTCGGTCATCGGTCGGTCCTCGGACCATGCAAGCCGGACCGCAATCGCGTTGTCCTCAGGCAAATCCATCGCAGTGCCAGACCGCTTGTCGAGCGTCCGCAGAAAGGTTTGCGCCGTGACAGCGACATCCGAATCGTCCGCATCTCGCATCTCATCTTTTTGAGACGCCACCGCCGAATCTGAGCCCGAATCGAAGGCGGCCCCAGGACGCTGCTGCCGCGCGGCGTTAAGCCCCCAAAGCACCGCCGCTATCGCCACGGTCAGGCAAGCAAACACCAGCAGCACCCCGATGGGGCGCTCGCCCTCTACAGGCTGTTGATGCCCTCGCTGATCGCATCCCATAGCTCTTTAACCTTGCCCTTAAATGCGACGATGGCGATAATCGCGATCACCACGAGCACGCCGACCAAGATGGCATACTCGGTGGTACCCTGCGCGCTCTCCTCCTGCAACAGCTCCTTGGCATGCTGGCGAGCGCGAATCGCCCGGCAAAACGCCCAGCCCTGGACCTTGCCAGCAGCGTCAGTCATCGTGTTCATGTATTCCTCCCTACATCATCCCGCCTGCTCCCAGCAGCGGGCCCAATATGGACAGAAGCAACGCCGGCAAGATGAGCGTGCCGGTGGGAATCAGCAGCTTGACGGGCGCACGCTCAATCTCGCGCTCGACCGCGGCGCGATGAGCCGCACGGATCTCGCGACTTTGAGCGGCCAGCGTCTCGGAAAGTGGGGCACCCAGGGCGAGCGCCTGCCCCACCGTGATGGCAAAGGTCTCGAGCGCTCGCACGTCCAGGTCGCGCGCGGCGGCCAACAACTCGTCCTCACGCGTGCCCACGCCCACCTGCCACGCCATGCAGGCCCGCTCAAGGCGAAGAGCCAGCACTGACCGGCGGTTGGCGCAGAAAATCTCAAGCGCCGCATCAAACGAAAGACCGGCCGAAAGGCCCAAGCGCACAACATCGATCATCTCAGACACTTCGCCGAGCGACACTCGCGCCGGGCTGCCCGCTCCAACTGCGTCCTTCACTCGCGCGGTCAGGGCATCGACCACCGAGCGACCCGCGGCGGCGACCAGCACCGCCTCGCGTTTGCAGGCCCCTGCGATCTTGCGTGCATCCGCCCGATCCAAACCCGTCGCGACAAATACACTCAGGGCGCACAGGCAAGCCGCAACTGCAACCGGGGCGCTCACAGCTCCACCCGCATAATGCGCCGGATAACCACCAGGGCAACGGCGTTGAGGGCAAGACCCAGCACCACAGCGCCCGCGCCAGCAGGCGTCGCAAGACCGCGACGAAAATCTGCCGAAAGCAGCGCCAACACCGCGCACATGCCCGCCGGCATCGCCGCAACCATATGCGCCGACATGCGAGCCTGCGACGTCTTAACATCCAGGCGGCGCTTGAGCTCAATGCGCTCTCCCACCATGCTCGACGCCTCGGACAGTAAGTCGGCAAGCGGAGCACCGGTGCGCTGAGACACCTTAAGCGCCAAGGTCACAAGCGAAAGGCCGGGGGCGTCGATGTGCACGAGCAAGTCATCGAGCGCGTCGGTCGCCGAGATGCCGCAATCGATCGCCGCCGCCACCCGCAAAAACTCGGTATGCACCGGCTCTTGCGCATGCGTGCCCACAAAGCGCATGCCCTGGGCCAGCGAATGTCCCGAGGCAAGCGACATGGAAAGTGCGGTAAACGCCTCGGGCATGGCCTCTTCTGCATCGTGTTGCTCGCGCCGGCTCTCAAAGCCATCCCGAGCGGCGCCAACGGCAATCGGAGCAACAAGTCCCAAGGCAAATCCGAGGGGCGATAACGACACCATCGTCAGTAAAACGCAGCAGACACCGCTCGATAGCAGCAGAAACGCCAAACGCCCCGAAGCACCTTCGATCACGAGGCCAAGGCGATGCGCCGGAGCCAGCGATGTCCACGAACGGGCGACCTTTTTCAGCAGATCGTTTTCCACCAGCTCACGCGGCAGCCTCTCTGCCACCGTCTCGAGCGCCTGACGCGCCAGCTCCGCCGGCGGCACCTGCGGCACACGAGGTTCCGCCCCGCACGCCGTCGCAACAGAAAACCCTGCCAAACCCCCTACGACGAGGGGCACAGCGACCTCCATTCGTCCACCTCCTCTTGTGTGAGCGTCCCCGACCGCAGGCCTTCTGCGATAAACGGCGGCTCGCGGTCAAGCGTCCAGGTGCGCTCGGCGGCATCGAAAGTCACATAGCGCTCGAGCTCTACGCCGCCCGACGCGGCGCGACGCACCCCCGAATACGAGGAGACGAAGCGCCTGCCATCGGCGTGGCGCTCGGACATCACGATGCCGTCGAGCGCCATGGCAATCTGTTCCTCGATGAGCTCGCTCGGCAGATCGATGCCATAACGTGCAAGCAACGTCAGACGCACCACGGTCTCCTGTTCTGAACCCGCATGAAGTGTGGTGAGCGACCCGTCGTGACCCGTGTTCATGGCCTGCAACATGTCGCAGCACTCGGCACCGCGCACCTCGCCCACCACGATGCGGTCGGGGCGCATGCGCAGGGCATTGGTCACCAGGTCGCGGATCGTCACCGCGCCCTCGCCTTCAATTGAGGCCTCGCGCGCCTCTAGGCGCACCACGTGCGGATGATGCGCAAACTTGAGCTCGGCAGAGTCCTCGATCGTCACGATGCGCTCGCCGGTGGAAATCTCGCATGACAGCGCGTTGAGCAGGGTGGTCTTACCAGATCCAGTGCCTCCCGCAACCGCCAGGTCCTGTCGCAGCGACACCGCGCACGACAGCAGCTGCGCATACCAAAGCGGCAGCGACCCCAGCCCCACAAGCTCGTCCAGCGAGCAGATGCGGTCCGAGAACTTTCGGATGGTGAGAATCGGTCCGTCAATCGCCACAGGCGGAATCACCGCGTTGACGCGATAGCCCGTTTTGAGGCGGGCGTTGACGATGGGGCTGCGCTCGTCGATACGGCGGCCAAGTGGCGAGATGATGCGGTCGATAAGCACACGGATCTGCTCATCATCCTCAAACGCATGCTCGATGGAGTGCAAGACGCCGCCGCGTTCAAAGAAAGCCGAGCGGCAGCCGTTAATCATGATCTCGGTAACGGTGTCGTCCTCGATGAGCGGCTGCAACGGCCCCAAGCCCACCACATCATCTAGAATCTCGTCGATGATGGTCTCACGCTCAGGCGTCGCCAAGTCGGTTGGCTCTTCCACGTTGAGCGCCGCCTCCACCGCGGGACGCAATTCCGAGCGGGCAAGTGCCGGGTCGATATAGGCGCTGATACGCGCCACTTCGTCGTAACCCATGCGGTCCATCACAGCGCGCTTGGTGCGTCGTTTCACCGCGCGGCGACGCCCCGCATCTACAGGCGCTGCCGCCGCTGCAGCGCCGGCAGCCTTAATCCTTGTTTGCAGGCTCATCGCTGATCACCCTCGCGCGACCAGGGAAGGCGGATACGCGGGCGCTCGGTACGCGTTGCACGGTCAGCGACCATATCGCTCCAAGGGCCGACGGCGCACCCCAGTTCCACGAGCATCTCGCGCGTGGCCTCGCGCACGCTGGTCGCAAAAGCGCTGGTCTGCCCCACTGCCTCGTCAGCGCGCCCAAACGCCATGAGCGCGGCGAGATCCTGCCCGCCATCGGCGACACGAATCTTGGAGCTCAACGCACAGGCAATCTCAAAGCGCATGGCGACGTCCTCGTCTGCCCCGCGCGCACCGAACCGGTTGAACACGGCGCTCATGCGCGTGCGCGGCACACCTACTCGACTTGCCAGTTCAATGACGCGCGACGCCGATGTCGCGGACGATACCGCCGCATCGCCAACGACCAGGCAACGGTCGCTCGCCGCCACCGCAGCCGCCACGGCGTCGCCCCAAAAGACCGAGGTATCGATAAAGACCACGTCGGATTCGCGACGCAAGACATCAAGCAGTAGCTCCACCGGACGTGCCATGAGCTCGGCTTGCTCGGGCGCCGCGACGGGGCCCCAGAGCGTAACGCCCGGCGCCACGCGCATCGATGTGGCCACGATATCCGGCTCGGCAAGCGCGCCCGCCGCCGACGGCTCGATAAGTGCCGCCATATCGCGCGGAGCATCGACGCCTAACAAGTCGTAAAGGTTTCCAAACATCAGGTCCAGGTCGAGCACGGCGGCACGCAAGCCCAACAGCGACGATGTGTGTGCCATGGTGGCAACGATCGTCGACTTGCCGCAACCGCCCGAACCCGAAATAGCGCTGATGACCGGAGCTCGATGCTGCGGAGCGGCAGCGTCTGCCAGCGGCATCGGAGGCGGCGGAGCGGGCGTCGGTGACAGCGTCCCCGTCTCCCCCGCCGCAACCACACGCTGCGTCCAAGCCGGCATGGCAGCTTGTTCGGTCTGCGAGGCAGGCTCGTTCTGTGTAATCTGCTCATGCTGCATCAGCGACAACTCGCCGCACCCGGCAAAGCCCTCAACTTCGTCGAGTTCATCCGCCAGATTCACGCCGTGCACGTATCCCATATCTACAGCCGGGGAGTCGCCAGCGTGCTGCGCCGGCCCTCCAGCGTCATTGTATACAAGGGGGTTCCGGGGGCGCCGACCATGCTCGGCTTCCGCTTTTCCATAATCATCAACACGCGGGCCTCTTGTAGCGCGAGGCGCCCCGGGTTCCCTATCAACAAAAGCATCGGGCTCAATCGTCATGCGCCGATCGGAATCAACCGCTCCCTCGCCCGCGCGCCCGTTGCCGCATATACTGTGCGCAGCGATGACCTCGGTCGCCCCCGCGCGAAACAGCCCCTCGATATCCGACGGATCGAGCGCTTCTATCAACACGACCACGCGACTCACGCGGCCTTCGGCTGTCAGGCGCGCAACAGTCTTGCGCACATCTTCGGTATCAAACAGAGACGCCGCGATGATGGCAGCCCCGCGGCGCGACGGAAACGCCCGAGTCATGGAAATCAGCCCGTCCAGGTCACCCACGCGAAGCACCTGTGCACCCGCATCACGGCCCTCGACTTCCCGCTGCAACAGCCCGTAATCGCCGCACGCGCAGCACGCAAGCCAGATCGCCTTCATCACTCGTCGCCTCCGCTCTTTTTGCCGCGCGCCGTGGCAGGAATCGTCAAGCTGACCGTTCCCTTGCCCGAGGCTCCCAGCAGTTCCTTGACGTCTTCGGGGTCAGCCGCCAGCGTCACCCATTCGATCTTGCCCTCGCGCGTGGCACCGGAATCCTCACTGGTATCGATCACGTACGCGCCGCACAGTCGATCGGTTACGCCGTCTTTTTGCACATACACATCCACGTAGCTGCCCACGCCCGTGGCGCCGCCGACCGAGTGCTCGGCATCGACCGCCACCGAAACGGCGACCTTGCCCTTAGGCACCTCGAGCTTGTGGCTCTCGGCCTTGGTGTAGACATTGCAGATCACGGCGTTTTTGGGAATACGCGAAGTCGTCACGTCGCCGCGCACCTGGCGCAGCTCGGTCGCCGCGTCACGCGGCAGCAGACTTGTCAGCCATTCCTGGGTTATGACATTGGTCTCATCGAGGGTCTCGCCCACATCGATATCGCGCGCCGCGACGCACACCTCGACGCGATCGCCACCGTACTTGGCCAAGGTCTCAGCCTGGACCCGTTCGGCTTGCGAGCGGATCGACGAGCCGTAAACCATGCAGAGCAGAGCAGCGAGCACGCCCGCGACCAGACTGATGGCGATGCGCTTGCTCTTGTTCACGGCCGCTCCTCTCATGGCAGTGCCGGGCGAATGCCCGTACCACCATTGTCTGGGCGGTCAGAGTGCAAAGCGGCGCAATCGCGATCTTGGTTTTCGATGTCAAACCAATCGCTGACCAAAAGCTGACCAGCCCGTCAAGCTCGTGGCAAGGTTTTGGTCAGCACGTCAGCAAACTGCGTGTTTCGAGGCTTTTCCGCAGCAAAAAAGCCGTCTTCCGAACAGTTGGGAGACGGCTGTCATAGGAAAAATCAATTATAGATGAACATCGGGATCGAGCATTTGAGCGCTCACGCGCATGGATGACGCCAGGTTTTGGAACGTTTCCAGACGCAGGCTGTCGATCTGCCCGGCGTCCTCGGCCTCGCGAACGGCGCAACCCGGCTCATGGGTATGCGTGCAATCGCCAAACCGGCACGCGCGCGATGCCTCGACAATCTCGGGGAAGGCGCGCGCCAGACCCCGCTCGTGGCCCACGAGCGGTAGACTGCGCAGGCCCGGGGCATCGGCGATCACGCCGGCGTCGCCCGGCAGCGCCACCATCACGCGCGCGACGGTAGTGTGACGGCCCTGGTCGTCGCGTTCGCGCACACCGCCGGTCGCCAACGTATCGTGGCCCAGCAGTGCATTGAGCAGCGTCGACTTGCCGGCACCCGACTCACCCAGAATCATGGCGCAGCTCCCGGCGGGCACGCAGGCACGGACCTCGTCCAGGCCGCGGCCCTCGGCAGAGGACGTCACGATCACGCGCACGTCCGGACCCACCAGGCGACGCACGCGGTCCAGATCGCGCTCGAGCTCCTCGGCATCGCAGCGGTCAGCTTTGGTGAGCACCACCACCGGCTCGGCATCGCAGTCGAGCGCCAACACCAGCGAGCGCGCCACGCGGTCGAGCAGTACCTCGCCGGCACCGAGCGCCTGCACGATTAGCACGCTATCCACGTTGGAGCAGAGCACCTGGCGCTCTCCGCGGGCACGGCCGCGCCAACGCTCAAAGCTCGTACGGCGCGGCAGCACGCACTCAATCACGCCCATATCGTGCCCGGGAGCGCGGCGCACCGCCACACGGTCGCCCACGGCAGGCAGCAGGACCTCGTCCTCGCCGCGCGACTTGGCAAACCCCACGGCATGCTCGGCGCGAAAGGTGTCGTCAGCAGTGGCCACCAGCGGAAACCCGCGATCCAGGCGCACCACGGCGCCAAGTTGCATCTGCTCGGGCTCCTCTGCCTGGGCACAAAAATCATCGAAGGCAGCCCGCTGAGCATCGTCGACCGGCAGGTCGTCGAACGCCGGAACGTCCTGCAGCGCGTCGAGCCCCGGCACGCTTGCCAGCAGCTCCTCGGCAGACGCGGGAGCCTCGGTCGCGAGCTTCCGACGACGATCGCGCTTAGCCCGCGCCCCCGTCGTCTTTTTCTTCGCCTTAGCCTTCGCCTTGCCCACAAGCGCCTCCCAGCACCATAAATCACAACTGAGCAGGTATTTTAAATCAAAAAGAGCTGGCCGGGCAAAGCCCGACCAGCTCACAAACTTTCCCTCAGCCCTTTATCATCCGCGCGGGAGAAAAGCCAGCAAGGATACCGCAGGGCCCGCCCCGGAAGCCCTTTCTCCCGAACGATCCCGCAGCGCGAAGCGCGAGGACCAGTGAGGGAGAAAGGGCGTGGGGCGGGCCCGGACAGGTACGTTACTCCTTCTCGACTGCGCGCATGATCGCCTTGTAGATCTCCATCAGCGGGATGATCAGGAAGGCCAGGCCCAGCGCGGCAAGAACGCCCTTGAGCTCAAGCGTCACGGGGCCAAAGAACATCTCGGCAAGCGTCGGCTGCACGGTCACGATCACCGTCAGCACCAGTGCCAGCGCGGCGGAAGCCCACAGCCACTTGTTCTGCTTCTTCATGGTGAACAGCGACGCACGACGGCTGCGCATGTTGAAGCAGTGGAAAATCTCGACCATGTTGAGCGTGATGAACGCCATCATCACGCCTTCCTCGTCGGCATTGCCGGCGATCATATCGGCGATGTGGATGTAGCCCATGTCAAAGTACACGCCCACAAAGAAGCTCGCCAGCACCAGCACGGTGATGATCAGGCCCTGGACCACGCAGTCCAGACCCATATTGCCGGCAAAGACGCCGTCCTTGGCGTTGCGCGGCTTGCGCTTCATGATGTCGCCCTCGGCATCCTCCATGCCCAGCGCGAGCGCGGGGAAGCAGTCGGTAACCAGGTTCACCCACAGCAGCTGCACCGGCTGGAAGATAGTAAAGCCGATGAGCGTGGCGATGAACACCGAGAAGACCTCGGCAAGGTTGGCCGAAAGCAGGAACTGGATGACCTTGCGGATGTTGTCGTAGATGCGACGACCCTCTTCGCAGGCACCGATGATGGTGGCGAAGTTGTCGTCGGCAAGCACCATGTCGGCAACGTTCTTGGTGACGTCGGTGCCGGTGATGCCCATGCCCACACCGATGTCGGCGCGCTTGATGGACGGGGCGTCGTTGACGCCGTCGCCCGTCATGGCCACGATCTGGTCGCGCGACTTCCAAGCCTCGACGATGCGTGTCTTATGCTCGGGCTGGACGCGGGCGTACACGCCGTAGTCCTCGATGAGCGCGTCAAGTTCCTCGTCGCTCATGCGATCGAGGTCGGCACCGGTGATGGCATGGCTGCGATCGGTGACGATACCCAGCTGCTTGGCGATGGCCACGGCGGTGTCGATGTGGTCGCCCGTGATCATGACGGTGCGGATACCGGCGTCGTGCGCCTCGCGGATGGCGTCGGCGACCTCGGGGCGAACCGGGTCAATCATGCCGGACAGGCCGCAGAAGACCAGGTCATGCTCGAGCGCGGCGGGGCTGCAGTCGCTCGGGACCTCGGTGTAGGTGCGGCTTGCCAGCGCCAGCACGCGCAGGGCCTCGTCGGCCATGGCCTTGTTGGCGGCCACGAGCTCGGCGCGACGCTCCTCGGTCAGGGGGACGACCTTATCGCCGTCGTAGATATGGGTGCACAGGCCGATCACCACGTCGGGCGCGCCCTTGGTGTACTGCTCATACTCGCCGTCCAGGGTCTCGACGACCACGGACATCATCTTACGGCCCGAGTCGAACGGGGCCTCGCCCACGCGCGGGTGCTCGGCAGTCAGGCCAGTAAGACCAGCTTTGCCGGCATCGTTGACGAGCGCGCACTCAGTCGGCTCGCCCACGGCCTCGCCCAGCTCCTCGTCCCACTGGGCATCGGAACACAGCGCCATTCCGGCCAGGAACTTCTCCTTAGGCGCAGCGAGCTCGTGCTTGACGACGGTCATCTTGTTTTGGGTAAGCGTGCCGGTCTTGTCGGAGCAGATGGTCTGCGTGCAGCCGAGAGTCTCGACGGCAGAGAGCTTGCGGATAATCGCCTGGCGCTTGGCCATTTTGGTCACGCCGAGCGAAAGCACGATAGTCACGACGGCAACCAGGCCCTCGGGGATGGCGGCGACGGCAAGCGAGACAGCGACCATAAAGGTATCGAGCAGGGCGGTCGGGTCGGTAAGAACGTTGCCCACGCCGTGGCGGATGATATCGACACCAAAGATAACGACGCAGATGACGATAACCATGATGGTGAGGATGCGGCTGAGCTCGGCAAGCTTCACCTGCAGCGGCGTGAGCTCTTCCTTGGCCTCGGCCAGGGCGCCGGCGATCTTGCCCATCTCGGTATCCATGCCGGTACCGACTACGACGGCGCGGCCACGGCCGTACACCACGGTGGAGCCCATGTAGCACATGTTCTTGCGGTCGCCGAGCGGCACGTCGTCGGTGCCGGCGGCGAGCTCGATCACGTTGGCATGCTTCTCGACGGGCACGGACTCGCCGGTAAGGGCGGCCTCCTCGATCTTCATCGTGGCGCTCTCGAGCACACGGCAGTCGGCCGGGACGGAGTCGCCTGCCTCGAGCATGATCACATCGCCGGGCACGAGCTCGGCGCTCGGCAGGTGCACGAGCTTGCCGTCGCGCAGAACCTTGGACTGCGCGGCGCTCATCTCCTGCAATGCCTCGAGAGCTTCCTCGCCCTTGGCCTCCTGGACCACGCCCAGCACCGAGTTGACGATAACGACGAACATGATGATAGCGACATCGGCAAAGTCGGGCTCGCCCTTGACCATGCCCGTGAGTGCACTGATGACGGCGGCAACGATCAGCATGATGACCATGGGGTCGGCCATCTGCTCAAAGAAGCGCTTCCACAACGGCGTCTTCTCGGCTTCCTCGAGCTTGTTAGGGCCTGTCTTGGCGAGGCGCGACGACGCCTCGTCGTTGCTCAGGCCGAGGTTCTCATCGACACCTTGGTCGCTGAGCACCTCCGCCGCGGCGGACAGGTATTCCTTTTGCATATAGAGTCCCCTCCTGGGATTCGGGCCACTCAGCAGATTGATGCCCGATCATAATTCCCAGGAGAAGGGCAAGGGCTCATCAAGGCTGCCGTGCTGAGCGGCAGTTGATAGTGGAGCTATGGTACCCCAAAGCGGCGCGTCTAGCCAAAACATTCCAATTGGAAACACGGCTCGAGTGCAACGATGCAGACCGTATGATGCTCAACATTGATAAAACGTTTTTTCTTCGGTGCGTCGCCAAACTAAAATATCGCCCAGATAACAGCGGTTAGAACGGTTGGTAAAGTTTTTGCATATACCGTTTTTCCGCAAAAAATGAACTTCTAATTCGGCATACGGTCGATTTTTGAGGGTATTCGGTCGTCATTTCGTTATAATCATCTCAGTTTTATTTCTTATGGTTTATCTATCAGCGCAAGACGATGTCAGATGGAGGTCTGAATGTACAAGCGCACCAAGATTGTATGCACCATGGGTCCCGCCTGCGATAGCGACGAGACCATCCGCGAGATGATCAAGGCGGGCATGAACGTCGCCCGTTTTAACTTCTCGCACGGATCCTACGACGAGCACCACGGTCGCATCGAGCGCGTCCGTCGTATTTCCAAGGAGCTCGGTCTGCCCGTCGGCATCCTGCTCGACACCAAGGGCCCCGAGGTCCGCACCGGCCTTCTGGTCGATGGCAAGAAGGTTGCCGTCAAGACCGGCGACAAGATCGTCGTCACCGCTCAGCCCACGTCCGAGGATTTCCACGGCACCGCTGAGCACATCTCCCTCGACTACCTGGCTCTGCCCTCCGAGGTCGAGAAGGGCTCCCTTATCCTGATCGATGACGGTCTGGTTGCCCTCGAGGTCGAGTCCGTCGACGGCCAGGACATGACCTGCGTCGTCAAGAACGACGGCCTGATCGGCGAGCGCAAAGGCGTCAACATGCCCAACGTCAACATCTCGCTGCCCGCCATCACCGAGCGCGATCGTCAGGACATCCTCTTTGGCCTGACCGAGAACATCGACTACATCGCCGCTTCCTTCATCCGTGATGGCGAGTCCGTCCGCGGCATCCGAGAGCTTTGCCGCGAGAACGGTGGCGAGCACGTGACGATCTTCCCGAAGATCGAGTGCGCCCTGGGCGTCGAGAACTTCGACGAGATCCTCGAGGCTTCCGACGGCATCATGGTCGCCCGTGGCGACCTGGGCATCGAGATCAAGCCCGAGCTCGTTCCGCACATCCAGAAGGAGATCATCGCCAAGTGCAACGCGGCCTACAAGCCCGTTATCACCGCTACGCAGATGCTCGACTCCATGCAGCAGAACCCGCGCCCGACGCGCGCCGAGGTTGCCGACGTTGCTAACGCCATTTACGACGGCACTGACGCCGTTATGCTCTCTGGCGAGTCCGCTGCCGGTAAGTATCCGGTCGAGGCCGTCAAGATGCAGGCCAGCATTGCTCTTGAGACCGAGAAGTACCTCCCGGCTCACGCTCCGCTCGAGGTTCCGGCTGACGCTCACGGCACCCGCGTCGTCAACAACGTTGTGGGTATGTCCGCTGTGAACATGGCTACCACTGTTGGCGCCAAGTGCATCACCGTGCCGACGACCACCGGTCGTACCGCTCGCCTGATCTCGCACTTCCGTCCCAACATGCCGATCTGCGCGTTCTCCCGCCACGAGTGGGCCGTCCAGCAGATGATCATGTACTGGGGCGTCATCCCGCACCAGGCAGAGATTACCCAGGGCACCGTCAACGGCACGATCGTCAAGGCGATCGAGACCGCTAAGGAGCTCGGCTACGTCAAGACTGGCGATTTGACCGTCGCTACCGCCGGCGATCCCCGCATGAGCGTCCAGCTCGAGGACAAGGTCTCCTCGACCAACGTCGCTTACGTCGCTCAGGTGCGCTAAATCGCACTTGCAAGCAGATTTGCATTGCAAGGGGCCCGGAAGGCAAAGCCTTCCGGGCCCCTTTTTCTGTACCAATGCCAGCGCACAGCAAAACACGCACTCATTTCTTTACCAAAAGTGCGAAATCCACCCTTCGAGGCCCAAAAAATTAAGCCCAAGCGCTAGAAGTGTTCACCCGGTGGCAAGACCACACCTCACGCAGGGCTGATAAATCGTTTTAGCAAGGTCCAAATCGACCGCGTTTTCGGAAGTATGCGGCAAATTCTGGAACCTCCAAGCACACCCTGTTTTTTCGCAACAAAATGCCTGATAAACTAGCCTCAAAAGCCAGGTCTGCTCATAGGGTTCAGATTTTGCCGCATACTTCCGAATTGACGCTGGCATCGCACGGTCCAAAAGCATATTTCGACCAGGAGAACGTCATGGACCTGACGCTATGCGGTCAATCCGCTTTTTACTATCAACGTATCCCGCCGCAGGTATTAGGCCTTTACCCCGCCATTAGCCTTGGCAATATGGATCGCAGATGTTGCGGCCTCGGAAGTCATGCAGTTGTAAAAGACCTGCTTCACGCACCGCTTCACAGGTTTGTATTCACTCGGGCACAATCCGGATCGCGAAGCCTGTTTAAATCGCACCTCCTGACCCAAGAGCCGCCACCCGGGTCGTTTAGGCAGACTGAGCATGGGTTTGATGTCACTTCACCAGAGTTCACGCTGCTCAGCCTTGCCACGCAGGTCTCACGCAACCAGTTGCTCATGGCTTGCTACGAGATGTGCGGATCCTTTGCAGTGTTTAAGCCCTGCGAGCGAACGCAACAACAACTCGATGAAGCTATTTCGCTTAAACTCATTCCACCCAACTGCGGCTGGGAGCGAGTTAACGACACCAAGGGCAATGACACCAACTTGTGGAAGCGCACACCGTTTCTTACCGCAACGGATATCGCCGCGTTCGCCAAGCAGGCCGCAGGCCTGCGCGGCGTTAAACAACTGCGCTGGGCGGCCGAGCACATGACGGGGCAGACCGCCTCGCCCTTCGAAGTACAGACCTCCATGCTTGTCTCGCTCCCCCGCAACGAGGGCGGCATGGGCATCAACATCGCAAACAACGTGCGCATCCCACTCAGCGACGCCGCGCGCTCACTGTATGACAAAACCTGCTGCTACGCCGATATCCTCATCGAGAGCAACACCGACAGCATGGGCGTCATCTTGGAATGCCAAGGCCGCTCCGCCCATGACAGCGAAGCCGCAAGTCTCTCCGATGCCGAGCGCACCACCGCCCTCACAAGCATGGGCTATGACGTTATCCAGATAACCTATGAGCAAATCAAGGACACGAAGAGCTTTAACAGCATCACCGAGCTCATTCATAAAAAGGCGGGGCTCCCCTACATCCCAAAGACCGATCAGGAACGTACCGCTGAAAATGCCCTGCGACGGGAGCTGTTGGTCAATTGGGATGAACTGTTCACCGTTAAGGAGGTCAGCTAGCAGCTAGCGATCAGAGGAACTGCGGGAACGTCAGAAGCGGCAACGCGAGCCGCAAAGCCCGCCTCGGTCAGCTCGATGACCTCGGTAAACGTTGCGTCAAAGAATTCCTCGGTCAGCAGGCGGTACGGCGGATGATCGGGCTCGCCGGGGTTTTCGCGTACAATCTCGTGCATGACGCCGATGGTCTTGAGCACATACTCCTTATGGATGGGATACTGCCCAAAACGCGTCGCAGCGGTATACAGGCGATCGGTCGCACGCGGAATCGAAACAATGCCCAGCGTCTTGCCAAACCAGTCAAAGTCGCCTTGCTTTTTAATGCGAAACTCCTCACACGGCTTGCCGCCGTGCGCCTCCAGGTACTGATTCACGCGCGTATTCCATACGGTATCGGCCACCAGATGCGACCAGACGCCCAGCGTCAAATCGAGCAACGACTGCGCCACATCTTCGGACGCAAGCGAGAACTCACAGGCGCCGGGACCGACAACCGGCTCGGCATCCTTGTAGCGCTGGGGATAGTGCACGCGGTTCAGCCGCTCGCGTTCCTCGATAATCGAGGTCGCCGCGGCCGGCGCACCGGTGGGCGAACTTTTAAGCAACGGTACCACATAGGTATCCCAGAACTCATGCTCACGAGGCTTAGGGATGGGCTCAGGCTTGGCAAAGTGCGTAATGCGGTACGGAATGGGATCGGCGATGCCAGGGACCATATAGCCCACGAAGATATCCGGAACCACGCAGCCAAACAAAAAGGCATTGCGGTCGCGCACGCTCTTGGCAAGCGCACCGGTGCGCTCCAGCAAACGCTCCGTCTGAGCGATATGAATGTTCCAGCTTGGCATAGCCACCCCCATAAAAAACCTGGATAACTATACCATCACGGCAAAGCCGCGCGGGCGGCTACGCACGCTCTACGCAGCAACTAGTCCGTAGTACCGCTTTCGGTTCCATACGACGGCGAAGGCGCCTCGACCACATGGTGATATCGATCGATATAGATGGCGCGGGCCCCCAGGCGGCGTACCAAATCTTGGTGATGTGTGCTCATCAAGACCGTCTTACCGGCAGCAACATAGGCCAGTAGGAAGTTGACCACGATGTCGCAAGAGTCCTCGTCAAGTCCGTTAGTAGGCTCGTCGAGGACCAAGATATCCGGGTTCATCGATACGACCGCAGCCAGCGCAACGCGCTTCTTTTGCCCGCCCGAGAGCTGATAGGGAGAGGCGTCGGCAAGGTCGGCAACCTGGAACAGCCCCATGGCATCGCGCACGCGGCGCTCGAGCTCGTCTGCCGGCAGCCCCATCTGCGCGGGACCAAAAGCAACTTCCTCGCCCACCGTGGCGCAGAACAGCTGGGCATCGGCGTTTTGGAATACGAAGCCCACGCGCTGGTGGAACTTCTGAGCAGCAGCAGAATCCTTCAGATACGCCGCATCGACCACGTGCCCGTCAAACAGGTATGCCCCTGCGTCCGCGAGTTCAAGGCCGTTAATAAGACGCATAATCGTCGTCTTGCCGCAGCCGTTGGGACCGAGCAGGGCAACGAGTTCACCACGATCGACCTGCAGCGACACGCCATCGACAACCGTATGCCCCGCATAGGAGAACACCACGTCGCGCAGCTCGATGAGCGGAACGACCTCGGCGCCGCCCACACCGTTCGTGCCCGCCGCACTATTCATATCGATCGTCAAAACGTCGCCCTTCCCCATTTACATCCCCAGTCGGAACCAGCAGCGCCTACAGCACGGCGCACAACACTGTCAGCAGCGCCACGCCGGCCGCATAGGCCGCATCGCGCCAGCCAAACCTGGCGCGCGCGGGAGCCGGATACGCACCGGCAAAGCCGCGGCAAAGCATAGCCTCGTCCATCGCGCGGCTGCATTTCATCGCCTTGATAAAGGTCATGCCCATGATACCCGCGATCGAATCGGTACGCGAAAATCCCTCGGGCGCACGGCCAACGCTGCGCAGCATGACCGATTCGCACAGATCGTGCGCCGTACGACCCAGCACCTCGATGTGCTTGAGCGCCATATCAAACGTAAAGATAACTTCGTCGGGTAGATGCAGCATCTTGAGCGCCGCCGACATGCGGCTCCACGTGAGGGTCCACGAAACGCCCAGCACCAGCGACACATTAATGAAGGTCTTGAGCGCAATCTTGAGCATGGCGCCCGTAGCGGAAGCACCTAGCAGCAGGGCAGGCAGCGCCAAAACCACTGCGAGCCCCGCGGCGCCAAGCGCCGGCACAAAGGTCGCGCGCAGCCCGCGTACGGGACGCACGGCAACGAGCACCAGCGCAATAGCCGCCATCAACATGAGGTACAGCGGGCTTTGTGTCAGGCACACGCACAGGACGCAAACGAATATCCCCACCAGGCGCACCGGAGCCGAAACGCAAGAAAGGGCGCGGTCGACCATCGACCCGCCCTCGTGCGCGCCTCCACCCAGGCGAACCCGCTCAAGCAGGCTCGCCAGGTGCAGGACGTTCTTTTGCATCACGCGATGACGAGCGCCCGTGGGCTCGTATCGCTCCTCGGCCGCAAGCCAGCTAGGCAGCTCGACCATCGCCATGGGCTCCGCTTTCCTTGACCGTCAGCGAGATCAGACGGAATGCGATGGTGAGCACCGCCACGCCAATCACGCCGGACAGGATATACATGGCAGCCTGACCGGCAAAGCCGAGACCCTGCTCCTCGGAATAGGCCTGCAGGTAATCACCCGTAGGCAGAGCGTCGGCAAAGGTCGGGGTGTCGAGACCGACCGAAGCCTGCAGGCTGTCGTCGCCAGCCTCCTGAACGGCGGTCGCGGCGCCCTCGGCGTCCCACTCACCCCAGGCGTCACCCGTGGCCAGCAGGCCCAGCGGCGTGGCCACGACAAGCACGGCAACCAAGATGAGCGTGGGGACCAGCGAGGTCTTCTTTGCAGCAGCGCCCTCGGCAGCAAGCTGTCCATCGGCGGCTTCGGGGCCGACGATAACGCTCGGCGCCGTCTTCTTGATAAAGCCGTAGATCGCGGCAGTCGCCACGCCCTCGACCACGCCGGCTACCAACATATGCGGGATCATCATGGCCGGAATGGCAATGGACAGCGGGAAGGGGCAGTACAGCGGAGCGCCCGAAGCATTCGTGAAAAGCATCGGCTGAATACCAAACTCGATTGCTGCGCACAGGGCCGCCAGGCACAGGCCGACCCAGCCGCTTACGATGGCCGAAACCGAGGTGCCCCAGCTCTTGTCGTGCAAACGGCTGTTAAGCGCGCGGAACACGATGGCTGCGGCAAACGGCAACACGAAGGCCATGTTAAAGCAGTTAGCGCCAAAGGACAGGATGCCGCCGTCGCCAAACAGCAGCGCTTGCAGCGCCAGCGCGACCGAAACCGCGATAGCCGCGGCCTCGGGGCCCAGCAGCAGCGCGATGAGTGCGCCACCAACGGCGTGGCCAGTGGTGCCGCCGGGCAGCGGCACGTTGAGCATCATAAGCAAGAAGGAAAATGCGGCGCAGATGCCCAGGAAAGCCATGTGCTCGCGATCGAGCGTGGCGCGCACCTTCTTGATACAGTGAACCCAGACGGGCACCATTGCCACCGCCATGACGGCATCGGTCTGCGGGGACAGATAATTATCTGGAATGTGCATGTACGCCTCCCGGTTATCGGCGCACGGAATTGCAACGCCGCTTGAATCACCTTTCCAGTGTTACGTAATGTCAGATTCGTAACACGCCGCGGGCTATCATAGCAAAACGGCGCACTGCCGACAAAGCAGCACGCCGTTATGTAATGCGCGTGTCATATATGCAGGCTCAACGGTGCCTTATACCGAAAACAGCAGTCACGTAAGACTCGGCGGCAGCCGACGCTGGCCTATATCCGGCGCAGGACCTAGCCGCGGACCTCGCCGTTTACGTCCTTGCACACCTTGGTAACGATCTTCTGGTGCGCTTTTTCGACCTCTTCGCTGGTAAGCGTGTGGTCGTCGGAGCGATACGTAAGCGCAAAGGCCATGGACTTCTTGCCCGCTCCGATGCGGATGGGATCGCGGTAGACGTCGAACAGACGCACATCCTCGAGCAGCTTGCCTCCGGCGCTGGTAATACGGCGCTCAAGATCCTCGCAGGTCACAGTGTTGTCGACCACGATAGCAAGGTCGTGCTCAACGGCCGGGTACTGCGAGAACTCACGGTAGTTCTCCTGGTTGCGGGCGCCCTTGATCAGCTTGTCCAGGTCGAGCTCAAAGGCAACGACAACCTCGTCAATGCCCATAGCCTCGCGCGCCTCGGGGTGAATCTCGCCAACCCAGCCCAGCACGGTACCGCCGGACAGAACCTCGGCGGCGCGACCCGGCTGCAAGAAGGCATAGCCCTCGCCCTCGACGGGACGGAAGCGAACCTTCTCGATGCGCAGCTGAGCAAGCAGCTCCTCGACAATGCCCTTGCCAAAGAAGAAGCGCAGCTTACGGTACTTCATGTTCCAGGACTGCTCGCTCCACTGGCCCGAGAGCACGCCCGCCACGGACTTGGTCTCCTTGGGCAGGCTGGCGTTCTCGCGGCCATGGAACAGGCTGCCGACCTCGTACAGGTGCACGTTGGGCGTGCCGTGGGCCTCGTTGTAGGCCACAGACTGCAGCAGACCCGGCAGCAGCGAGCGGCGCATCTCGGTCTGCTCGGCCACCAGCGGGTTCATGAGAACCACGGGGCAGCCGCGGCCCTCGGTGGACATACCAATCTTCTCCAGGTCGCCCGGGGCGGCAAAGCCAAAGGTCGTGGTCTCGTTGAGGCCGCAGGCGCGCAGGATCTCGCCGACCTTACGGGTGAGCTTCTGCTCGCGGGTCAGGCCGCCGATGTGGTTCTTGGCAGCCGGGATGGTCGCCGTAACGCGGCCCATGCCCCATAGGCGCAGGACCTCCTCGATCAGGTCGATCTCACGCGGCAGGTCGGGACGGAAGCTCGGCGGGGTGACCATGAAGTCCTCGCCGTCGCGCTCGACGGTGCAGCCCAGGCGGGTGAGCGAACGCTCGATAAAGTCGGGCTCGATGTCGGCACCGCAGATGGCACGCACGCGGGCCAGGCGCAGCTTAATGCTGTCGATGGTCTTGGGCGCGGGGAACACGTCCACATAGCCGGGAGCAACCTCGCCGCCGGCGATCTCCTCGATCAGCGCGCAGGTAACGTTGGCGACATCCACGCAGCCGGTCTCGTCGACCTGGCGCTCAAAGCGAATGGAGGCGTCGGAGATCAGCGACAGATCGCGGCTGGTGTGCGAGGTGCGACCGGCGTTGAAGCAGGCGCTCTCGACCATCACGTCGACGGTGTCGTCCTCGATCTCGGAATCCATGCCGCCCATTACGCCGGCCAGCGCCACGGGACGCTCGCCGTCGGTGATGAGGCCCATACCGGCGTCGAGCACGCGCTCCTCGCCGTCGAGCGTCGTGAACTTCTCGTCCTGCTGGGCGGCGCGAACCACCACACGACGGTGGCCATCGCGCTCGGCAAAGGTGTCCAGGTCAAAGGCGTGCAGCGGCTGACCGGTGAGCATCATCACATAGTTGGTGATGTCGACGATGTTGTTGTGCGGGCGCACGCCCAAGGCGTTAAGGCGCTTGACCATCCAGTCGGGCGACGGGCCGACCTTCACGTTGCGCACGATGCGGGCAACGTAGCGGTCGCACAGGCCCTCGTCGGCAATCTCGACCGAAAGCTCGTCGTCGGTCGCGCGGCCGGTCTCGGCCTTGATGGCGGGCAGCTCAACGTGGAAATCGCGGTCGAAGATGGCGCCGGTCTCGCGGGCCATGCCGATCATGGACAGGCAATCGGGACGGTTGGGCGTGATCTCGCAGTCGAGCACGGTGTCGCTCGAGCCCACGTACTCGGCAAACGGCATGCCGCAGGGCGTATCCTCGGGCAGGATCATGATGCCGGAGTGGTCGCCGCCCAAGCCGAGCTCGCGCGCGGAGCAGTTCATGCCCATGGACACGACGCCGCGAAGCTTGCTCTTCTTGATCTTGACGTCGCCGGGCAGGACAGCGCCGATCATGGCCGTGACGATGTGGTCGCCGGCCTCGAAGTTCTGCGCGCCGCAGACGATCTGCAGCGGAGCGGGATTGCCGTCGGCGTCGAGATTCTTGTCGCCCACATCGACCGAGCACACATACATGTGGTCGCTATCGGGGTGCGGGATCTTGGTGAGCACCTTGGCGGTCACCACGTGGTCGAAGGACTCGCCCACGGTGTCGATCGCCTCGACCTCGGTGCCGGTACGGATATATTCGTCCGAAAGGGTCTTGGGATCCTCCGGAATATCGATCATGGTCTTGAGCCAGTCGTAAGAAACGCGCATGTAGCTCTCCTAGTTCTTAATCTCCGCAAAGGGAGGAATATCAAATGAAGACGTTCGCCTTAGGGTTGTCCAGGTGCCCCAGGTTGGCGTGAAAGAGGAGCGACGCGTACTAAAGGTACGCGAGCGACGGTTTGAACGCCAAGATGGGGTGCCTGGGCAAGCCTAAAATTGGTTCAGGAAACGCATATCGCCTGTCATCAGGGTTCTGAGGTCCGGCAGGTCGTAGCGCAGGGCCGCGACGCGCTCGGCGCCAATACCAAAGGCGAAGCCGGTGTACTTCTCGGGGTCGATACCGCAGTTGATCAGGACGTTGGGGTCGACCATGCCGCAGCCCAGGATCTCGATCCAGCCGCTGTGTTTGCAGAAGTTGCAGCCCTTGCCGCCGCACACATGGCAGCTCACGTCCACCTCGCAGGAAGGCTCAGTGAAGGGGAAGAAGTGCGGGCGGTAACGCGTCTTGCGGTCCTCGCCAAACATGCACTTAACAAAGTAGTCGAGCGTGCCCTTAAGATCGCCAAAGGTGATGCCCTCGTCGACGACCAGGCCCTCGATCTGGTTGAACTGCGGCAGGTGGCAGGCGTCGGCCGTGTCGGGACGATAGACGGTGCCCGGGCAGATCATGTAGATGGGCGGCTTCTGCGACTCCATGGTGTGGATCTGCACGCCCGAGGTCTGGGTGCGCAGCAGCACGTCGGACTCGCCGTGGGCGTGAGCCTCGGGGTGTGCGACGCTGCCGGGGTTGTTGTCGACCACGTAGAAGGTGTCGCGGGCCGAGCGGCTCGGGTGATCCATGGGGGCGTTGAGCGCGGTGAAGTTGTAGTAGGAGGTGTCGACCATGGGACCGGACTCGACGGTGTAGCCGATGCCGCAGAAGATGTCCTCGGCCTCCTCGATGATCTGCTTGATCAGGTGCTGGTGACCGATCTGCGGACGGATGCCCGGCAGCGTGATATCGACGGCCTCGTGCTCGAGTGTGTGCTTGAGGGCGGCGGCCTTCATCTCGGTGGTGCGCTCGTCGAGCATGCCCTCAATCAGCTGGCGCATCTCGTTGGCGCGCTTGCCCATCATGGGACGATCCTCGGGGGCGAGCTTGCCCATCATGCGCATCAGGCCAGTGATGCGGCCCTTGCGGCCGAGCAGCTCAACGCGCGCGGCCTCGAGCTTTGCGGCGTCGTCGGCGCCCGCGACGAGCTCCTTGGCCTCTTCCTCGAGTTTGACCAGATCATCAATCAGACTCATGTCTTCCCTTTCGTCTCTCGCGCTCCCCGCTTGCCGAGGCGGCTGCCGCCGTCTGACGTTGCGAAAACGCGGCCCGGTTCGGTAACAAAAAACCGCCCTCGGGCATGTGCATTGCCCAAGGACGGTTGAATTCCGCGGTACCACCTTGTTTGACCCGGCGGATGTCTGGCCCGCCGCGCCCACTCTTTGCCCCTTGTCGCGAGGCTCACGGCTTCCCTACTGGGGCTTCGCCGCCGCTGGCCGCGTGCCCGTTGAGGTCGCTGCTCGGGAGTGAACGCTTGGCCCTTGTCACCGCAGGAAGGCTTGCAGCCCATGACCTTCCCTCTCTTGCCGGCGACGCGGCGGGCAAAACCCTCTCCGTCAACGCATTGGGCTATAGGATACCACATTGTGTGGGCGTATCGCCGCGTTCCGTTTTGTTCGTGCTGGGTACAAGGCAGGTAGCTGTGCAAACTGGCCGTGCGCCCAGCCGTGGCGTTCGGCTCGCGAGATCAAGGATATGGTATGGAAAAGAAGCACGATAAGAAGGCCAAGCCCGCAGCGGGCAAGACGCCCAAAGGCATGAAGGTCGATAAGGCCGTCAAAAAATTCCGCAAGCTCGAAGGCAAACTGTGGACCCGCGAGTACCTGCTCAAGATTGCCGAGTTTGACGGCGCGACCATTGCTCCCGCCAACGGTGCCGCCGCCCGTGCCGACGCCATGGGCACCCTTGCCGGCGAGCACCATAAGCTCCTGACCAGCGAAAAGTCTGTCGAACTTGTACGTTCGCTGGCACGCGAGACCGTCACCGGCGGAAAGATCGACGACCCGCAGCTGCTTGACGAGATTCGCGTGCTCGGCCGCGACCAGCGCGAGGCAAGCGTCATCCCCACCGAGGAGGCCGAGGCCTGGACCAGGCTCACCTGCGAGGCCGACGCCGTGTGGCACAAGGCCAAAGCGGCCAACGACTGGGCGAGCTTTGAGCCCTATGTGGACAAAATCGTCAGCCAGCTCAAGCATCAGGCCGAGCTCATGGACCCCAAGCGCGACCCATACGACGTGTGGCTCGACCAGTACGAGCGCGGCCTTTCCACCGAGAGCTTCGATGCGTTTTGCGACGAGGTTAAGGCCACGGTCGTGCCGCTCGTGCACGCCATCGGCGAGCGCGGCCAGCAGCCCGCTGCAGACTTTTTGCACGCCCGCGTGCCCGAGGCCGCCCAGCGCGCCATGAGCTTCGACCTGATGAAACTCGTCGGCCTGGACCTGGACGACACCACGCTTGCCTTTACCGAGCATCCGTTTAGCGAGGGCTTCTCGGTGGGCGACGCGCGCATCGCCACGCACATCTACGAGGACGATTGCATCTCCAACGTCTACAGCATCATCCACGAGGCCGGCCACGCCATGTACGAGCTGGGCGTGAACCCCGCCTACGCGCGCACGTGCCTGGAGGGCGGCACCTCCATGGGCATCCACGAGAGCCAGAGCCGCTTTTTCGAGAACACCGTGGGCCGCAGCCGCGCCTTTATGGGACCGCTGCTCGAGGTGCTGCGCCGCCACGCGCCCGAGGTCTACGGCAACGTGGACGAGGACACGCTCTACCGCGCCGTGAACATCGCTCAGCCGTCGCTGATCCGTACCGAGGCCGACGAGCTCACCTACCCGCTGCATATCATGGTGCGTTACGAGATTGAGCGCATGCTGTTTGCCGGCGAGGCCACGGCCAAGGACATCCCCGCGCTTTGGAATCGCTTTATGGACGAGTACCTGGGCATTCCCGTTCCCGACGACACACGCGGCTGCCTGCAAGATACGCACTGGAGCGGCGGCTCGTTTGGCTACTTCCCCACGTATGCGCTGGGTAGCGCCTACGATGCCATGTTTGTGCCGGCCATGTGCCGCGACGGCGTCGACCTCAATGGCGCCTGTGCGAGCGGCGATCTGGCGCCCGTCCGCGCCTGGCTGGGCGAGCACATTTGGCAGTGGGGCCGCGCCAAGGACGCGCCGGAACTCATCAAGGGCGCATGCGGCATGGCGTTCGATGCCCGCTACTACTGCAGCTACCTGCAGGACAAGTTCACCACGCTGTACCAACTGTAAAGCTTAGGCGACACGCCAACGCAAAGGGGCGCCGCAGGATCTATCCCGCGGCGCCCCTTTACACCCAGCCACCAACCCGACAGTTAGGGACGTTCCTATTGTGCCGGCAGAAAAGGAACGTCCCCAAGTGCCAGATTGGCCGCGTAACTAAAGAGCCTCGAGCGCGTTGGCGATGCGCTTCATGGCAGCATCGGCGGATGCTTGGTCGGGCGCCTCGGCCAGCACGCGGATAACCGACTCGGTTCCGCTCTTGCGCACGAGCACGCGGCCCTCGCCTGCCAGCGCAGCCTCGGCCTCGGCGATGGCGTTCTGCACGCCCATGTTCTCGAGCGCGGCGTCCTTGTCCGCCACGTGCACGGCCACCTGCGCCTGCGGCAGCAGTTTGCACGGAGCCGTGAGCTGCGAGAGCGTCTCGCGCTCGGCACGAATCACTTCCATCACGCGCAGTGAGGTCATAATGCCGTCGCCCGTGCGCTCGATATCGCCAAAGATCGTATGGCCCGTCTGCTCGCCACCCAGGCTGTAGCCGCCCTCGCGCATCTTGGCATACACGTGACGGTCGCCCACGCCGCTGGTCACGGCGCTCAGACCGGCAAGCTCCAGCGACTTGACCAGGCCAAAGTTGCTGGCAATCGTCGGCACCACGGTACCGCCCGAGAGTCGCCCGTGCTTGTTCAGATACACGCCGCACACGTACAGGATCTGGTCGCCGTCTACCACGCGACCGCGCTCATCCACGGCCAGGCAGCGGTCGGCATCGCCGTCGTAGGCAAAGCCCACGTCCAGGCCCTGCTCCACCACGTGGCGCTGCAGGCGCTCCATATGCGTGGAGCCGCAGTCGACGTTGATGTTAAAGCCATCGGGCGCGGCGTTGATCACGCGCACGTCGGCGCCCAGCGCGTCAAACACCGGCTTGGCCACCGAGGAAGCCGAGCCGTTGGCGCAGTCGATGCCGATCTTGACGCCCTGCAGCGAAAAGTTCGCGCTGGCGATGAGCGAAGCAATGAAGCGGTTACGGCCCTGCATGTAGTCCACCGTGGCGCCGATGTGGTTGCCCGTGGCCAGCGGCACCTCGCTCTTGCCATCGATATAGTCCTCGATGAGCTCCAGTACGTCCTCGTCCATCTTAAAGCCGTCGCTGTTGACGAGCTTAATGCCGTTATCGCAAAACGGGTTGTGGCTCGCGCTGATCATGATGCCGCAATCGAAGCAGCCCTCCACGGTCTGATGCGCTACGCCCGGCGTGGGGATCACGTGCAGCATATAGGCGTCCGCACCGCTCGCGACCAGGCCGCTCACCAGCGCCGCCTCGAACATATAACTCGAGCGACGTGTGTCCTTGCCCACGATGACGCGCGCCTTAGCACTGCGGTTGGCGCCGTAATACCAGCCCACAAAACGGCCAATCTTATAAGCGTGCTCTACCGTCAGCCCAACGTTGGCCTCACCGCGAAAACCGTCGGTGCCAAAGTACTTCATGCGCTCTCCTTACAAAATAGGGGCGAACAGATTACCTGTCCGCCCCAAAATGGTACTCGATTATCTGCGCTACCAGAAAAACCCTACGCCGACGCGCTATCGCGAGCCGCCTGGCATGTAGGAGTCTGACGCAATGTAAGCGGCTTGTCCCCCGCCTCAGCCGACGTGGTCAGCGTATACGTGATCGTCGTCGTCTCGCCAGCATGCAGGTCAACGGTGCCCGAATAGAAGGGGATTCCATGCCACGTAGCGGCGCCAAGACCAAACTGGGTGCCCTCAACCGTAAGGTCACTGATGTTGCCGCCCGTCGGGGCAAACAGTGAGACATTCAGACGCTCGTCGTCACGCGCGGCATCGGGTGCGCTCGCCGCAACGTAGTCGGGCAGCTTGCCAGCCTCCTCCTGCGTCATGATGTTCGTCAGGGTAACGGTGATGCGATAGGAGCACGTGCCGTCACCGTTCTTGATGCCCTGGCCAATCTGCGTATCGGCGTTCAGGTACCAGTCGAGCTTGGAGAAGCTCAGGTTGTTAAAGTAAACGCCGGCAACGGGATCGGCACTCGGATCATCCGGATCGGGCAGCGAAGCGTCAATGCCCGTCTCTTTGATGGCATTCTGCTCATCATCGTTTCTCATCCAAGCAATCAGGCGGCCCTCTTCGGCACCGCGCTCGAATGCACCGACAAGCTTTGTAACGTCGACGTCACCGATGCCACCGAGAATCTTGTCGAAGGCGGCGCTGGCAACAGCCGCAAAGATGCCGTCCGATTCCTCGACCGGATAGTTCCAATACACATCGTGCATGAGAACCTTCGCCGCGTTGGTACCGTCGACGACCGTACCATCAGGCAGCGAGACATTACCGACAAGGCCCAGCAGGTACTGCAAGAACACCGGATCGATGCCGACGACGCCATCAACGTCCTGCCCATACTGGGACTTCCACAGCGCGGCGACACGCTGCGAGTTGCGGGGCCAATCAGGCGAATAGGTATTGCCCGAGTTGTACAGGTTACTGTGGTTGCCGAACAGCGCCTCATCCTCTTCGTCGACACTCTCGACCGCCTCATCCTCGCTGAGTCCAATGCGGGGAACAAACTCGCCAATCGACATCTGGCCGTCGGTGACCGAAATCAGGCCCTGCGAACCGCCAAAGCCGCCGCAGGCACGAATCTCGACGTTGTTCATGGCGTACATAAGGTAGTCGCGCGTCTGGCCGTTGGCGCCGAGCATCTGGGGAAGGACGGGGGCGACCTTCTCCGCCGCGTCAACCGCACCGTTGAGGGTGGCAAAGCCGTCCTTGGCCTTATCGACCAGCTCGGTCACCTGGGAAATATGAGTATCGCCAATGCCCTGGACTTTCTCGTTGGCGCTCTTGAACACCTTCGAGCTGCTGGAAAGCGAATCGGCGACCGCCTGCAGCGCGGACACGTTAATCATGCCGTCCTGGAACAGCTTGCCGGGCGTGGCCTGCGAAAGATTATCGGCCATGGGAACCAGCGCGTTGCTCGAGACATCGGACAGGGCATCAATCATGGTGCGGGCCGCATTGATATCGCTGCCATACACCGGGATAAACGAAGCCGCCGTCCACAGCGGGCTCGAAGTCTCCGCCTTCATGCTGTCGCAGAGCTCATCGATCTTCTTCGCGTCGTCAGGCAGCGTCGAAAAATCGCCCGACGTGACCTTGTCCTTAAGGCCACCGACGATCTCGACAGCCTCCTTCGCTTCGCTCTTTACGGTCTTTGCCGAGTTAAGCAGCATGAAGCCGCTTGCGCCAAGCGCAACGAGAAGCACCGCGACTACAGCGGCAATAATGGCGCCAGTGTGACGCTTCTTGCCCTCGCCCTTGCGATGGCGATGACGGACCAGACCGTCAGAGGTCGAACTCGACGAAGCGTCGCTACCGTAGTTCAAGCCAAAATCGTAATAATCTTCCTTGGAACCCGAGCCCGCAAACTCGGCACCGCTGTCATCCAGGCGGGCGAACGTGCCAGTCTCGGAGGCGCCGGTATAAATCGTGCCAAGGTTACCCGTAAGCCCCGCGCCACCGGCAGAGGGAGTATTGTTGTCGGCCTTGCCGGCATTAACGTTGCCGGCGGCATTCGCGGCGTTGGCAGCACCTGCGTTGTTCGCAGGTACCGAAGGAGCCCCGCTCGGCTGCGACGCGGAGGTTGCACCGCCCGCAAAGACATTCCCTCTTGCACGGCCGGTCTTTTTTGCCTTTTGAGACTGCTCGTACAGAGCGGTAAACATCGCCGTCTCGCCCGGGGACACGCGCTTACCGGAACCGCCCTGTCCAGCGCCGCCCGGCGTGCCGGCCTTACCAGCCCCGTTCGGACGCGGCGGAACTGCAGGACGGCCGCTATCGCTGCCCTTAAAGTGATTACCAGCCATAAAGAAATCCTCGCAATTGAGTCGCAATGAAAAAATCCATAACGTTACTAGTTTATGGCATTTTGAGCATCGACAGCTAAACTCCAGACACGGACGTCAATTGGCGAAAATGCGGCACAACACCTTTTCTGTCTTGGCGGCGGCGCCAGCTACACCGTGAGGAACATCATCACGATGATCATGGCAAAGCCGATAAGGTCGGTCGGCAAAAACACCGTGCCCAGCATAACGGCGCTGGTGATGGTCGCCGAAACCGGCTCCACAGTTCCGATGAGGCTCGCGCGCACCGAGCCGATGTCCTTAACGCCCTGCATATAGAGCATGTAAGCAAAAAACGAGCCGATAACCACGAACACCGCGAGCGCCTCGATGCCGGCAGCGTCGAGCGCCGGCATATGCGCCCAAGGCCGCACGAAGACGCACGAGACCACGCCCGCCGTGAGCATTGCCGAGCCCGTGACGATGGGGCTGCCGTATTCGGGCAGGATCTTGGCGGGAATCACCGCCATACACGCGGCGCTGACCGCACACATAAGACCTGCTGCCAGGCCAAGCGGCGAGATATTCAGGCTGGTAGGGTCGCCACCGGTGGCGATTAAAAAGGTTCCACCCAGAGCCAGGCCAATGCCGATGACTTCGCGAGTACGCGGCATGCGGCGATCGATCGCGCAGGTGTAGCCCATGATGATAACGAGCTGCAGGCACTGGAGCACCGTCGCGGTTCCGGCGTTCGTCAGGCGCACGGCCGAAAGATAGCAAAACTGGTTGAACAGCAGGCCAAAGGCGGTAAAGAGCAGCAGCTGCTTGCGATCGGCGGGTGTGGTCCAGAGCTTAATCAGGCGCTCGCGGTCGCGCGTAACAATCACGGCCATAAAGAGTAGCCCGGCGAGAATCTGACGCACGCTCATAAGCCACAAGGTGTCGACGTGGTAGGTATCGAACAGAAAGCTCGCGCTGGTGCCCGAGAAGCCCCAAAACGAACCGCCCACCAGCGTAGCCAGGACGCCCGTGATCATCTTGCGCGTCGAAGCGCTGTTCAGGCGGTCGCGCCATGCGCGACGGGTGTTGCGGCTGAGCTCGTCGGTGCCCTCGGGAACATCAATGTTCGATATATCGGTCATCGGCACCGAAGCCCCTGCGCCTTCGACCTGCTCGACACACTCTTTGCTCATTCCACTCCCCCGAAACAGCCTGGAAACAATTCGGCTTACCTTACCACGGCGAAGTCACCAGCTGGAGGCTTGTCCGCTTATCGGTAGGACAATTCCGCAGGCGTCTTTCCATAGCTCGATACCGCAATGGCCTTGCATTATGCGACAGCCAAATCGCGGCAGCAGGCTCTTTTGAAATGGATACGACAAAGCCCCCGAATTCCACAATGTAAGCGATTTTTAAAAATGTTCTTGCCACCGAGTTCAGGCTCCGTTATATTATCCCTTGCGCGCTTGCGCACCCTTGATCGGGCGTTTAGCTCAGGGGGAGAGCGCTTCCCTGACACGGAAGAGGTCAGAAGTTCAAATCTTCTAACGCCCACCAAATGTTCGCAGCTCAGAGGCTATGTCCTCTGGGCTGTTTTGTTTTATGTCGCCAAATCAGCTGGCAGCTCCAACCGCCCTGCCCATGCACAAAACCACGTCAGCGACCCAAGTGCCTATCCCGGCTGACTCCGCAGTCAATCAAAACCGCCCCAATAGCCACCGAGGCCGAGACCAACGCGTCTCGAACCCATCCGAGCCGCAACTTCTCAGCAAAACGCCGCGATGTCTGCGCCCTGCGGTATCCTTGAGCCACTTGCACCTGCAGCACCAAGGAGCCGCTATGCGCACCGAGCTCGATGTCCCCTTTTCGCACAAAGAAGAAGCCAAGGCGCTGGGCGCCAAATGGGACCGGACCAAGAAGATCTGGTATGTGCCCAGCGGCGTCAACCCCGAGCCCTTTGCCGAGTGGCTGCCCGGTGTTGACCGATCCGACCCCTCAGCACCGTATATATATCTAGTACTGGGCAAGCGCGAGTGCTGGAAGTGTCACAAAGAGACCTCGGTCGCGGCCTTCGGCATTCCCTATCGAACCGATAACGACAAGAGCATCGCCATCGCGCACACGCCCAACGAAGCCGGGCACATTGCCATCGACACGGCCAACACCAACGCACTCGCCATCGTGCCCGCTCTTGGCTGCGTGCCGGGCGAGATCCGCGACTACCTTCATAAGCGTTGCGGCTACAAGCCCGTAGGCGCGCGAGCCTCCAAAGCCCCGTCGCTCGGCAACACGTGCACCAGTTGCGACGCGCTGCAAGGCAGCCGCTATCTGTTCGAGGAGCCCTCGTCCCCGTTTGCCCTCACTGCCATCAACAAGCTGCCGGCACTGGAGTTTATACGCGTCGAAGTTGCCGGCGTCTTTGGCGTCCCGGCCACGCGTACCGACTTTGACCAGGCGCTCTTTACCTGGGCACGCGACCATCACGCCGAGTTCCACAAGCAACTCGGTGAGGGGATTTATTTATAGAGGCAAAAGACACTCACAGCCAACTCCTCTGCATCACCTATCCCTCGTCGCCGGCGTCGTACACGATATCGAGGCCACAAACAGGGCATTTCTCCGGATACACCGGCATATGAACGCCCGTACGTTTCCTCACTTCGTCGCTGATTCTGTCGCGCGCATCGATGAACCGAATGTCGAGACACGGTATTTGCGAGCCGCAGCAAGGGCAGGCGACGACAAACGACCCGCAATCAACCTCTACGCTCGGAAACATATTGTTGTCGATAAGGGCACACGGCAGTTTTCCGTACTTCCCCATTGCAATATTGCCTCGCCAGCTCATACACGCTCCCCTCTCGCTATACAAATCAGAAAGAGCATGCACCGGCGGGCGTGCGCGAGATTGCATCGCCACGCGATCCGATCAAACAACACGATCGTCAAAGAATGCCAAAACCAAATACGCTAATACGGCAGAAGCCCCGCCTTTTCACGCTTCTTTTCCGAGCGATCGAACTCGATGCGATGGGCCTCAAGAAACACCGTATTGGGTCGCCACTGACGCTCATTCGGCTGCCTTAGCGTCGCACCCGCAAAGGAAGCGTAGTCGGTCTTATCCAGCAGGTACGATCCGCACAGCCGATATTCGCCGCAAACAGGCTCAAACGAAATCAGGTGAGCATCAAATAGGGAATGAAGGTCGCGCCGAAGCAGAATGCCGTTGCTGGCAACCTGCGATTTGGGTCCCGAGTAATTCTCGATATGTGCAGCCTCCAGAGCTTCGCTGACGCCGCAGTCCGACACCGCGCAACGGCCATCATAGGCGGCAACGAGCTGCTTGCGGAACCATTGCTGCCCCAATCGCTCGCGCCTTAACGCATAGCGGACCTTTTCGTCGTCGGTCACACCCTGTCCGGCAAACTCAATATCGACGGGTATGTGCTTCAGATAACTCATGTCGGGCGCAAAACGAGGGTCCGGTCCGCCTTTATGAACAGGACCGTGCAGAACAAACCATCCGTTTTCGGGCTCGAACCGCTCAACAAACGCAAGGCCGAGCACCTTATAGCCCACCTCGGTTGCAAATATGACTCCGACTGGGACGCCACATTCCATGCAGTTGAGCATTTTACGGTTGTAATTCTGTTCTCGAGAACCAACGGCGCCTGGCGCTTGGGCCGAATACTTAATGACCCACGTACCGTCATCCAAATAGAGCGGAGGCACATCGGTGTAGAAGCTCTTTTTAGAGTTATGGACCGAAAGCGCAAAGATCTTATTGGGATCTTGCTTCACCCGATCCTGGCCCGGCCAGAAGATCCCTGAATCCCGCGTTACGGGAAAGAAGTCCGAGCCAATTCTCAGACGGTACTGATACTGAGGGCTATCTTCCTTGGTGTGGTGCGGAAGGCTGGTCCAAACGCCGCCGCGCTGTTCCTCACCCAGAAACCACTCCCATGCCTCAACGTATTCGGAAGGCACGAGACTGCAGGCGCGGTCA
Source organism: uncultured Collinsella sp. (assembly GCA_965141245.1). GTDB lineage: Bacteria > Actinomycetota > Coriobacteriia > Coriobacteriales > Coriobacteriaceae > Collinsella. The sequence goes on from CBCSLZ010000004.1 coordinate 41,559, forward strand.
TAGCTTGGTCCATCCATCAACGGAACAGCAAGGTCAATGTCGTTCATCGCCAGCACCTACAACCATACGAACGCGAGTCATGCCCCTCAATAATATGGCCGAGAGTCAATTATTACGAGATCTCATTCCGCGATCGGCACATCGTTGATGCTCTCGGTTTGCCGCTGGCGCGCTTGTACCTCGCTACCCTACTTCCCTGTATACTGATGTAGCACGTGTTTCATCCGGGCTTGTTGGGCCGGGTCGTTCATGGGAGGTTCTTGTGGCTGTTTCGAATCCGCCTAAGGGAAGCGTTTCTTCTTCGTCCATCAAGCCGGTTACGCGCAAGGCCGTGCGTTGCCAGCGCGAGGTCGCTTGGCTTGTCACGCAGACGGCGGGCAGGCTTGTGGCGACCACTCAGGACGTCAATGCGCCTACGCCGAGCTTTGTGTTAGCGGCGGCGCTGGATTTTGTGCGCCAATTGGAGCTTGCCGCGCAGGATGCCAACGGCCACCTCGACTACCAGAACGTTATGGCGCCCGACCTGCAAACGTTCTGTCACATGGCCAAGTTGCCTGCCGCGCCCAATGCGCTTTCGGACGCAGGCTACATGTTTACGCTCTCGGGCGCGGACCTTATCCGCGACATCTATGCATACTGCAGCGAGCTCGCCGAGCGCCACGTCTTTGACGCGGCAGAAGTCAAACCGGGAAATGTCATCAAGCTGGTTCTTAGGCTGTTCCTGATAGACGGGTTCGGGGCCATGCCGGCGTAAGCCGAGTCTTTAGCATCACCGTCGACTGGGCAACAACCGCTTTACCTTAATGGACGCCAATCGAGGGTCGATTATTGGGTCGCCTCGTCCACTAACGCATCTATCCCACGCGCTCCGACAGTCGATACTTGCGGTTGCGGCTCGTCGCCGGCGCCGTGGGCTCAAGCTCGCCTTGAGCAATGAGCGCGTTGACGCGCGACCTAACCTGGGAAATTGTAAGCCCCGTGCGTTCTGCCAGCTCACGCGTCCCCAGCTCGCCGTAGTGTTTGAGTGCCGTCACAATTAAGCCTCCGCCATGATCGACCGGCTCGATCTTTGAACGGTAAAGTACGACCTTGAACCGATCGAACCCCGGGCAGAACAGGGGCTCGGCCAGACCATGCGCGCGCATGGCATCGATCATCATCGGGATGCCAGAGCCATTGCCCTCAGCCGGCGAACCTGCGCCATCCGGCAGCGGGACAATCGACATGAGTTTCACGAGCGTCGCGTTACGGCATCGGGAGCTGCCGTCAAACAAGTTCTCGCGAGTCTTTCCCCCGTAAAGGCCGCCAGGATTCGTCACCTCGACACGATCGTCAAAGACGTCGACGGCAATCGATTGTCCACAGAACCGATCCCCGTATTCTCGATGGATTACGGCGTTGGCGATTGCCTCGCGCAGAACCTCCTCGGGAATCTCAAGCGAGTCGACACGCGAGACGCCTTGGACGGTCGAGGTTCGCCGCAAATTCTTGGCGACGGCTGCGACGGCATCCGAGATCATCTCGCCCAACGTTCCCTCACAGATTGTGCGGTCCATGAACCTCAGCGACCCCGCCATGCCCTTCTGAGTTCCCGCATGGACAGCCACGTCAATGAAGAGCTTGGGATAGAACTGCTGAGGGTAGGTGCCCACAACTAGGAGTCCAGCCTTGGTGACATTGCCCTGGGAATCAAGGATATTTAGGCGCTCCAGCTTCGTTTGTTTGTCCGGCGCGCCGCGCATTGCCCGGGGCGTCAACGAGAAAGCCCGATCTATCGTACGGTCGACCAGCGTCTCGTCGAGATCGTCCGCGCCCGCACCCGCCACCGCGTCGCGATCGCTCGGAGTCGCTCGACCGTATGACGCCAATGCGAGCACCTCGGTCGATGAAAGCGGCACATCTTTGTCATCGATGCGCTTGTAGCTGCCGCCCTGGGCGCCCCGCTCTATGACATAGCAGGGCTTGCTCGACGGATCGAGCTCCTCAATCGTAATGACGAGAACGATGACGCCCTGAAGCTCCACTCGCTCGGTCCTGCGGAGAATGCCGCGGATAGATTTCCCTCGTCTCTCAGTTATCTCTCGTAATTATCTCTCATTTTTCTCTCTATCTCTCGGCTTAGAGATAAGAGATAGATAGAGATGGAATGTCTACCATTTGCTTCATTTATACATATTTTTGCTGGTAGAACAATCGGTATTGAGACAATACTATGATTGCCTGTCTCTTTGCTGCTCAGTTATCTCTCATATTTATCTCTCGTCTTTCTGTTATCTCTCGTATTTGTGACGAATGAGAGATGAGAGATACGTGAGTGATGGACGAGCGAGGATTTTCGGACGGTCGGATATCGAGAGTGGATATTTGGACGGTTTTTTGGGCTTTTGCGGCAGATTCCGTCCGAATATCCACTCTCGTTTGGCGAGTGTCCAATTTTCCACGCTCGTGCGGCGGGCACGCGGGACCTATGCCCAATCCGCCAGCATCGTCTTCAGTTCGCTGCAGAACCGCGGCCCCATATGGGTATACTCTCGAGGATTCGACTCGATTCGCCCCCACTGGGGCGTCAAAGGAGACTGCATATGCCCACCACCTCAACCGACCCGCGCGCCGCTGCCGCCAAGCTGCTGGTGCCCGGCACCACCTGCCACGGCTTTGCCGTCGAGCGCTGCGAGACCGTGCCCGAGCTCGATTCGGACGCCTACGTGCTGCGCCACACCGCATCGGGCGCTCGCCTGCTGTACCTGGCATGCGACGATGAGAACAAGGCCTTTGCCATTGGCTTTAAGACGCCGCCGGCCGATTCCACCGGTGTGTTCCATATTCTTGAGCACTCGGTGCTGTGCGGATCGGCCAAGTTTCCCGTCAAGGAGCCGTTCGTGGACCTGATCAAGAGCTCCATGCAGACGTTCCTCAACGCCATGACCTACCCCGACAAGACCATCTACCCCGTTGCCACCACCAACGAGCAGGATCTGTACAACCTGATGGACGTGTACCTGGACGCGGTGTTCAACCCGGCCATCTATACCAAACCCACCATTTTTGAGCAGGAGGGCTGGCACTACGAGCTGGACCTGCCGGAGGGCGCCGAGGGCGAGGGCGGCGGCGCGAGCCTGCGCGAGGGCACGCTGCGCTATAACGGTGTGGTGTTCAACGAGATGAAGGGTGCGCTGTCCGACCCCATGAGCGTGCTGGACGACGCCGTCAACGCCGCGCTCTATCCCGACACCGCCTATGCGCACGAAAGCGGCGGCGACCCGCGCGCGATTCCCGCGCTCACCTACGAGCAGTTCCTGGACACGCACGCGCGCCACTACAATCCTTCCAACTCCTACATCACGCTCTACGGCGACCTGGACGTGGACCGCGCGCTGGCCTTTTTGGACGAGCGTTATCTGTCGCAGCCGAGTGCCGCGAGCCGCCGCATGGACGCTGCCGTCGCCGCCGGCGAGGACCCGTCCACGATGGCGCCCAATCCGCTGGGCGTGCAGGCACCCGTGACCTGCGAGTACAAGCGCGTCGAGATGGCCACCACACCCGAGAACGCCCTGGTGGGCCTGGGCCTGGTGCTGGGCAACGCGCTCGACCGCAAACGCACGATCGCGGCGGATATCCTGTTCGAGGCACTGCTGGGCTCCAACGAAGCACCGGTTAAGAAGGCCATTCTGGCCGCCGGCCTGGGCGGCAACGTGGTGAGCTACACCGCGGCCGAGAGCCTGCAGCCCTACGAGCTCATCATGCTGCAAAACGCGCAGCCCGGCGTGGCGCACGAGCTGCGCCGCGTGTTCCAGGACGCCTGCCGCGACCTATGCGAGCACGGCGTTCCGCGCGAGCGCCTGGAAGCCATCATCAGCAGCAACGAATACGACCTGCGCCAGCGCGACTACGGTATCGCTGACGGCGTGGCCATTGCGTGCGACGCGCTGAGCACGTGGCTCTACGATGACGACGCCGCGACGCTGGCGCTCAAGTACGGCCCGGTGTACGAGGAGCTTCGTGGCGAGCTGGACGGCAGCTACTTTGAGGACCTGCTGCGCGAGCTGGTGCTGGAAAACGACCACATGGCGCTGGTCGAGCTGGTGCCGGTTGACGCCGCCGAGGGTTCGGAGAGCGCCGAGGCCGCCGAGCTGGCAGCCAAGCGCGATGCCATGACCGATGCCGAGCTGGCCGACGTGGTCGAGCGCACGGCCGCGCTGCGTGCCGCGCAGGAGGCAGAAGACACGCCCGAGGCCAAGGCCATGCTGCCGCGTCTGCGCGTGTCCGACATTGGCGAGGCGCGCCTCGAGCCGCCGCTGGTCGTGGACACGACCGCGCCCATCCCCTGCCTGCGCCACGGCATCCCCACCAACCGTCTGGCCTACGCCATGCAGTATTTCGACCTGAGCTGCGTCGCGTTTGAGGACCTGCCCTATGTGACACTGCTCTGCCGCCTGCTTAAGCAGCTGCCCACGCGCGAACACTCGGCCGAGGAACTCGACAACTTGCTCGCTGGCAAGCTCGGCTTTTTGAGCTTTACGACCGAAGTCATGACGCAGCCCGAAGTGGACGGCGTGCGCCCCTACCTGCTGGTGAGCGCCGGCGCCCTGTCCGAGAAGATCGATGCGCTGGCGAGCCTGCCGCGCGAGGTATGGTCGAGCACGCTTTTGGCAGATGCCGACGCCGACCGCGTGCGCGACGTGCTCACGCAGATTCGCATTGGGCTTGAGCAGGGCTTTATCAACAACGGCCACTCGGCGGCGCTCGGTCGCGCGATGAGCTACAGCTCGCCTTCGGCCGTGGTGCGCGAGCAGCTTTCGGGCGTGGATTTCTACCTGTTCCTGCGCGATCTGCTCGAGCACTTTGACGAGCGCGTGGACGGGCTGCGTACCAAGCTTGCCGAGCTGGCGGAGCGTATCTTTGTGGCCGATGGCTGCATGGCGAGCTTTACCGGCAGCGACGAGGACTTTGACGCGTACTGGAATGCTGCGGGCGACCTGGGGCTGGGCGCTGGCGACGGCGGCGATGCCGGCCGCGACGCGCTCGTGGTGCCGGCACCGTGCGACCGCCACGAGGCTTTTATCATCCCCAGCGACATCTGCTTTGCGGCAAGCGCGTGCGACCCGCGTCGCTTAGGGCTTGACGTGACGGGCGCCTGGGCGGTTGCCGCCAACGCGCTCTCCTACGACTACCTGTGGAACGAGATCCGCGTGAAGGGCGGCGCGTACGGCTGCGGATTCCGCGCAGCCGGCGAGCGCCAGGCGGCGTTCTACACCTACCGTGACCCGGCAATCGATCCCTCGATTGAGCGCGTGGCGCGCGCAGGCGAATGGCTCGGCTGCTTTGAGCCCGACGAGGCCGCCTTCGAGGGCTTTATCGTAAGCTGTGTGAGCGGCATGGACGCGCCGGTGAAGCCGTACGCGCTCACCAAGCGCCGCAACACGACCTACCTGGCCGGGCTTGATCCGCATACGCGCGAGGAGCGTCGCGCCCAGATGCTCGCCGCCACGCCCGTTGAGCTGCGCTCGCTCGGCGCCGACGTGACGCGCATCGCAGCCGAGTCGCCCACCTGCGTCTTTGGCAGCCGCGACGTCATCGTAAAGAGCAACGCCGGCTTTAACGTCATCGACCTGCTGGGCTAACGCACGGCAAGCAAAACCATCACGAAGGGGCAGGTACCTTTGCGTAGTTCGAACACTTGTTCTATACGCACACATGTTCTATAGTAGAGGTGCTTGCATCGAACTGAAATTGCAACTAGAATATAGTTGCAGAATGTGAGGCGGGATGACTCGATCCGATAAACTCATCGCCCAGCTGCTTAGCTGTCCTTCAACGTATAGATTTGCTGACTTTCTTAAAGTTATGGCTTCATATGGCTTTGAAATGGACAGCAAAGGCAAGACGTCCGGATCGCGCGTTCGCTTCTACAGTCCATCAGATGGCAGGATGTTCGTAATGCACGCGCCTCATCCATCTGACGAATTGACAGCGGGGACCATTCGAAACATCGTTCGCTTTCTGCAAGATGTCGGAGGTAGTCATGAGTAACGTTTTGGCATACAAGGGTTATTTCGCCCCGGTCGAGTTCGATGCCGAACAGCATGTGCTAACAGGTATGGTCGCCGGCATTAGGGACGCAATCGTATTTGAAGGCTCCACGGCTGAAGAAGTGGAGCAATGCTTCCACGACGCCGTCGACGATTACCTTGAGTTTTGCGCCGAGAAGGGCAAGGAACCCGAGCGGGCTTTTAAGGGCTCGTTCAACGTAAGAACGGGCTCTGAGCTCCACAAGCAAGCAGCGCTGGCAGCGGCAAAGAAGGGTGAGTCACTCAATAAGTTTGTGACTGAAGCGATCGCTGCGGCGCTGTGAAGCCAACGTCGAGTCGAAGCCGCCACAAAGGGCGCCTTTGTGGCGGCTTCGACGTTTGCCCAGATAAAACCTGCCAAAATAAACCTTTCCATTTTTGGTAGGTTTGGGAGAGGGGGGCTGGGATGGATAAGGCTGAGTTGCGGCGAGCGGTGATTGCTCGGCGCGATGCGATTGATTTGGATGTTCGGGCGGCAAAGTCTGCTGTCATTTGCGCGCGGCTTGTTGAGTTGCTGGGCAGCTCGGGTGCCGCGGCGCCGCACACCGTTGCCGTCTATGCCGCGATGAGTTCCGAGGCAGACCCTGCCGCGTCTGCCGCTGCGGCCGCCGTGCGCGGCTGGCGCGTGGCCTATCCGTGCATGCTCTCGGTAGCAGACGCCGTGGCTTGTGGCCAGCGCATGTGTATGCGGGCAGTTGCCGCCGACGATGCGTCCGCGGCTCCGTTTATCGCCCACCCCACGCGGGCCTTCACGGCCATGGACATCGACAGCGATCGCTTCCCTATCGTGCCTGCCGATGTTCTCGACATGATTATCGTGCCGCTCGTGGCCTTCGACCAAACCGGCGCGCGCCTGGGCTACGGCGGCGGTTGCTACGACCGCTACCTACCCACGCTTTCGGCCACATGTCAGATCATCGGCATCGCCTTTGACGAACAGCGCGTCGGCCACGTTCCCACCGACGCCCACGACCTGCCGCTGCCCCGCATCGTCAGCGCCTAACGACTGGCGCACCTCCCGACAGGCCTAGTGCTCCTCGCCGGCGCGGGCCAGGTCGTAGGGCGTGGTCTGGTAGACGTAGTAGTTGAGCCAGTTGGTGTAGAGCAACTGAGCCTGGCTGCGCCAGACGTTGCGCGGCTCGGCCGTGGGGTCGTCATTCGGGAAGTAATGCGCCGGCACCTCCGGGTTGAGTCCGCGCTTCACATCGCGCTCGTACTCCAAGCGCAGCGTGTCGGTATCGTACTCGGGATGGCCAAATACAAAGAAGCGACGGCTGTCGGTCGACTTGACGATGTACAGGCCCACCTCGTCGGACACGGCCACAACCTCAAGCTGCGGCTCGGCCTCCACATCCTCGCGGCGCACATCGGTGTTGCGCGAATGCACGGCATAGAAACGGTCGTCAAAGCCGCGGACCAGCGGGCTTTGCGGCTTCACCAGATAATGCTCAAATACGCCGCTCGCCTTTGTCGGCAGGTCGTACTTCTGGATACCGTAATGATGGTACAGACCTGCCTGTGCGCCCCAGCAAATGTGCAGCGTAGAGTGCACGTGCGTGGTGGACCAATCCATGATCTGGCAGAGCTCGGGCCAGTAGTCGACCTCCTCGAACGACATCTGCTCCACCGGCGCGCCCGTGATGATCAGGCCGTCGTAGTGGATGTCGCGGATGTCGTCGAACGTGCGATAGAACGTCTCCAGGTGGCCGGCGCTCACGTGCGTGGCCTCGTGCGTTTTCGTGCGCAGCAGGTCCACCTCCACCTGCAGCGGCGTGTTGGAGAGCTTGCGCATGATCTGCGTCTCGGTAGCGATCTTGGTGGGCATGAGGTTGAGGATGAGCACGCGCAGCGGACGGATGTCCTGGTGCAGCGCGCGGTACTCGGTCATGACAAAGATGTTCTCGCTCTCGAGCTGCGCGGCGGCAGGGAGGGCGTCGGGAATGCGAATGGGCATGGATGCTCCTTACGAGTCAGTTGCAGCTATGGTACAACGACCGGCCCCATCCGCGCGAGCACATCGCCCAGCGATGCCGTCAGCGGCCCAAATCACTCCAAAAGTAGAGATTAAGGCATGTCCAAAAATCTACGGCGCTTTAGCCTAGCAAAGTGGCAGCAGGACGCTACAATGGTTCGACGCGAAAAACTCGGCCGAAAGGATACGTATATGTACCAGACGCGTAAGATCGGTGTGGTCGGCCAGGGCCACGTAGGAGCACATGTCGCCAACAGCCTGCTCATGCAGGGCATTGCCGATGAGCTGTACCTGTGCGATATCAACGAGGCCAAGGTGACGTCCGAGGTCCAGGACCTGCGCGACTCCCTTTCGTTTGTCCCGTACAACACCAAGATCGTCAACTGCTACGACCACTACGAGGAGCTGGCCTGCTGCGACGTCATCGTCAACGCTGCCGGCAAGGTCGCGCTGGCCGCCGGCAACCGCGACGGCGAGCTGTTCTTTACCACCGACGCCGCCCGCTCCTTTGCCAAGCGCATCGTCGACGCCGGCTTTGACGGCATCTTCGTGAGCATCTCCAACCCCTGCGACGTCGTGTGCACCGAGCTGTGGCACCTGACCGGCTACGATCCCAAGAAGATCATCGGCTCGGGCTGCGGCCTGGACTCCGCCCGCCTGCGCACCGAGATCTCCAAGAAGGTCGGCGTGAGCCCCAAGTCCATCGACGCCTACATGATTGGCGAGCACGGCTTTAGCCAGCTTGCTGCCTTTAAGGCCGCAACCATCGCTGGCAAAAACCTCAACGAGCTTCAGGCCGAGAACCCCGACAAGTACGCCTTCGACCACATGGAGGTCGAGGAGCTTGCACGCAAGGGCGGCTATGTGACTTACCAGGGCAAGCAGTGCACCGAGTACGCCGTTGCCAACTCCGCCGCGCGCGTCTGCGCCGCCGTGCTGCACAACGAGCACGCCGTGCTTTCGGCCTCTACGCTTATGACCGGCCAGTATGGCGAGGAGGGTATCTTCACCTCCCTGCCGTGCGTGATCGGTGCCGAGGGCGTCGAGGAGGTCTACACACTCGACCTTTCCGAGCACGAACTCGAGGGCTTCCACAAGAGCTGCCAGCACATTCGCGACAACATCGCCCAACTCGACTGGTGGGATGCCGAGGCCTACGACGCCAAGTAAGCCGCTGGCTGCCGCAACCTTGCGAATCTATGCGCGATACTAAGCGGGCCGCACCGGAAACTCACCGGCGCGGCCCGCTTTTTACGCACGCTGTTCGCTTGCGAATCGAAGGTGAATGCTTTTCCCGTTACCTAGTACTGCTCGATGCCCATGTAGCGACGAACCTCGGGGCTGTGGTCGAGCACCTTTCCGCGGGCGGCGCGCAGCTCGCAGCTCATGTTGTAGAAGAAGATCGGCTCCAGGTACGAACGCACGCTGGCGGGCACCTCGCCCACGCCGTACTCGAGTGCATCGAGCAGCATAACCGTATCGGTGTGCGTGTTGAGGAACGCCAGCGCGCGCTCCTCCATGGGGCGGCACTCGCCCGATCCGAGCTGCACAAAGTAGAACACGCCGGGCTCGGTAGCCTCAAAAGGACCGTGGAAATACTCGCCGGAGTGGATGTAGCAGCAGTGCTGCCACTGCATCTCCATAAGCGAGCAAATCGCCATGGCGTAGGTCTGGCTAAAGTTGGGGCCGGAGCCCAGGATGTAGAAGAACTTGTGCTGCTGGCAGAGCTCGGCAAAACGGGCGCCCAGCTCGGCGTTGACCTTCTCGCGGGCGGCGGGCAGCAGCGCATCCATCTGCTTGAGGCCCTCGTACATGTCAGCGAGTGCCTCGTAGCCTTCCTGCTGGTCGAGCAGCTCGACGGCGATCAGAGCGCCGATACCCTGAGGCACCTCGGCCTGCGGCACGCCCTCGCCCCAGGGGTAGACCCAGGTGGTCCACTTGCCGTTATCGATCTTGGAGCCCTCGCAGTCGGTGAGGGCAACGACCTCGGCGCCAGCGGCCAGCGCCATCTCGCAACCGTCGACGACCTCCTGCGTGTTGCCGCTGTGGCTGCAGGCAATAACGAGCGACTTCGGCCCTAGGCTCTTGGGGGCCATCAGGCAAAACTCGCGTGCCGTGTAGACCGTCGAGGTAAACGTGGTGGCCTCACGCTTGAGCAGCTCGTTGGCCGGCATGAGATCGATCATCGAACCGCCGCAAGCGATCCAAAAGACATTCTCAATCTTACCCTTGCGCTCGATGATTTCCTGAACCAGATCATGTGCGTTCATGCTGATGCTCCTCCTTGTGGGGCGGCTTTGAACGACAACAGCTCGTACCTGCTGTCGTTCTATGTTGTTCTATTTATAACACGTGTAACAAAGCCCGTGAAGTCATCTCGACAAATTTGTTCTATATTGTTCTATCTGTGGACGTTAGATGTCGAACACGTAGCGCGAGCCCACGATCTTTTGGCGTCCGAGCAGCAAGGGCCGCCCGTCCGCATCGGTAAAGTATGCCTCCATATAGAAGAGCGGCTCGCCGACCGGCACCTCCAGCAGCGAGGCCGCCTGGGCATCGGCAAGCGCAATCTCCACAGTACAGGGGTCGGACTTGAGCGGCGCGCGGCCCGAATGCTCGGCAACGAGCGCAAAGATGGAATTGTCCGTGAGGTCCTTGTCGGCAAGCGTCTGCAAATAGGGATGGTCGGCCAGCACAAAGGCGTTGTTCTCGAGCATGACGGGCACGCCGTCTGCCGTGCGCACGCGCTCGACAACGATGAGCTCGCAGCCGGGCTCCACCCCAAAAAACGCCGCGTCCTCGCGCGTCGCCGCAACCACCGTGCGCGACACCAGGCGTGCTCCGGCCACCATGTCGTTGGCAGCGCAACCTTCGGAAAAGCTCTGGACGTCACCCTTCTGGACAATCTTGCGCTTGAGCTTGGGCGCGCACACAAACGTGCCCCTCCCCTGCTGGCGGCTGAGATACCCCGCGCGCGACAGTTCCTCGATAGCGCGGCGCACGGTGATGCGTCCCACGCCGTAGTACTTCGCGAGCTCCATCTCGGAAGGAATGCGCGAGCCGGATGCGTACACGCCACGCGCGATCTCGCCCTTTAGGTCATCCATAACCTGCTGGTACAGCGGCACGGCGGACACCTCAGTGCGCTCGGTTTTATCGTCGGATGCCATCGTTATGCTCCATTCCGTGCATGTTCGGACTCAAACTCTTCAATCGCCGCCATAAACTGCTCGCCAAAGGCGTCGGCCTTTTTCTCGCCGATGCCGTTGACCTGGATAAGCTCGTCGCGCGTCTGCGGGCGTAGGCGGCATAGACCGCGCAGAGCCTTGTCGGAAAAGACCATGTACGGCGCCATCTCCAGCTCGGTCGAGATCTCCTTGCGCAGGGCACGCAGGCGCTCGAACAGCTCGGCATCGTCACCCACACGCGGGCGCTGATCCGGCTCGGCCTCCTCGCGCAGCAGATCCACCGCACGGCGGGCACGGGCCGAAGCCTTGCGCTTGGACGCGCGACGCTTAACGGTAAAGGCGAACGCCTCGTCCTCGACCTCGCCGGCGTGCGGGCCCAGCCCCACGACTGGGTACTGCCCCTGCGAGGTAGCCAGATAACCGCGGCCGCACAGCTGGCCGATGATGTCCTTGATGCGCCCGACCGATTCGCTCGACAGCTCACCGTAGCCGTGGTCCTCGTCCAGATGCATCTGGCGAATGCGCTCGGTGTTGCCGCCGTGAAGCACGTCGGCGATGAGCGACTTGCCAAAGCGCATGGGTCGTGTGGCCACATAGCGCACGGCAGCGCGGGCCATATCGGTGACGTCCTCGACCTCGAACTGCGTGAGGCAGTTGCTGCAGTTGCCGCAGCCCTCGGCCTCGTCCGTAGCGGCGCCGCCCGCACCGGCCGCGGCAACATGCTCGGCCGCGGCCTCGTCGCCAAAGTAGCGCAGCATATATTCGCGCAGGCAACCGGTGGTATTGCAGTAACCCTCCATCTGGCTGAGCAGACGATATCGATTCTGGAGCGCCCACGCGCGCTGCTCGTCGTCAAGTGTCTCATCGGCAGCATCGCCGCGGTCGATCAGAAAGCGACGCATGCGAAAATCGTTGCCGTTCCACAGCAAGTGGCAGCTGGCCGGGTCGCCGTCGCGACCGGCGCGGCCCGCCTCCTGATAGTAAGCCTCAATGCTCTCGGGCACGTTGTTGTGGATGACGTAGCGCACGTTGGGCTTATCGATGCCCATTCCAAAGGCGTTGGTGGCAACCATCACCTGAATGTCGTCGTCGATAAAGGCACGCTGGCTCTGGCGGCGGGCGTCGTTGCCCATGCCGGCATGGTAGCGGCCAACGCGAATGCCGCTGGGGCCCAGCGCCTCGGCAAGCTCGCCTGCCAGCGCATCGACCGTCTTGCGGGTCGAGCAATACACGATGCCGCTCTCGCGCGAATGCGCGATCACGTAGTCGCGCACCCACGCGGTCTTGGCCTTGTCGCCCATCTCCTCGCAACCAAAGTAGAGGTTCTTGCGATCAAAACCCGTCACCACCGTCGCGGGGTTTTGCAGGCCGAGCATCTGCTGAATATCCGCGCGCACGCGCTCGGTCGCCGTAGCGGTAAAGGCAGCCACGATGGGGCGCTGCGGCAGGGAATCGATGAACTCGCGAATCTGCAGATAGGCGGGGCGGAAATCCTGGCCCCATTGGCTCACGCAGTGGGCCTCGTCAATAGCCACGAGCGGAACGCCGATGCCGCCTTCGGCCGCAGCTTCCTGCGCAAAGGCCAGAAAGCGCGGCTCGAGCAGGCGCTCGGGCGCCACGTACATAAGCTGGTAGCGGCCCTCGCGCGCCCGTTTGAGCACGGTGTTTTGCTGGGCCGGAGTAAGGCTGGAGTTGAGATAGCTGGGTCGCGCACCCGCCGCGAGCAACGCACGGGTCTGGTCCTCCATAAGCGACAGCAGCGGACTCACCACAAAGGTGATGCCGGGCAGCATGAGCGCAGGCACCTGGTAGCAAATGGACTTGCCGGCGCCCGTGGGCATAACACCCAGCGCATCGCGACCGGCAAGGATCGCATCGACCATGCGGTCCTGTCCCGGGCGAAACGAGGTGTAGCCAAAATAGGCGCCGAGCGTGTCGAGCGCCATCTGCTGCATGCTATCGGTCATGGTTTCCTAACGTCCAAGTCATCTGCCGCCGATTATACGCCGCCACGCGGACCAGCGTCGACCGGCTGACGGCCACGGGCAATACGGTCTAAGGCGAACGGGCGTGGATTTTTGGACACTTTCCGGATGAGCGTGAAAACGTCGCTGGTTGAGCATAAGTCAGCGAAAACGCCCCTAAGCGAGCAAGGTGACGTGAAAGAGGAGGGAAGCGTACTTCGGTACGCGACCGACGATTGAACGTCAGATTGCCGCTTAGGGGCGTTTGCAGCGTCGACCGGTCCGCCGTTCGTTAGAACGGCGGAACCAAAGGCGCAGCGTCGAGCCGTTGCGCGGTTTGGAAAACCGCGCAACTAGAGCTACATCACCATAACGTAGCGCGATCCCACGTAGTACTGCTTACCCATCAGGACCGGCTCGCCATTGGGACCGGTAAAGCCGGCACGCAGGTTGAGCAGCGGATCGTGCGGAGCAATGCCCAGCTCGGCCGCCTGCTCGGTATTGGCACGAACGGCCTCGACCGTGCGGTAGCCAACCGAGACAATCGGCGTTCCGCCAACACGCTCGACCTCGGCAAAAATCGACATGTCCTCAAGATCGGCCGTCAACAGCTCACGGTAGGCGTCAAACGGCACAAAGATGTTCTCCTCAAAGATGGGCTCGCCGTCGGCCGTACGCACGCGCTTGATATGCAGCAGCAGCGCATCCTTCTGCAGGCCAAAGAACTCCATCTCGTTTTGGCGCGCCGGAACGATCTGGCGATCGATCACGTGCGCACCGGCCTTCATGCCGTTGCCGGCACACAGCGCGGTAAACGTCTGCAGCGTCGAGGCGTGAAACTGGCGATTGATGTGCGGCGTGGAGACAAAGGTGCCGCGGCCCTGCTGCTTAACCAGGTAGCCATCGGAGCACAGCTCCTCGACAGCGCGGCGCACCGTAATACGGCTCACCTCGTACTGCTCGGCTAGTTCAAGCTCGGACGGAATACGCTCCTTGGGTGCACAAACACCTTTCTCGATCGCATCCTTGATTTCGTCGTAAATCTGCTGGTAAAGCGGTGCATTTTTGGGCGCGGGCATATCTGATCACTCTTATCGAAATATCGAAATAACTAATACGTATATAACGTCTAGTTTCATGTTACCTCATATTGATAAAACGATACACCCTCCCTACCAAAAAGCGACAGCTTCATTTTGGTAGGTTTTATCTGGGCAAACGAGAGCCCCTCGAAAGCAACGGGGCTTTCGAGGGGCTCGTTCGGATGGGTTGCGCAGGACCGGCAAATGCCAATACCCTACTTGCCGTCGTCCTGCTGTAGGCTGTCCTGCTCGCTGAGGCGTGCCTGCCTGCTGGCCATGCGCGCGGGCTTGTCGGGATCGGGTACGGCCGTGGGCATGGGTTCGTCGACATGACCGCCCCACCAGCCGCCCACAAAGTTGAGCGTGTGGAACACGTTGATCACGGCGCCGGGATCAACGTCGCACACCAACTTGATAATGTCCTGGCTCTCGTAGGTCGAGACAACGGTGTTCAGCAGGTACATCTTTTCGCGGCTGTATCCGCCGACGACCTCGGCGCAGCTAATGCCGTGCTGAAAATGGTTTACGTAGGCAGTCATGACCTCGTCTGCCTTACGCGTCGTGATCTGCAGCGTCACGCGATCGTAGCGACGATAGAAACTGTCGATGGTCTTGGTCGAAATAAACTGGAACACGATGGAATACGCCGCCTTGTCCCAGCCAAACATAAAGCCAAAGATCGCCAGGATAAAGCAGTTGAAACCAAAGATGACGCCCCAGATGGTCTTGCCCGTGTGGTTGGAAACCCACAGCGCGATAAAGTCGGTGCCGCCGGTGGATGCGCCGGATTTAAGCGCGATGGCAGCGCCCAGACCCGAGACCACGCCGCCAAAAATGATGAGCATGATCTTGTCGCCCAAAAACGGCGCGAAGTGAAAGACGTTGAGGAACAGCGACGAGAGCACGACCTGCATCATCGAGAAGATGACGAAGCGCTTGCTAATGCCGCTCCAGCATAGGAGCGCCACGGGAATGTTGAGCGCAAGCATGCCGAGCGAGATGTCGATGTGAACGCCGCCCAGCGAGGTAACGCGATCGAGCAGGACCGCGACGCCGGTGAGACCGCTCGGAAGCAGGTCGGCGGGCTGAATGAACGCTTGGATCAGAAATGTCTGGAGGACGGCTGATATGGTGACCGCCACGGCGGTAATGGCACGGCGGACGATGGTGAGGCGGCCGAGCACGAGCACGCGGTCCGTGAGCTGATCGATGGCGTTCGCCACGCAGGCTCCTTTCGAAGGCAGATGTAGTTGTGGGGTATGTCCGCGATTGTAGCATGGAGCGTGCGGGGGCGCTTCAATTCACCCTCTCCCGACAACCAAAGCGGGACCAGCAACCCCACGACCAAAGGCCCAAATTACAAGTGAGTAAACTTTACGCGACCTGCAGAGCACACCCAAAACCGCCACCCCTGTGACCTGCGGTTTTACAAAGGAAGATATGCATTGTGCTCGGCCTGCGCCAAAAAGTCTACTCACTTAGTCCGAATCGAAGCCAAACGGATCAAAATCGAAACCAAATTGAGCCAGTCCACCGCAAAAAACGTTTGAACCCGTGCTTCTCGCGGCGGATTGACGCTACAAAGCGGCCAAAATGTCGGTCAGATTATCGATAACGGCATCGGCTCGCGATTGATCGAGGTTGACGCCCTCGTGCGGACGCAGTGCCAGGACGCGGGCGCCGGAACGTTTGCCAGCCTCGATCCCCAAAGGCGAATCCTCGATAACCAGGCACTCGGCAGGCTCCACCCCCAGCGCCTCCATGGCACGCAGGTAGATCTCGGGGTCGGGCTTAAACGCACTGCACTCGTGACCGCTGATGGTGTAGTCCAGCACGTCGGCGATACCGGCAATCCCCACCAGCTCGTCAATGAGCTCGCGATAGGACGAGCTTGCGATGGCGCACTTCACGCCGCGCTCGTGCAGCTTGCGCATCACCGGCTCCGTCTGCTCGTTGAGCAGCTCGGCATACGGAACGGGATGGTCTGGGCTGTAGACCTGCTTGTACTCCACGCGCAGGCGCTCGCGCAGCTCAACATCGTCAGGTACCAGCGACTTCCAAATGGCGGGCTCGTTAGACCCCGAAAGATCGGGGATCTCGTCAAAGTGAAAGCCCTTCTCTTCCATAAACGCCACGCGACGACGGTTGTAGAACCACTCGGTATCGACCAGCACGCCGTCCATGTCAAACAGCACTGCCTTGATCATACGTATCTCCTTTCGATAGCAAAAAGGGGACGGGGCGCAAACCCCATCCCCTCTCAATCAACCCGTAAGGTCTACTTACTTGTGATTAGTAGGAAAGCTTCCACATGTAGCGACGCATGGTCAGCGGGTGCTGACGGGCCTCGGCGATCTGGTTGCCATACTCGCGCATAACGGCGAGGTGCAGCAGCGGGTTGAAGTAGGTGACGACGCTCGCGGGCACGGCGTCAGCCAGGCCGTAGTCCTTGGAGTCGATCAGAGCGACCTTGGCGCCCATGCGCTCAAGGAAGGTGAGGGCGCGGGCGTCCATCGGACGGGTAGCGCCATCGGACATGAAGAAGACGTAGGGCTTACCCTCGGTGGAAACCTCGAACGGGCCGTGGAAGTACTCGCCGGTGTTGTAGGCGGCGGCGTCGATCCACTGCATCTCGGTGAACAGGAAGGCGGCGTGAGAATAAGCCATCTTCTCGGAGGCACCGGAAGCCATGAAGTAGATCATCTTGTCGTCCTTGAAGTCCTCGGCGAACTTCTTGGCGAGCTTCTTGCAGTGCTGAGCGGCGTTCTCGCAGAGCTCGAAGACGTTGGTGAGGCCGGTGATCATGTCCTCGTAGTGGTCATAGCCCTCGGTCTGCTGAAGGATCTCGACAGCAAGAGCGATGGCGTAGCCGGGCTTCTCGCACTTGGCAGCGAAGTTGGCGTGGAAGCCGTGAACGATGACGTAGTCAGCGTCGACGGTCAGAGCGGAGCCAGCCTTGTTGGTGAGGGAGACGACCGGGCAGTTGTGCTTCTTGGCGGTCTTGTTGGCCTCGACGGTCTCGGGCGTGGAGCCACCGAGGGAGCAGGTGATCACGAAGGTGTGCTCGTTGACCCAGGAGGGCGTGTCGTAGTTGAACTCGTTAGCGGTGAAGATCTGAACGTTCAGCTTGTCCGTGTTGTTGGCCAGGAAGTACTTGGCGGGGTAAAGGTCGGACATGGAAGCACCGCAGCCGACGAAAGCGACGCTGTGGATCTCGTGGTTGGACAGGACGTCAGCGACGATCTGCTTAGGGAGGTTAAGGTCGATCTCGTACATCTGACACATTCCTTTCGATTTTTGCGGCGCCACATTGCCGGGCGCTCGCAGGGTTACCGTGGTTTGGACCGAGTCGCCGGCCCGTTGAGGATGCGACAAGGGGACTGTCCCATTGTCGCATTTTGGGAATGGAAGCCTGCCTGGGGTATGGGATGCCAGGCAGGCCCCCGGGGGAAAGCGGTTAGACGCTTGGTCGCGACTAGGCCAGGATGCCGGCCGCGGAGAGGGCGATGCCGCCCACGATGGCGATCACGAGAAGCCAACCGGTGTTGACGTTCTTCTTGATGAGCCAGTACATAAGGCCGGTGAGGCCAAGGGAGATCATCTGGGGCATCATGCCGTCCAGGATGTCCTGGATAACGACGGTGCCCTCAGCGAACTGCAGTGGGGTGGTGGCGCCGATCAGCGTAGCGATCATGCCGCCCACGGACATAAGACCCACGATGCCGCAGACATACATGAGCTTCTCCATGAGGTCGCCGCCCTGAAGCTTGCTCAGGTACTCGTGGCCGCCCTGATAGCCCATCTTGGCTGCGAACCAAGTGATCAGCACAGAGGGGACGATGGAGATGAGCATGGCCAGGATCGGGCCCATGATGGAGCCCTGCTGAGCCAGCTGAACGCCCAGGCCAAAGGCGATAACGCGGATGGTGCCCTGGAAGAAGGAGTCACCGATACCGGAAAGCGGACCCATGAGGGAGGTCTTGACCGCGTTGATCGAATCGGGATCGAAGTTCTCGGGATCCTTGGCGTACTCCTCCTCCATGGAGGCGGAGAGGCCCAGGATGAAAGCGCTCGTCTGCGGGGTGCAGTTGTAGAACGCCATGTGACGGTGGTAAGCCTCTTTCTTAGCAGCGAGCTGCTTGGGGTCGGACTCATCCGGATAGAGGCGATCGAGCGTGGGAACCATGCCGTAGAGGAAGCCCATGTTCATCTGACGCTCGTAGTTCCAAGAGGCCTGGATGGCCCAGGAGCGCCAGAAGAACTGGCTGACCTTCTTGTTCAGGGACACGTCCTTGGTTGCGGTTGCCATAGTGTGTTCCTCCTTAGTCTTCGTCGTCTTCGAGCGGATCGTAGTCGGAATCGACACCGGCGGCTGCATGGGAACCGTTGAACTTGAAGCCCATGAAGACGACAGCCAGGCACACACCGATCAAAGCGACCGCGATGACGGACAGGTTGAGGTAAGCGGCGAGCAGGAAACCGATGAACAGGAACGGAGTCATACCCTTCTTGATCATCATGGTGAGCAGCAGGGCCAAGCCGTAGGCGGTCATAATCTTGGTCGAAACGTTAAGACCAGTGGACAGCCACTCGGGAACCATGTTGACGATGGCCTGAACCAGGTCGGTACCAACAAAGACGGCGAGGAAGATCGGCAGGAAGTACATGACAGCGTACAGACCGGAGCCGGCGCAGATGTGCATACGGTAGGCGGTCTTGAACTTTCCGTTATCGATCGCGCTATCGGCCACATGGGTGAGGGCGGCGATGATGGAACGGAACACGATGCCGAGGAGCTGACCCAGGACGGCGACCGGGATGGCGATCGTCATGGCGGTCTCGGCGGAAGCATCGGTCAGGCACGCAAAGGCAGCGGCCACGATGCCGCCCAGGACCATATCGGGCGGAACGGCGGCGCCGACCTGCACCAGGCCCATGGACACGAGCTCGACGGCGGCACCGACGGCAAGGCCGGTGGGCACATCGCCCAGCAGCAGACCGACGAGCGTAGCGCCAACGAGGGGCTGCTCGAAGTTAAGACGACCGAGCAGGCGGGAGTCCCACATGCAGAACACGCCGACGAGGCCGACGAGCACCGCACTGATGAACGTATTCATACCCTTCTCCTTTCAGTCAGGCAAAAGCCTGGTTGATTACAGCTTGGCGTCGATGTCGACGCTCTGATACGTAGGGGTCTGCTGAACATAGAGCTTGATGCCCATGTCGAGCAGCTGGTTGACGTCGGCCTTCTGGGTGGCGTCGAGGAAGACGGAGCTGTCCTTGCCGCCGACCTGATCGGCACCGTCGTGGTTGGCGGTGGCGCCCAGGTTGATGGCGTCGAGCTTGTAGCCCTGGCAGAACTGCAGCATCTCGGCAGTGTTGCCAAAGACGAACATGACGCGCTCGCCGAGGGTGTTGAGCTTGTCCATCTTGGCGAGGGCACGCTCGACGGTGAAGACGTTCAGGCGCACGCCCTGGGGCTTGGCCAGCTTAAGAGCGCCCTTCTTGATGTCATCGTTGGCGGCAGCGTTGTCGACGACGATGATGCGCTCGGCCTGAACCTTGGTGGTCCAGGTAAAGACGACCTGGCCGTGCAGCAGACGGTAGTCAAGACGTGCGAGGACGATCTTGGCGGGACCGGAGCTGTGACGGGACGCCTTGGCCTTCTTGGCGGGAGCCGCGGCGGCCTCGACCGGTGCGTTGGGGTTGGTCAGACCGGTGCGGGCCTCGTTGATGAGGGCCGCGAGCTCGGCGCCCTTGACGGGGACGGGGCTCATAGCGAGCGTCAGTGCCAACGGAATGTTGAAACCGCTGACAACCGTGAACTTCGTGCCGTTCTTGGAAAGCTCGACCATGCTGTTGTTGACCGAGCTGCCGAGCATATCGGTCAGCACATAGACGGTGTCGTCTGCGTTGAACGTGGCGATCATAGCCTCAACCTTATTGGTGATGGGCTCCTTGTCGTCACGAGCAAGCGACACGACGTGGACGTTCGACACGTCGCCGAGAACCATCTCGAGCGTGTCTTTGGCGCCTGCGGCCAGGCCGCCATGAGATGCGAGAATGATCTGATTCATCTTGCCTCCTCCTTTTCGTTATGGTCATTATAACGTCTTATACGTTGCTTATATTGCTAATTAGTATAAAGACCGTTCGCGGATGAAAATCGACCGTTGACGGGTTTAACGTACTTGAAACGTTGGGGCTAGGTAGGCCGGCGCTGGCTGGATAACCCCAGGTCAGACCCTGCGCGCAATCCCCTATCGCACGAAGTACCAGGGGCTTTCCTGCACGGTGGGTTCCAGCGCGATGCCGGTGCGCTCGCGGAACAGATCCATGTCCTGCGATTTCTCCGTCCACCACGCGTTGGGCTTAAAGGTCATGCTCTCAATGACATGACCGACAAACACACTGTTGCGCAGCTTGGAGAAGTCGGTGTTCATAATCAGGATGGACGCGAGCACCAGCACAATGCCCAGGACCTTGATCGCGCCGGCGGGCTCGGCATAGATGCCAATACCGACCAAAACGGTCGCCACGGTTTCAAACGAAGCCACGACCGGCACCTTCGACGTCTCAAGATCCATCGAAAGGCCCTGCATATAGAAGATGTACGCAAGAGCCGTCGGAATAAAGCCAAAGCCCGCGAACAGCAGAATGAGCTGCGGGGACATTGCCGCGGCCACATCGGACCACGGAGCCGAAAGCACTGCCATAAAGCATCCGCCAAAGACAAAGCCCCAAAACGTCACCGCCAGAGGATGCAGCGTCTTGGTGGCCATGCGACTAAACACAGCCAGTAGCGCACCGCAAAGTCCGGCGATCACACCCGACACGACGCCCCAAGCCGAGAAATGGAAACCGGACAGGTCGCCGCTCGTCACCGCGAGCACGCAACCCACAATGTTAAAGACGATGGCGACGAGCTTGTTGGGGGTCACGTCCTCGCGATAAAGCACGCGGCCGAGCACGACGCCAAACACCGGCGAGGTGTAGAGCAGCACCGAGGCCGTGGACATGCCCACCTCGCCCATGCACTCGTAATAAAGCGTGTTAGCGGTGGCGAGGCCGATGATGCCAAGAAGCGCACAGGGAACAAGCTCTTTAGGACTTGCCTTGAACAGTGCCATGGGACCCGAGGCTTTTCCCTCACGAGCACCTCCCTGGCAACCTATAAATGCCAAGACCGGAGCCATTAAGACGGCACCCGACAACAGGCGAAAGGCCGCCATGCTCTGAGACGAAACACCCAGGGCCGATATTCCGTTAACAAAGATTCCGATGGTGCCCCACATAAGCGCGGCGATCAGCACCAGCACATAGCCCAGATTGCTTTTCTTCAACGCAGCCTCCTCGGTATTGTTTCCAATATGTTTCACACTACGTTATAGTCGTTATATACATTTTTCAAGACACAAATCGGTGAGCGGAAAAGTGATCTGTTTTCCTCCGTCCCCAGCGGATTACTTGGTGGTTGCGGTGAAATAGTTCCTAAATAGAGGCTTCAAGCCCCCAAACAGGAACTATTCCACCGCAACTTATGAGGACATCGAGCTGTTAGGCCGCTCTATCCCCTAGTAGTCCAGCTTCCACATGTAGCGACGCGTCATGTAGTCCTTGTGGGTGACGGCGGAAAGCGCGCGCATATACACGTTGTTGAGGATCGGGGCAAAGATCAGGTGGTTGAAGTACTCGCTCACGCTGGCCTTGATGTCGTTGAGGCCGAGCTCCTTGGCGTCGAGCTGATAGACGCGCTCGCCACCGTACTGGTTGACGAAACGGATGCCGCGCTCGTCGTTGCAGCGGCTGCGGCCGACGCTGATGAGCTGGAACAGCGAGGTGCGCTTGTCCAGGATCTCGAAGGGACCGTGGAAGAAGTCGCAGGTGTTGATGGTGCAGGAGTCGATCTGCAGCATCTCCTGAACGTTGCAGATGCTAAAGACGTAGGCGGCACCAAAGAGCGGGCCCTGGGCCATGACGTTGATGCAGGGCTTGTCGGCGTTCTGCTCGGCCCACTTGGCAGCGAGCGGACGGGTGTACTCGACGGCCTTGCGATAGATGGGGTCGACCAAGTCGAACGCGGCCATAGCGGTCTCGTACTCGGCATAGCCCTCGGTCTGCTGCGTAAGCTCCATGGCGATCATGGTCACGACGGCGGAGTTGGTGCGGCCCATGCAGGACTCATCGACGGCCAGGCTATCGTACTGGATCTTGTAGTCGCAGACCTCGGTAAGGCCGGACTCGTCGACATAGATGGCGATGGTGCTGGCGCCGTGGTCCTTGGCGACCTGGGCGGCGACGATGGTCTCCTTGGTGCCGCGCATGGACACGACCACGGCCAGGGTGTTCTCGTTGACGTAGGCAGGGGTTGCGTGCACGAACTCGTTGCTGGTGTAGCTGGAGCTCACGACCTGCGTGGCCTCGTGCTCCATAAAGTACTGGGCAGGATAGTTGCCGCCGTTGGATCCGCCAGCGCCAATCCACACGACGCGCTTGATGCCGCCCTTGTCTGCCTTGTCAGCCAAAACCTGGGAGACGACATCCTTAACCTGTTCCTGAGTAGTCATCGTGCATCAGCCTTTCTTCTCGTTTGATGCTCTCGATGGCATACAAGTTACATACATGTTTTGGTTATGTCGACTAGTTGTATGCTATATTTATCTTAGAAATTTTGCTGATGCGGTTTTCGATAGCTAGCTACCAGCGGTTTTGTTGTTGTATTGAATACATGCTTGATTAGATACGCATACAAGTTAGATACAGGTTGATCGCATGAACGCTTCGTCTAAAAAGAAACTGGCCCAATACGAGCGCTTGGCGGGTACGCTTCGCGACCGCATCGCCGCCGGCATCTACGCACGCGGAGACAAGCTGCCGTCCGAGATGGAGCTCATGGACGAATCGGGGCTGTCGCGCAGCACCGTGCGCCACGCCCTTAAGGTGCTCGTTGATGAGGGCCTGGTGCGCACCGAGCGCGGGCGTGGCGCCTTTGTGGCCGACACGCCGGCGCTCCACGAGAACAACCTGGTGTTTTCGAGCTACACGACACAGGTCCAGGGTCAGGGTATGAAGCCCACCACGCGCACGGTGGACTCGGGCTTTGCCAAGGCCGCGGGCAATGCGGCCAAGTTCTTCGATGTCGCCGTGGGCAGCAAGCTCGTCAAACTTGTCCGTCTGCGTTATCTGGACGATGCGCCACTGTGCTTGGAGACCACCTACCTGCCGCCAAGCTTCGAGACGCTCATCGATCGCGATATCAACGGTTCGCTCTACGCGACGCTGCGCCAAGAATTCCATCGCGCGCCGGCACAGGGGCACAAGACCTTTGAGGTGTGCTATGCCTCGCAAAACGAGGCGTTTTTGCTCAACGTTGGGCGCGGGCAGGCGCTGATCCTGATCACCGACTACGTCTACGACACCGACGGCCGACCACTCCATGTCTCCAAGCGCATCCAGCGCACCGACCGTGCCAAATACACCGAGCCCATCGGTTAACCTGCCAAAATAAACCTGTCCCTAAATGGTAGGTTTGGGGAGGTCGGGGAACCAGGTTGGTTTGGGTTGGTTGGGTGTGCGCTCGGCAAGGACCAGCTCCATCCAGCACATGTCGTACCAGCGGCCGAACTTTTGGGCGCAGCGGTCGAATGCACCCACCAGGCGGTAGCCCATATGGGCATGGAAATCCTGACTGTTGTGCGTCAGATACTCGTCGTCCTTGTCGTGCGGCACGGCAATGAGCGCGCACATATTGGTAATGCCCATCGCGATCAGGCATTGCTTGAGCGCATCGTGCAGCTTGCGGCCCAGCCCGCCGTGGCGCACGTCGCGCGCCAGGTAGATCGACGTCTCGACCGACCAGTCGTATGCCTCGCGGCTGTTGAGCGGACTCACATAGGCATAGCCTACCGGACGCCCGTCCAGCTCCATCACCAGATACGGATAGCGCCTGAGCGTACGCTCGATGCGCCCGGCGAACTCCTCAACGCTCGGCACCTCGTATTCGCAGGTAATCGCCGTCTGGCGCACATACGGCTCATAGATGGCAAGCAACGCTGGTGCGTCTTCGGGCGTCGCCAGGCGAATCGTCGGCTCGGACATCTCGGTCATACAACCCTTCTCCCTCAAAAACAAAGGCCGCCTTGCGCCAAACCCAGCGCAAGGCGGCCCCTCGTCATTACATCAGGCTACAGAACCGCCGCCAACGCATCGATATCCTCCTGCGTCGTGGCCCAGCTGGTGCAAAAGCGCACCACCGTGTTGGTTTCGTCGTACTTTTCCCAGTACTCGATCGCCGCATGCTCGCGAATGCGGGCTATGTCCTCGTTGGGCAGAATCACGAACTGCTGGTTTGTGGGCGTCTCCAAGAAGAACTGGTAGCCGCGCTCGTGCAGCACGCGACGCAGCGCCTGAGCAGTCTCAATCGCCTGGCGACCAATCTCAAAATACAGGCCGTCGGTAAAAAGAGCCTCGAACTGCACACCCGTCAGGCGGCCCTTGGCCAGCAACGCACCGTGCTGCTTAATACGCGGAATGGGGTGCGCCGGGGCGTGCATGCCGCAGAACACCACGGCCTCGCCGCAGAGCGCGCCGCACTTGGTGCCGCCGATGTAGAACACGTCACACAGCTGCGCCAGCTCGGGCAGGGTAATGTCGCACTCATCGGCCGCCAGCGCATAGGCCAGGCGGGCACCGTCCACAAACAGCGGAATCTCGCGCTTCTGGCACACCGCGTGAATCGCCGCGAGCTCGGCCTTGGAGTACAGCGTGCCATACTCGGTCGATAGGCTCACGTACACGGCACCCGGGAACACCGTGTGCTCGTAGCTCTCGTTTTCGTAGAACACCTGGATATAGTTCTCCAGATCCTCGGCGTGCATCTTGCCCTCGTAACCAGGGATGGTGAGCACCTTGTGGCCGCCAAACTCGATGGCGCCCGCCTCGTGGCAGGCGACGTGGCCGGTCTCGGCAGCAACGACGCCCTCGTACGGCGCGAGCAGCATGTCGATCACCGTCGCGTTGGCCTGCGTGCCGCCCACCAGAAAAAACACGTCGGCATCGGGGGCCTGACAGGCCTCGCGGATAAGCTGCTTGGCACGCTCGGTGTGCGCATCGGTGCCGTAGCCGGGCTGCGGCTCCATATTGGTGTCGACGAGCGCCTGCAGCACTGCCGGATGTGCGCCGTGGGAATAATCGTTGTTAAACGCGAGCATGGCAATCCTCTCTTACCGGGTATCGGCCAGATGATTCAAACGGGGCTATTGTACGCCGTTGGGATAGGCGATGCGCGCGGCAAGGCACTCAAGTGCCAGTACCAGGGCAAAACCGCAGCTCACGTCACTCAAAAAGTGCGCGCCGATCACGATGCGCCCAAAGGCGACGAACGCTGCAACAACAACCGCCGCCCAAAAGATCACGCGGCGACGCGAAGGTTTTTCCTTAAAGGCTGCCGCGGGAAGCCCGGCGAGCATAAGGCCGATCGCCGCATGCGCCGTGTGTCCGCTCGCAAACGACTTGAACCCGTCCTTGATCACGCCGGCGGCGATATAGGCCCACTTGTCGGGGTTGCCGATCACCCACCACGGCTGAAAATTGAGCCCCGGCGTGACCTCGATCACGCGCATGCGCGGGCGCGACCATAACGGCTTAACAATGACGTTGAGGATGATGGCCTGAGCGACCCACACGGCCAGCACCATCAACGCCCAGCGCGTAAGCTCGTCGGGCTCGGTCGTGCGTGTGAGGCGGTAGGCGATGAAGTTGGCTGCGATGACCAACGCAAACGTCAGTACCAGCTGAAACGCAATAAGCCTGCCGCCGACGCGCAGCGATCCGATAATCTCGTAGCCGACCAGACCCACGTTGATCAGAACGCCCAGCGCGGCGAGCCACTTGCTCGCCTTGGAATCGGGGCGTACCGAGCGCACGAGCATGACGCCCGCGACGCTCGCCGTCAGCTCGAACGGCAGCTCGCCGGCCGCCTCGACAAAGCGACCGTACATGCTGCCGATGTTGAACAGCGCACTCGAGATCTGATAATCAAAGAAGCTGCCCACGCCCAGACAAAGGCACAGGACAACCGCGATAATGGCGACATCTTTCTTATAGATGTATCCGAACATGCTTTCCTTTCGATGGAACCAGATTGCCCAAATGGGGCGTTTGCAGCGTCGACCCGTTAGTCGTCGTCGCTGGCACCCAACTGCTGCAGCAGCATGAGCGCCGCGGCCACCGGGCCGGTGCCGTCGTTGGCGTCGAGGCCGCGGCCCAGGCCGCTGCCCGCACCGGCGCCCGCCTTGTAGGGCACCGACAGTTTGCAGCTCTTGGGGAAGTTCACCGCACCGTAGCGAGTCTTAAGCTCAAAGGCCACCTTCTTGGGCACTTCGACGCCCAAAAACGTGATGCGTCCGCCGCTGAGCGTGACGCTCTCGAGCCCCAGGCGCTCGCCGCGAATACGAATGCGAGCGCGGTTGAACAGGTTGAGCCCCGCCAATGGAAGCTCACCGTGTGCAGCCTCGGTCTCCTCCTGCACCTCGTCGATACTCTCCAGGTCCTCGGCCGCCGCGAGCTTGCGGTACACGAGCACGCGCTGGTCCACCGCCGGCATGTACTCCTCGGACAAGAAGTAGTCGGCCGGCAGGTTGATGCCCACGCTCGCCGCCTCCACGCCGGCATCGTCATCGCCGCGCGCCTCGGCCACGGCCTGTCCCAGCATCTGCGTAAACAGGTCAAAGCCCACACTCGACAGGTTACCGTGTTGCTCGGCACCCATGAGCGAACCGGCACCGCGGATCTCCAGGTCGCGCATGGCGATGCGCATGCCGCTGCCCAGGTCCTGAAACTCGGAAAGCGCGGTCAGGCGCGCCGTTGCCTCCTCGGTGAGCGGCAGCTCGCCCGGGAACATAAAGTACGCGTAGGCCTGCGTGGCAGAGCGGCCCACACGGCCCTTGAGCTGGTAGAGCTGTGCCAGACCCAGACGCTGCGAGTCCTCGATGATGAGCGTGTTGGCCGTTGCGTTGTCGATGCCGCTCTCCACGATGGTCGTAGCGATGAGCACGTCGATCTTCTTGGTCGCGAACTCGATCATCACGTCCTCGACCTCGCGCGGGCTCATCTTGCCGTGCGCCACGCCCACGCGCGCCTCGGGCGCGGCCTCGTGCACGCGCGCCACAGCATCGTCGATGGTCTTGACGCGGTTGGACACGTAATACACCTGACCGCCGCGGCCCACCTCCAGGCGAATCGCCGCACTCACCACGTCGGGGTCGTACTCCCCCACGTGCACGATCACGGGGCGACGCCCGGTCGGCGGCGTGGTGATCAGACTCATGTCGCGCACGCCGCTCGTGGCCATCTGCATGGTTCGCGGAATAGGCGTTGCCGAGAGCGTGAGCACGTCGATTTGCTCGCGCAGGTTTTTGAGCTGCTCCTTGTGCTGCACACCAAAGCGCTGCTCTTCGTCGATGATCACCATACCCAGGTTCTTGGGGTTCACATCGGCAGAAAGTAAGCGGTGCGTTCCGATCAGCACATCAATCGTGCCCTCGGCAAACGCCTTGAGCGCGCGCTTTTGCTGCGCCGGGGTGCGGAAGCGGCTGAGCACCTCGACCTCCAGGCCAAACGGGGCAAAGCGCTCAAAGAATGTCTCGTAGTGCTGTTGGGCCAGAATGGTCGTGGGGCAGAGCACCATGACCTGGCGGCCGGAGTCCACGCACTTAAAGGCCGCGCGCAGGGCGACCTCGGTCTTGCCGAAACCCACGTCACCGCAGAGCAGGCGGTCCATGGGCTTGGGCGCCTCCATGTCGGCCTTGATGTCGGCGATGGCCTCCAGCTGGTCGCGCGTCTCGTCGTAGGGGAAGCTCTCCTCCATCTCGATCTGCTCGGGCGTGTCGGGCGGACAGGCGATACCGGTAATCGACGAGCGGCGCGTATAGAGGTCGACCAGGTCAAACGCCAGCTTTTTGGCATTCTTGCGCGCCTTGTTGGTGGCACGCGTCCAGTCGGCGGTGTTGAGCCTGGTCAAGCGCGGCTTATCGCCGTCGGGACCAACGTAGCGCGTAATGCGGTCAACCTGCTCCAGCGGCACGTAGAGCTTGTCGCCATCGGCATATTCCAGCAAAAAGTAGTCGCGTTCCTTGCCGCCCACTTCCTGGCGCGCGATCTCGCTAAAGAGTGCGATGCCGTGGGTAGCGTGCACCACGTAGTCGCCCGGCTTAAACGGGAAGGTGATCTGCGTAATGTCAACCTTGCGGCGGCTGCGCGCGCGGTTGGCATCCATGCGGGCGTTGAGGTCGGCGATCGAGAACACGGCCAGGTTGGCATCGGGCACCACCACGCCCTGCGGCAGAGCGGCATCGACAAAGGTTACGCGTCCGCGCGAGATGGTGGGCACGGCGGCACCGGCGGCAGCCTGCGCGGCGCCCGCCTCGAGCGAGCGGGCGTTGAGCGCGTCGGCCTTGCGCTCGCGAATGGAAGCATGGGCCTCCTGGCGTGCGGCACGGTCGGCGGAATCCGCCGCTGCCACGCGCACGCGGTCGCCGATGGCAGCGGCATTTTCGGGCGCCGCGGTCAGCGATTCCTCAAAGGTAATGCCCTCGTCGCCAAAGGTGAGCTCCATCGACTCGCGCGCACCGCGGTCGGGGATGGCAAACACGCAGGCATAGCGCTTGCCCACGACCTCCTGGATGCGCGTCATAAAACGGTTGTCCGAGCCTGCGATGGCAGGCTGCTCAATCTTGAGCTCGGCCGTCACCGCACCGCCGGCACGGATGAGGCTCACATAGTTCAGGCGTTGCTGGGAACCAAAGTCGAGTTGCTGGGCACGCACGTACAGGCCATCCAGACGGTCGACCCCCGCCTCGCCGGCACGTGCCTCGATATCCTCGTAGGCGCGCAGGCAATCGTCGAACAGCGAGCGCGGCTCGGACAGCACCACGAGCGCCTTGCCGCTCACATGCGACAGCGGGCTCACGGTCTGGCCGTACATCACCGGCAAAAAGCGGTCGAGCTCAGGCGTGACGATGCGCGCATCTACCATCTCGAGCAATGCGGCCAGTTTGCTGTCGTCCTGGCTGGCGCGGTAGAGCGCCACATGCATGTTGTGGACGGCCTCGTCGGTAAGCGCCAGCTCGCGACAGGGGAAGATCTCGATGCTGTCCTCGTTGCCGATGGTCTGGCCCGTTGAACTCACCATGCGGCGGATGCGGTCGATCTCGTCGCCAAAGAACTCAATGCGCACGGGCGCCTTTTCCTGTGCGGGAAACACCTCGACGGTGTCGCCGTGCACACGGAACAGGCCGGGCGCGTCGGCAGCGCCGGCATTGGTGTAGCCCATGCCCACCAGGCGCTGCGGCACCTCGTCAAAGGGAATCTCCTCGCCCACCGCAAAAGTAGTGGACTCCCAGTAGCGGCTCTCGACCGGCGGCACGCAGCGCAGCAGCGCGCGGGCCGAGGCGACCATGATGCAGTTGTCGCCGCGCACGATGCGCCCGAGCGCCTCGCAGCGCTGGGCTACCACGGCGTCGTCGGGCGCCTGCTCGCGCCAAGGGTAGTCCTTGCGCTCGGGAAAGCGGCACACGTGCGCCAGGCCCACATAGGCGGCCAGACTACGTGCGGCTCGATCGGCCGCATCCTCGCCACTCACGATGTAGACCGTGGGGCGCGGACGACGCGCAAACTGGGCGGCGGCCATAAGCGTTCGACCCGACTGAGACACGGCCAGCGTCACGTCCTCGCCAGAATCGAGCCCGGCCTCGACGGTCTGCAGCGCCTCGGCAGTGTAGAGCTGCGCGGCTATACGGTGAATGAGCATGCTGTTCCTCCGGCATTGCAACGCCAAAAGCCCGCCGAGACAAGCTCGGCGGGTCGTTCGTCAAATTCGTTGCCTGTCATGGTAGCGCATGAAGAGGACTCCGACTCAAGCGTACGCCCAGCCCCGCAACAAAAACGCCAGATAGAACTGGACTCGCCGGCTTCGCCAAAATCTCCCCGTCACGTCGAACGCCGCAACCACGGAAGGCTCCCCAAGAAACGGCTATTCCTCAAAAAAGCTCGCAACGTTCAAACGGCTCGTCCACTCTCCTATGGTGTTGGCAAAGCCCACACGTGTGTACACGCCCGCAAAACGGCCGCGATACAGGTACAAGCCTTCCATATTAGAAGCGGGCGCAAAACCAAGATCATCCACAAGTCCTTTGGGCGCCTCTCCTCGATGCGGCCCATCGACAAGCGTCCCGCGCAAGCAGGGCGTCTGATACTGCTGAGCATACTCCTGTACAATCGCCCCAGCGGCCGCAGCGCGAGCAAGCACCTGAGGCCATTCCCGTTCCGCGACATCCAAACCAGCGACAACGCCAACCGCATTGTAGCCGCCGCACGGCTTGACAATCCACCGATCCTTTTCGGCAAATCGCGACAACTGGGTGCTTTCATCCAGAATCTCAGTATAGGGCACATGCTCCCGTACAAACGATTGCTCCTCCGGGCTCAACAAGGACTGACCGGCCCGAGACCACAAAAACGCAAATACGGTCTTAGTCGCACACGGCCACGTTCTAAATCCGCCGACGACGCATGCGAGCCCTTCTTGGGCAGCCGCAATTAAGGCCGAGCGTCCGTCGCACGGCTTATCCCACAGCTCGCCGGTCACCGCGCGCCGCCAAACGCAATCAATAGGACCGGCGGCATCGCACAGCCGCCTAGCACCGCTCTCGCCTTCGCCAATCCGCAGGTCGCGCACATCCGCAAAGCGCGCCACCACACCCCGTCGCCTCATAAGGTCGACAAAATGAGCCGCATCTTCCAAGTCGATGCTTTCCGAATAGTCGACGATTGCCACCGAAGCGGGATATATCTTTGATTGCGGTGCATAGGACCTCTTGCCAGCGCAAAATCCATCATCCGATCGTGCACTATCCTCGATGCGGAGAGGATGGGTCAGCTCCCACTCTGCATAGGTCTCAAACAATGCATCTATCCAGCCGTCGCACAAATCGTACTGCCGAAAGCCTGGGTGGTCGGATGCAAACTCCTCAAAGGAAGGCGTCATTCGCACTGCCTGACAGACCGCATCGGTCACTACCATTCCGGCACTGCCGTCGGTATTGAGCTCGCAAAACGTATACGAACCGGCATCTTCGTCAAGAAAGATATCGACACGCGCAAGAGGAATCTGGCAATCATAGCCGGCATCCATAGCGCACAGGTCAGCAAAAGCCGGATCCATGCGAAACCACGCACGCACGGAGGCATCGGAACAAAACGCCCGCGTCACCTTGTCCATAATGCCGTACATGCGCTCGGCGGCCTCCTTAAGAATCGCCGTCATATCCTTGTCGAATATCTTTGGCGTCAGAGCCCAGGGCGCAGGGTCGCCATGGTAGAGCGCATGGGTTTGAGACAAGTATTCGTCGCCTTTGCGACGACCAGGCAGGTCGCCTTCGCGCGTGCGCACGATGCGTTCAAAATAATCTTCGAGCTCTCGCGTCTTCGATATTGCCACGTTACCCTCCATTGCTTGATTTTTTGCTCATGCTACGCCAGCACGCCACGACTTCGGCGCGCTTGAATAGGCTTCTAAATTAGCAACACATTTTTGCATGGGGCGGCATATACTCCAGCCCAAGCGTACGCCTAGCCCCGCACCAAAAACGCCAGACAGACGAGCCGCCTGGCGCTATCAGAGTGAGCCATACGCCGAGCCTAGTCGTAGACGCCCATTTTAAGCAGCGTGAAGGTCGGGGCGCCGTCACCCTGCGCGACGCGGACCGTGCAAGTCTCGGTACGGCCCCTGGATGCGTCCGCTTGAATTGCGGCGATGAACTGATCCTTTGGCAGGCCGTAGGTGCTCT
Source organism: uncultured Collinsella sp. (assembly GCA_965141245.1). Lineage (GTDB taxonomy): Bacteria > Actinomycetota > Coriobacteriia > Coriobacteriales > Coriobacteriaceae > Collinsella. Next base: position 73,679 of record CBCSLZ010000004.1, read on the forward strand.
CGGGAATGTCCGAAGGAAGTAACATACCACCAGCACTGTAAACCTCATAAGTGAGCTCGTAGATGTTGTCGCCAAGGTCAGTCGCGCCCGTAACGACGGCGCACGGTGGGTTGTAATTCCCCTGGCCGTATTCCTGTTTCAGGTACAAGTACCCACCATACGCTTCGGCCGAATCAGGAATCGCCTGCCCCTCCGGCGTTCTGTCATACGTCATATCGGCATCGGAAAGCGTCAGGCCCGTCAAACGGTTGAGTTCCCTATTGATCACATCAGTCGCCACACGCTGGCTATTACCGTTGTCATAGTCACCCTTCTCGATTCGATACGGCGCGTTGTCAATAAAATGGCACCAGATAAACTTGACCAGCTTATATTTCTCGTCATCCGAAAGCCCATCACTCGAATCGAAAGCACCTGTCTGATACCAGTCCCGATCGAAGTGCTCCTCCGTAAAGTTCGACAGGAACAGGTTCGCGGCGGCATAGGTTGCCTGGTCGTTGAGGTCGACCTTTACGCTGCTGCCCGTCTGCTCGGGCTCTTCCGGCTCGTCCTCGTCGGCGGCAGGCTTCTCCTTGGCGCTTCCCTGGTCCTTGTGCTCGGCCGAACCCTCGACGGACCCAAGTACCGTAATCCGCGATGAATTGCCCTGCCCAAGCGGACCCAGTACGCCGGTCAGCGCCAGAGCGGCACCGCCCGCCACCAGCACGCCCGCTACACATATGCCGATAATCACCGCTCGCTTATGCGATTTCTTTTGTACGGCACCCTGCACGGGAGGCATCCCTGCCGCCGGCATCGGTGCGGGTTCAGCAGGCGCGGCCGCCGGAGAAGCGGCGCCCATGCGCGCCCCGCAGTTCGTGCAAAAATCGGTTCCGTCGGGCATCTCGGAGCCACACTTGGTGCAAAACATATTCGGGCATCCCCTCGCAACAAACAGCATCTGTCGCCATCATATTGAGCCTTCGCAACCCAAATGTGTTGCGCAACATTGGCCACAGCCTTCGGACGCCGGCAAAACGTGCCGGGACCTACCCCGTCACACGCACGCTGGGGCAAAGGTCTGCCAGCGGGCACTCGTCGCACTTGGGTTTGCGGGCGTCGCAAATCTCGCGGCCAAAGGTGATCCACTGGTGATTGACCGACTCCCAATACTCGTGCGGCAGAATCTTGAGCAGATCTTGCTCGGTCTTGAGCGGCTCTTTGGCGTGCGTCTTGGGACTCAGCATCAGGCGGTGCGCGATGCGGTTGACGTGCGTATCGACCGCGATGCCCTCAACAATGCCAAATCCCACGTTGAGCACGATGTTCGCCGTCTTGCGCCCCACGCCCGGCAGCTTGACGAGCTCCTTCATGTCGGCCGGTACCTCGCCGCCGTAGTCGGCAACGATCATCTGCGCGGCCTCCACGGCGTGCTTGGCCTTGCTCTTATAAAAGCCGAGTGACTTAATGGTGTCCGCCACGTCGGTCACACTTGCCCCGGCCATGGCCTCGGGTGTGGGCCACTGGGCAAACAGTTGGGGCGTCACCTTGTTGACCTGCGCGTCGGTCGTCTGAGCCGAGAGCAGTACCGCGATGAGCAGCCTAAAGGGATTCTCGTGGTCCAAAAAGCACTCAACCGGGCCATAGCGACGGTTGAGGCGCTCACACACCTCAACGGCGCGCTCGCGTTTGGCGGCATTGGTCTCGCGTGGCATAGCGGCTCCTCGGCTCAGCGGCACAACAAACTACAGGCACGATTGTCCCACGTCCGGGGCGCTTACGCCTCCAAAAATGCGCCGGTCTGGCGGCCCCACAGGCTTGCGTACTCGCCGCCTGCCTCAACGAGCTGCGCATGCGTGCCATCCTCGACAATCTCGCCGTCTGCCAGCACCACGATGCGGTCGAGCGCCGCCACGGTGGACAGGCGATGCGCCACCACAATGGAGGTGCGGCCGCGCATCAGGTTCTCGAGCGCCTCCTGCACCAGCGCCTCGGACTCACTGTCCAGGGCAGAGGTCGCCTCGTCGAGCACCAGAATCGGCGCGTCGGTAAGGATGGCACGGGCGATGGCCACGCGCTGGCGCTGGCCGCCCGAAAGCTTAACGCCACGCTCGCCCACCATGGTGTCAAAGCCATGGGGCAAGCGGTCGATAAACTCAGTCGCGTTGGCCAGACGCGCAGCCTCGCGAATCTGCTCGTCGGTAGCGTCGGGTCGACCGTAGGCGATATTCTCGCGAATGGAGCGGTGGAACAGCAGTGCCTCCTGCGGCACGTAGGCAACCTGGCGACGCAGGCTCTGCTGCGTGCAGCGCGAGACGTCCTGGCCGTCCACGAGCACGCGACCGCCCTGTACGTCGTCCAGGCGCAGCAACAGCTTGGTGAGTGTCGTCTTGCCCGAGCCCGATTTGCCCACCAGGCCCACGCGCTGGCCCGCCGCCACATGGAGCGTCAGGTCGTTGAACACACTCTCGCCCGCCGCGGCATCACGGTATGCAAAGCTCAAGTGCTCAAAATCAATCGCGCCCTCGCCCACCTTGAGCTCGGGGGCGTTCTCGTCGTCTGCCACCAGACGCGGCTCGTCCAGCACGCGCGTCATCTCGGCGGCGTCGCCCAGCGCGCGATTGATGCGCTGCATCATGGAGCTCACGTAGTTCAGACGCATAGTAAGGTTGTACGTATAGGTAAAGATCATGACGAGCGCGCCGGCAGAAATGCCAAACCACGCGTTGCCGCCCGCGACGAACACACTCACCACGGCCATGGTAATGACGATAAGGCCCGAGGTCGTAAAGTTGCGTTGCATCATGGCGTGCATCGATACCGTTTCGGCATCGCGCGCGGCACGGTCGGCGGTATCGAATAGGTCGCGCTCAAAGTCCTCGCGCCCGCAAGTCTTGACGGCCAGGATGTTCGTGACCGCGTCGGACAGCACGCCCGACAGCTTGTTCTGCGCGGCGGACGTCGCGGCCGAAAGCGGCATGATGCGCTTGTACATAAGCCAGACAAACGCGATGTAGACGACCATGATGCCCACCAGGATTACGGTAAACGTCGGCACCACCGGGGCAAGTGCTACCACCGTGCAGACAACCGAGGTGATAGTGGGGATGAGCGAATACACCGTCACGTCCACCAGACCCGTATAGCCGCTCATAAAACGACTCGTCTGGCTCACAAGCGATCCGCCAAAGCGGCTGGTGTGGAACGTCATGGATTGATTGGAGAGCGTGTCGAAGCACAAGCGCGCCAGGTGATAGTTGCCCGCAATCTCGAGCTTGTAGACGGTGTAGTCCTGCAGCTTGGAGAGGATCTGGCCTACCAGGTTAACGAGCACGAGCGCCAGAATGTAGGGGCCAAAGACCTCAAGCACCTGGTCGCCCGCCACGGGGCCGGCCTGGACGCGGTCGACGATAAGGGCCATCACGTAGGTGTTGGCAAACGTAAGCAAAAAGATGTAGCCCGCCGACGAGAACACCGAGAGAAAGACGATCAACGGCTGTGTGCGCGTGACGTCCCAAAAACGCTGCAGCGTGCGGCGCACGGTGGAGCGTTTGAGCGGACTGGTGCTTCTCTGAGACATGGGCTTCCTTTCGCATCTGATAGGACGAAACGCCATTGTTGCACACCGAAGTGCGCTTCAGGCACGCACGACGCGAAAAGCACCCGCGCCCCGCTTTTACGCCGGCGCCCCGCCGTCCGTTGCGACTAGTCCTCGTCTTCCTGGCCCGCGAGTAAGCCCGCGGACTCCAAGCCCAAAATCTCGTCGGCCTCCCGCGCGTCTTCCAGCGCGTCGATGTCCTTGAGCTTGCGCTCCATAACGTTGGTGCGTGTGGTGATAATGCCCTCGACCGTTTTACCCGCGGTCTCGATCTGCTGCTGGGCGCGGCGGAGAGCCTTTTGATAGCGTGGCAGTTCGGCCTTGACGGCAGAAAGTACGCGCAGCACGTCATCGGTGCGTTTTTGCAACTTAAACGTCTGGTAGCTCATCTGCAGACTGTTGAGGATGGCCGCCATGGTGCTGGGGCCGGCAACGTTGACGTGATAGTCGCGGCCCAGGGTCTCGATAAGCCCGGGGCGGCTGACGACCTCGGCATACAGCCCCTCAAACGGCACGAACAGAATGCCAAAGTTGGTCGTCGCGGGCACGCTCAGGTACTTCTCGCAAATGTCCTTGGCCTCGCGCTTCACCATCGCATCGAGCGTCTTGCGCGCAGCGGCGACGGCCTCCGCGTCGCCCGACTCCTGGGCGTCGAGCAGATGCTCGTACGCATCGCCCGGGAATTTGGAGTCGATCGGCAGCAGCACGGGATCACCCTCGTCCACCGGCAGCTTGACAGCAAACTCAACGCGCTCCGAGGCGCCGGGCTTGGTGGCAACGTTTTCCAGATACTGGTCGGGCGTAAGGATGTCCGCCAGGATTGCGCCCAGCTGCACCTCGCCCAAAATGCCACGCGCCTTCACATTGCCCAGCACGCGCTTAAGGTCGCCCACGCCGGTGGCGATAGATTGCATATCGCCCAGGCCCTTGTACACGGCCTCGAGCTGGTCGCTCACCTGCTTAAACGATGCAGACAGGCGATCGTTGAGCGTACGGGAGAGTTTCTCGTCCACCGTCGCGCGCATCTGATCGAGCTGCACGTTGTTGTCCTTGCGGATGGCGCCCAGCTGGGCATCGACCGTCTCACGCACCTTGTCCAGGCGGTGCTCGATGCCCTCGCGGTTGGCGCCGAGCTGTTGGGCCGTCTCACGGCGCAGGTCATCCATACGGTCGCCAGCCTGCGAGAACTCACGCGCGATGGTCAGGTAGCGCTGCTGCTCTACGGCGGCGTCGGTCGTCTGCTGCTGCGCGATGGCGTTTGCCGTGCGGCGGGTTTCTGCCAGCGCGACGTTGAGGGCATCGAGCGCGCTGTTGGCCTGCTCGAGCGCCGCGAGCGTCTCCGCATCGTTGCCGCCACGCTCTCGCAACTCGGCACGAAGGCCTTTAAGCTGCAGGGCGCAAACCACAGCAACTCCCATCGCCACCAAGGCAATCACAACAAGCGCAATATCAATAGCAGACATAGACTCCGCCCAACAAACCCAATCGATTATCAATCAAAACCGCGATTAATCTTACCCCGCCACACGCACCGGGCGCCCGGCCCCTTCTTGGGTGCCCCTCTCCTCCGCATATTCCATAATGCGGCGCGCCGTCTCCCTGCTCACCTTTGAGTCATCGCCGGCTAAGTATGCGTACACGTTTCCCTTATTCAGATTCAAATCGCGGCAGAGACCGTAGCGTGTTATGCCCGATTCCCCTAGCGCTCCCAATGTTCTTTTTCGCATCAGGGCGTTGATCCTTCTATCCGCCACTGGCTTTTCCTTCACCGCTCTATACGCACGCCAAACGTTGGCATAACGGTTAGGGAGCTCACTTTTGGCGCATAGAGACGCCATGCCACCCGCTTGATCGTACAAGGACAAAACACCTCGGTAATCCTCTTCCATCCACGAGCCCTCGGATAAACCCAGAACGTATTCGGCTTTTCCTTGCGCCAAGGCGAGCAAAAACAGAGGCTCCGCCACGCGCGGCGCAACCGTCGTCGCCTGCTCAACCAGTTTTCTAAAACTCAGCGACTGCTGCCCGGACAGCTCTCGGCAATAGCCTTTCAAAAATCCCTCAAAGGTCAGATTCAACCGAGCACCTCCTTTTTGTATTGCCTGTATGCACAGACCATCTCTTGATAGCTTCGCTCCGAAGGCGACGACGCCAGCGCTTCTCCCTCGTCGAATATAAGCCGTTCGAGCAGATCCCAGTCAAGTCGGTCGATAAACGCTCGGCTATGGAGGTCGACGATGTCGTTCGGACGGTAGGCATAGAGCTTCATTACCGCCAGGTCCTCCAAGGATGGCGTAAAGTACCTGATAAAACGCGCCCCAATATCTACGGGAATCAAACGATCTTCGTAATTGAATGGCATCTGATTACAATATGCCACCGCCATACCATTCACCTCGGGGTATCGAGCTATGATCTCGCGGAGGCACCTATCTGCCTCAAACACATCAATGTCATGTGTAACCGACCGATTCGTCACATCGTTTAGCATGAAGGCGCTTCCTCCCACCAATACAACGCTCGGCCTATCGTCTCGTGGGCCTATTTCCAGCTCCGCCTCTTCATCAATGCCCAAAAGAGTCTGCTCTAAATCCTGCTTATACATAGTAAATCCTATTATTATTCATCTTCAATAATACTATTCAGTCGCACGACAGGACCCACAGGATGCAAGAATTCTACTCGTGGCGATAATCCCTACACCCTAGAAGTCCTAATGTGACAAACGCTAGCTCTCCCAGCCGGCGCGAACGGTTGTCACGACATCGCCTAGGCGCTGGCCGAGGGCTGACAGATGTTGGAGCACTTCGCTGGGCGAGGCACCGTTGAGGATGCAGGTGAGCGCATACGAGACCAGGAAAATCGCCGCAAGTCCTAACGGAATGAGCACAATCATCGCTAACGTGCGCAGGCGCTGGCCCGCGCGGCGGTGACGCGTGCGGCGCTTGTCGAACGCAAGCTCCTGCGCATATGAATCTTGTTGTACGGAATATGCTCCTGGGTCTACCTCGCCCGCAGACGATACCGCAGGTGCGGCGTTTTGTGCAGGAGGTTGAACGGCCGCCCCTTGCATTTGCATCTCCATGAGCCGTTGCTGCTGACGCAACATGCGCTCGGCTTGTTGCTGCGGGGTCTCAAGAAACAAATCCATGCTGGCCTCCAAAATCGGAGCATTCGACGCTTACGACCAGCATCCCGCACCACCATGACCGCGACAACGCAATCACCGACAATAGCCACAAAGTTTCTTTTGCTCAAAAGTTGTCGAAAAGCTCAACAACTCCCCTACCAGCACTTTCTTTGAGCTTTTTTCGCCAGCAATCTTTTGGCCTTCCGTCAACCCGCCAACTAACCAAAACCTAACCAAAAGCTTGACGGAAATTGTGTAGACAGGGACCCCAAACAAAACGTGCCGCCCCATAAGGGGCGGCACACAAACCAATCTATGAGCCAAAACTCACTGGCAAGCCCGCGCCGTCAGACCTGCGGCGTATGCCTTTGCCTCGCGCGACTCTGCGAAGCCGTGAGCGAGAGGGAAAGGGATGCGCCGCGGGTCTGACGCCCGGAGCGGTAAGGCCGGCAGTTGCCCTGCGCTCCGCGGTCGGTGGGAACAGACTACATGCCCGCGAGACCTCGGGCGGCTGTGGCACACATAAACGCCAGTGCCAGGATCACGAGCGAGCCCGCGATGTCAACCAGCACACCCATTGCGCGGCGCTCAAATAGCCAGCTTCCGAAGTGCGGGGCAACGTTGCGCCAGACACGCCACAACAAGATGCCTATGCCGATGACGCCGGGAATATTGAGCAGCAAAATCTCGGAGCACAAAAGACCGATCAGGTTTCCGGCGGCAAAGCCCGCATCGCCCTCGCAGTACTTGCGATAAATCATGTACAGCATGTACGCCACAAACGGCTGCAGGCACGCAGAGATAAACGTAACCACCATCGAGGGGTCCTGAGAAAAGACATCGGTGAGCTTATCCACGCTCGTAGCATCTTTCGAAGCCAAGAACAAGCCAATGACCACCACGGGCACCACGCCCAAGATAACCTCGACCAGAGTAAACAACTTAGCAGTCAGATCCTCGCTAGCCGTATTGAGGTGAGGCGCCCACTCAGGATGAGCATGTGCACCGACCTTCTTGTCCTTCTCGGCACGCGCAGCCTTACCGCTCTCATCAACCACGCGATGAGGATCGAGACGGGTCCCCGCCGCCGCAGCCCGAGCCCGAGACTTCTTACCCATAACCAACACCTCACAAGAGGAAACGAATAGCCAACGCTACCTAGTGTACCCCACCCAAGAACGGTACCGTCCCAACCAATCCCCACACAAAACGTGCCGCCCCAAAAGGGGCGGCACACAAACTTTAATATCAGCTTTTCTGTAGCGAGCACGCAACGACCCAAAGCGGGCCGGGAGGGCGGGATTTCCTTCCCGCAACGCGACCCGGCGAAGCCGTGAGCGGGGCGGGAAGGCAATACCGCCCGCCCCGCCCAGCTCATGTCAGCGCCACGCGCTAGTAGTTCACCACCTGCTCCTCAAAGTACGCCTTCGGGTGGTTACAAACCGGGCACACCTCGGGTGCCTCGGCGCCCACATGCAGGTGCCCGCAGTTCAGGCACTTCCATACCTTCACGCCCTCGCGCTCAAACACCTCGCCCGACTCAATGCGCTCGACAAGCTTGTTGTAGCGCTCCTCGTGAGCCTTCTCGACAGCACCGACGCCACGGAACTTTGCGGCGATCTCGGTAAAGCCCTCCTCCTCGGCTGTCTTGGCGAACTCGTCGTACATCGTGGTCCACTCGTAGTTCTCGCCCGCAGCGGCATCACGCAAGTTGTCCAGGGTGTCGGGAACGGCGCCGTCGTGCAGATACTTAAACCACAGCTTGGCGTGCTCGGACTCGTTGCCCGCCGTCTCGGCAAAGATATTCGAGATCTGAACGTAGCCATCCTTCTTGGCCTTAGATGCGTAGTAGCGATACTTGGTATGCGCCTGGGACTCACCGGCAAAAGCGGTCTCGAGGTTCTTCTTGGTTTGAGAGTTCTCAAAATCCATAGGTGTACTTCCCTTCAACACATGCCGCCCGTAGGCTTGGAGCGGCCTTGTCTTTAGGATGCCCTCATGTCGAAAATCTAAACCTTGCAATCCTGTTTTTCAGATTCGGGTGGGCTACACGCTTAGCCAGCGGTCGCCCTCCACGCGGCAAAAGCCCTCACGCTCCAAGTCGGCCAAAATGTCTGCGACAAGATCGCGATCGACCGGCTCGCGGCCTGCCGCCGCCTCCATTTCGTTGACACCCGCCACGGCTTCATCGAGCGTAATGCCCGCCGGCTGCCCATCGCGCGCCGCTAGCAGCATGCGCACAATATGGGCGCGCTTTTGACGGCGCGAGCCCTCAAACTTGGACTGACGGCTATAGCTCGCCGAGCGCCTGGACGGATTGGGCAGCGTCTTCTTAAGATACGCACCATAATCCAGCAGCGCGTAATACCATGCGCGCGGCGTGTCGGCATCATCGAGCGGCACGGCAAAGGGCGCAATCTCATCCGCCGTCGCGCCGGGAGCCGCCGGACAGGCGGCCTGAATCAGCGGCACCAGCTCGCGATCGGGAACGGCCGGCACGTCGGGAAAGAAATGATGCAGAAAGACTGTGCGCACGTTGGTCTCCAGATACACACCCGGTAGATCGAACGCAAACGACCGGATGCCCTGCGCCGTCGCCGGGCCAATACCAGGCAGGGCGACCAGATCGCGCGTCTCACGTGGAAACTCCCCACCCCAGTCTTCCATAACACACTGAGCGGCTCTGTGAAGCGCCAGGGCACGCCGGTTGTAGCCCATCCCCTGCCAGGCATCCAAAACGTCGGAAGGAGCGGCCTGAGCGAGCGCCTGCACGGTCGGAAAGCGGTCGAGCCACGCGGGCATACGCGTCTCCACACGCGGCACCTGCGTTTGCTGCAGCATAACCTCGGAAAGCCAAATAATGTACGGGTCGCGCGTGCGGCGCCACGGAAGGTCGCGATAACGCAGGACCCCTTCCGAACGAATCATCGAACGAAAGGGGTCCTGAATCATGGCTATGCTCCTTATGCGGCGCTATTCCTCCCGGCAAGCGCACGCACAGGTGGCGTACTCGGGAAACGCATCGCGGTCGGCGAACTTGGAATCGACGGCCGGGAACTGGCGGTGAGCGACGATATCGCCCAGCGAAACGGAATCGAGGTAGTCGCGCATCAGCGCTTGAGCTCCGGCCCACAGGGGATGATAGCAGCACGTGCCCATGCGCGCACAGTCGCCATCGGGCGCGGTGCAATCGTTCATGACCATGGGGCCCTGAACGGCCTCGACGACCTGACGGATGGTGACGTCGTCCGGGCTGACCTTAAGACGCATGCCGCCATGGACGCCACGCAGGCTCTCCACAATACCGGCCTGAACCAAACCATGCTGGATCGAACGGGCAAACGAATACGGGACATTGACCTCTTCGGCAGCGGTGCGAACAGAAAGCAGACGCTCCGGGTCCTCGGCAAGCATCGCGAGCATGCGAAGGGCGTAATCAGTCTTCCTCGATATGTCCATTTTTCCCCTTTCAAGGAATAGGAACAGCTCGAACGAGCTCCGGGGCCGAGCTTACGTCGAGACGCCAATGACCGTATGGACGCCCAAATAGCAAAACGGGTGCCCACTGAATGCCGTGATTGAAGCCTCTTGCATCAAAAACGGCCCACAGTGCAATTTAGTATAACCTAACCCCCTGCTTCGTTGAACTGGTGTTGCGCAACAAACGCCTTGTATGAGCATACGCCTCAAACGGAGCTTGTCCCGGAATTGGAAGGATTTGGTTTTGGGCGAAAGGGGCCGATGGGATCAAGATCCTATCAAACGCAAAAAGCCACGTCCGAAGACGTGGCTTTAATTGCGTTGGCGGGAAGTACGGGGCTCGAACCCGCGACCTCCGACGTGACAGGCCGGCGCTCTAACCAAACTGAGCTAACTCCCCAGGCAGTCGTTCGCGTTTGTTTCCGCTCGCGTGCGCTGCGGGGATTAGTATACACAGAAGTCTGTCCGGTGCGCAACAACTTTTTTGAAAATATTTTTTGGGCCCCTCCGGGAGGGTCTCCGGGGCTGAGGGCGGGGGTTGAGTTTGCTGCTCTACAGTCCTGCGCAAGACGGAAAGCACATTAAGTGCTTTCCTTTGCGTGCGGAACTCGCGACAAACTTAACCCCCGCCCTCAGCCCCGGAGACCCTCCCTGCCGTCACTATGTTCAACCAGTTCTTGTTGCTCGCCGCTTCGCGGCTCGGCGACCCCGTTCTCCGTGGCGGGGTTGTCTTAGGTTCTTGTTGGGACTCTGCCTTTGGCTCATAAAAAACGGGGGATGCGTTGTGCATCCCCCGTTTTTGTTGCGTTTACTCTAGGTCAATAAATTTGGTGCTCAGGATCTTGCCGTCTTTGACAAGCATTCTGGCCATGGTGGGGCCTCTGGTGCCTCTGGGGTAGCTGGCGCTGCCGGGGTTGAGGACTAGGCAGCGGCCTACTTGGGCTTCTTTGGTTACGTGGGTGTGACCGTTGATGGCTACGTCTACGGATCCCACGGGCAGGTCTTCACGGTAGTGGGCTACGGCGAATTTGAGGCCTTCGTAGGTGAAGATGGCCAGACGGTCCACATCCGGACCGTAGTCGCGGTAGTAGTCGTTGTTTCCTAGGACCGCTCGCACGGGGGCGATGGCGCATAGATGCTCGTAATCCATCTCTGAGGTGAGGTCTCCGGCGTGGATGATCAGGTCTGCGCCCTTGAGCTCGTCCAGAAGCGCGGGCGAAAGATAGCCGTGGGTGTCCGAGATGATGTCGATGCGCTTAGCACTTGCACTGTTCATGGGATCCCTTCTTCAAAACCAATTCGACGTATATACAAAAAGCCCCACGGCTCCGCAGACAATTGGTCTACAGGGCTGCGGGGCCAGTGTGCTAGAGGCTCAGGGCCTTCTTGAGCGGCACGACGCGGCGGCGCGAGACCGGCACGCGTTCGTCGACGCCCGTAATGCCCAGTTGGATAGCGCCCGAGGGCACCGTCTCGACATCTGTGACGCACGCCAAGTTGACGATATAGCGGCGATGAACGCGAAAGAAGCCAAAGTCGCAAAGCTTGGCCTCGAACTGCGCCAGCGAAGTCGTCGAAAGAAAACGATCATCGACGGTATAGATACAAGAGTAATCGTCCTTGGACATGATGAAGCGAATGTCATCCACGGGAATGAGGACCTTACGGCCGCCCTTTTCCACCGGAATGCGCTCGATGGTGGCTTTGCTGTCCGTGACGGGCTTGGCGTGCTGCATGACCTTCTCGATCGCGCGATCCAGGCGTGCCTCCTCAACCGGCTTCATTAGGTAATCGACGGCATCTACGTCAAACGCCTCGACGGCATGATCGCTATACGCGGTCACAAACACAATCGCCGGCGGATTCTTAAGCTTATGCAGCGCCTCGGCAAGCTGCAGACCAGAAGCGCCGGGCATCGAGATATCGAGAAATACGACATCGACGCGGCTTTCCATCAGCATCTCAATGGCGGAGCGGACGCTCGACGCCTCAGTGATCGTGCCGATCTTGCCCGTCTGCTCGAGCAAGAAGCGAAGTTCCGAACGGGCCGGGGCCTCATCATCCACAATCATCGCACGCAGCATAGGGATTAAACCTTTCGTCAACAAACTACGCCGGGCATCCGCCGCTTGGCGTTGAGCCCATAGCCTTTTATTTTACTCTTGAATGTCAAAGATGCTCTCTGACAAATCAAGATGCAGGAGCACTTTGGTGCCCTTGCCCGGCGCCGATTCGACGCGCGTATAAGAGTGCGGTCCATAAAAGCGATGGATGCGCTCAGAAATATTGTGCATGGCCACGCCGGCGCCGCCACCTTGCGGAGAGCTGGCATCGGGGCGGGCGGAGCGCTCATCAAACAGCCTGGCGGCGGTGCCCTCGTCCATGCCCACGCCGTTGTCGGCCACGGCAATCAAGATTGCATCCTCGCCGTCTTGGTGAACGGTCACGTCGATCCTCAGGGCGTCGTCATCGCCCATACCATGACGTACGGCGTTCTCGACAATCGGCTGGATCACGAACGCCGGCACCAGCGTATCTTCCACGTCCTCGGACACATCGAACGTCGCAAGCACGCGGTCCTCGCCAAAGCGGGCCTTCTCAAAGGTAAGGTAGCGCTTGGTCTGTGCAACCTCGCGCGAGACCGGAATAAGCGATCCCGAGTTGTCGAGCGTGGCACGATAGAACGATGAGAACTCACGAAGCAGTTCGCGGGCCCGCAGCGGGTCGGTGCGCGTAAACGATGCAATGGTGTTCAGCGTGTTGAACAGGAAGTGCGGGTTAATCTGCGCTTGCAGCGCACGTACCTCGGCGCGCGCCGTGAGTTCCTTTTGCACCTCGAGCTCGTGGATGGCGAGCTGTGTGGACAAGATCTCGGCAAAGCCCGAGGCAAGCGCGTACTGGGTACGGTCGACGGCGCGCGGGGTCTTGTAGTAGAACTTGAGCGTGCCGACGGTACGATCGCCTACCTTGATGGGGGCGATAATGCCGGCGGGAACTTGGTTGTGCGAGCCGTCCGAGCCCACGACATCCACCATACGGTTGAACGACTGCACGATGCCATGTTCGATAACGTAGCGTGTGGCAAGCGTGTGGATGGGAGAATCTGGCAGTAGTTTTTCCTCAAACTCTCCCGCGCAGGCAAGCACGTTGCCCTCGTCGGTGATGGCCACCGTCATGGCGCGCGTCTCGGGCAAAATGCGCCGGCACACCAAACGCGCCGACTCCTGCGTCAGACCGCCCTTAATGTCCTCGAGCATGGCCGAGGCAACCGAAAGCGTCTCCTCGGTGTACTGGGAGCGTACCGAATCGGGGTTGAGCGTCAAAAAGATAAAGATGCACAGAAAGATGCACAGCAGCGCACAGGCGACCACCGTGGCAATCGGCTCAATGCCAGTCGCCAGGGCAAAGATAAAGTACACCAGCACGCAAACGGCGCAGACAACGGCGATGATGCGAAAGATTGAAATTGAATTATCGCGCTGGGCGCGGCGGTCGATCATTCAGCCCCCTCCAGGATGCTAATCAGTTGTGCGTCGCGCCAAAGCCCGTCCATGATCTTGGGCCAAAAGCTCTGGAAACGCAGGTAGCTTGCGGCGTTTTGGCGGGCATAGGTCTTGGCCTCGTCAATACCATGACGCCAGATGCGCAGATACCCCTCGTGCTCGCGGGTAAACATGCTGCGAACCATGGCGGTCTTGCGCACGCGGTCGTCGAGCTCGCGCGAGATCCACGGACCCGGATAGGGCATGAGTGATGCGGCCGTAACCGGAATGAGCTCCTTTTGGTGCGCAGCGAACGTCAGCTTGGCCCGCTCGTAGTACCAACGGTACACGTCCTGCATAAAGCGCGGCGAGCGCTTCTCGGACTCGGGCGGCAGGTGGCGCACGGTCCACTCGTTATCAAACCACACGTCATAGCCAAACATGCGCATGTTAAACAGGTAGTCCAGATCCTCGCCGCGGGTGATAAACGGGTCGAAGGCCACGCGCGTAAAGGCGCGGGCGTGGAGGGCCATCAGGCCGCCGCACACGTAATTGGAGCGCGAGATGCGGGTGCCCGAGAGCGCCTTTTTCATCCAGCGATTAAACTCGATACGCTTGGTCCACCAGCGATGGCAAATGCCCACTTTGTCCGTGGGAGCCAGCGGCGACCCGTCGCGATCGTAAAAGTATCCGCTCTTGACTAAAATCGGCAGGCCCTGACGCGTCTGTTGACCCAGTGCATAGGTCGCACGCTTCATAAAGTCGGCATCGATGACGGTCTCGTCGTCATCCAAAAACACAACCGCGTCGTGCCCCAGCACCGCCGCGCAGGCAAGACCCATGTTGCGGATGGCGCCGTAGCCGCGCAGGCTCACGCACTCGCCCGAGCCTTTGGGCGCAATCTGCGCCACGCGGTCGGCAACACGCGAAGCCTGAGTATTGGTAACGATGGTGACCTTAAGCGTGGGATGCGCATTAACGATTTCGTGCACGCGATGGGATACGTCGGCCGTGGCAGAAACCGGACAGACCACCAAGAGAATGATGCGCGGAATGTCGCGCACCTGTTCGAGCGAAGTCAGGCAGCGATCGAGCTCCGGGTTGGCGGCATTGAGCGACGTCGAGTGATCGTAGGTGCCGGGAGCGTTTGCTTGGGTATCATCGCCCGCCCAATATGTTGGGATCACAACCGTGGCGTTCATACCTTTACCCTCCTTGCAACACAAAAACGGGGCGCCGCCAAACACAGGCGACGCCCCGCGACCTAGCTGATTCCATCATACCCACTTGGGCTAAACATTGCTCGGAAGTCAGAATGATTTATGCGGCTACTTCCAAAAGAGTACTGCAGATAGGCACAATTGCTGCACTGAGCCCGATTGCCTTACGCCGCCGCCTGAGCCATGCGGGACAGACGGACCAGCAGCACAAAGCCAACAACCAGCAGAACGCCAATAGAAAGGACGCCCAGCGACGGGTTGCCGGTCAGCGAGGTGACAACCGACACCAGGAAGGTGCCCATAACGCTTGCGTAACGGCCAAAGATATCGAAGAAGCCGTAGTACTCGTTGGACTTTTCCTTGGGGATGATGCGGCCAAAATAGCTGCGGCTGAGCGCCTGCACGCCGCCTTGGAACAGGCCGACCAAAATAGCGAGCACCCAAAACTCAAAGGCGGTCTTCAAGAAAAACGCGGCAAAGAGCACGATGCCCATATAGGCGGCGACGGCCACCAAGATCATGTTGAGTGTGCCCACGCGACCGGCGAGCTTGCCGTAGATGATGGCGGACGGAAAGGCCACAAACTGCGTAACGAGCAGCGCCAGCACCAGCTGGGTCGAATCGATGCCCAGAGCCGATCCGTAGCTGGTTGCCATGGAAATGACCGTGTGCACACCGTCGATGTAGAAGAAGAACGCGATCATGTAGACCAGCACGGTCTTGTTGTGGGCGATCTCGCGCATGGTGTGTCCGACCTCGGAGAACACGCCGCCCACGATGTGGCCGATGGTGTCCTCGGGACCGCGCTCGCGACCGTACTTTTGCTTATAGGTGCGAATGAGCGGCAGGGTAAAGATGAGCCACCAGGCACCGGTGATGACAAACGACAGACGCGTTGCCAGCATGGTGGGGACGCCAAGAGCGGGGCCACCCATGATAAGCGCCAGGCAGATGATGAACGGCACGGTGGAACCGATGTAGCCCCAGGCATAACCCGAGCTGGACACGGCATCCATGCGCTCGTCGGTGGTAATGTCGGGCAGCATGGCGTCGTAGAACGTCATAGAAGAGTTAAGGCCGATGGTGCACAGCACGTACACGGTCAAAAATGCCATGGCGGACATGGGGATAGCCTGCGCCAGGCAAAGAACCAGGCCCGTGAGGAAGAAGCCCAAGAAGAACTTGATCTTGTTGCCGGCGTAATCGGCAAGCGCGCCCAGAATGGGCATGAGCATGGCAATGACCAGCGAGGCAATCGTCTGCGCGTTGCCCCAGGCGACCACCAGGTCTGCCGAGGAAGCACCGGTATTGATGGCGTTAAAGTAGATGGGCACCACCGAGGTATTGAGCAGCACGAGGGCCGAGTTGCCCACATCGTACATAACCCAGTTACGCTCGAGCTTGGTGTATTTCATGGACAGGGCCCCTTCGTATTCGCCCGATATGCAGTTAGTTCATCGTACCCCAATTGCCCAGAGGCGCCGGTAAGGATTCGGCAAAGGGGCACGCACGAGCCCTACTCCTCGCGGTCGAACTCTTCGTCGGCGCCGAGCGCGCGACCGCTGTAATTGACGTGGTTGGTCACGGCTTCCATATCGCCGGTCTCGATAAAGCGGGCGACGGTGAGCTCGTAATCGAGCAGCGCGCGGTCAAAGACCTCGGGGAAGCTCTCGTTCGAGACCTCGCCGGTAAAGGGGTTCTTCCATGCCAAGTGGCCCAGATTGCCGGTACGCTCGGGTAGCTCGGTCGTCACGCGGTGCGCAAGGCCGTCGAGCAGCGAATAATCGTGCACCAAGCCCTCAAGCAGGGCAATCGCGCGCGTCTTGGCCGAACCGGCGGGCTCGATAGTGCGGTAGAGCAGCTGCATGTCGGCTACGGCACCGCCGTACTCCCCCGCCGGGATATCGATACCGTACACGCGCCCGGCGACGTAGCTCATCAGCACGCCGGCAACGCGATTGATGCGGTCGGTGGTGACGATCTCGCCCGCCGGCGGATAATCCTCGACCGTAGCCCCATCGCGCTTGAGCTGCAGCATCAGCACGTCCAAGTCGCTTTCGAGCACGGCATGAACTTGACTGCCCGAAGCCTCGAGCTCGGGATCGGACTCGACAATGCCAAACTGCTGCTCGTAGACAAAGGGATGGGCATTGCGATCGAGCACATAGTGCGACAGCAGGCCCAGCGCAAAGGCGCGACCCAGATTGGCATCGCGCGGCTGCAGGTGCGACACGCCGTCGCGCAGGCACGAGAACTGGCGCGACATGCGCGAGCGGTGCATGACCTGAGCAAGCGACATGCAGTCGGAAATGCGCGGCGTGAGCATGTGGAAGAAGAACGGGTCGGGACCTTGGTTTCCCAGGATAAAGGCGATGCGCTCCTCGTCGGACGTAATAACGCCCTGCGGAAGACGGTCGATGCTTTCCTCGCCAAACAGATGATGCGTAATGAGCGCGGGCATAATAATCCTTTCGATTTCATTCGATGCAATCCATTATGCCCACCGCACAGTCATGCCAAACCTGCAACGGCAAACGATGGCGCACCGACCCTTACGCAAGCCCCAAGTGCGATTTGACCTCGGCAGCGCGACGGCGTGAAACGGGCACCGTCGAGCTCACGCGGTCGAGCCTGAGCTCCATCAGGCCCGTGGAGCCGATCTCGACATTGTGCACGTCTTCCAAATTAACCAGATAGCTGCGATGGACGCGGATAAAGCCCTCGGAGGCCAAGCGACGCTCGAGCGAGGAAATCGACTCATTGATCAGATACGTCCCCTCGGCGCAGACGGCATTGCAAAAATCGGCGCGCGCCTCAAAGTAGCAGACATCCGCCACGGGAATGAACACCTTTTTGCCCCCGCGATCCACCGTCAGGCGCAAAGGCTGGCGCGGAGCATGGACGACACGGCGAGCGCCCAGGGCAGTCTCGATCTTGTCGAGCGCCTTTGACAGGCGGGCATCCTCGACCGGTTTGACGACGTAATCGACAGCATCGAGGTTATAGGCATCGGCCGCATACTCGGCAAATGCCGTCACAAACACCACGACCGGCGGCCTCTTTAGGTTTTGCAGGGTCTCGGCAAGCTCAATTCCCGAGCGACCGGGCATGGTAATGTCTAAAAACAGCACGTCGGGCTTGCTCGACAGAATCAACTCCACGGCTTCGGTGACATTGCCCGCCTCGGCAATCTGACCCACACGCGTATCCTTTTCCAACAGATAGCGTAGCTCAGCCCTAATTGGGGGCTCGTCATCAACCACCAGGATGTTCCAGCCTTCGGACATATGCGCTTCCCCTCTTTTTCTCTCAATCCAACCGCGTGCTACACCGTCAACGGCGCCGGCTCATGTGGCTCGCCGTTCAACTCAACGATGACCTGTGTTCCCACGCCCTCCTGGGACTTCACGCGCATGCCAGAATCTTCTCCGTAAAAGAAATGGATGCGCTGAAGCACGTTGAAGAGCGCCAGGCCGCAACCTCGCTTGACGGAGCCGTCGGCGGTAATGCTCTCGGGCTCCTCTCGGCGATGCTGCTCAAACAGATGCGCGCAGACTTCTTCGCTCATTCCGATGCCGTCGTCTTCGACGATGATCTCCAAGCCGTCATCGGTCTCGAAAGCCCTAACACGAATAGAAAGCGGCTCGATCTCGCGCTGCGCATGCTTGATGCAGTTTTCGAGCAGCGGCTGCAAGATAAACGGCGGCACCAGGCTGTCGCGCACCTCAAAGTCGATGTCGACCGAGACGCGCAGACGGCCGTCGCCATACCGGGCCTGCATAAGATTGATATAACGAGTGCCCTGTTCCACCTCGTGCTCGAGCGTGGTGAGCGTATCGGAGTCAGAAAGCGTCTGACGGTAATAATTGGAAAAATCGATGAGCAACGATCGCGCCTTGTCGGGCTCGGTTCGAACGAGCGACACGATCGTGCTAATGGTATTGAATAGAAAATGCGGGTCGACCTGCGACTGCAGGGCGCGAAGCTCAACGCGGGCTGTGAGCTCGTCCTGGCGCTCGAGCTCAAAGCTGGCGAGCTGCGTGGAAATTAGATCGGCAAAACCCGAGGCAAGGGCCGTCTGGCGCATATCAATGCTGCTCAGGCGGGGATAGTACAGCTCGAGCGTACCCACGCAATGTCCGCGCACGGTAAGTGGCGCGACAATGCCGGCGCGCAGGCGGGGAAAATAGCCGCCCGTCTCATTGGATGTGTCACGCGAAAACACGCTCTGCTCGCCCGTCTCAATCACACTGAGCGTGGTCTTGAGCACGACCGGGGTGCCGGCAGGGCACTTTGCCGAGTCCTCGCCCCAACTTGCCAACACCTGTTTGCCATCGGTAAAGCAGATGGCAGAGGCGATGGTCTCGGACAGGATGATTTTAGAGGCGCCCAGGGCCGCTTCGGGCGTAAGGCCGCGCGACGTGTAGGCGAATATTTTTGATGCGATGGCGAGCGTACGGTCGGTTGCGCTCGATGTAAGGTCGTCGGGGACCACAAAGACATACGAGAAAAAGAAGCACAGCATGACCAGGCCGGCAATAACGACAACGCCCGGAACGGGATTGGGATTATCGGTTAAATCCCAGATAAGCAGCAGGATAAGCGCCGGAACGACAACACCGAGCAGGATGGCCTGGACCACATGCTGGGCCGTACGAAAGACCTTGGTAGAGTTGTAGCTCTTGCCCAGAATCAGCCTGTTTAAATCCACCGTCATCCCCTTTTATCTATCGCACCCATAGCAATAAAGAGGGCCGCAAGCGACCCTCTCCATTGCATTATGCAATCAAATACTGTGTTTTACATCCAGTCGTCGATGAACGGTAGTTTAGGCGCTGTATTTGTTGGCCTCGCCAAAGGTGCCAGCCTCGACGATCCAGCCGTCCTTCATGATGACGTCCATGTTGTCGGTGTTGAGCACGTGGATGTCGGCGGCGACGTCACCGTTGACGACCAGCAGGTCGGCGCACTTGCCGGCCTCGATGGAACCGGTCTCGTCCTCGATGTGGCACATCTTGGCACCGTTGAGGGTGGCACAGGTGATGGTCTCGACCGGGGTGAAACCGATCTTGTCGACGAACTCGTACATCTCCTCGATGGAGCAGGTGCCGTACGGGGTGACGAAGGAGAAGGAGTCGGAGCCGATCGTCATGACGACGCCGCGCTTCTTGGCCTCGCGCAGGCAGTCGTAGTTGCGCTGCAGCTCCTTCTCGACCAGGGTGCCCTCGTACTTGTCGTGCAGCTCGGGGACGTAGACGGGCGGATAGGTGGCGTACCAGGTGGGCAGGAAGGCGATCGTCGGGGTGAAGAAGGTGCCCTGCTCGGCCATGAGGTCCATGGTGCGCTCATCGATATCGAAGCCGTGAATCAGCTGCTCGCAGCCAAAGCGAATGGAATCGTAGGCAGCGGCGTGGTTGTTGTAGCAGTGGCTCCACACGGGGATGCCGACCATCTTTGCCTCTTCGACCACGGCCTGAATCTCCTCGGAGCAGTAGTGCTGGTCGCGGCCGGAGTCCCAGCGCCAGATGCCGCCACCGGTAGCCCAGATCTTGATGGCATCGGGGTTCTCACGCAGGCGACGGCGGACGGCCTTGCGCAGATCCCAAGGACCGTCGACCTGATCGCCCCAGGGGTGCGATTCCTTGTTGAGCTCCTGGGTGCAGTGGTGGGAGTCGCCGTGGCCGGCAACACGGCAGAAGCCGAGGCCGGTGGCCAGAACGCGCGGGCCCTTGAAGACGCCCTTGTCGATGCAGTCGCGAATCTGGATACCAAAGCGGCCGATCTCGCAGACGGTGGTGAGGCCGTGGGTGAGGCAGTCGTAGGCCTGCTTGACGGCGACGGCCTGCTTCTCGAGGAGCGGCTGCATGACCCAGTCGGTGTCATCGTCGGTCAAGTTGCCCGAGAAGTGCAGGTGGGTGTCGATCAGGCCGGGAAGGACGGTCTTGCCGGCGGCGTCGATGACCTCAACGCCCTCGGGAAGGTCCTGCATGGCGCCGGCGTACTCGATCTTGCCGTTGTCGTCGACGAGAACGAGGGAGTTCTCAACCGGCTCGGCACCGGTGCCGTCGATGAGCTTGCCGCCAACGATTGCATACTTAGTGGACATGGTTCCTCCTTATGGATCCATATAGTGGTCGAGGCCGTGTTGGGTTAAGGCCTCACAAAGCTACCCAAGTGGTGCCGGGTTCGGTGCGCGGAAGAGAGGGTCCCGCGCACCTGATCCGCCCCGGCTCGGCGTTACTTTTTGCGGGAATTGGTGAAGGCCATGAGAGCCAGGCCGACGGCCAGCCAGCCGACCACGATGCTCCACTCCACCATGTTGAGGGAGGCGGGAGAGAACGGAATCACGAGCAGGCCGATGATGATGGCGCAGGCAGCAATAGCGAGGGAGATGCCAAACTTGCCGCCGGGCACCTCGTAGGGACGGGGCAGGTCGGGCTCGGTGAAGCGCATGCGCAGGCAGGCGAGGGCGACCATGCCGCAGGAGAAGATGAAGGCGAGAGCCGACACGTTGGTCAGAGGGATGAGCATGTTCTTGCCCAAAAACGGTCCGACGACGGTGATGACGCCCAGAACGACGCAGGCGAGCTTGGGAGCGCCGGACTTGGGGTCGACCTCGGCGAACTGCTCGGGCAGCTGGCCCTTGCGGCCCATGGCGAGCATGATGCGGCTCGTGGCGCCGTAGAAGGAGTTCATCGGGCCCATGGGTCCAAGCGTGGCGATGACGAGCATGGCCAGGTACAGAAGCATGTTGATGCCCTTGAGGCAGGCAAGCGCGGGAACTGGGCTCTTAACAAACTCATGCCAGTCGAGGATGGTGCCGAACGAGTAGATACAGACCATGTAGAAGCCGCCGGCGGCCAGCAGGGCCAGGGAGATGATCTTGCCGAACTTGTTCCAGTTGAGGCCCTCGGCTGCTTCCTCAGCCTGCTGAGGAATGGTGTCGAAACCGGCGTAGAAGAACGGGGTCAGAACCAGGACCGACACGATGCCGGCGAACAGGCTGGAGCTCTCGGTAGCGGCCTTGCCGCCACCAGCGCCGGTGACCTGGGAGAACACGGGCATGGCGTTGTCCGGCGAGCCGGTGAACAGCGAGACGCCCATGGCGAGCAGCATGCCGCAGAGCAGGGCCTTGGTCAGGAAGGCCTGGAGTTTGGCAGCCGAGCTGGCGCCGCGGAAGTTGAGGAAGATGACGTAGACTGCAAAGCCGAGCGCAATCAGCGTCGGGAACAGGTAGACGTCGGCCCCCAGTATGGTGTAGAGCTTGACGGCGCGCAGCCACTCAAGGCCGGGCAGGCTACCGAACATCTCGGACACGAGAGTCGAAATGGCGATGGCCTCCCACGGGCACAGGATGCCGTTGCCCAGGGCCAAAAGCCATCCGGTGATGTAGCTCAGCGTACGGCCAAAGCTACGATCGACATACTCGACGATGCCGCCCGAGATGGGGATAGCAGCCGTGAGCTCACCGAAAACAGCTCCGACGGGCACGAGGAAGATTGCACCCAAGAGGAATGCGATCATAGCGGGAACGGGACCGCCGCCCACGACCATCCAGTCGCCGACCTGCAGAACCCAACCGGTACCGATGATGGCACCGAAACCGATGGTGAAGAAGTTCCAGAGCGAAAGCGTTTTCTTCATGCCGCCGTTATCCTCGACTGCAACTTCTGCGTTCTTGTCCGCCATTGTTCCCCTCCTTTCCTTTTTGACGCCCCTTGACGTCACCCCTTGCGCGGTCTGTTTTGCCGCGCGCTTTTATTTCGTGGCTTTAAGATACGGCCTTGGCACAGCAGCGCCGCTTGTAGCTCGACCGAAGGCAGAACTGCAAAACGAGCGGCGCCGTTTTTGGGACGAACGGCGGGAGACGTCATTCGTCTTGTCTGCTTTTGAATACCTGTTGCCGTGACGCTTGGCGCGCGGCGCGGCAACGTTCATACCATTTGTCAGGCTTTTGGCGCACATGCCCATGTGTCGTGCATCTTTTTATGTAGGATAGACAAGTTACACATGAGGCAAGGTGATTCGAATGGCATACGAATACAATGACGGCGACCAACGGCCACAAAGCGTGCGCCTTGCCGGCCGCACCACGCCAACGCCCAGAAGCACCTCCGACAACGACAACCCGCAGCGCCCCCAAGAGCAGCCCGGGGCTTCTTCGCGGCAACAAAGCCGTACCGTGCGGCAGTCAGACCGCGTGAGTACGAGCACACGCCAACGCCAGACCGACACATCGCAGCCACGCCGCTACGATCGTCGTAAGACCGACTACTACGTCAAGCGCTCCTTTTCGCGACCTCAACGCGATCGCGGCAATTCCGCCCCTCACCCCGCGTCGCATACCACAAGCAACGCGCTTCCAGCCCGCCGCCTTCGCCTTGCGCTTTGCTCCATCGCCGCCTGCCTCGTCTTTGTGTTTTTGGGATCCTGTATCTCCCACGGGTCAGCCGGTCTTGGGCCCACTGCCGAGGACAAGCTGCTTAAAGCTCCCGTCGCGCCCGGTTACTCCTTTGCGTTCTCGACCCCACGCTCGCAATGGCAGGCCGGCACCATGCCCCACATCTACCAAATTGACCCCGCATGGTCGGAGCTGCCCTATGCCGGTGGCACTATTCGCGAAAACGCTTGCGGTCCCACCTGCCTCACCATGGTCTATATCTTTAAGACCGGCCACACCGATAAGACACCGGTCGATATATGCGCACTGGCCGAAGCCGGCAACTACGCCCCCACCGGTGCCACCGAGTGGTCGTTTATGACAGGCGGTGCGTGGCAGCTGGGGCTCAACGGAACACAGCTCTATAACGATCGCGAATCGATTGCCCAAGCACTTCGCTCGGGTGTGCCCGTCATCGCCGCAGTGCGCCCCGGTACATTTACCAACGTAGGCCACTACATCGTGCTCTACGGCATCGACGACGCCAACCAGATTGGCGTCTACGACCCCAACTCGGCCAGCCGCAGCGCCCGCCGCTGGGGCGTCGTAGAGGTCCTCAACGAAGTCGAAGCCATGTGGGCCTACTACTAGTCATTGGGGACAGACTTAAATGAGTGGTCATTGGGGACGCTCTTGTTTGACTAGTCATTTAAGAACGTCCCCAATGACTAGGTGAATAGCAAAAGCCCCGCAGCCGGAGCGGACTGCGGGGCTCATGAAGAGAGGCTAGTTTGCGGGCGCCTTGCCCGGCGCCCACGAGAGAGGCAACAGAGTAGAGACTACTCGTGGATGCGGGTACCGGAGAGGCCGGCCATGGTCTCGGCGGCCTTGTCCAGGGCACCGATGATGCAGGTGCGGCCCTTGCGGGAACGCGCAAACTTGATGGCAGCGCGGACCTTGGGCTCCATCGAACCCTTGCCGAACTGGCCCTCGTCGGCCAGGCGCTCGGCCTCGTCGGCGGTGAGGTCCTCGAGCTCCTCCTGGTTGGGCTTGCCAAAGTTGATGGCGACATGCTCAACGGCGGTCAGCAGGAACAGAACGTCGGCGTCGCAGTCCTCGGCCAGCAGCTCGCCGCCCAGGTCCTTGTCGATGACGGCGGGAACGCCCTTGTAGCAGCCCTTGTTCTCGTAGTCGCGGACGACGGGGATGCCGCCGCCACCGCAGGCGATGACGATGAACTCGTTGTCGAGCAGGTTGAGGATGGAGTCAGCCTCGACGATCTTCTTGGGATCGGGGGAGGCGACGACGCGACGCCAGCCGCGGCCGGAATCCTCGACGAAGACCTTGGAGGGGTCCTCGGCCATGAACTCCTTGGCCTGCTCCTCGGTGTAGAAGGGGCCGATCGGCTTGGTCGGGTTCTTGAACGCGGGATCATCCGGATCGCACTCGATCTGGGTGACGACGGTGGCGGCGTGCCAACGCTTATAGCGCTTGTGCATCTCGCGGCCGATGCCCTGCTGCAGGTGATAACCAATGTAGCCCTGGGACATGGCGCCGCACTCGGGCAGCGGCATCTCGGGGGTGCCGATGGCGTCGTGGGCGGCGGCGAAGGCGTTCTGGATCATGCCGACCTGCGGGCCGTTGCCGTGGGTGATGATGATCTCGTTACCCTGCTCGATGAGACCGAGGAGGGCGTGGGCGGTGTTGCTCACGGCCTCGATCTGCTCGACGGGGTTGTTGCCGAGGGCGTTGCCGCCAAGGGCGACGACAATGCGATCGGGCTTACCGTAGGGTTTGGGCATGCGTGCCTCCTTATCGAAGAGTAGCGTACATCACGGCTTTAATGGTATGCATACGGTTCTCTGCCTCTTGGAAGACGCGAGACTTATCGGACTCGAAGACCTCGTCGGTGACCTCCATCTCGGTTACGCCGAACTTCTCCGCGATTTCCGCTCCGATGGTGGTCTTGGTATCGTGGAAGCTCGGGAGACAATGCATGAAGATAGCGTTGGGGTTTGCCTTCGCCATGACCTCCGAGGTTACGCGGTACGGGGAGAGCAGCTTGATACGGCTCTTCCAGAGCTCCTCAGCCTGGCCCATGCCAACCCAGACATCGGTGTAAATAACATCGGCATCCTTTACGCCTTCATCGATGTTGTCAGTAAGCTGAATGGTGCAGCCATTTTCCTCGGCGATCTTCTGGCAAGTCTCAAGCAGCTCGGGATCAAAGTGGGTAGCGCCCTCAACATCGCCCTTCGGCCCACAAGAGCAGAAGTTGATGCCGAGCTTAGCGCAGATCACCATGAGGGAATCGCTTACATTGCCCTGCTCCTTGCCAAGATAGGTCAGCTTGAGGCCACGCGTGTCACCGAATTCCTCGCGCATCGTAAGGATATCCGCCAAAGCCTGGGTCGGGTGATACTCATTGGTGAGACCATTCCACACAGGAACGCCGGCTTTATCGGCAAGCTCCTCAACAATGGACTGGTCAGAACCACGATACTCGATACCGTCGTACATGCGACCAAGCACGCGGGCGGTATCCTCAATGGACTCCTTTTTGCCCATCTGCGACGAACCGGGATCAAGGTAGGTTACACCTAAGCCAAGATCCATGCCGCCCACCTCAAAAGCGCAGCGCGTACGCGTCGAAGTCTTTTCAAACAGCAGAACGATGTTCTTGCCCTCAAGATAACGATGGGGGGCACCCATGCGCTTGAGATTCTTAAAGTCCCTCGAAAGCTCGAGCATGTACTCGATCTCCTCGGTAGTAAAGTCAAGCAGGGTCAGAAAACTACGACCAGAAAGATTCAGTGCCATGGTTGGTTCCTTTCACTATTAACCTAATTGATGAGTGCGCGGCGCGCCAAGAACGCGCACCCGCGCATCTCGGACCAGAACGGAATTAAATCTCTTCGCGCCAGAACGGCATGGTCATGCAGCGCGGGCCACCACGACCACGAGACAGCTCTTCGGAAGGAGCAACCAGCAACTCAACGCCCGCCTTATAAAGTGCGTCATTGGTAACAACGTTGCGCTCATAGACGCACACCTTACCCGGCGCAACAGCAAGCGTGTTGGAACCATCGTTCCACTGCTCGCGGGATGCCTCGATCGGATCGCCGGCACCGCATTCGATCATCGTGATATGGTCGATACCGGTTGCCATTTCAAGAATCTGCTGGATCGTTCCCTCGATCTCCTCGATACAGACCTCGCCATCCGAATCGCCCTTGGTGAGTCGATAGGCACGAAGCGTCTCGTAGATACCGGGGTAGACGGTAAACTTATCGTAATCAACCTGAGTACAAACCGTATCAAGATGCATATAGGCATAGCCGTGGGGGATCTTGATGGCAAATACCTGCTCGATCTCGGACTCGCCCTTGCCCCAGAACAGATTCTTGGCAAGCTGGTCGATGGCCGCGGTCTGGGTACGCTCGGAAATACCGATTGCAAGCGTGGTGGCGTTAATGTTCAGAACGTCGCCGCCTTCGATATGCCAATCGCTATTGTGGTCGTACCAAAGCGGAGCCCCAGCATAATCAGGATGGTAACGCATGATCGTCTCATAGAATACGACCTCACGGTTGCGCTGATGCCAGTACATGCGGTTCATCATCGCGCCCTTGCCGACCACAGCGATCGGATCACGCGAGAAGTAGGAGGCGGGCATCGGGAACAAGACCATTTCGTCGGGCTTCAGCTCGTCGCTATCCATGCTCGCAAGGGAACCGCTCACATGCGGAATCTCGAGATCGCGTACGTAGAGGCCGCCCATAGCGGTAAGGACAAACTCTTTGTTGTCCTTGATGGAGTCGAGCTTCTCCACGACTGCCTGACGAAGCGCCAGGTTCTCGATCTTGGCCTCGGGAACGAACTTGCTCATAAACTCGGCACGAGAACCCTCAACCTGATCGAAAGTCTCGGCAAGCAAGTCCTCCATATAAACAACCTCGGCGCCAGCACCGCGAAGAAGATTAGTAAACTCGTCATGCTCTCGCTGGGCATACTCGAGATAAAACGCGTCATGAATCCAGGCGCGTTCAAAATCCTCCGCCTTCATGTTTACCAGGTCCAAGCCCGGTCGGTGCACGCATACCTTCTTGAGGGCACCAATTTCGCTATGAACGTTCAGACCTTTGCTCATCATCGTTCCTTTCTGGATTAGAGCTCAATAGTTATTGCAATGGCTTACAAAATTGTCGTTTCGTTTGCTAGACAATCGGAAGCAGACCGGATACCGCGGTAAATACGAGACAGACCACACTGACCACAAGGAAGAACTTCCAGGAAACTCGCCACCACTGGCCAAGAGAGATCTTGCAAACACCAAGACCGGCGACAAGCATTGCGCTGGTGGGGGAAATCAGCGACATCGCTGCAGATCCCATCGAAAGGCCAGTAACCGCAGCTTCTGGATTTAGCCCCATGAGCTCAACCAGAGGCCCAAAGATGGGGATGGTGAGCGCCGCGATGCCCGAAGAGCTGGGAACCAGAATCGAGAGCAAGTTGTCAACGACATACAAAATGCTGGTAAAGAGAACAGGGGGGATTCCGGCAAGGCCAGTCGCAAGAGCGTTTAGGACCGTATCGATAATCAAGCCATCGTTGGCGATAACCAAAATGCCTCGAGCAAGACCGACCACGACCGCAGAGAAAACAAAGTCGCCCAAACCCTTAACAAACTCTGTTGCAATCTCCTTCTCGCTCATGCCCGATACGATGCCAGACAGAAGCGCCATAGCCATAAAGACTGCAGAGATCTCGTTCATATACCAGCCCTGGGTTACAAGACCCCAGACAATGGCGGCGATTCCAAGCACGAATACGATGATTACGGCCTTTTGGCGCCCGGTGAAATCGGCTTCGAGCAGCTCGTCATTTGATGCATGCTCTTTGCGCTTCTCGATATCATCAGCGTAAGCAATCGAGGACTCGGGGTTCTTCTTCACCCTTCGAGCGTACAACACGACCCATGCAATAGCGATGGCGGTCAGCACAACTAGGGCAACAACGCGAAGCCAGAGCTGGGGATTACCCTGGATATTCAGAATTCCCTGAGCAATCAAAACATTGAAGGGATTGACCGTCGATGCGATATAGCCAATACGGGCCCCAACGAACACGATCATAAAGGCCGTAATGGAGTCATATCCCATAGCCATAACAATCGGCAACAAGATGGCAAAAAATGGAAGGGTCTCCTCCGCCATGCCGAACGTGCTACCGCCCAGTGCAAAAACCGCCATCAAAATTGGAATAATCAGGATGTCTTTACTCTTGAACTTCTTAACGATGCGCGCCACGCCGCTGGTGATTGCTCCAGTGGCAGTAATGACCTGAAAGGATCCGCCGACAATCAGAATAAAGGCAACGACCTCAACTGCCTGCTGAATTCCCACCGCAGGAGCCTCGAGTACATCGAACAGGCCTTGCTTCAGGTCGACCTCAGCGCCGTCTTCGTCCGCATAAACCTTTTCAACAGACTCATATGTTCCAGCAACAGTGACCTCGCGTCCGTTGAGCTCCTGCCTCTCAAACGAGCCGGAGGGAACGATCCACGTAAGAGCTGCGGTCAACGCCATTAGAATGAAGATAATGGTGTAGACGTGCGGAATTCGTAGCCCACGTTTCTTTTGCACTTCGGCCATTATGCCTCCTTTAGTTTGCGGGTTTTCGATACGAGCTTTTCGCCGGCAACCTTATTATTCGGTTTTCACACCAGTTGACATTAGATATTTATGCGAATGGATAGTATTAAAACGCAGACGGGTTTTAATTGATATATAAGCTCAACTATGGAACTAAATTGATATTTTTTATCAATTGGTGACTTTCAATCAAGAGCTTAAGCCGTCCACCGATACCCATAACATACTCACTTAAACTTCTCCCAGTAGAACGATAATTGACACCAGTTGTCATCCGAATTAAAGCGAGCGTTCTAATGCCAATTCATATCACCAGCGAAATCGGTAAGCTTAAACAGGCCCTTTTATATCGACCCGGCATCGAAACCCAAAACTATCCCGAAGGCCACTTTGGCCAAGTTTTTAGCCTAAGACCATCGAGCAGCCTATTTGACCTGGATAGAGCCCTAGCCGAGTGTGATGCCTATACCTCAGTGCTCGTGCATGAAGGCGTAGAGGTTCTGTATCTCGACCAACTTCTTATAGAAGCGCTTGACTCATGCCCCGACGCTCGAGCATCTTTTGTCGATTCCTTTGTCGATGAATGCGGCGCGATTGGCGCCGAGTTGCAGCAAGCAGTCCGCGAGCATCTTGAGCACACCCAATCGGCACAGGAGCTCGTTTCGGCATCGATTGGCGGCATCCGCCACGGGCAAGTTACATACTGCTTCGACGGCGGGGACAGACTCGCCGAATTAACCGGCGAGGCCTATGCCCCTGACGAGCTGCTCGTAAGCCCATTAAACACCTTGTGGTTCGTGCGCGACCCGGTAAGCACCATCGGCTCCGGCATCTCCTTCAACCACATGTATTGGCCCGAGCGCAATCGCGAAGTGGCGCTCTACCAAACGATTTTTAAATACCATCCCAATTTCAAGGACACGCCCTCTTTTTATCGTCACGATTCGACCTTCCATATTGAAGGGGGCGATATCATCAATCTTGATGCTCATAATGTCGCAGTCGGCATCTCTCAGAGAACCGAATCTGCGGCCATCGATATGCTCGCTCGCGCCCTCCTGTGGAATCCCGACTCGAGCATCGATGCCGTATGGGCAATTGAGGTACCTGAACGGAGCCTGTGCATCCATCTTGATACGTACCTAAGCCGGGTCGACTACGATACTTTTGTAGTCGACCCCCAGCTACTCGCGGAATCTCGCTGTTATCAAATTACGCGAAATCGAGTGGAAAATCTCTGCCAGATTCACGCCGTCGAAAAAGGAGTCAAGGAGGCACTGGCCACCGCACTCGGCATACCTGAGCTTCGTTTTATTCCCTGCGGTGGATCAAATCCCAATTTGGCAGAAAAAGAGTGCGCAAATAACGCGGCCAGCGTGCTGTGCCTCCGACCGGGCAAAGTCTGTGTCTATGAAGAGAACCAAGCGACGAACGCTGCTCTTGAACAGGCCGGAATCGATCTTGTTCCCATTTCCATACACGAGCTGACAAACGGCTTTGGCGGGCCAAACTGTTTGTGCTTGCCACTTAGGCGTGATGAATAACATGTCCCAAGGGGATAACATTAAATGCCTTAGAACTCGCGAAGGCTTGACGCAGCAGCAATTTGCCGACATGCTCGGCGTTACCAAAGAAACGGTATGTCGTTGGGAACGTGGACACACCGCCGTCAAGGTGTCGACTCTCGATAAGCTGACCGAGCTTTTTGATGTAACGTTTGATGAGCTCGCCGCAAGTAATAGCGGCCTTGCCTCTGCCGGCTTAAGCTCGCGGCCTGAGAAAAGCCCGACCGTGGCCCAAAACGAAGAATGCGGGATCTATAAAATCGTACGCTACAACGGTGGCTTTAGCCTTAAGAAAAGTGGACACACCTTCGTTCCAGGACCCGTTCTCGAAAGGCACCCGGGAGGCTTTCTAGTTCAGATGAACGGCAGCAGCATGTCACGCTGCTATCCGCCAAGCAGCGTTCTGCTGGTCGATCCTGTTGCTAAACCGTGGAACGGATGCACTGTCGTTGCCATGGTAGACGCATCAGCCATAGTTATTCGGCGATATGAAATCCGAGGGAACACGATTGCGCTGTCAACGTATTCCTATTTGACAGAAGAACCCAACATCACTCTGGACAGGCATCGCCTTCGTGTCTTAGGTGTCGTCGTTTGGTTTCAGGCAACTCACGATCTGACGTACTAGCCTCTTAGTCGTAAATCCCCAGGTGCCGTGCTTGCCCGCGGCACGAGCGTCCCTTTTGACTAGTCATTTAAGAACGTCCCCAATGACTAGGTGAATAGCAAAAGCCCCG
>CBCSLZ010000005.1:0-101573 GCA_965141245.1 uncultured Collinsella sp.
ACAAATACTTTATTCTCGATAACTCCGAAACCGGCAGATAATATTGTTATAATAAGAGTAGCAAATGATACGGTTAATGCAATTTTTGCAAGGGGTCGGATCCGTACGTTGTTTGCACAGACTATAAATATAGAAGCCCAAAATAACGAGCTTTCGCCCGATTGACGCCAGGAAATGAAGCTTATAAGAACAATTGCTAACGAGAAAGCCCAACATTTAAATGATGCTCTCTGCATGATGTATTTCGAGATGAGAGAGAATACTATGAGAGCCTGAGTAAGTGAAGTAAATTCATCTATTGGGATGAAAAGAATCTCAGTAAATGTTGTACGTTCGATTGCGCATTGAATAGAGAAAATGGCAAATGCAAAGTAATATAGAGCTTCATCGACCTTTAACCTTGACAATCTAAATCACCTGTTTCAGAAGGAACTGCTCAAATTACAGTCCTGCATAATATGCAATGCAAAATTATTTAATTTGCCGCTTAGTTCTAATGCAAAAAGGTCTAAGGATGATGATGTATCCTAATCACCGAATCTGGGCTTGGAGCCTTTGAAATATTCCGCAAGTTTTAATGACTCTTTATTGATATCGAATCTATTTATTAAATTTGGTTTGAGGCAAAAGGAAGAACGATCAAAGGCACAGAGTGTGTCAGCCCACAAACAGGGGTTTTCTGGAGGGAGAAAACAAACTGAGTCTGAGACGACAACAGCTCGAGGCACCTGATCAGAAATCACACAGGGCAATCCATTTGCTTGCGCCTCAACCGCAGCCAAGCCGAGTCCTTCGAATACCGAGGGAAAAGCAAACACGTCAAATGCGGAAAGAAGAGAGGCTACATCCATGCGAGGCCCCGTAAGAACCAAATGGCTTTCGACACCAAGAGATCGCGCCTCTTCCATGATCAATTCTTTTGAGGGGCCCTCACCCACTAGCACCAGCATTGCATTAGGTCTAAATTTAATAATTTCGGGTAATGAACGAACCAACAATATCTGATTCTTCACTGATGAAAGCCGTCCAACATGGCCGATGACGAAACTATCCCTTAAACCAAGTTCAGCTCGAACTGAAAGACGGTTTGTTTCCTGATATGAAAATAAGGAAAGATCAAAAGCATTATTTATAATGTCAAAAGTATGACCAGGGAACGCGTATTCCCCAGCCTCCTGGGAACAGGCGAGTAAAACATTGCTTAAATCCGCAACATGTTTTCTAAGTACCCAGGTGGAAAACCTTTTCGCTGGTCCACCAAGTGCTTGTGAACAATGATAATGACAAATCCTAACAGGAATATTCGCCTTAGCCGCAAGCACAATTGAGTCAATATTCCAATAAGAGTTTGCATTATGCCAAAAAGCACAGTATTCAGTACCATGCCCGTAAAATAAACGGCGAAGTTGGGTTATATGTTCAATGGGATTTTCTTTCCACCCCGGTATATTGATGACTCTATTGTCTCCCATTGAGTACTCGACTTGTTGATATGGTCTTGAGCTAATAGTGTCGAATGCATATTTATCAGACAAAGCGCCAATATAGCGGCTCACTACGGTTTCAGTGCCACCAAAACGTGTCCCAACTCCTGAAACTAAAACACGAGGCTTACTGGATTTCATAGTACTTATCATTAAGATTCCAATTTTAAACAATAGAGAGTTCCGGACACTAATGGCATCCGGAACCGAAAACACACCAAGAACTGTTATAAATAGTTAAATAAGATTTGCTAACAATTGCTGTTGCTATCAGTCAAAAACCCAATCAGCCTGCAATAAGATTCTTCTAAATTAACTTTCGGTTCCCAACCAAGCGCGCGAAGTTTGTTCGAACGCAACGTCATCTTTGTAGGTGCAGCGTATCCGAACTGTAAGGAGTCTTTTCCTTCGATTACAACGCTGCAATGGTCACCCCCGAATTTTTCTGCCATCATCTCTGCCATGCCGCGAATCGTCGAGTGGCATGCCTCGTTCGCAATGTTGTAGGTCTCCCCAGCGATGCCCTTGCATAAGAGCAGAAGAATAGCTGAGAGAGCGTCGGTCGAATACACGTAATTGCCTTCGCTCATTCCGTCCGTATGGAGCACGATTGGCTCCCCAGCCATGGCGCTCGTGGCAAACTGTTTGAAGACGCGACTTTCGGACGGCAGAATCCCCGCTCCGAAAGTCTGGGCGAGTCGTCCAGTGACGGCGTTGATGCCAAATTGCCTTGCATAAGCAAGGCACATCAGTTCTCCGAGCCGCTTGCCCTCAGGGTAGAAAGATCGTACCGAGCCCATATCGATAGCACCCATCGTACCCTCGTATACGTCTACATCATCGTCAAAGCTTCCGCAGGCCTCCATGGAGGATAATAAGAGTACTTTCGACTTCGAATTCGTGCATGAACTGTCAAGAGCCCATCTCGTGCCGTTGATCATAATGTTAATTACGTCTGCGGGACGCTCGATCATAACCTTCGAAGTGGTAATGGCGGCAGTGTGGACAAGATAGTCGAAATCTACGGCGAGAGCCTCACAAGGCTCGGAGAAATCGACTACTGCGACAGTGACATCCTCCCTAGCGGTAATTCCGGGCATGACGACGTCGAGTTTAGCGGCGTTACGTACACATAAGATCAGTCTCGTGCCCAATCCTAGCTCGTCGTTGGCCCAAATAATGAGACGAGCTAGCAGGGACCCCAAGAACCCTGTGGCGCCGGAGACGGCGAGGACTTTACCCGATAAGGTGGCGATCAGCTCACGATCTATTCCGGCGAAGTCTGCCTCAAGGGTGTTGTTTATCCCGTATGCACCCATTATTCACCTTCCCCCTCTGCATATAGCTGGTTGTTCTCGCGTGAATCAAGGATGGAGCGCATCGAATAGTAGTCGTCTTGAGTGGTTATCTTTATGTTCTCATCGGGCCCAACGATTAGGTGTAAGTCATTTCCCTGTGCTTTCATCATTGTTGCAGAGTCGATGCAGCCAGTTTCACCCGCGTCAAGTGCCATTTTATGTGCGGCTAGGATGTCGCTCAACCAGAATCCCTGCGGGGCACGCGCCAGCAACACATTCTCACGTGGGACAATCTCTACTCCGTCGCCGGCTTTAACCAAGATAGTCTCTTTCGCCTTAACGCATGTGATGGAGGAGCCGAACTCTTCCACCGAGGCCACGTTGCGCTCGATGGTGCCCGTATCGATGAGAGGACGAACGCCATCGTGAATGAGAACTACCGTCTTCTTCGGGTCGGATAGTTTCGCTGCGGCCAAAAGGCCGTTGTGAATGGAAAGCTGGCCTGTTTCGCCACCAGCAACGACTGCCCTGACCTTATCCAAGCTGAACTCGTCAACGATTCCTTGGCAATAGTCGAGCCAGTCACCGTTGCACACAACAACAACATAGTCAACAGAGGGGGCTTTTTCGAAAACGCTCAAAGTCCAAGCGATGATAGGTTTTCCGTGTATGCGAAGGAACTGTTTCGGAAGATCCTTCGTATGCATCCTCTTACCGACCCCACCAGCGAAAACAACGGCAGTTGTTACAAACGGCTTACTTTTTTTCATTGCAGACCACCGTTTCGTTATTCGTTAGTGCCTTATTCGCGATAAAAGTCTTCCGAACGAGAAAAACTGAAGAAGCAATGAAAGTTAAACTGTAGTAACAAAGCCAAACAAATACAACAATATCTAACGCGTTCAGAATAGCAGCCACGATTAATACGATTGGAATCGAACCCCCAAGGGATAGATATCCATCAATCTTCATGCGAAGCCTATTGATGCCACTTTCCTTTTCTGGATCTTGGCTGTGAGAGGCGTTTAGACCCTGCGCATACTGAGAATTGAGAAACTTCTGATAGAGCAATCTCATGAGCGAATCGCAACTACCGGCAAATCCACCGAATAAAATAATCCAAGGGTCACCAGCGGAGACAAGGAAGCCACCAGTCTGATACACGCAATACCCGATGCTCACAAATAAAAAGCCAACGCATATATAACTGCTCATAGAATCGGCGAAGTCTCCGAAAAGCTCCTTCTTTACCGAACGTGCGATATTACCATCTGCACAGTCAAACATCAGCCATATGTTGACGAAAATCGCACCAAAAAGCGGTTGCCCGAAGATAAATGAAGCGCACGCTGCGAGACCAAAGATAATAGAAAAAATGAAACGGAATTTGCTGACCAGCCCAAGTTCGCAAAAAACGCCGACAGATAAAAACTAATCTGACGATAAAAATAGCGCGTAGGGGGCCAATCCTTCTTACGCTTCCATTCTGGATAATTATCCCGAAAATACTTAGCTGTAAATTTCATTATTCTCCAACTTCCATTGATAGATTTGAATACGTCTCAGTAAGCCAGGCGCCTTGCTTTTCGATGTCGTAGTTAGCGAATAAAGCGTCGTTCATGGCAGAGCGCT
The DNA here is from genome assembly GCA_965141245.1 of uncultured Collinsella sp. GTDB lineage: Bacteria > Actinomycetota > Coriobacteriia > Coriobacteriales > Coriobacteriaceae > Collinsella. Next base: position 4,415 of record CBCSLZ010000005.1, read on the forward strand.
CGGCATTGCTCTTTGGAGCAAGGTTGCAGATGGCCTCTGCCCACACAGCGGAATTGTCAATCGGGAGAAAGAGGCTCTCTCCTGTCACGTCAACCTCTCTTGTGATTGCATTGGAAAAAATACAAGGCAGTCCACTCTTCTGCGCTTCAACGCCAACAAGGCATAGACCTTCGTAGAGACTCGGCAGTATGAAAGCATCAAAGGCTTCATATATTTCAGGCATGTCAGCCCTTTGGCCCAGGAAACGAACCCTGTTAGATAGGCCGCGTTCCGCCACATCGCGCTCTATGGAGCTCTCGGCTTCGCCGGTGCCAACCAATAGAAGAATTGCATCATCGCGCCTCTTGGCTACTTGTTCGAAAGCCTCGATTATGAAGCCATGGTTCTTCTGAGCCATGAACCTGCCAACGTGTCCAACGACGAATTGGCCGTCGATGAGACCCAAGTTAGCCCGCGCCTTAGCGCGGACCTTCGCATTGAAGGAAAAGCTATGCAGGTCTATGGCGTTGTACACAACCTCGAAATCTGCTTTTCTTCCGAAAAGCCACTCCCCGGCAAGCCTGCTACATGCGAAGCGGTGTGTGGGATAACGGTTGGCCTGAGTCTTCAATAGGGTCTTTGCTACATTCTTGACCCACTCGCCCTTACCGGAGGTGGAGTGACTGTGGGCGATGCGAACGGGGACGCCGGCTGCCTTGGCGGCGCCCAGCGGAATGACAGACAGAGCATTCATGTGGGAATGGACTATAGTCCATTTATGTTCAGCAAACAGATCCCTTAATGCCTTGCGGAACTCAGCAACATGGCTATATGGGGGCACGATAAACACTCGACCGCCCATAGCCTTAATTTCCTCGAGGGGGACCATACTTGATCCTTCGCACACAATCATGTCGAATTGAACGCGACTTCGATCGATATGCCGATAGTAATTCATAACGACGGCCTCAACTCCACCGCCGTTCATATAGCCCATTACCTGAGCCACGCGAATGACTTCAGTCTTCACTTGCCCCTCCTCATCGCCTTGAAGGTTTTCACGAACACGCGGAAATCGAGGGCAATCGACTGGTGACGTACGTAGAAGAGCTCACGAGCCTGCCTTTGGCCACTGCCCCACGTTGAGTCGTTGCGGTCTGTCGCTGCCCACCAGCCAGTAATACCAGGCTTACATGCAAGCACTTCGTCGCGGGCGTCACCGTACTCGTAGGTCTCCTCGAGTGTTACAGGCCTTGGTCCAATGACGGATAGATCGCCCGTAAGTACGTTGATGAACTGTGGCAGCTCATCGAGCGATGTGTTCCGAAGAAAGCGGCCCACGTGTGTAATGCGCGGGTCATTGTCGACCTTCTGTTCACGCCGCCATTGAGCCAACTGCTCAGGAGTCATGTACTTCTCGGGATGCTCGTGAGCGTCAGAAACCATGGTGCGGAGTTTGAAGATATAGATAGGCTTGCCGCCCTTACCGACACGTTTTTGGCGGAAAAACGGCTTTCCGGGAGAGTCAATCTCAATGGCGACGCATGCAGCTACGACGGGGACGGCCAACACCGCACAGACACCAGCAGAAAACACTATGTCGAAGGCTCGCTTGAAGGCAAAGTAGACTGGCCCGCCTTTACTGGGGGCAGCAGCGTTGGGATCGGCAGCAGGCGCCCTATAGCTTCCCGTCGCCACGAAACCTTGCGCCGGAGCAGGGTTCTCAACGGGGAGAGGAAATTCCGTAGCAACAGGAGTCTGAGAGTCTGCCCGCCAATCCCTAACTTGACCAATCAGTGCCTCATCCACGGGCTCGTCCTTTACATATTCTGTTTTATCTGACACGTTCTCTTCCAACACTTCGTCCCCGGGTCGGGGGAGCCTCCCTGTTCTGTGTAGCGACCATACGCAGCTAGGCGATCGCCTATTTAACGTTTCGCATTACGCGCTGCTCGGCCGAAAGCACGGCAAGGCCAACGCGCGTAGTTATGCGTCGGCCGCACAGGTCGAGCTCCAAATAAGCAGTGCTCTTGCGTCTGTTAATGGTTTTGATAAGGCCTTCGTGGCCCAGCAGCGGACCTGCCGTCACTACGACCTGGTCACCGTCTTTTAGGGCCTCGCTCATGGGCACTACGCGGTCTCCCCTATGCGTAAAGCCGCCAATAAGCTGGACCTCTTCTTTTGCCAACGGCACAAACTGACCGTCCTGGGCAAGCACCCGGGCAAAGTCGTCCATACGCAGCAGATACTGTTGCACGGTACGGGGATCTGCCGTATCGCAGATAAGATAACCGGGAAAGAGCGGCTTGGTCGTATTGACCCATTCGCCGTGTACTTTGATCTCGGTTTGAAATTGGGGATAAAAGAGCTCCTGCATGGCACCAGCCGGCACCATGCGCTCGATGCGCTCGCTCATTACATCTTCGCGACCGTTAATGACCTGAATCACATACCACACGAGCACCACCTCCTTGCTGTCTTACGTGTGGCTCTCGGGGTTTGGGTATGGCTTCGCCAGGGCGCTTGTGCGCGAAGGCGCTCCATATTCAAACCCTGAGCCCAGTCAGACAAGCACGTGGCTCTGCCCCACCGTGAACGGTATGTACAGAAGCAGCGCTGAGGTTGTTGGCATGTATCGCAAATACGCCAACGACCTCAGCTGGCTGCGTGCGATCCAGTCATGCGAATTCGAAACTGGACCGCACGCAAACAGCTGAAGGACTGCTTCACTTTGGCATACAAGCTATTAATACATCTTAGAATTAACGCAATGCAAATTAATAACGTCGCATGACTTCTTTATTGGAGCTTGTGGTGTTTCTGGCACCGCCGTTACGGCCGGATGCTGATCGACCCTGCGCTTTTTGGCTTGCTGGAGCCGCGAGCACAGTTGAGCTCATGTAACGTTAGGTATCCTAGCACAAGCTGTTAGCGAAACTGATTTGGGCTGCGTTGGACAACATATCGTTCATTTAGCGTGCTTAAGGGGGTTATTTTGGGATGTTGTTCACGTTGATGCAGGTTAATGGGATGCTAACGGTGATTGGGCGCTTTCCTGAAGCCCATATGGAACGGCGATCTACACTGATAATCGCGTTTGTATAATAAACTATGTACAGACATGGGAAATAAATTGTGCAACTTTTTGTTGATGTGGAAGGGTTTATGCGCGAGGTGTTTTGGCATGAAAAAAAGCCTTCGGAATACCGAAGGCCTTTGCATTCACGATGGTGGAGACGAGGGGGATCGAACCCCTGACCTCTTGACTGCCAGTCAAGCGCTCTCCCAGCTGAGCTACGCCCCCGTGACGAGGAGATACTATAGGGGAAGATCTTCGGGGACGCAAGGACTTTTTTGGGTTGAATCTCTTACTTACGGGTTTTCCTGGGACGGGGATAGACCTTACTTGTAGAGGTAAGCGATGGCGGTGCCAGTGTGAACTTGGATCGTGGCTGTTGATCTGACGACGTTACTGATGCCAGTGTCGGCCAACAAGCCCAGGGGGGCGTGATCTAGCTCCCACTCTAGACCGTGTTCGCTTACTACCGTCCCAGGCGCTATGGCGATAATGGAGAACGTCTTGCCCTCGGCGCCTTCGATGGTCCACGATTCGCTTGCGCGAAGGATGCGGGCGACCACCTTGTCCTCAGCAATCCAGATAGGAGCGTCCTCGTAGGCAGCGAGCAGCCCCAGAACGGAAAGCGCCATATCCGGACGGCCACCGGTGGCGCAGGTCGCAACCACTTCGGCACCCGGCCAGCGACGGCGGACGGAATCGAGCGCAAGTGCCAGATCGGTATAGTCCTTGTAGGGGTCGTGGCGCTCAACTTCAAAGTCGGTGGCAGCATCGACCAGCGCGCGACCGGCGTCGCTCACTGTGTCGGCATCCCCCACATATACGTCGCAGCCCAGGCCGGCGCCTAGCAGCGCGTCGAGCCCGCGGTCCACGGCGACAACGTGGTCGCACTTCCCTGCTAGCCTACGCAACAGATCCGCGCTCGCCACCACAGGCGAGCCGCAGACCACTAATACTTTGCAAGCCACAGCCCTCGCCTATCCCTCAAACGAAAGCATGCGGGCCAGATCCAGCTCCTCGTAGCTGTCGATAAAGATATCGCAGTTGGCGCGCACGTCGTCGCGCTTCATACGGCCGTGCGGGTCATAGATGCCCACGCGCTTAAAGCCTGCGGTGCCAGAGCTCTTAAGGCCAAAGAACGCGTCCTCAAACACCCATGCGCGCTCAAACTTGCACCCGTAGCGCTCCTCCAGACGGCGCAGCGCCAGCTCGTACACATCGGGGAACTGCTTGGAGCGCCCCGCCTCGCCCGTCGTGGTAACAAACTCCATGTAAGCGTCGAGCCCCGCACCTGCGAGTGCAGACTGCACCAGCTCGGCCGGCGTGGACGTGGCAACGCACATGGCAATGCCCGCCGCCTTCGCCTGCTCCAAAAATGCCAGGAGCCCCTCGCGAGGCGGCACCTTGGAGTAGCCATCGATCAGGATGTCGCCCAGCTCGCGGTAGAGCTCCTCGCCATTATCGCCAATGCCCCACGTGTCGTGGTAGGCTTGGCACTCGTCCTCGAGCGACAAATGCTCAAATTGGGCAAAATCGTCGACCGTCACGTCAATGCCGTGGCGGTGCAATAACTCGGGCTGAGCATAAGCCCAAACGGGTGTGCTATTAACTAGCGTGCCGTCGCAATCGAAAATAAAAGCAACCTTGGGAGCGGCGGTGTGGGACATAAACGAACCTTTCGATGTCAAATGGTAAACAACCTGCTAAAAACGTTTTACCAAACGTCAGGCTAACAATTTTGAAACCCTAATTGGTAAAACTGTCAAGAGTTTTACCACGGCAATTCTGCCAGTGGTATAAACATGTCGCTTACCGATTAAACGGCCCCGCAAATCCGCTTTCGTCCATAAAACTAACGCACAGGTGTTATCGTAGTTTCTGCCGAAAGTTCCACCGAGCACGCGAGGTGGAACGAATCACAGAAACTTTGCCGTCCCTTCGATTCGTGCAGCCTTGGACCTTTCGCATCTAGTCACCAAGGCAACACGCTGCCGCGTCATGATGGGATCAAACGTGAGCGATACAAAGCTAAAGCCAACGGCTAAAAAGCCCGCAACCCGCAAACCGGCTCCGCACGCACCGGAGCTCTCCAAGGACGATGTCTACCTGTTTGGCATTGGCATGTGGGAGCGCAGCTGGGAAAAGATGGGCGCGCATCCCGACACGCAGAACCGTACGCGTGGCTGGCGCTTTTGCGTTTGGGCGCCCGATGTAAAAAGCGTCCATGTCATTGGCGAATTTAACGACTGGGATGAGGAAGCCAACCCACTGGTGCCCGTGCATACGAGCGCTATTTGGGAAGGCTTTATTCCTGGCGCCGAGCAGGGCCAACTCTATAAATACCTCATCGAGACCAACGAGGGCGAAAAGCTCTACAAGGCCGATCCATATGCCTTTAAGGCCGAATGCCCTCCGGGTACCGCGAGCGTGCTGTGGACCCTCGATGGCTACAAGTGGAACGACGCCACCTGGCTCAAGCGCCGCGCCGACCACAACCACATGTCGCAGCCGCTCAACATCTACGAGGTGCATATTGGCTCGTGGAAGCGCCACGGTGACGCGCCGCAGGGCGAGCCGGACGAGTACGGCAACTACCCCGGTCCCATGGATCCCTTCCCCGCGCAGCGCGGCGAGTTCTACACCTACGACGACCTGTCGGTGGAGCTCGTGGACTACGTGCGCGACATGGGCTATACGCATATCGAGGTCATGCCGCTTATGGAGCATCCCTTCGACGGCTCCTGGGGCTACCAGACGACTGGCTACTACGCCGCCACGTCGCGCTACGGCGATCCGCAGCAGCTCATGCACTTTATCGATGCATGCCACGAGGCGGGCATCGGCGTGATCATGGACTGGGTGCCCGGCGGCTTTTGTGCCGACGCTCACGGCCTTGCCACTTTTAACGGTCACATGCTGTTTGAGCACGAGATCCACCCCAACTGGGGCACGCATAAGTTCGACTTCGCCCGCGGCGAGGTCCGCTCCTTCCTGGTCTCCAACGTGCTGTATTGGCTCGAGAACTTCCACGTTGACGGCATTCGCATGGACGGCGTGTCCAGCATGCTGTACCTCAACTTTGGCATCGACGATCTCGGCCAAAAGAAGTTCAACAAGTACGGAACTGAGGAGGACCTGGACGCCAGCGCGTTTATCCGCCAGGTCAACTGCGCCGTGGAGGCCCACTTCCCTGACGTGATGATGATGGCCGAGGAGTCCACCGCGTGGCCGCTCGTGACCTACCCGCCGCAGGACGGCGGCCTGGGCTTCCACTATAAGTGGGACATGGGCTGGATGAACGACACCCTGCACTACATGCAAACCGATTTTCCGTGGCGCCCCGGCAACCACGGGCTGCTCACGTTCTCCATCATGTACGCCTTTACCGAGAACTTTATCTGCCCGCTGAGCCACGACGAGGTCGTGCACGGCAAGTGCTCGCTGATCGGCCGCATGCCGGGCGACTGGTGGCGCCAGTTTGCCGGCCTGCGTACGCTGGCTTTCTACCAAATGACGCACCCCGGTGCCAAGCTCAACTTTATGGGCAACGAGATCGGCCAGTTTATTGAGTGGCGCTACTACGAGTCCATCCAGTGGTTCCTGACCGAGGAGTACGAGACCCACCGTCACCATCAGGCGTTTATCAAGGCGCTCAACCACCTGTACACCGCCGAGCCCGCCCTGTACGAGCGCGGCTACACCGACGACGGCTTTACCTGGATCGACGCGGATAACTCCAAGCAGTCCATCGTGAGCTTCGTGCGCCAGGGCGAGGACGTCGATGACGACCTGGTGATCCTGATCAACTTTGACCCGGCGAGCTACGAGAGCTTCCGCGTGGGCGTGCCGCGCGAGGGTGACTGGGAGGTGATCTTTGACTCCGACCGTCCCGAGTTTGGTGGCAGCGGATACGCCGGTGAGGAGCCCTACACTTGCTCGAGCGAGCCCTATCCCTGGAACGGGCAGATGGACTCCATTGAGATGAAGGTGCCCGGCCTGGCAGGCGTGGTGCTTAAGCGCCGCGGTCCCAGCAGCTATAAGCCGCCCGTGGTCGAGGTGCCCAAGAAGGCGACGCGCAAGCGTGCGTCCTCGGTGAAGCCCAAGGCCGCGGCTGCCAAGAAGGCTCCGGCTAAGGCGAAGGCTGCCAAGTCCGCCGCTAAGACCGCTTCCAAGACCATGGCCAAAAAGGCAGCCACCAAAAAGGCTGCTCCCAAGGCCAAGGCAGCTGCTGTTAAGGCTCCTGCCAAGAAAGCGTAACAAAGGCGTTACCACTGTAATTATCCGCCCCGCGAGGGCGTAGGATACATGTCATAACCGTTCCGGGAGAAACATCCCCGGGGGAAAGGAACGTATGAATAAGATCTTCGACAACAAGCAGGAGTTTACCGAGCTCTATCGCGATGCCGTCATGAGCATCAGCGGCAAGAGCATCGAGGCCGCCAGCGACCTCGACCGCTTTAACGCCCTGGCCAAGCTCGTGGCCGAGAAGGCACGCACCGTTGCCACCAAGAGTGACGCCCGCGCCACCGCCGAGGGCAAAAAGCGCGTGTACTACTTCTCGATCGAGTTTTTGATCGGCCGCCTGCTCGACAACTACCTGCTCAACTTTGGCGTGCGCGACATGGTCGCCGAGGCGCTCGACGATATGGGCTTCGACCTGTCCGTCATCGAGAACCAGGAGCCCGATCCGGCACTGGGCAACGGTGGCCTGGGCCGTCTGGCCGCATGCTTCCTGGATTCCATGGCAGCCGAGGGCATTGCCGGCTACGGCAACGGCATGCGCTACCGCTACGGCCTGTTTAAGCAGGAGATCGTTAACGGCAGCCAGGTCGAGGCCACCGACGAGTGGCTCACCCACGGCTATCCCTGGGAGGTCCGTCGCCAGGACAAGGCCGTGACCATTAAGTTTGGCGGCCACGTTGAGGGCTTTGAGGAGAACGGCCGCACGTTCTACCGCACGGTGGACACGCAGGACATCCTGGCCGTTCCTTATGACATCCCCGTTGTGGGCTATGCCGGCGAGACCGTCAACAAGCTGCGCGTCTGGGCCGCCGAGCCGGTCGAGGAGCACTTCGATCTGGAGGCCTTCAACCGCGGCGACTACGCCCTGGCCGATGCCGAGCGCGCCGAGGCCGAGGCCATCAGCGCCATCCTCTACCCCAATGACGCCGGCGAGCACGGCCGTCTGCTGCGCCTGAAGCAGGAGTACCTGTTTGTCTCGGCCGGCATCTACAGCCTGCTCGACACCTTTGAGAAGGAGCACGGCGAGAACTGGGAGCTGCTGCCGCAGTTTGTGGCCATCCACACCAACGACACCCACCCCGCCATGTGCGGCCCCGAGCTCATGCGTATCCTCATCGACGAGAAGAAGCTCGAGTGGGACGATGCCTGGAACATCGTGACGCAGGTCGTGAGCTACACCAACCACACCATCCTGCCCGAGGCTCTGGAGAAGTGGCCCATCGGCATGTTCTCCAAGCTCCTCCCCCGCGTGTACCAGATCATCGACGAGATCAGCCGACGTTGGCACGAGTCGTTTGACACCACGCAGGAGGGCTGGCAGGAGCGTCTGCGCCAGACTGCCATCCTGTGGGACGGCGAGATTCGCATGGCCAACCTGTCTGTGATCTGCAGCCATAGCGTCAACGGCGTGGCAAAGATCCACTCCGACATCATCAAGAACATCGTGCTCAAGGACTTCTATGCCTTAACGCCCGAGAAGTTCAACAACAAGACCAACGGCATCTCGCACCGTCGCTTCTTTGCCGAGGCCAACCCCACCTATGCCAAGCTCGTGACCGAGGCCATTGGCGACGGCTGGCTGAAGGACGCCTTTGAGCTGGAAAAGCTCAAGGAGTTCCAGAACGACACCGAGTTCCTGAAGGCCGTGGGTGCCTCCAAGCGCGCCAACAAGGAGCGCCTGGCCGCCTACGTTAAGGCCGAAACCGGTTTGGTCATCGACCCCAACACCGTCTTCGATGTTCAGGTGAAGCGCTTCCACGCCTACAAGCGCCAGCTCATGAACATCATGAAGGTGATGGACATCTACAATCGTCGCATCGCCGATCCCAACTTCCACGTGACGCCGACGACCTTCATCTTTAGCGGCAAGGCAGCCTCGAGCTACACCTTTGCCAAGGAGACCATCCGCCTCATTAACTCCGTTGCCGAGGTCATCAACAACGATGCCCGCGTCAACGAGGTCATGAATGTCTGCTTTATCCCCAACTTCCGCGTGAGCAACGCCCAGCTCATCTACCCCGCCGCCGAGATTTCGGAGCAGATCTCCACGGCCGGCAAGGAGGCCTCGGGCACGTCCAACATGAAGCTTATGATGAACGGCGCCATTACGCTGGGCACCCTCGACGGCGCCAACATCGAGATCGCCGACCTGGCCGGTCGCGAGAACGAGGCCATCTTTGGCCTGACCGCTCCCGAGGTCGAGCAGCTCTGGGCATCCAACAGCTACTTTGCGTGGGATACCCTCAACGGCGACCGCGAGCGTCTGGGCCGCGTGATGGACGAGCTCAAGGACAACACCTTTGCGGGTCTTTCGGGCAACTTCGAGAGCATCTACAACGAGCTCATGAACAACAACGACCCCGATCTGGTCATGGCCGATTTCCGCAGCTACGTGGACGCCTGGGAGAAGCTTACGAACAGCTACGGCGACCAGGAGACCTGGAACCGCAAGGCCCTGCTCAACACCGCCTCCTCCGGCTGGTTCTCGAGCGACCGCACCATTCGCGAGTACCGCGACGAGATCTGGCACGCATAAAGGCCGCGAGTTCCCTTTTTTGCCGCACGGCATTATTCGGTGGGCGCGGCACCTGGTCGCGCCCACCGCTAATGGGTTAGAAACATCGATGACAGAAGGAGAAATCGATGAGTAAGAAAGAATGCATCGCGATGCTCCTCGCAGGAGGACAGGGCAGCCGATTGGGGGCACTCACCCAAAAGATCGCTAAGCCGGCGGTTAGCTTTGGTGGCAAGTTCCGCATTATCGACTTTTCGCTGTCCAACTGCTCCAACTCGGGCATCGACACGGTGGGTGTTCTGACGCAGTATCGCCCCTACCTGCTGCATGCCTACGTGGGCTCCGGCGAGGCGTGGGATCTGGACAGCCGCGACGGCGGCGTGTCGATCCTGCCGCCGTACGAGACGCAGACCGGCGGCGCCTGGTATGCGGGCACGGCCGACGCCATTACGCAGAACCTCGACTACATCAAGGCCAACGACCCCAAGTACGTCCTGATTCTTTCGGGCGATCACCTGTATCGTATGGACTACCGCAAGATGCTCAAGACGCACATTGAGAACAACGCCGACCTCACGGTGAGCGTCATGACCGTGCCGTGGGAGGAGGCCAGCCGCTTTGGCATCCTGACCACCGACCCCGAGGACGGCCGCATCACCAAGTTCACCGAGAAGCCCGATAAGCCCGATTCGAACCTTGCATCCATGGGCATCTACATCTTCTCGGCCGACGTGCTGATCGAGGCACTCGAGGAGGACGCTCTGGACCAGCGTTCGAGCCACGACTTTGGCAAGGACATCATCCCCAAGCTGCTCGGCGAGGGCAAGCGCCTGTACAGCTACGAGTTCCACGGCTTTTGGAAGGACGTCGGCACCATCGCCAGCTTCCACGAGACCTCGATGGACCTGCTGGGCAACAACCCCGAGTTTGATCTGTTTGACAAGCACTTCCCCATCATGTCCAACATCACCACGCGTCCGCCGCACTACATTGGTCCGGATGGTCGCCTGGACGACTGCCTGGTCTCCAACGGCTGCAAGATCTACGGTACCGCTCGCCACTCGATCCTTTCGACCGATGTCATCATCGAGGAGCGCGCCGTGGTCGAGGACTCCGTGCTGCTGCCGGGTGCGCACGTTAAGAGCGGCGCACACATCTGCCGCGCTATTTTGGGCGAGAACTCCACGGTCGAAGAGGGCGTGAAGCTCGGCTCTGTCGATACCACCAAGGATACGGCCGTCGTTGGAAATGACGTCGTTATCGGGAAGGGGGAATGATCCGATGATCAATCGCAAGGCCATCGGTTATATCACCGCTAACTACTCTTCGACCTACGGCAGCGTGCTGCTCAAGGATCGCCCCATCGCGTCCGTTCCGTTTTTGGGCCGCTACCGCCTGATCGACTTCCCGCTGTCCAACATGATGAATGCTGGCATTAAGACCGTCGGTGTCGTCATGCCGGGCAACTATCGCTCGCTGATCGACCACGTGGGCTCGGGCAAGGACTGGGGCCTGGACCGCAAGAAGGGCGGCCTGTTCATGGTGCCCGGCAACGCGTATGGCACCACCAAGGGCGGCATGCGCTTCCTGCTGCGCGACATCATCTCCAACAAGACGCTGTTCCAGCGCTCGGACAAGCCCTATGTTGTGATGATGGGCACCAACATCATCTTTAACATGGACCTCAACACCATCATCGACGCGCACGAGAACTCCGGTGCCCAGATGACCGTGGTGTACTGCAAGGCCACGCGCAATGTCGATGACGAAACCAAACTCGAGATTAACGAGAACGGCCGCCTGACGGGCGTGAGCGCCGGCGTCGTGTACGGCGACAACGCCTCTATGGACTGCTGCATCGTCAACCGCGAGACGCTGCTCGAGATCATCGACCACTACCAGGCCGCCGACTATCTGGACCTGCTCGAGGCACTCCAGGGCGACTTTGGCAACATCGACGTTTGCAGCTACGAGTACAAGGGCGAGGTCGTGGGCGTGTTTAGCGAAAAGTCGCTGTATCGCCGCAGCATGGACCTGCTCGACCAGACCGTGGCCGACCATCTCTTTGACCCCGAGCGTCCGATTCTGACCAAGGCTCACGACGTGCCGCCTTCGCGCTATGCGACCGGCAGCCACGCCTGCAACTCGATCATCTCGGCCGGCTGCATCATCAAGGGCACCGTGCGCAATTCGATCCTGTCGCGCGGCGTTGTGGTTGAGGAAGGCGCTTCGGTGACCAACTCGATCATCAACCAGAGCTGCATCATCAAGAGCGGCGCCCGCGTTGAGAACGCCATTCTGGACAAGAACAACGTGGTTCCCACTAACACCGAGCTTCGCGGCACGCCCGAGAACATCCTGGTGCTGGGCAAGGCTCCGTTAACTTCCGACACCACCATCGTGCGTTAACGTTGGTACCGCAACATCGCTCGTAACATGTAGAATAGCCGCCCGGTTCGCGCCAGGCGGCTATTCTCGAATTGCAACATGGGAGACAATATGGCTGATTCCAGCAAAAAGATGCAGATCGTGTTTGCCTCGGCCGAGTGCGCGCCGTTTGTAAAGACCGGTGGCCTGGGCGACGTGGCAGGCTCGCTGCCTGCGGCGCTTGTGCGCGCCGGCGCCGAAGTCATCGTGATGGTACCCAAATACGCCACCATCAAGGACGAGTACAAGGCGCAGATGGAGCACTTCTCCGATTTTTACGTGAGCCTGGGCTGGCGCAATGAGTACTGCGGACTCGAGAAGCTCGAGCACGACGGCGTCACCTATATGTTCATCGACAACGAGCGCTACTTTGCGCGCGACTATCCGTACGGCTTCTTTGACGACGGCGAGCGTTTTGCGTTCTTCTCCAAGGCCATCACCGAGAGCCTGCAGCACCTGCCGGCCGGCTTTGAGTGCGACATCCTGCACTGCAACGACTGGCAGACCGCACTGGCGCCCGTGTTTTTGCGCGAGTTCTACCAGGGCCTGCCGCTGTATGACCGCGTAAAGACCGTGTTCTCGATCCACAACGTGGCGTTCCAGGGTCAGTTTAGCGACACCGTGATGGAGGACATCCTGGGTGTGGCACACATTCCGGCGGCCGCCTCGCAGCTGCGTTGCGACGCCTGCAGCATCAACTACATGCTGGGCGCCCTGCGCTATGCCGACGCCATCACTACGGTGAGCCCCACTTATGCCAACGAGATCCAGACGCCCGAGTTTGGCGAGGGACTGGACGGCGTTCTGCGCGAACGTTCGTACGCGCTGCAGGGCATTTTGAATGGCATTGACGTCGCGGGCTTTGACCCGGCGACCGACAAGCGCATTGCCGCCAACTACACCGTGGAGGACCGCTCCGGCAAGGCCGTGTGCAAGGCCAAACTGCAGGAAGAGCTGGGGCTCGAGGTTCGCGACGACCGTCCGCTTATGGTCATGGTCACGCGTCTGACGCGCCAGAAGGGCATGGACCTGGTCATGTACGCGCTCGACCGCATCCTGGCCGGCGGCGTACAGGTAGCCGTGCTGGGTACCGGCGATCGCGACTACGAGGACGGCCTGCGCTACTTCCAGGACAAGTACCCCGGCACCATGGCCGCACGCATCGAGTTCGATCCGGCGCTGTCGCAGCGCATGTATGCTGCTGCCGACATGTTCCTGATGCCTTCGAAGTTTGAGCCCTGCGGCCTGTCGCAGATCATTGCCATGCGCTACGGCACGCTGCCCATCGTGCGCGAGACCGGTGGCCTGAAGGACACCGTGATCCCGTACAACGAGTTTACCGGCGAGGGCACGGGCTTCTCGTTTAGTAACTTTAACGGCGACGAGATGGGCGACGCGGTCTTCCGCGCGGCGCGCCTGTTCTGGGATAACCGCGACGCTTGGAACCAGCTGGTCACGCAGGCCATGAGCCAGGACTTTAGCTGGACACGCTCGGCCGATAAGTATCTGGACCTGTACTTCTTTATGCACCCCGAGATTGAGAGACCGGCGGCTGTGGAGGCTGCTGCAGCTGTCGAGGAGCCGGTTGCTGCTGAGGCCGAGCCTGCGGCGCCCGTTAAGGAGCCCGCTGCAAAGCCCGCCGCCAAGAAGACCACGACGCGTAAGACGACGGCCAAGAAGGCTACGACGACCAAGGCCGCTACGACTAAGACGACCGCTGCCAAGGCTACGACCACGCGCAAACGTACGACTGCCGCTGCCAAGAAGGCTGCCGAAGTTGAAGCTGTTCCCGAGGTAAAGGCTGAGGCACCTGTCGCTGAGACCAAGCCGGCCACCAAGGCTCCGGCCAAGACCGCTGCCAAGAAGTCGACGGCGTCCAAGACCACGACCGGCAAGAAGGCAACGGCAGCCAAGAAGACCACGACAACGAAGTCGACGGCCACGAAGGCCGCCACGACCAAGGCAGCCGCCAAAGTCGAGGAGACGCCCGCCGAGTCCAAGACCGAGGTAACCGTCGAGGCCAAGCCCACCGCCAAGACCACCACGCGCAAGCGCACCACGACGACAGCCAAGAAGACCACGACCAAGGCTGCTGCTCCCAAGGCGGAGGCTAAGGTCGAGGCTAAGCCCGCAGTAAAGGCCAAGCCGACGCCGAAGGCCGCTGAGGTCAAGGCCGCCCCTAAGGCAGAGGCCAAGCCCGAACCCGCCAAGGAGACCCCGGTCTCCCCCGCCGCTCCAGCCAAGGAAAAGACCCCGACCAAGAAGACGTCCGTCCGCAAGGCCACGGCCACCCGCAAGCGCCGCTAGCACACAGACGATCCAAAACCTCATCAAACCCTAAGCAAGGGGCGCTCCAACCGGGCGCCCCTTCTCTGTAGGTGGTGGTAAAACGATTTTCTAGGACAACCGTTCGCCGATGGTAAACGGATGTTGTTTATACAGCCTGTGTACAACAGATATACTTACATTCTGTGCGTAAAGCCCATGGCCCGCAGGCCGTGATTCTATTGAACTGGACCGTATTATGAGATTGATTCACAACAGCCGTCTGCCGCAGTTTCGTACTCCGTTTGGCGCTGTGACCACTGGAACTTCCGTTTCGCTATCGGTGATTTTGGAGGATGCCGACCCCAACCAGGCAACGCTCACCCTGCGCACCTGGGTCGATGAAATCGGTGAGTCTCTGTATCCCATGACGCACGAGGGCGACGGCATATTTACCGTAGAGCTTGAGTGCACTGAGCCCTGTCTTATCTGGTACAGCTTTATCTGCAACATCGAGGGCCAGCCCGAGGTACGCCTGGGTGCACCGCAGGGTCGCACCGGTGGCGAGGGTGTGACCTACAACTACGCCGAGGTTCCGTCCTTCCAGATTACCGTCTACAAGCACCGCGAGAACCGTCCCACTTGGTACGAGCGCGGTATGGTCTACCAGATCTTCCCCGACCGCTATGCACGCGACGAAAACTGGCGCGAACGCACGCTTGCCGAAGTTGAAAAACCGCGCAAAGGAATCCAGCGCCGCATGGTCGAGGACTGGAACGAACCGCCCGAGTACGAGCGTGCCGAAGACGGCTCCATCAAGACCTGGGATTTTTACGGCGGCTCGCTCAAGGGTATCCAAAATGACCTGCCCCGGATTGCCGAGCTAGGCTTTACGGCCATCTACCTCAACCCGATCTTTGAGGCCGCGAGCAACCACCGCTACGACACGGCCGACTACACCAAGATCGACCCGATCCTGGGCACCGAGCAGGACTTTACGGAGCTGTGCGAGGCGGCCGAGAAGCTGGGCATTTCCATCATTCTGGACGGTGTGTTCAACCACACGGGCGACGATTCGATCTACTTCAACCGCTACGGCAACTACCCCGGCGTGGGCGCGTGGCAGAGCGAGGATTCGCCGTGGCGCGATGCGTTTTATTTCCACGAGGACGGCTCGTACGACTGCTGGTGGGGCGTGGGCAATATGCCCGCCATCAATGAGAGCTCCGAGTTGGTACGCGAGCGGCTCCTGGGCAAGGACGGCGTGATCCGAAAATGGCTACGTGCCGGCGCTCATGGCTGGCGCCTAGACGTGGCCGACGAACTATCCGACGATTTCCTAACCGAGATCAAGAAGGCCGTACTCGCCGAGAAGCCCGACGCGCTGCTGCTCGGCGAGGTATGGGAAGACGCCTCCAACAAGATCAGCTACGGCCATCTGCGTCGCTATCTGCAAGGCTCCGAGCTCGACTCGGCTATGGATTATCCCTTCCGCGACATGGTCATCGGCTTTTTGATGGGCTACAAAAATGCCTACCAAGCTGCTGAGGATATCGAGACCCTGCGCGAGAACTATCCGCGTGAGGCCCTGTCTTGCGCACTTAATCTGCTTTCGAGCCACGATCGTCCGCGCATTATCTCGGTGCTCGGCGGTGGTCCCGACGAGTCGCAGCTGCCCGAGTGCGAGCGCAGCAAATGGCGCCTGGACGAGAACGCGATGGGCCTGGCCAAGAGCCGTTTTTGGCTCGCAACGCTCATGCAGATGACCTTCCCGGGCGTTCCCTCAATCTATTACGGCGACGAGTACGGCTTGGAGGGTCTCACCGATCCGGGCAATCGCCGCACCATGCCGACCAAGGACCAGCTCCACGACTTCGATACGCTGGCCATCGTTAAGAACGCGTCTGCTGTACGCCGCGCGCTGCCCTTTATGGTCGATGGCGAGATCAAGGCCTTCGCGCTCAACGACGAGGTACTCGCCTACACCCGCACTGGCAAAGACGGCGAGGCCGCGACGGTTATCATCAACCGCAGCCTGCGCAATTCACACCGCGTGATGATTCCGGCGCTCGGCGAATGCGCGAGCGATGTGATTAGCGGTCACGAGTGCGAGATTCACAACGGTACGGTCACGCTCGATCTGTATCCGCTGGGCTCGTCGATCATCTATCACCATGCCGAGCAGCGCCTGCAGGAGCCGCTCGATCACGGTGCGGGTGTTGTGTGCCATATCACATCGGTGCCGACCGACGACGGCAAGCCCGGTACGATCGGTGCGCCCACGCGTCGCTTTATCGACCATCTGGCCGCCATGGGCATGCGCTACTGGCAGGTTCTCCCCGTCAACCCCACGGACTTCTTCCGCTCCCCTTACGCTGGTCCTTCGGCCTTTGCAGGCAATATCGACCTGCTACCCGAGAGCCACGAGGAGCTGGCCGCCGACTTTGAGACCTGGAAGGCCCGCGGAGGCGAGGATGCCGATCCGCTGTACACCGCGTTTAAACATCGCAATGCCGATTGGCTCGAGAAATACTGCGTCTACATGGCCGTTAAGAAGTACTTTGAGGGCGAGTCGCGCCATGATTGGCCGGCAGATGTCGCGCGCTACAACGAGCATCTGATCGACGACAAGCGCTTCCACAACGAGGCCGAGCTTCAGGCGTACATGCAGTACCGCTTTGACCTCGCTTGGTGCGAGCTCATGAACTATGCGCACAAGAAGGGCATCGAGGTTATCGGCGATATTCCTATGTACGTGTCCGACGATTCGGCAGACGCGTGGAGCGAACCCGAGAACTTCTGGCTGTCCGATACCGGCAAGGCGATTGAGATTTCCGGCGCGCCGCCCGACAACTTTGCGCCCGAGGGCCAGATGTGGGGCAACCCGACGTTCCGCTGGGACCACATGAAGCAGAACGGCTATAGTTGGTGGATGGATCGCCTGCGCCGCGCGTTCTCGCTCTACGACCGCGTGCGTCTGGATCACTTCCTGGGATTCCACAGCTATTACAGCATTCCCGTGGGCAAGGCATGCGCCGACGGCCGCTGGCTGGCGGGCCCGGGCAAGGACCTGTTCCAGACCGCCTATGACGAACTGGGTCCGCTCAACTTTATCGCCGAGGACTTGGGCTATCTGACGCCTGGCGTTCGTGCCATGGCTTCGACCTGCGGCTTCCCCGGCATGGACGTGCTGGAGTTTAGCGACTACGACGTTCGTTGCGGTGTGCATCCCACGCCCGGCAAGATTCTGTACACCTCGACGCACGATACGTCGACGCTGGCCGGTTGGTGCACCCGTACCTTTGCGGGCGGCGATGAACCGAGCGGTGTTGAGGTGGCGGCCAAGCTGATGAGCGACGCGCTGGCAAGCGACGCTCCCCTGGTGATGATGCCGCTGCAGGATGTCCTGGGGCTTGGCGACGACGCGCGAATGAACGTTCCGGGCGTGGCCACGGGCAACTGGACATGGCAGGCGCAGGAGGCCGACATTGCGACGGCCGAGGAGAAAACTGCGAAGCTCCTGCGCAGCACCCATAGATTCTGGGGCGAAGCGTGATAAAACCCCCGATATAGGGTACAGTTACAGACGTTTGAATTTTTGCGGGCAGAGTAATCTGCCCGCTTTGTGCTGAAAAGGAAGTATTATGGCGCGCTACGATTACAAATGCTCGAGCTGCGGCAACGTGTTTGAGGTTGAGCATCCCATGTCCGAGACTCCCGAGGTCGTGTGTCCCAGCTGCGGTGCCCCGGCGGCCAAGACGTTCTCGGCCAGCGGCATTAAATTTGAGGGCAGCGGTTTCTACAACACCGACCAGCGAAGCGGCGGCTCCAGCACCAGCGCCACCAGCGGCTGCTGCGCCAACTGTCCGCACAACCACTAGAAACCAATCAGCCCCGCGATCAACACCGATCGCGGGGCTGATTCTTTAGCTACCCAGGATTCCTTATGAGTTGCGGTGAAATAAGGACTGTTTGGCGGGTAGAAGCCGCTATTCAATCCTTATTTCACCGCAACTTAGTCATTACTTGCGGACCAGTCTGGCGCAGAAGTGGCCGTCGTAGGAATCGGCGTTTACCGGAACGCTTTGGAAGAGGCCTCGATCGTTCTGACGTACGGAGACGAGCTTCTTGGCCTGATCGAACTCGGGGAGTTGCAGAATCTGTGCTTCGGAAAGCGGCGCCACGGTAAAGCCGGCGCCCTCGGGAGAAGCCAGGAAGGTATCCACGACCTGCGTGTTCTCTTCGTCAAATACCGAGCACGTCGCATAGATGAGCTCACCGCCGGCAGCCACGCGCGCGGCAGCCTCCTTGAGCATCGTCAGCTGCAGTTTGGGCAGCTCAGTCGTAACGTCATTCTCGGTCAGACGCCACGGGATCTCGGGGTGACGGCGCATGGTGCCGGTGCCCGAGCATGGGGCATCGATAAACACCGTATCAAACAGAACGGGTTTGCCAAGCATGGCATCGAACGACGTGAGGACTGCATCGAGCTCGCATGCATCGCCCGAGACAGTACGAACGCCCTGGATGCCGGCCTTATGCAGGCGCGCGAGATTCTGATCACATTTACGATCATGCAGGTCGAGCGCAGTGTGCTGACGCTCGTACCCGGCACGTTTGGCCTGGCACATCATCACATAGGTCTTAGTGCCACGACCGGCGCCGATCTCCAGGCAACGCCCGGGACGGGTCGCCACGGTAGCGATGAGCTGGGCGTTAAGGTCCGAGGCTACGGCAGCCGCGCGCTCAAACACACCTGACGCAACGGTGGCCTGCGCATCGACCGGCGCATGGCAACCCGGGAACACGGGCGCAACAAGCTGCGAAATGTACGGATCGGGTTTGGTCGCAAAGGCGTTCTCGTGCAAAGCGAGCGGCGCGGGTGCCAGATTGCCGGCAAAGTTGAGCGAGCCCTCGGGCGTATCGAACGATGCCATAATGCGGGCGCACAGCCAGCGAGGAAGACCCATCAAGCGAGACAGGCGAACCAAACGACGCTCGGACTCATCCGCATCGGATGCAGTGGCAAAGCCCTCAACGTTGTCCGCAACCTTGTGCAGCACCGCGTTAGCCAGGCCCGCGGCAGACTTAGCACCGCTACGAACCAGCTCAACACCCTGGCTCACGGCAACGCGACCCGGGGTATGCAGGTAAAGCATCTCGAAAGCCGAGATGCGAAGCGCCATGCGAACGCGCGGCGCGACCTTTTTGGGCTTATCGAGGAACTGATCGAGCAGTTCGTCCAAAATGCCCTGCGTCGCGGCAACACCGAGCGCCAAGCGAGCGGCAAACGCGGAATCGCGCTGGTCAATGGCCTTGGCAGAAGCACGGGAAGACAACACGTCGCGCGCATACATGCCGCGACGGTCGGCCTCCATCAACACATCGAGCGCAAGCTTACGCGCGGGGGAAAGCTTACTCATAACAAAACACCCCACGTCAGATCGGAACCCTGCAGACCGGCAGCCCAGGCAGAAGCAGCCATGGCACGCTTGCCGTCGGGCTTAACCTCGAGCAGCTCAACCGCGCCATCGGAAAGTCCCAGGTAAACACGCTTGCTCTTAACGGCAACAGCGCCCTCGCCAAGCGACACATCAGCCAGTGCAGCATCGAGCACGCGAACCGACTTGCCGGCAATCACACAACGGGCAGGCGCAGTATCGGACGAAGCCAGCACGTGGCGCACGCAATCAAGCGCCCCCATCTGCGGATCCAGACGCATCTCCTGCTTGGAAATCTTGGCAGCATGCGTGACAAGAGACTCATCCTGCTCGGTCCAAACAGCCGACCCATCGGCAAGCGAGGAAAGCGTATCGGCCAGCAGCTTACCGCCCAGCTCGCCAAGCTCCATAGTCAGTGCCTCGGCATGCTTACCGGCAACCGAGGTCGAAGCCTGCGCGCAATAAGCGCCCGTATCCACTCCATGTCCAATACGCATAATGGAAACGCCGGCAACCTCGTCACCAGCAAGAATGGCACGCTGAATGGGAGCAGCACCACGCCAACGAGGCAGCAGCGAAGCATGAACATTCACAATACCAAGCGGCGCCATATGCAGCACTTCATCAGGCAAAATGCAGCCATAGGCAGCCACACAGAAAATATCAGCCTGCACAGCCTGGAGCGCCTCAACAACCTCAGGCGTCATACGATTGGCCTCAACAACCGGCAAACCCAAATCGAGCGCCTTAGCCTTAACAGGAGAAGGCTCAAGCTTCTTACCACGCCCACGAACAGCATCAGGACGAGTAATTACGAGCGCAATCTCGTTCCCAGCCTCAACAAGCGAAGTCAGCGAAGGCACAGCAAAATCAGGCGTACCCATAAACACAATACGCATAAAAGTTAGTCTCCTCTCAATAACGAGCCGAGACGGCTACAAATAACAGCGGAAAGCCAAGTCACCAGCCCATCCGCAATAACATTTCAACAAGAACAAATATACCCAAAACCAAAGAAAGAGCCGCAATAAAAGCAGCTCCCTCTCAACAAAGACTATCAGCGAAGACGCCCCTCCCTGGCCCAACGGCACCCGGGCGAGTCAAGCAGCGTCAACGTAGTCCCCGGGGCGCCCGCCTATATCGTCCCGCGCGCAGTTTCGCAGCGCAGCGAGAATGTGTGAGCACCGGATGATATAGGCGGGCGCCCCGGGGACGGACAAACCTACTCCGTCTCGCCCGGTCGAGCGCCACGGGCCAGGGCGTCCTGGTACTCCTTGACGGCCTTGAGCCTCTGCATGGGCTTCAGTCGCTCGAACATGGTGTTGCCGTGCAGGTGATCGATCTCGTGCTGCAGGCACACGCAGAACAGGTCGCCCGAGGCCTCGTAGCGAATCAGGTTGGCGTCCAGGTCGTACGCCTCGACGACGACATGGTCGGGACGCTCAATCTCGCAGCTAATGCCGGGGATAGACAGGCAGCCCTCGCTAAACGGCACCAAATGGTCGCTCTGCTCAACAATGACAGGGTTGATGAGCACGTACGGATCGTAGTCGTTCTTGTCGGTGTAGTCGCAGTCGATGGTGACGAGCTGGATGAGCTCGCCGATCTGCGGAGCGGCCAGGCCGCAGCCACCGTTCTCGAACATCATCTTCTTCATCTTCTCGGCAAGCGCCTCAATCGCAGGCGTAATCTCCTCGATGACGGCGCACTCCTGACGCAGACGAGGGTCGGGCGAAAGTACGATTCCGTTGGCTTCCATGGCCATCCTTTCGGGTTGTTACATCAAATCATAGGCGTCGACGTCAACGCTCACGCTCACGCCACGCATGGAGCCCACCTCTTTGAGGCAGGCGTCGATATCATCAGAGACATGGTACCCCACGGGCGACTTCACAAGCAGGTGGAAGCGATAACGGTCCTTGGCTCTCTCGATTACACACGAAGCCGGGCCCAGCACCTGCGGCACCGCGCTGCCCGCCCGCAAAAAGTCGGGCGCGGCGGCATGCCAGCGGCGCTTGAGGAGCTTTGCAATGCGACCAATGTAGCCCCGCGCGTCATCCGCGTTCGTCGACCATACCAAGATGTTGACCAGGCGCACAAAAGGCGGATACAGCGCGTCGCGGCGTTGGTCCAAGTCGTAATCGGTAAAGATCGAACGGTCGTGCTCGGCGATGGCGCGAATGACAGGGTCCTCGGGCAGGTACGTCTGAATGATGACCTCGCCAGGGCGATCGCCGCGACCGGCACGGCCCGCCACCTGTTCCAGCAGGTCGTAGGCGCGCTCCCCTGCGCGGAAATCCGGCAGCTTGAGGGCAAAATCGGCATTGACCACGCCCACGAGCGTGACCTCGGGAAAGTCGAGACCCTTTGCGATCATTTGGGTGCCCAGCAACACGGCGCAATCCGCTGCATCGAACTGCTCGAGCAGCTTTTTGTGCGCATCCTTGCCGCGCGTGGAATCGGCATCCATACGAATAATGGCGACGTCCTCGGGAAGCATCTGAAGCAATGCGTCCTCGATCTGCTGCGTGCCAAGGCCCATTTTTGCCAGGTAGCGACTGCCACATTTGGGGCAACGGCTCGTGGGCGCGGGATACGGCTGCACGCGCCAGGACGATCCGCAGGTGTGGCACTGCAGCGTGTGCGTGCGCTCGTGGTACGTGAGAGCGGTGGAGCAGTGGTTGCAGGTGGGCACGCAGCCGCATTCGCGGCACATCAAAAACGGCGCAAAACCACGGCGGTTATGCAGCAGCACGGCCTTCTCGCGGCGCTCGACCACACGCTCCAGGCCTTCCATCAGCGGCTTTGAGAACATGGAGCGGCTGCCGTGCGAGAACTCGCGGCGCAGGTCGGCAATGCGGACTGTCGGCAGCACGGCGTGTCCCGGGCGCTCGGGCATCTCGGCACGAGTCCAGGTGGCACCGTTGTACATGCCGCGACGGCAGCGGTCGAGGGCCTCGGCAGAAGGCGTGGCCGAGCCCAACACAAGCGGGCAGCGATAGCGGCGAGCCATCTCGGCCGCCACCTCACGCGCGTGGTAGCGCGGGCTGGAACCCTGCTTGTAGCTGGTCTCATGTTCCTCGTCGATGATGATGAGGCCCAAGTCGCTGAGCGGGCAAAAGAGCGCCGAGCGGGCGCCCACGACCACACGTGCGGCACCGCTGGCGACCATATCCCACTGGTCCAGACGCTCACCAGCAGAAAGACGCGAATGGAATACAGCGACCGTCTCGCCGAAGCGCGAGCGGAAGCGGCCGACAGTTTGAGCCGTCAGCGAGATCTCGGGCACGAGCACGCAGGCCGAACGGCCGGCCGCTAGCACGCGCTCGATGGCGGAGAGGTACACCTCGGTTTTGCCGGAGCCGGTGACGCCGTCAACCAGCACCACGTCGCCATGAGCGTCCAGACGGGCGCGCTCAATCTGCGCGAGTGCCTGTTGCTGACCGTTGGTAAGGGAGACCGGCGCCTTACCGCTTGCCGAGGACAGCGTGGTCTGCTCGTTGCAGCCACGCCAAGCACGGCGCTCCTCTACCACCACGACGCCGCGCTTTTCGAGCGCCTTGATGGTCGCCGACATGCTGTTATAGAGCAGGTTGAGGTCGCGCGTCGTGACCGGTCCGCACTGGAGCGCCTCGATGAGCTGACGCTGGCGAACGGCGGTTTTGGGCGGCGTATAGTCAAATCCCTCGGGCGTGAGCATGACCCAGCGGTTTTGGATAGGCTTGACGGCGGGACGTTCAACCGTCCACACGCCGTCGTCGCCCTTGACCACCCGCGGGCTGCCGCCCGGGGGCAAGAACAGGCGCAGACACTCGGAAAGCGTCGCGACATACTCGCGGCTCATCCAACGTGCGATACGGGCAGCCTCCGCGGTAAAGAGCGGTTTGCTGAGAATCGCCTCGACGGGCTTGATGCGCGCAGGATCGAGGACCTTGTTGCCTTGCAGGTCGCCCAGCTCAGACGCAATGTCAATGATATAGCCCGCGGCCGCACGGTTGCCAAAATGGACCAGGACCGTAGACCCGACTTGGGCCTCGTTGGCGAGGGATTGCGGAATGCCGTAAGCAAACGGCTCGGACAGCGCACGCGTCGGGATGTCGAGAACCACGCTCGCATAGGCGGCGACGGGTTCGGGTGCGGGCCCGGGCTGCGCCGGGGCGGCGGCAGGAGCCGCGGGCTTCGAAGCCTCCTCCGGTTCCGGCGAACCAAACAGCGACAGTTGCTCGGCCATGGCCCCAGCACCTCCCATCCCATTCGTCTTCAGAAACAAGAGCCCCGCTCGGGGTGAACGGGGCTCGGATACGTGCGTTTACACGGCTGCTACAGCGCCATCGTGCGGGCGCGGTCGATGCGCGCCAGGCAGTCGTCGCGGCCGACGAGTGCCATGGTCTCGCCCAGCGGAGGGCTCACCATGTTGCCGCAGACGGCAACGCGCACGGCTTGGAACACCACGCGCTTCTTAAGGTCCATCTGCTCGGGCAGCGGTTCAAGCGCGGCGTCGATGTTGGCAGCCGTCCACTCGTCCACGCCCTCGAGCGCGGCCTTGGCGGCATCCAGAATGGCACCCATGCCCTCCTTGGCCAGGCCCTTGTTGACGGACTTCTCGTCATACTCGAGCGTCTCGGCCGTAGCGAAGATGGGAGCGGCGACGGTCACGGCGTCGGTCGGCATCTTGGTGCGCGGCTTGACGATGGCGGCAAGCGCATCGATCCAATCCTCGCCGTACTCGACATTGCCCTCGATGAGACCCGCCTCGTGCAGCTCGGGGACCATGATCTCGTCGGCAAACTGAGCATCGGACATGCCATTGATGTACTCAGCGTTGACCCAATCGAGCTTCTTGGGGTCAAAGGTCGCCGGGTTCTTGGAGATGCGATCGAGCGAGAACTTGCTAGCCAGGACATCGCGCGGGATGATCGTGGTCTCGCCGTCGAGCGACCAGCCGAGCAGCGCCAGGTAGTTGACGAAGGCATCGGGCAGGTAGCCGGCGTCGCGGTACTCCTCCACCGAGGTGGCGCCGTGGCGCTTGGAGAGCTTCTTGCCGTCGGCGCCCAGGATCATGGAGATGTGGGCGAACGTAGGCACGGGCGCGCCGAGGGCCTCGTAGACCATGACCTGACGCGGGGTGTTGGACAGGTGGTCGTCGCCGCGGATGACATGGGTGATCTTCATCATGGCGTCGTCGACGACGGTCGCGAAGTTGTACGTGGGCGTGCCATCGGAGCGGAAGATGACAAAGTCGTCGAGTTCCTTGGCGTCGAAGGTCACCTCGCCGTGGACGGCGTCGTGGATGACGACGTCGCCGCGGTCCTCGGGCACCTTGATGCGAAGGACGTAGGACTCGCCGGCCTCGATGCGACGGCAGGCCTCCTCGGGATCAAGATCACGGCAACGGCGCTGATAGCCCTGGAAGGGGTCCTTGCGCTCCTGCGCGGCCTTGCGGTCGGCGTCGAGCTGCTCCTTGGTGCAGAAGCAAGGATAGGCCTTGCCCTCGTCCCAAAGCTTCTGGGCGGCCTGCTTGTACAGGTCCAGGCGCTCGGTCTGGGCGTAGGGGCCAAAATCGCCGCCCACCTCGGGACCCTCGTCCCAGTCCAGGCCCAGCCAACGCATGGCGCGCAGGATGATCTGCGTGTTCTCGTCGGTGGAGCGGGTGGGGTCGGTGTCGTCGATGCGCAGGATGAACGTGCCGCCGTTTGCGCGGGCGAAAGCCCAGTTATAGATAGCGGTGCGGGCGCCGCCGATGTGCAGCTTGCCCGTCGGTGAGGGTGCAAAGCGGACGCGAACGTCTGATGCCATGGAAATCTCCTCGATTGCAGGATGGATGTCTAACTGCATCAGTATAAAGCATCAAAGCAACCTCCGCACAAAGGGCACCGACCTACTCATTGGGGACAGACTTAAATGACCATTCTTTGGGCTACTCATTGGGGACAGTCTTAAATGACCAGTCGTTGGGCAACCTGTCGGCACTTAGCGAAGGCTGGTCATTTAAGTCTGTCCCCAATGAGTAGGTGCGGAAAGGGTGTGAATGTTTGATTTACGCGCTATGATGTGCCCTTGCATAGAGAGCCCGGCGGAATGGTAACGGTCGCCGGGACACGTTTTTGAAAGGACAATCATGTCAGAAGAACTTCGTTCCATCCCGCCCCAACACGGGTCCTTTGTTTTTACGTCGGAGTCGGTGACCGAAGGTCATCCCGATAAGATCGCTGACCAGATCAGCGACGCCGTCCTCGACGCAATCCTCGCCAAAGAAATAGAGCTCCAGGAGCAGGGTTACATCGCCCCCAACGGCGTGCCGGCCAACGTGGAGAACGTCCGCTGCGCCTGCGAGACCCTCGTGACCACCGGCACCGTCATCGTCGCCGGCGAGATTCGCACCCAGGCCTACGTCGACGTACAGGAAATCGCCCGCGGCGTTATCCGCCGCATTGGCTACAACCGTGCCAAGTTCGGTTTTGACTGCGACACCTGCGGCGTTATGAGCCTCATTCACGAGCAGTCGCCCGATATCGCCCAGGGCGTTGACGAGTCCTTCGAGACCCAGACCGGCGCTACCACCGACCCGATCGACCTGATCGGCGCCGGCGACCAGGGCATGATGTTCGGTTATGCCTCCAACGAGACCAAGACCCTCATGCCCATGCCGCACTACCTGGCAAGCCGCCTGGCCGAGCGCCTGGCCGCCGTGCGTCACGACGGTACCCTCGCCTATCTGCGTCCCGACGGCAAGACCCAGGTCACCGTGCGCTACGAGGAAAGCAAGCCCGTCGAGGTCACAACCATCGTCATCTCCACGCAGCACGCCGCCGAGATCGAGGACATGGGCAAGATCAAGGCCGACCTCATCGAGCACGTCATCACCCCGGTCATGGCTGCCGAGAACATGCCGTGGGATAACGCCGATATCTACGTGAACCCCACCGGTCGCTTTGTTGTGGGCGGCCCCATGGGCGACACGGGCCTCACCGGCCGCAAGATCATCGTCGACACCTACGGCGGCTACGGCCGTCACGGCGGCGGTGCCTTTAGCGGTAAGGACTGCACCAAGGTCGACCGCTCCGCCGCGTACGCCGCGCGCTGGGTCGCCAAGAACGTGGTCGCAGCCGGTCTGGCCGACCGCTGCGAAGTCGAGCTTGCCTACGCCATCGGCGTTTCCAAGCCCCTTTCAATCATGGTCGACACCTTCGGTACCGCGCATGTTGCCGAGGACAAGATCGTCGAGGCCGTAGAGAAGACCTTCGACCTGCGCCCGGGTGCAATCATCCGAGACCTAGACCTGCGTCGCCCCATCTACGAAAAGACGGCAGCCTACGGTCACTTCGGCCGCGAAGACGCCGACTTCACCTGGGAGAAAACCGATCGAGTCGAAGAACTCAAAGCAGCCTGCGGCCTGTAAGCTAACGAGAAAAGCCACAGCCAATATCGATGCGCCAAAAGAAGTACCGGCCCCAACCGGTACTTCTTTTTTATATAAACGATGGTGAAGATGTTTCGATATGCCAGGAAAGACACGTCCCTAGCTAATGAATTTCGCCATCTAGCAACTCCAACCATGTATCCTTAGTCCCGAGGGGCGGGGCATAAGGTCGATCGCGAGTTCCGCACGAGCCGGAGAGCACTTAATGTGCTCTCCGTGCGAGCAGGACTGTCCGAGCAGGCGACCTTATACCCCGCCCCTCGGGACGATGGGATAGAACAGGAGCGCATATGGCAGGCAAGCCGCAAACACTAGCTACGACCTCGGCATTCGAGATCTTGGGCCCCGTCATGGTCGGCCCCAGCTCATCGCATACCGCCGGCGCCCTGCGCTGCGCCCAAGTTGCCGCCAGCCTGCTGGAAGGCCGCATCACCAAAGTCACCTTTGGCCTGTGGAACTCCTTCGCCCACACCTACCGCGGCCACGGCACCGACCGCGCGCTCGTCGCAGGCATCCTGGGCCTCGACACCGATGACGAGAACATCAAGCAGGCCTTCGACCTCGCACGCGAGCAGGGCCTCGAATATCACTTTGACATCAAGGGCAACGACGCGTCCATCCACCCCAACACCGTCGACATCGACATGGTCGACAACACAGGCGCCACGGCACAGGTCCGCGGCGAGAGCCTGGGCGGCGGCAAGATGCGCATCAGCCGCATTAACGGCGTCGGCGTCGACATCTCGGGCATGTATTCCACGCTCTTCGTCGCGCACAAGGACGTCCCCGGTGTACTCGCCGCGCTCACCAACATGCTCGCCTACGCACACGTGAACATCGCCTTCTGCCGCACCTACCGCACCGAAGTGGGCGGCCAGGCCTACTCCGTCTTTGAGACCGACGGCGCGCCCGACGACACCGTCGTCCCCATGCTGCGCAAGCTCGACAATGTCGATTACGCAACGTTTATCGAGCTCCCCGGTTCTGCCTCGTCGCTCTCCCCCGGCGTCTCGGCCAAGGAAATCTTCGACGACGGTGAGCAGCTGCTCGATGCGTGCGAGGAACTGGGGCTCAGCATCGGCGCCGTCATGGCCGTTCGCGAGGCACGTCTGACCGGCGAGGCCCACGCCGTCGCCGCCATGCGCCGCGTGCTCGACGTCATGCGCGAGGAGACCACGGCCCCCATCGCCAATCCGCAGCGTTCGCTTGGCGGGCTTATCGGCGGCGAGGCCAAGCTTGTCGAAGCCACCGGCCGCAACGATTTGAGTGAAAGCCTGATGGGCCCCGTCCAGACCGAAGCCGTGGCCCGCGCCATGGCCGTGCTCGAGCGCTCCGCCACCATGGGCGTGATCGTCGCAGCTCCGACGGCAGGATCCGCGGGTGTCGTGCCCGGCTGCGTGCTGGCGCTCGCCGATCACCTTCAGCTCGACGACGAGCAAGTCATGGACGCGCTCTACTGCGCAGCCGCCATCGGCCTCAACCTCACCACAAGCGCCTGCGTTGCCGGCGCCGAGGGCGGCTGCCAAGCCGAGGTCGGAAGCGCCGCCGCCATGGCAGCCGCCGCGCTGGTGCAGATGCTCGGCGGCACGCCCGAGCAGGCTCTCGACGCCAGTTCCATCGCGCTAAGTAACCTGCTGGGCCTCGTTTGTGACCCCGTCGGGGGCCTCGTGGAGGTGCCCTGCCAAAACCGCAACGCCATCGGCGTGGCAGCGGCCTTTAGCTCGGCACAACTCGCCCTCGCAGGCATTAAGAGCCTGGTGCCGTTTGACCAGATGGCACATGTCATGCTCTCGGTGGGTCACGCGTTGCCGGCCACGCTGCGAGAGACGGCAAAGGGCGGCATCGCGCAGGCCCCGGCCGCACTTTCGGCCTGTGCAAAATGCGGTGTGTGCGGATAACGGCAAAGAACGACTCAAAGGTGGGACAAATGTCCCACCTCATTTGAATGCCACCGTTTCCGTACCACAAACAGCAGGGCAATCGCTATAATGCAAGCCCAGTAAAAACACGATGAGCCATAAGGCGAAATTCGAAGGATATGCATACGATGTCGCAAAAAGATCGAACTCAACTGATTCCCGATCCGCAGCAGCCGAGCAGGCACACCGGCGGCGTTCAGTCACCGCGTCCTATCGCGCCGAGCCACGGTCAGCAGCGTGGTGCGGCAAACGCTTCTCAACGCCCGAACCAACAGCGACAGCAGCGTCAACAACGTCAGCAGCGCCAGACAAACGGCAATGCGCCCAAGCAGCCCCCCACGCACGCTCGAGGCGATCGCGGCCCCGCGCGCAAGTCCGCCGGCAACAATAAGTCGGGCAAAAAGACGACGCTCTTTGTCGTCCTGGGTCTTATCGTCATTGTCTATATCGTAGGCATCGTAGCGTTTTCGCAGCTAGCCTACCCCAATACCACCATTGCCGGCGTCGACGTTTCGTTCTCCAACGCTTCGTCTGCCGCTACTAAGGTCAATTCGGCATGGAAACACTATAAGCTCGCCGTGACAGGCGATGACTTTAGCTGGACCTATCAGCCCGAGTCCGATGAGCCCATCGTCGATGGCGAAGCTGCCGCAAAAGAAATCATCAGCCACAACGAAGCCTTTATATGGCCGGTCCGCCTTGTGGAATCCTTAAGCGGCAAGACCAAAACAACCGCTACCTCCAACGAAGTCGATCTTGATCAAGACGTCGACCTGTCCATGCTCTCCGACGCCTTTAACCAAAAGAAGTTTGAGGAGGATCTAGGCGCCGCCATCGACGAGTTTAACGAGGGCCGTTCGGGCACGTTCGAGGCCAATAGCTCATATGACGAGCAAGCGGGCAAGTTTACCGTCGAGAAAGCGCGCTCCAACGAAAAAATCAACCGCGAGCATGTCATTAAGTATGCCGAGCTCGAGCTTGCCTCGCTGGCCGAAACCGTAGATCTTTCCAAGCTCGGCAACGATGCCTATGAGCCGCTCAATGGAACGCTGACCGATGATCAGATTCAGGCCGCATGCGATGCCGCCAACAACTTCCTGGGCGTCAACGTGACCCTCAAGCTCAACGGCGAGGATGCCGGCAAGGTTGATGGCGCTTCCGTGCTGCAGTGGATCAGCTTTGCCGATCCGGCCAACCCCACGCTCGATACGTCACAGATCAGCAGCTGGGCAGCCGAGCTAGCCAACGGCTTTAATACCGTGGGCTCCACTCGCTGGTGGACGCGCGCCGATGGCAAGCAGTGCGCCGTCGAAGGCGGTGACTTTGGTTGGTCTATCGATAGCAGCTCGCTCGCCAAGCAGGTCGAGGACGCCATTAACAACAAGCAGACCGGCGAAATCGAGATCAAGTACTCCCAGAAGGCCGACACCTTTACCGCAAAGGGAGAGCCCGACTGGAAGGCGTATATCGACGTCGACCTGTCAGAGCAGCACGCGCGCTACTATGACGAGAGCGGCAATATCGTGTGGGAGGCCAACTTTATTTCCGGCAAACCGGGCGAAGACGCCACCCCCGAGGGCGTGTGGCAGATCAACAGCAACGACGGCGGCAGCACCCTGATCGGAGCCAAGGACCCCGAGACCGGTAAGCCCAAATACGAGAGCCCGGTGAGCTACTGGATGCCGTTCGAGGGCAATATGATCGGCTTCCACGACGCTACATGGCAAAACGACAAGAGCTTCGATAATGCCGAGTCGTACAAGTGGTGCGGCAGCCACGGTTGCATCAACCTGCGCCTGGCCGATGCAAAGGCACTGCACGATAGCATCAAAGTCGGCCTGTGCGTGGTTGTCCACTCGTAGTGCAATGCGCGCATTCCTACAACGTGGAGCTGCTGCGACCAATCTAACAGTTCCGAAAGAAACCGTCCTATGCGCCCGCCCCAACCGGTGGGCGCATATACTTATCGAGGTACTTTCTATAAAGGAGACGCTATGCCGAATGTCCCCAAGATCACCCCGGGCCCGGATGATACCGAGCACACGCCCGAAGATGTCACCGAAACGATTCCTCTGATTACAAACGTACATGCCGATAAGCAGAACGGACGCGCGAACGATGCGACCGAGATTTCCGATGAAGAGGCATATGCCAAGCTCAAGGCAAAACGTGCCGAACGTCGACGCAAAAAGCTGATTCGACGCGGTATTGCCGCCGGCGTCGTGGGCGCCATCGCGCTCATTGCCATTGTCGCAACCCTGGTTATCAATGCGCAGCCACAGGGCACTAGCGGGCCTGTGACCGACATGGTGACCGAGGGCACGTTTACCACAACAGTCGAGGCGAAAGGCCAGCTCAAACCTATTTCGTCCTCAGTGGTCTCCCCTTCTGTCGACGGTACGGTCGATTCGATCAACGTGCAGGCAGGCCAATCCGTCAACGAGGGCGACGTGCTTATGACCATTAAAAACGACGAGCTCGATCGCAACGTTACCGAGGCGCAGCGTGCAGTTGCAGCCGCCCAGGAAGACCTTACCAACGCGCAGAAAGCCGCCGCTGCCGCGCAGGCCACCCCAACGACGGACGTCGATGGAGCTTCCGCAGCGGCTGGCGTCTCCGACGCATCAGCGGACACGAACGCCGTATCGGCCGCACAGCGCAGCCTCGCATCGGCCCAGGCAAACCTCGATCAGGCGAACGCCAAGGCAGCCAGCCGTACGGTCACGGCCCCAAGCTCGGGTAGCATCGTGGAGCTCAACGCCAAGGTGGGCGCCACGGTAACAGGCGGCATGATCATGGGCGAAAGCGATACGAGCGGCGGCAAGCAGTGCATGCAGATCGCCGACCTGTCCAAGATGAAGGTAACCGTGCAGGTGGGCGAAAAGGACATCGTCAAGATCGCCGTTGGGCAGAGCGCCAACGTCACGTATCCCGCGTTTCCCGATATCGTGAGCCAGGGCACCGTCACGGCTATCGCGTCGGTGGCAAACTCCGATGCCGCTAACGGTGGCGGAGGCAGTGTAACCTTTAACGTCGATATCCTCATCGAGTCGCCCGACGCGCGCCTGAAGCCGGGCATGACGGCCGAGGTCTCGGTGGTGACCGAGCGGCTCGACGACGTAGTGATGGTTCCGACGATGGCGCTCATGACCGAAGACGGCGAACACTATTACGTCAATGTGGCGACTGATGACGAGGGCAAGCAAACCCGTCGCGTGAAGGTGACCGTCGTGACGCAAAACGACAACGAAGCCGTAGTCGGCAAGACACAGGTCAAGCGCGACGACCAGGGCAACGAGATCAATCCCAACGTGCCGGTTACCAAGCTGCGCGACGGCGACACCCTCGTCATGGACACCGGAGCGAACGCAACGGCTGACGGCGGCTACGGCGCGGATTCGGGCAGTATGTCTGCCGACGAGGACATGTAATGCGTCCCGTCATCGACATTCGCAACGTGCACCGCATCTTTGAGAGCGAGGCAGGTTGCGCCCACATCCTGCACAACGTGAGCCTGGCGGTAATGAGCGGCGAATTCGTCGCCATTACCGGCCCCTCGGGCTCGGGCAAGTCAACGCTTATGAACATCCTGGGCTGCCTGGACAAACCGACGGCGGGCGACTATTACCTGCAAGGGCTCAACGTGGCCGAGCTCGATGATGACGAGCTCACCGAAGTTCGCGCCCTGAGCATTGGCTTTGTCTTTCAGAGCTTCAACCTGCTGCCGCGCCTATCGGTTATCGAAAACGTCATGCTGCCGCTGGCCTACACCAATGTGCCCCGCAGCCAGCGCGAAATGCGCGCCGTGCACGCGCTGCAGGCCGTCACGCTGCCCGTCGACCACTGGGACCACCGCATATCCGAGCTCTCGGGCGGCCAGATGCAGCGCGTCGCCATCGCGCGCGCCCTCGTCAATGACCCGCCCATAATTCTTGCCGACGAGCCGACGGGAAACCTGGACTCCGCTACCGGAGCGCTTGTGATGGAGACCTTCCATAGACTTCAGGAGCGCGGCAAAACCATCGTGCTCATAACACACGACCCCGGCATCGCCGCCGAGGCCGACCGTGCCGTGACCATCCGCGACGGTCGCATCCACGACGGCGCGTATATTCCACATGCACCGCGGACCCTGCGCAGCGCCGTAGATAGCCTGCCCATGATTTCCGCCTCCGCCAACCCGCCGAAAGGAGTGGTGGCATGAGCGCCCGCGATCTCATCCAGGAAGCCCTTCACTCGCTCGAGGCCAACAAGGGCCGCAGCCTGCTCACCATCCTGGGAATCGTCATTGGCATTGCCTCGGTCATCACCATGACTTCGCTCATCGGCGGCATCCAAAACAGCTTGGTCAACAGCCTGGGCCTCAACGCAGCACGTATGGTTCAGATCTATTCGTCCCAAGAACTCACCGATTCTGACGTTCAGAAGCTTCAAAAACTAGTGCCGCAGATAGAACAGATCGGAATTGTCGACAGCGCGTACACCGAGTACAAGACCGGCGATAAAAGCTATACCGTCATGGCGCAGGGCGTCGATAGCGACATGCTCGACGCGGTGGGGGCCGGCAAGCTCGTTGCGGGGCGTACCTATTCCCAGGCCGAGTCTCAATCAGGCTCGCGCGTGGCGCTCATCAGCCGCGGCGGCGCCGATCAGCTGTACGGCAACGAACAGGATGCGCTGGGGAAAACCATCAAGGTGTCCAACGGCGAAGTGCAGATTGTAGGCGTGATTGATGGCGGCAGCGACTCCATGGGCTCTCTCACGCTGTATATGCCACGCGAAACCATCTCCGGGCTATTTGGCGACGAGAATCCTTCATTCCCCAGCGTGACGGCACTTGCCGCCGAGGGCACGGACATGGATGAGCTTTGTAAGGCCATCGAGTCCAAGGTGCGCGCGATGAAGGGCATCGCGGAGGATGATGAGAACGACAGTGTATCGGCGACCTCCATGAAAAGCGCCATCGATGCGCTCAACTCATTTATGGGCGCGTTCTCGCTCATCATGGGTGCTGTCGCCAGCATCTCACTGCTTGTCGGCGGTATCGGCATTATGAATATGATGCTCACCAACGTGACGGAGCGCATTCGCGAGATCGGCATCCGCCGCGCTCTGGGCGCAAGTCGTCGCGATATCACCGCGCAGTTTTTGGCCGAGTCCTCGGCGCTGTGCGTCACCGGCGGACTGTTGGGTGTCCTGATTGGCTATCTGCTGGCATGGGGACTCACGTTCTTTGCCGCAAGCTCGGGCATCATGAGCGAGTTTGGAGCTACCGGGACGATCACGCCAAGCTTCTCCATTACGACAGTGTTGATCGCGTTTGCCGTATCGGTCGGCATTGGCGTAATCTTTGGCTTCTATCCCGCTCGCCGCGCAGCAAAGCTCGACCCGGTGGAGTGCCTACGCTACCAGTAAGCCACCACCAACAAGTTGCGGTGAATTAGGGACTGAATATGCTATCTAGCAGCAAAAACAGACACTATTTCACCGCAACTTATTGAAGGGCTGCTTGCGCCAGCTCCGGGCGTCGTCCTCGAGCTTTTGGCGGATGACGGGCTTGTACGGGTCGAGCTTGCTCGGGGCGCTCCTCCTCGCGGGCGGGAGGGCGCGGCGAGCGCCTAGCGCGCGAACTCCCGTAAGAGAGCGTCTTCCACTTCCCGAAGCGAAAGGGCCCCGCCTCCCTCGGCGGGACGGGTGACCATGATGCAGCGCGCTCCCACGTTGCGCGCGGCGGCGAGCTTCTCGGCCGTGCCGCCTACGGTTCCCGAGTCCTTGGTCACAAGCCACTGGGCGCCCACCTGCCGAAGCATCGCCTCGTTGAGCTCGCGGGTGAAGGGCCCCTGCATGCCGATGACGTGCGACGGCGAAAACCCCGCGTCGATGCACTTCGTTATAGCACCGGGCAGCGGGAGCACACGCACGAAGAAGCGCTCCGCGAAATCGGCGACGCGCGTGTAGGGAGCAAGCTCCTTGCTCCCCGTCGTGAGAAGCGCGCGACCCGGGTTCTCGGAGAGAAAGCGCGCCGCGCAGGCGATCGACGCGACCGGCACGACGCCTTTTGGCAGCGCCTCGACCGGGCGCGCAAGGCGCAGGCATCGTGCACCCACGGCGAGCGAAGCGGCCCGGATGTTGCCGCTTGCGAGCGTAGCGAAGGGGTGCGTGGCGTCGACAACGATGCGCGCGCCGGAAAGCTCGCGCTCCATGTCGGCCTCGTCGAGCCTGCTCGCATGCACCTCGATGCCCGGAAGCTCACCCAAAAGCTCGCCTCCGTACTGGGTTGCCGCGTAGGCACGGGCGGGGATGCCCGCCTCGCTCGCCCATTCGCACAGAAGGCGGCCCTCGGTGGTGCCGGCGAAGATACGCAGCGCCGGCGCGGATGCAGGGGCCGTCACTTCGCGCCACCCGTGCGCGTGATCTGGTAGAGCAGCGCGTTCATAATGGCGGCCGCCACGGTCGAGCCGCCCTTGCGACCCCTCGCGACGATGGCCGGCACGCGTCGCGCGAGTAGCTCCTCTTTCGCCTCGACCACGTTCACAAACCCGACCGGCACCCCAACGACGAGCGCGGGCGCGATCTTTCCCGCGTCCATGAGCTCGGCGAGGCGCAGAAGTGCTGTGGGAGCGTTGCCGACGGCCACGATGAGCGGACCCTCGATGCCGCAAGCTTTATCCATGCTCGCAACGGCGCGAGTCGTGCCCGCGGCGCGCGCAGCCGCGGCGACATCAGGGTCGGCCATGTAGCATACGGCCTTGCAGCCGAGCTTCGCGAGCGCAGGCTTGCTTATGCCTGCAAGCGCCATGTTCGTGTCGGTGAGCACCGTGGCCCCTGCGCGCAGTGCGTCGAGCGCACAGTGCGCGGCGTCATGGGTGAACACGAGGGAATCGGCGTACGAGAAGTCGGCAGTGGTGTGGATGACGCGCTTCACGACGGGCTCTTCGAGCGGCGGGAACGTGCGGCCGCCGAGCTCTTCGGTGATGATCTCGAAGCTGCGCCGCTCGATGTCGCCGGGCGCCATCTCCTTGGAATCCATCTAGTACTCCACTCCTTCCCTTGCACATATCCCCTGCTCATAGGGGTGTTTCTCGCACTGCATCTCGGTTATGTAGTCGGCCTTCTCCACGATCTTGCGGGAAGGCGCGCGCCCGGTGAGCGCTACTTCGACGCCGCGCGCGGACAAATCGAGCGCGCGGTCCACGAGCGCCTCGTCGACAAGCCCCTTCGAAAGCGCGTCGAGCGCCTCGTCGAGCACGAGCAGCCCCTCCTGCGCGCCCTCGAGCTCGGCGAGCGCGGAAGCGAGGTTCCCATCGTGCAGCTCGCACGTCGCGGCAAGTTCTTCCGGCGTCATCGACCAGGTAAACTTGTCCGACACCTTCCCCGCGAACACGGGCACGCCGAAATGCTCGGAGAGCAGGCGCGCCTCCCCGCTTTCGCCGTCTTTCAGGAACTGCACGACGACGACGCGGCGGCCTGCGGCGAGCATGCGAAGGGCGAGGCCCATCGCCGCCGTGGTCTTGCCTTTGCCGTCGCCATGATACACGTGGATCATACGCCCTCCTCGATAATGCGGTAGACATACTCCATGTCGAGCGCCCCGCGCACGCCGTCGGCCAGGCGGTCGAACTCGCGCGCACGGTGATCGGCCGCGGACGTCGCGCCCGCAGCACCCACGACGCTCTCGGGCAGACCGCGCATGCGCGCAAGCGAGCGCGCGAGGGCGAGCGCCACCCCCGGTTCGTCGAACAGGCCGTGGAGATAGGTACCGAACACGTTTCCGCAGGCCGCGCCTTCTGGTTTGCCGCCAATCGTGCCCGCAGGGGCGCAGGAGACGGTCGTTTCGCCGTCGTGAATCTCGTACCCGCGAGCCGTCATGCCGTTCCACACCGAGAACGCGCCTTGGGCGCCCGTGATGCGAAGCTCCGACTGGGCGAGGCGCTTTTCCTCCTTGAACACCGTACTTGCAGGGATGAGCCCGAGCCCGCGCGCGGTGCCAGCGCCTTCCCTGCCGTGCGGGTCGTAAAGCTCGTCTCCCAAAAGCTGGTAGCCTCCGCATATGCCGAGCACTGGCGTGCCCGCGTCCGAAAGCGCGCGCACACAGGCTCCGATGCCGCTAGCCGCAAGCCAGCGCGCGTCGTCGAGCGTGGTCTTCGAGCCGGGGAGCACCACCAGGTCGGGTCGGCCCAGATCGGTCGTCGAGGAAACATAGCGCACGCCCATGCCGGGCACGCGCGAAAGCGAGTCGAAGTCGGTGAAGTTCGACAGATGCGGAAGGCGCACGACGGCGACGTCGATGACGCCGCGCGCCTCGCGGGCAGATAGGCGCGGCGCGAGCGAGTCCTCGTCGTCCAGGTCGAGCGTAAGATACGGCACGACCCCCACGACGGGAACCCCGCACATCTTCTCGAGCGGGGCCAAACCCGGGCGCAGGATATCCACATCGCCGCGGAACTTGTTTACCACAAGCCCCCGCAAAAGCGCGCGATCCTCGGGCGCAAGGAGCGCGACCGTGCCGTAGAGCTGGGCAAACACCCCGCCTGGGTCGATGTCGCCCGCGAGCAGCACGGGAGAGGACACGGCGCGCGCAAGCCCCATGTTGACGATGTCGTTTTCGGCAAGGTTGATTTCGACGGGGCTGCCAGCGCCCTCGATGACGATGACGTCGTTTTCCTCCGCGAGCGAATCGAACGCTTCCAAAATCTGCGGCATGAGCGCCTTCTTTCGCGCGAAGTAGTCCCTCGCAGCGAAGGCTCCCTGCGCCTTGCCGGCCACGATGAGCTGGCTTCGGTGGTCGCTTTCGGGCTTGAGCAGGATGGGGTTCATGCGCACGTCGGGCGCGATGCCGCACGCCTCGGCCTGCATGATCTGGGCGCGCCCCATCTCGAGCCCGTCGGCCGTGACACCGCTGTTGAGCGCCATGTTCTGGCTCTTGAAGGGAGCCACGCGCAGGCCGTCCTGCGAAAGCGCGCGGCACAGCCCCGCCGCAAGCAGGCTCTTCCCCGCGTTCGACATGGTGCCCTGGATCATGATGGGCTTCGCCCTACCCACGGGTATCGACCTCCTTCGCCAAGCCTCGGCCATCCGCGCCCGCCATAGCGCCGCTGCAAGAAGCGCCGCCCCGTTCGACGGGTTCGCCTTCGCCCGATGCGCCTTCCGCCCGAAGCGCGCGGCTGAACGCCATCGCAAGCCGGGCATTCTCCTTGCGCGTGCGCACCGCGACGCGGCACCAGAAACGGGACAGTACCGAAAACGAGTCGCACGTGCGGACCAAAACCCCCTGTTTATACAGGCGCTCGGGGATGTCTTTCGCCGGCGTGCGGACTAAAAGGAAGTTCGCATCCGACGGCACGACGGAAAGCCCGAGCGAGGAGAGCTCGTGGGAAAGCCACGCTCGCTCGCCCGCCAATACATCGCGCGTGCGCGAGACGTATTCGACGTCTTCCAGGGCAGCGATGCCCGCGGCCTCGGCGACCGAGGAGACGGGCCACGCCTGCCCCGCCCGGCGAATCCCCTCGATGAGTTGGGTGTTTCCGCTGATCAGATATCCCAACCGCAACCCCGCCATTCCGTAGAGCTTGGTGAACGCGGAGAGCACGGCCACATGGCGCGAACACGCGGCGCGTGCGGCCACGCTCCTTTCGCGGGCGTCGGGCGCAAATCCGAGGAAGCACTCGTCCACGACGAGTAGCGCGCCCACCTGCTCGCAGCGGCAAGCCGCGGCATCGATCACGCTGGGGTCGACGAGGCGCCCCGTCGGGTTGTTCGGATTGCAGAGGTACGCCACGTCTCCCGGCCCCTCGATCGCGCGGGCGAAGGAGGCGGGCACGTCGAAGTCGTCCGCTTCGGAGAGCGGGAACTCATGCACGCATGCGCCGTAGTACGATGCAGCCTCCGCATATTCAGAGAACGTCGGCGCGCACACGACGATGCGTTTCGGGCGCACCGCCGCGGCGAGCCGCCAGATGATGTCGGACGCGCCCGCGCCGCAGACGATAGTATCTTCGGGAATGCCCTGGGCGCGCGCTAGGACGCGAACGAGGGCGAGACTTTCCCTATCGGGGTAGGCGTCGATTCGAGAAAGCGCCTTGCAAGCTGCGGCGACGGCGCGCGGCGAGGGGCCTGCCGGATTCACGTTCACCGAGAAGTCAATGAGGTCGGAGGCGCCCCCTTCGCAAGCGATGCCGAGCGATTGCGTGCTACCCCCATGCGCACGGGCGCGTAGGATTCCCCCGGCAGCCCGGGACGCGGCGTGGTCTTCCCTCATGACATCGCCCCCACGGCGAGCACGACCGTTGCACGTGCGGCACCGAAGACGACGAGCGCGCATACGGACGCGGCGAGCATGAGCCTAGTCGCCCGGGCGATGTCTCCCCACTCGATTTCGCGGGACGCGTCGCCTATCGTCGGTTTCTCAACGAGCTTGCCGAAATACACCGCGGGTCCTGCCAGGCGCAGCCCGAGCGCGCCCGCGCACGCCGACTCGGTCTGCGCCGAGTTGGGGCTCGCATGGCGACGCCTGTCGCGGCGCCAGATGCGCGCCGCCCCGCGCGCGTCGAGCCCGACGATCGGGCACATGACGATCATGAGCAGGGCCGATAAGCGCGAGGGAATCCAGTTCACCGCATCGTCGAGGCGCGCCGAGGCGCAGCCGAAGTCGATGTAGCGCGCGTTTTTGTAGCCCACCATGCTGTCGAGCGTGTTCACAGCCTTGTACGCCATGCCCAAGGGCGCACCCCCGATCATAAGGTAGAAAAGCGGCGCGATGACGCCGTCGCTCGCGTTCTCCGCCACCGTTTCCACGGCGGCGCGCACAACGCCCTGCTCGTCGAGAACAGACGTGTCGCGTCCCACGATGAGCCCGACGGTTTCGCGCGCCGCGACAAGGCCGCCCTTCGAGAACGCGCGGGCCACGGCCAGGCTCTGGCGGCGCAGCTCGCATGTCGCGAGAATCTGATAGCTCGCCCATGCCTCGGCCACGAAGCGCAAGCCGGGGTGAACCATGCCGCAAAGATGCAGGATTCCCCAGGTCAAAAGCCCACACGCAAGCGGAAGCGCCACGGCGAGCACAAGCCCTGCGGCGCGCGTGCCCGCGGACGTTTGCGGGAATGCGCCCCGCAGGCGGCCTTCGGCCCACGTGATCGCGCGCCCCATGGCGACGACGGGATGGGGAAGCCAGCGCGGGTCGCCGAAGGCAAGGTCGGCCGCGAACCCGGCGGCGACGGCAAGAATCGTCATCACCGGGCATCGCCCCCCGAAGCGGGGCGAACGTCGCGAAGGCAGCGCCCATCCCAGGTGGCGGCCCATGCGCCGCCCGGCTCGGTATGCACGTCGAAGTATTCCATTTTCGGGACAGCAAGCTCGGAAAGCAGCGCTTTCACGGTACCCGCGTGAACGACAAAGACGGCGCGCCCACTCCCCTGGGCGCGCTCCGATTCGCACGCCTCCCGAAACGCCACGACGACGCGGCGGGTGAAATCGCTCTTGCCCTCGCCATGCGGGCACCGCGTCTCGCACCAGGAGTCTACCCAGGCGCGGTAGCGCACATCCTCTTTAAGCTCGGCGGCGCTTCGCCCCTCGAAGTCACCGAAATCCATCTCGCGCAGACCGGGGCACGCCATAAGCTCCGCGTTCGGGAAGAGGATGCGCGCCGTCTGGTCGGTGCGGGCCATACCGCTCGTGATAACACTGAACACGTCACGATCGCACGCGAGATCGCGCAAAGCGCGCTCGCCTGCGCTCGACAGGGGCTCGTCGGTGCCCGCCCCGCTGTAGCGATGGTCTTCCGTGCCCGCCGTGGCACCATGGCGCACGAAGACGACTTCCAAAGGCGCGTCCGCGCCCTGCGTCCCTCGGGGCGCATCGGCAAGGTTTCCTTTGATGACCTGGGGAATCCCGCACGTCATGCGCACGACGACGTCGGCGCGCGCAGCGAGAGCGCATCCCAGGCGCCCCGCGCGCTCGCGCCATTGGGCGTCTTCCGCATGCATAGGGACAACCCCCGAGCCGACCAAGGACAGAATCACTGCGTCGAAGCCGATCAGCCACTCGAGAGCCCGGTCAGCGTCGAGCGCGCGTACAAGCTCCTCAGCACGGTACGCGACGCGGCCGGCAAAAGCCGCGGGCACGCCGCCCTCCGCAAGCTGCGCCGCGTCGACGAAATCGTCCGCCGCGAACCCGAGCCTTTCGCGCACGAAGGTCCTCTTCCCCGAATGCGAACCACCTACCACGAGCATCATAGAAGCATGCCCCCCGCCACCAGCATGGCAAGCATCGCGAGCTCGGCCCATTGCAGAAACCATCCGGCCAAATCACCCGTCACCCCGCCGAAGCGGGACAGGGCAACATGGCGGTACCACGCGAGCACCAAAAGCCCCGCCACCGCCATAAGGGCGCCGACGGCCTGAGCGCACACGACCATCCCAGCAGCCGAAGCCGCAGCGAAAGCGCAAAGCGGCACGACGATCGCCGCGCGCTTCTTCGCAGGCGAGAGCCCCGCGGCCATGCCGTCCGCCCGCGCGGCAGGCCAGCATTCTACGGCGAGCCCCGAAAGCGCGCGGGAGAACACGAGCGAGCACAGAAGCGCGAGGAACGCCCCCGCCGTAAGCGGCAGCGCGGTGAACAGGGAAAACTGCAGAATAAGGTAGACGACAACACCGATGACCCCGAAGGCGCCCGCCCGCGGGTCGTGCATGATCTCGAGCTTTCGCTCGCGCGGGGCCCAACTTGCAAGCGCATCGGAGGTGTCGCAGAGCCCGTCTAGGTGGATGCCTCCCGTCACCGCCACAGGCAGCGCCGCGAGCACGGCCGCGACGATGGTCGCGGGCACGCCGAGCAGGTTCGCCACGTGCCCCCACGCCGTCATGAGGAAGCCTTCCGCAAGGCCCACCAGGGGAAACGCGGCAAGCGCATGGGTTGACCCGAAATCGGTCCAGGCCGATTTCGGGACGGGGATGCGCGAGAACGTTCCGAAAGCCGCGCCGATTGCCTCTGCTATCTTCACCTTGTAGG
This sequence comes from uncultured Collinsella sp., assembly GCA_965141245.1. Classification (GTDB taxonomy): domain Bacteria; phylum Actinomycetota; class Coriobacteriia; order Coriobacteriales; family Coriobacteriaceae; genus Collinsella. Next base: position 46,701 of record CBCSLZ010000005.1, read on the forward strand.
TCCTTCGCCTTTCATCCACACGGGAATCCCGCATACCACTTCGACTGCGCGGTCGGCCAGCGTCGCCACGCCCGCGTTCACGCGCGCGAGCGCGCGCCTCCATGCCTCGGTCCCCTCATCGTAGCGCATCCCATCGGCGAACACGTCGACGGAGACCACCACCGTATACGCAGCGGCCTGAGCGAGCCGTTCGATGTCTCCGAGCACCTCGCGCGCCGCAGCGTCGGGCTCACGTGGGGACAAGCCGCCTTCCGCGAAGAGCTCGTTCGCAACCAGGTTGCCCACGTCCTCCAAAAGAAGTGTGCAGCCGCGCGGAAGCCCGGACACTGCGGCGCCCACGTCACGCGTGCACTCGAGGGTGGAAAACCCCTTGCCCTCGCGCAGCGCCCGATGGCGCGCGATGCGGCGGGCGCCCTCTTCCCCGAAGGGCTCCATCGTTGCCAGGTACACGCGAGGGCCGTCGTGCCCAAGGCACAGGGACTCGGCGTAGGCGCTCTTGCCGCTCGCGGCGGCGCCGATGACGAGCGTCACCGTCATTTCCCGGCCTCGAAATGCTCGTAAGCAGCCATGCCAGTCGCCGTGAACGTCTTCCCATCCCGGTACACGCGCAGCGCCGAATCCAGAAGGGGCAGATACGCCATGGCGCCCGCGCCCTCGCCCAAGTGCATGCCTGCGTCGAGGGGTGCCTTTATGCCGAGCACGCGAAGGAGCTCCTGGCTTGCGGGTTCACTTGATGCGTGGGTGCCCACGAGGTAGCCCAAGGCGTTGGGGCACAGGCGCGCCGCGCACAGGGCCGCCGTGCAGGATATGACCCCGTCGAGGAGCGCCGGCGCCTTCGAGGCCGCGGCCCCCAGGTAGAAGCCGCACATCGCCGCGATGTCGAAGCCGCCCACCTTCGAGAGCACGTCGATCGGGTCGGCGGGATCGGGCGAGTTCGCGTCGATGGCGCGCACGACCACGTCGCGCTTGCGCGCGAGCGAGGCGTCCGAGAGCCCCGCGCCGCGCCCAACGAGGCTCCGCGCGTCCGCCCGGATGAGCACTGCGGCCACCGCCGCCGAGGTGGTCGTGTTGCCGATGCCCATCTCGCCCGCGGCGAGAAGGCGCACGCCGGCGCGGGCAAGCCCGCACGCGACGGCGATTCCGACCTCGATCGCGCGCACGGCCCCATCGCGAGACATAGCGGGGCCGTGCGCGATGTTGCCGCTCCCCCGCCGCACGTTCGCGCGCACCATGCGCGCGTCTTCTATGCCCCGGGCCATACCCACGTCGACGGGCACGACCTCGGCACCCGCGAACGCCGCCATGCGGCAGGCGCTCGTGGCCCCCTCGCACATGTTGCGCGCGACGGCTCGCGTCACGTCTTGCCCGCTTTGCGACACGCCTTCGGCAACGACCCCGTTGTCGGAGAAGAATACCGCGAGCGCACGGGGAAACTCGGCAACCTCGGCGCTCCCCTGAGCCGCGGCGATACACGCGACGGCGTCTTCAAAGTCGCCCAATCCCCCCAAGGGGTGCGCGATGGAGTCCCACGCGGCATACGCGGCGGCGCGGGCGCACTCGTCTGCGGGCACGATCCGGGAGAGCGCGGCTTCGAGCACGGCGCCCGGCGCCGACGAGAACGCGCGCTCGACTTTCTCGCGGATGCTGGCAAGCGCGGTTTCGGTTGCTTCAGCCATGCCGTCTCCTCTCTGCGAACGACGCTGCGGCAGACGCGAACGCGCGCGCAACGTCGGGGTTCGAAGGATAGTACACATGCGGGAAGCCCGCAACCAGGGACGGGGTGGTCGTCATACACGGCCAGCCCTTGTCGCGCCGGGGCTTCTGCGCCCAGAAGTCGCCGCCCGGACAGGTGGACTGCAAATAGTGGAACTCGTGCGCGCGGATGCGTGTGCCGCGCGGCCCGTAGAGCCCGTCGCGTTGGGAAGTGAGCTCCACGTACCCGAAATGGGACAGTCTTCCCCCGTTCTCGCTTGCGCCCTCAAGGACGCCCGCAACAGGCCAGCGCCGCCCCTCGCTATCGGCGATTTCGCGCTGCAGGTACAGAAACCCACCGCATTCGGCAACCGTCGGCATGCCGGATTCCACCGCGCGCCGCACCGCCTCGCGCATCGGCGCGTTCTCGGAGAGCTGCCGCGCATGGAGCTCCGGGTAGCCGCCTCCCAGATAGAGGGCGCTTGTCCCCCGGGGCAACTCGCTATCACACAGGGGGCTGAAAAAGGTCAACTCGCAACCCAGGTCCTCGAGCGCGCGCAGGTTCTCCTCGTAGTAGAACGAGAACGCCTCGTCACGCGCGACGGCGACGATGGGCCGCGCTCCCGCGATCGGCTCCAACCGGTAAGGTTCCTCGCGGATATCGGGTGCCGTCGCCGCTATTTCGAGCAAGCGGTCGACGTCGACGCTCTTTTCCACCAGCTCGGCCATCTTGTCGATGCGCGCGGAGAGCTGCTCGACCTCGTCGGCGGCCACAAGCCCCAGATGCCGGCTTTCGAGCGAGAACGCCTCGTCAGCGGGGATATTACCCAAAACCGCGACGCCCGTGTGCTTCTCGATCGCAGGCGCCGCGTAGGCGCAGGCAGCGGCGCTCGTCTTGTTCAGCACGACGCCGCGCACGTTCGCACAAGGCAGGAACTCGGCGATGCCGCGGATTACGGCGGCGAGCGATAAAGACGCCCCGCGCCCGTTCACCACTAAAACGACCGGCGTTTCCGTGTCGCGCGCAACCTGGTAGCTGCTCGCGTCGGCCACGCCGGGCGCCATGCCGTCGTAGAAGCCCATGACCCCCTCGAGCACCGCGACATCCGCGCCCGCGGCGCCGCGTGCGAGCAGAGCGCGCAGCGTCGGGGCGTCGGTGAAGAAGCCGTCTAAGTTGCCCGAGCGCGCACCCACGACGCGGCGATGAAAGAGCGGGTCAATGTAATCGGGGCCGCATTTGAAGGCCGCGCATGCGAGGCCGCGGCGCGCGAGCGCGCGCAGGAGCGCGCACGTAACGACCGTCTTGCCGCTCCCGCTCGAGGGCGCAGCGACCATGAAGCGCGGGATGATCGTGCTCACCGGGCGCCGCCTTCCCCACCTGCACCACGCGCGCTGACGAGGAACACGGGGTTTTGCGCCTTCATGAGATGGTGCGAGCCTACAGCCTCGGCGCGGGCGGCCGACACCTGGCACGCCTCGAACCCCTTAAAGCGCGAACCCGAGAGGAGCGCGCACGCCTCGGTGAGCGTCTCAACGGTGACGCATGGCACGCACAGACGAACCTGCGAGTTCTTCTCGAGCGCCGCCTCCACGATGGAGGGAAGCTCGCCCGCGCTCCCGCCAACGAACACGGCGTCGGGGACGGGCAGTTTCGCGAGCGCTTCGGGGGCGACACCGGGGACTGCATGCACGTTGCCGCACCCGAATGCAGCCACGTTCTCCCGGATGAGCCGCACGCCGGCCGCGTTGCGCTCGACCGCCCATACCGACCCCGCTCGCGCGACGAGCGCCGCCTCGATCGACACGCTCCCCGTGCCGGCGCCGACGTCCCACACGGTGTCGGTCGCGGTAAGGCGCAGCTTCGCGAGCGCGACGGCGCGCACCTCCTGCTTGGTCATGGGAACGTCGCCGCGGATGAAGAGCTCGTCGGGAATGCCCGAGGAAGCGTACGGCCAGCGGGAGCTCGCGGCGCGGGATGCGCCCGCAGAGTCCGCCGCGGAAGAAGCCGCCGCGGGCGCAGACGCGCCGGCCGGTGCCTCGGAGGCTGCGCCAGAGCCCGCAGGCGACCCGGCGCCGCCTGCGGGCTCGATAAGCATCACGTTCAAGTCGTCGAACGTCTGACCTGCGATTTCACTTGCGGTCGCGCAGGTGATGCGCTCGTCGGGGTACGACAGGCGCTCGGCCACCGTCACACGCGCGTCCCCGAAGCCCGCCTGCACAAGCTCGCCCGAAAGCCGCGAGGGGTCTTCCCCGCCCGACGTGACGAGAAAGAGCTCACCTGCGCGCTCGGCCTCGGCCACGATGTCGCACGCCACGCCGTGAGCGCTCGCGAAGCGCCAATCCTGCCATGGACGCGCGAGGCGCGCGGCGAGATAAGACGCTGAGCTTATGCCGGGAATGACGCGCACGTCCACCTGCGCGTCGCCGGAGAGCGCCTCCACCAGGCGGCGCGCGCCGCTGAACAGCCCCACATCGCCCGTCATCACGACCACGGCGCGCCGCCACGACGCCGCATCGGTGAGCGCGGCGACGATGTCCGCCGTCTTCACGAGCTCGCATCTCACCACGTCGGGCGGCACGTCGATGCCGGCAAGCGCGCGATGAGCGCCGATGACCACGTCGGCGATGTCGATCGCGTCGAGCGCCGCGCGCGAGAGCAAGTCGGGGTTTCCGGGCCCCGCCCCGATGATCGTTACCTTTCGCATGGAATCTCCCGATACCCGCGCGGCGTGACCATACGGCCGCCTACGAGCTTCGTGTCAGCGTTGCCGACGAACACGGTGGTGAACATGTCGGCGTCGATCTCCCCCAGCTCGGAGAGCCTGCACATGCCCGACTGCTGCCCCTCGCGCCCGATGTTGCGTACCCAGCCGCAGAGCGTGTCGGGGGCCTTCCATTCGAGCATAATCTTCGCCGCTCGCGAGAGCCTGTCGACGCGCTTTCTGCTGCGCGGGTTGTACAAGCAGATGCAGAAGTCGGCGCTCGCCACGGCGGCGAGCCTGCGCTCGATGACCTCCCACGGCGTGAGCAGGTCGGAGAGCGACACGACCGCGAAGTCGTGGGCAAGCGGGGCGCCGAGCACCGCCGACCCGCTCTGAGCCGCGGTGGCCCCGGCGATAACTTCCACGTCTACATCGGGGTAGTCCTCCGCAAGCTCCAGCACGGGGCTCGCCATGCCGTACACGCCCGCGTCACCGCTGCACACGAGCGCCACGGCTTCTCCGCTCTGCGCGCGCGAAAGCGCCAGGCGGCACCGTTCGACCTCGTGCATCATCGGCGTCGCGAGATGCGCCGCTTCGGGCACGGCGGCGAGCGCGAGCTCCACGTATTTCGTGTACCCCACAACGATGTCGGCCGCCTCGAGCGCGCGCCGAGCCGCAATCGTCATGCCGTCGGGGCCGCCCGGGCCGATCCCCACCACGAAGAGCTTTCCCATCACCGCTCCTTAAACGAAAGTTCGATAGTTACCTTGGAAAACGCGACGGTCACGCCGCCGTGAGCGAGCTTCGGGAAGATAAGTTTGCCCCCGTCCGCGAGCGCCGCGCGCTCGCACACGTTGTCGACCCCCACCGTCGCACGCACGAAATCAGATGGCGAAACGCTGCCTTCGACCTGCGACAACTCCTCTGCGGAATACGTCGCAAGCGGGATATTGCGCGCGCGGCAGAAGGCGAGCAGACCCTCCTCGTGCGCTTTCACGTCGATCGTCGCCGCCTCGCGCACGGCCGAAGGCGAGATGCCCGCCTGCCCGCACGCGAGAAGAAACGCCTCCCCGATGGCTTCGGCGCACGCACCGCGACGGCACCCTATGCCCGCAACGATGCAGGGCACGACAAGGCGAAGCGGCTCGGGCGCAGGCGCCTGCGCCCGCACGCCCGCCGGCTTCCCCGTCTCACCGGCGGGCACGACCTCGCCCGTTGTCTCCGCCGCGCAAACGGACGCACCTGCGTTCGCGCCAGCGAACGGCGACACGACGATATCGGCCCGAGCGCGGTCTGACGCAATGTCAACCCCCTCAGGCGGCTGTCCCGAAATCGGCATGTCGGAATAGAGCGCCACGCGCCCGCCCGAAAGCAGCCGCGCCGACACTCGCTTGATGGCCTCGGGATTCGAAACGGCGAGCCCCGCACGGCGCGCCCACGTATCCACCGCCCACACGCCGTGGACGTCAGTCGCCGTGGTGATGACGGGGATGGCCCCTGCCACGCGTGCCACAGTTTGCGCCAGCTCGTTCGCACCGCCCAAATGCCCCGACAAAAGCGGGACGGCAAAGCGCCCCGCCTCGTCGATCGCCACAACCGCGGGATCGTTTGCCTTCGAGGCGACATGCGGCGCGATAGCCCGCACGGCGATGCCCGCCGCGCCCACGAACAGAAGCGCGTCCGACGCTTCCCACGCGAGCGCCGTCCATGCGCGCAGGTCGACCTTCCCCTCGCCGAACCCGCGCGAAACGGAAACGTCCCAGCCAGGGTCATCTTCACCTGTCTGCGCGCAATCGGAAAGCGCGCGTGCGGTGCGCTCCGCCAACGCATACCCCCTCTCAGTGAACGCTATGCAGGAAACCCTCATCTAGCGCACCACCATCGTCGAGAAGTAGCTGCCCCGATCGGGCACATCGTCGAGCGAGCGGTACACGCGCTCGCCCGGAAGCCCACAGTCCTCTACGAGCTCGGCACCGTCGAAGGCGCCCTCCTCGCGAAGGATGCGCTTCATGTCCGCAAGCGAGCGGCGCGCCTTCATGACCACCTTCGTCCCCGGCCAGCCGATTGCGCGGCCTACCCCGTACAGCACGCCTTTACTCATAGGTCGCCCCCAATTCCCCGATGACTGCATCGGCGCCCGACGTGCGGAAAAGCTCGCGGCGCTCGGCGTCGAACACGACCGCGGCGATGTCGCATGCGCCCGCCGCGCGACGGCGCAACCTGTCCTCGATTGCCGCAGCGAGCGAGGCGCGCGCAGCGTCCCCCACGCCGGCGGCCTCGATTACCTCGAGCGCCGCCGTGGTCGTGACCGACGACATGATCTCGCACACGGTCTTCGCGCCCGCACCGGCCAAGGCCGCGTGGGCGGCCAGAATCTCCGCGCGGCAGTCGGCGGTACGCGAATGGGTGTCCATGATGCCGCCCGCGACCTTCACCAGCTTGCCGATGTGTCCCACAAGAAGGAGATTGGTAAATCCCTCGCGAACGCAGCAATCAATCGCATCGCCCACAAAGTTGGAGATGAAGACCACCGGCGCACCGTTTAGGTGGAAATGCCCCGAGATGAACTGCCCGCCGTAGTTGCCGGGCGTGAGCACGACTCCGCGCCGCCCCATAGCCGCATGCTGCCGGATCTCGAGCTCGATGCTGTCGCGCAAGGCAGCGAGGCTGCGCGGCTCGACGATGCCCGTCGTTCCCAGGATGGAGATGCCGTCCTCTATCCCCAGGTGCGGGTTGAAGGTCTTTTCGGCAAGGGCCACACCCTCGGGTACCGAAATCGTCACAGCAATGTTTCCAGAAAAGCCGTGCGCGGCGCACACCTCACGCACCGCCGAAGTAATCATCGCGCGCGGCGTCGCGTTGATGGCGGCCGCCCCCACCGGCTGCTCGAGCCCGGGCAACGTCACGCGCCCCACGCCCACGCCGCCATCGACGGAAACTTCCGATTCGTGCGCGGGCACGTCCTTGCTGCCCGCAGTACCCGTGCCCGGCCCCGCATGTTCCACGCGCGCGTACACGAGCACGCCGTCGGTCACATCGGCGTCGTCGCCTGCGTCCTTTCGCACGGCGCACTGGGCGCACCCCTCGCCGATGCATGCATCGACCACGTCCGTCTCGACGGGCAGCCCGCCGGGGGTGACGATCGACACGTGGCCGACGGGCTTTCGTGACAAGAGCATCTCGCAGGCCGCCTTCGCCGCGAGCGCGGCGCAGCTCCCCGTGGTATAGCCGCAGCGCAGGCGGGTCGTCCCGGTATATATGTAGTGCTCGAAGGCCACGCTAGCTGCTCGCCTTCCGATACCCCGTGGCAAAAGAAGGGTCGTAAAGCTTGCTGCGCTCGTACGACTCCGCTTGCGCGCCGTCGTGCGCAAGTCCGCCGCGAGCTCCGAGCACGCGGCCCACCACCACGAGCGCCGTGCGGTCGATGCCCTCTCGCGCGCCCGCATCGGCGAGCGTGCCCACTGTGCAGCGCACCACGCGCTCCTCAGGCCAGGTCGCCTTGTACACGAGCGCCGCCGGCTCATCGGAGCTGCGGCCCGCGGCCAAAAGCTCGACGGAAAGCTCGGCGAGCATACCCGAGCTCAGGAAGATGACCATAGTCGAGCCGCTTTCCGCCATGGTGCGCATGCCCTCGCCCGCGGGCATGGGGGTGCGCCCGGAAAGCCGCGTGATCACGACCGACTGGCTGATTCCCGGCAGCGTGTATTCCTGGCGAAGCGCCGCCGCGGCACCGCAAAAGCTCGACACGCCGGGCACCACCCTGTAGTCCACGCCGCGCGCGTCGAGCGCGTCCATCTGCTCCTGGATGGCGCCGTACAGGCACGGGTCGCCCGTGTGCAGGCGCACCACTTCCTCGCCCCGCGCATCTGCCGCGCACATCACGTCGAGCACTTCCTCCAAGGTCATATGCGCGCTGTCGTAGACGATGCAGGATTCCTTGCACTCGGCGAGCAGCTCGGGGTTCACAAGGCTTCCCGCCCAAACGACCACGTCGGCCGCGCGCAGAAGGCGCGCCCCGCGCAGCGTGATAAGGTCGGCGGCGCCCGAGCCTGCGCCAACGATATGAATCATCCGAGCCTTCCCTTCCCGTTTCTCATCGCAACCGTTTACGCCGCCATTTGCGCAGCGGGCAAAACACGGCGCCCGCAGCGGCAATCGGCGCAAATACGCAGGCAGGAGGCGAAATGCCGCCCGCCCTGGCTTTGACACGTTCACAAGTGCCCACTATCATAGTAAAAGTTTCGGCAACGAGCATATGACAATCGGATAAAAGGAAATGACCGGCGCGGCGCCCGCACAGCCCGCGCTGGCTTGCGGAGGGAACCAGGTGGGAATCCTGGGCAAGGGACATTACTGTGTAGGACGCGCAGGCGAACCGTCTCGCGCCCCAAGCCAGACTGCTTCGCCTTTTCCTCACGGCATCGCCGTGGCGTTAGCTCCTTGTGAACCCCGAGGGGCGCGCTTTTCTTTCGCTTGTGCCGACAAGCAACTGTCGCCGGGGGACCGGCAAACCGAGGAAAGGAAAAACCATGTCCGACCAGATGTCACGCCGCGGCTTCATGGGCGCCGCAGCAACCGGAGCCTTCGCGCTCGCCGGAGTCGCGCTCGCGGGCTGCTCCAGCACCTCCGCGAGTTCCGAGAAATCGAGCGAAAAGGAGAAGGCCGTGAAGCCGGTCATCCTCGTCACGAGCTTCGGCACGAGCTACAACGACTCGCGCCACATCACCATCGGCGCCATCGAAGACGCTATCCGCGAGAAGTACTGGCAGGACTACGACATCCGCCGCGCCTTCACCGCGCAGATCATCATCGACAAGCTGAAGAAGCGCGACGGCATCACGATCGACAACATGACCGAGGCGCTCGACCGCTGCGTGGAAGACGGCGTGAAGGAAATTGTCGTGCAGCCGACGCATCTCATGGCTGGCCTGGAATACGCCGACGTGAAAGACGAGCTCGACAAGTACGCCGACAAGTTCGACAAGATCTCGCTCGGCGACCCGCTGCTCACCTCCGACGACGACTACAAGAAGGTGGCCGCAGCCATTAAGGAGAACATGGCGTCCTTCGACGACGGCAAGACGGCGCTGTGCCTCATGGGCCACGGCACCGAAGCCGATTCCAACGCCGACTATGCCAAGATGCAGGAAGTGTTCAAGAACGAGGGCTTGACGCAGTTCTTCGTCGGTACCGTCGAGGCTGAGCCGACCTGCGAGGATGTTATCGCCGCCGCGAGCGCCGCAGGGTACAAGAAGGCCGTGCTCGCGCCGTTCATGGTGGTCGCGGGCGACCACGCGAACAACGACATGGCAGACGAGACCGACCCCGACAGCTGGGCTGCAAAGTTCGTGGCCGCTGGCTTCGAAGTGACGTGCCTGCTCCAGGGTCTGGGACAGAACGCCGCGGTCGACGACATCTACGTCTCACACGTGGACGACGCCATCGCCAAGCTGTAAACTCGCCGCGCACGGGGGCGCCGGTCGCGTCCCCGTGCAACGGGCATGCGCCTTCCCCGACTGACTGCGCATGCCCGTTGCATTCGCATCCCGACCGCCCACCGCACGGCGCGGGCGGTCGAAGCGATTGAAAGGAACCCCTCCATGTTGAAGAAAACCCTCGCCTTCGCCCTGTCGGCGGCGCTTTTCGCGTTCTCGCTCGCCGGCTGCGGCGGAAATTCAATCGACAGCGCAAAGGCAAGCGATGCCGATTCCCAGGAAAAGACCGAACAGGCGGCCGATGCGCACGAGGACGCAAGCGCTGCCCCCATCACCGCCGACAAGGTGGCCGACGGCACCTATCCGATCACCGTAGATTCCAGCTCGAACATGTTCAGGATTGTGGACGCCCAGCTCATCGTGGAAAACGGCTCCATGCACTGCGTGATGACACTTTCCGGCACGGGCTACGGCAAGCTCTTCATGGGCACGGGTGACGAAGCTGCCGTCGCGAGCGAGGCCGACTTCATCCCCTATGTGGAAAACGCGGAAGGCAAGTACACCTACGACGTGCCCGTTGAAGCGCTCGACGAGGACACCGCCTGCGCCGCGTGGAGTATTAGAAAAGAGCAGTGGTACGACCGCACGCTCGTGTTCGAATCCGCCGGCGTCGATCTGCGCGCCGACGCACTGAAGTAACGCCATGCGGTCGATTCTTCCCAAGGGGGAAAACAGGAAGCGCCACAGCATCGCGGCGCGCGCGATCGCCTGCGTTCTCGTCGCCCTGCTCGCGCTTCCCTTCGCGGGGTGCAGTGCGAGCCCGAACGCGACCGGTGGCACGGCGGGCTCTCAGGAATACACTGTGAGCGTCTCGCTCTCCGGTGGATCAGGGCGTGCGAGCATCGCCTCGCCCACCACAATTGTGAAGGATGGCGACACCTACACCGCGACCATCACCTGGTCGAGTTCGAACTACGACAAGATGACCGTCGACGGCGTGGACTACGCGCCCGTAAACGACGGCGGCAACTCCACGTTCGAGATACCCGTCACGCTCGACGAGGACATCGCCGTGTCGGCCGAGACCGTCGCCATGTCGACGCCGCACACCATCGACTACACGCTCTACTTCGACTCATCCACCATGAAGGAGAAATCGGGCGACGAAGCAAGCGGCGGCTCCCCTGCGGGAACGGTTTCAAGCGCCGCGGCCGACTTCCACAACGCCGATTTGGGCTGCGGCTGGAAGCCGACGGGGACGCTTCAGCTTGAATACGCCAAGCACTTCACTGTCGACGAGTTCGAAGGCGGCCTGCGGCTTATCTGCATTTCGAACGGGGAGCGCTTCCTCGTGGTGCCGCAAGATGCGAAGGTACCTGATGGGTTGAGCTCCGACATCGCGGTCATAAGGCGCCCCGCCGACAAGGTGTACCTCGTGTCGTCGGCGACGATGTGCCTGGTCGACGCGCTCGATGCGAACGACAATATCATCATGTCGGGCACGAAGGCCGACGATTGCTCGGTCGCGGGCTTCAAAAGCGCACTCGAAAGTGGGGCGATCGCCTACGGCGGCAAGTACAGCGCGCCCGACTACGAGCGAATATCGGCCTCGGGCTGCACGCTCGCCATCGAGAACACCATGATCAACCACACACCCGATGTGAAGGAAAAGCTGCAGAAGCTCGGGCTCGTCGTGCTCACCGAACAGTCGTCGAGCGAGCCCGAAGCACTCGGGCGCGTCGAGTGGATTAAGCTTTTCGGCGTCCTGTTCGACAAGGAAGACGAGGCCGCGCACCTGTTCAACGAGCAGAAGGCCCGCGTCGAGCAAACGTCGAGGCTTGCGTCGTCAGGTAAAACCGTGGCGTATTTCTACATTAACTCGAACGGGGCCGCCGTCACGCGGCGGGCGGGCGACTACGTGGCGCAGATGATCGAGCTTGCAGGCGGCAACTACGCGCTCGATGACGCGCAGACGGCGTCGACGTCAGGTTCGTCAGTAACGCTCGAAATGGAGCGCTTCTACGCGACGGCGAAGGATGCCGACATCATCGTCTACAACGGCACCATCGACGAATCGGTTGCCACCTTAAACGACTTCGTAAGCAAAAACGCGCTATTGTCGCAGTTCAAAGCCGTGAAGAACGGCAACGTCTGGGTCACAAGCGCCGACATGTACCAGCAGATGACTTCTACCGCCGACATTATCGACGAGCTGCACGGGGCGTTCACCGGCGATGACGCGAGCGACTTCCATTATCTGAGGAAGCTCGGCTAGCACTATGAGAAGCCGGCTTTCCATGGCATACGACGAATCGGGGCGCGCCGCGCGGTGTCGCGTCGTGACGGCGCTGCTCGCTGCTGCCCTCATCGTGCTCGTCGGGGCCAACCTGTGCATCGGAAGCGCGCTCGTGCCCGCAGACCACATCCCCGGCATCATTTCGGGCGGCGCGGCCAATTCCATGGAAAGCCAGGTCATCTGGGAGATTCGCCTGCCGCGTGTGCTTTCAGCCGTGCTTCTCGGCGGGGCACTTTCGCTCTCCGGGTTCCTGCTGCAGACGTTTTTCAACAACCCCATCGCCGACCCGTTCATCTTGGGCGTCTCCTCGGGCGCAAAGTTCGTCGTCGCGCTTACGATGATCGTGCTTCTGGGCGCGAACCAGGCCATGTCCTCGCCGGCCATGGTGGCCGCAGCGTTTCTGGGCTCGCTTATCACCATCGGCTTCGTGCTCCTCATCGCACGGCGAATAAGTTCCATGGCCATGCTCATCGTTGCGGGCGTCATGGTGGGATACATCTGCTCGGCGGCGACGAACTTCCTCATCGCCTTCGCCGACGACCAGTCTATCGTGAACCTGCACAACTGGTCTTTGGGTAGCTTCTCGGGTTCGAGCTGGAACGACGTCGCGGTCATCGCGGTCGTGGTGATCACCATGAGCGCATGCGTATTCGCGATATCGAAGCCCCTTTCCGCCTTCCAGCTGGGAGAAGCCTACGCGAAAAGCGTCGGCGTGAACGTCGCACGCTTCCGCGTGGTGCTCGTCCTTCTAGCGAGCATGCTCTCCGCCTGCGTGACCGCGTTCGCTGGTCCGGTGTCGTTCGTAGGCATCGCGGTTCCGCATCTCGTTAAGTCGGCGCTGAAGTCGTCGAAGCCCATCCGCGTGATTCCTGCGTGCTTCTTGGGAGGCGCCATCTTCTGCGCGGGCTGCGATTTGATCGCGCGCACGCTGTTCTCCCCCGTCGAGCTTTCCATCAGCGCCGTCACCGCCATCTTCGGCGCGCCGGTGGTTATCGCACTCATGTTGAAGAAGCGGGTGAGGTAGATGGGGAAATTCGTGCCGCAGCCCAAAACGCTCGGAGGGGACATTCCATGCTTAAACAGTCCTAAGCTCGCACGAAAGCGCCAGAAGGCACTTTCGGCTCGTGCGGAACTGCGCGCGGAGGCGAACCTCGAAACCCCGGTCGCAACGCAGGCTGACGGAGCGCCGCTTTTCCGCATAAGCGACCTGTCGGCGGGCTACGACAAGAAGGTCGTAGTCGAAGGCGTCGATCTGGAAGTTCGCGCGGGCGACGTCGTGGCACTCATCGGGCCGAACGGCTCGGGCAAGTCGACCATTTTGAAAACTATCACACGCCATCTGGCACCGCTTGCCGGCGCGGTCGAGCTCGACGGGCGGGAGATTTCCCGATGGAAGACGGCGGAGTTCGCAAGGAACCTTGCCGTTATGCTGACAGATCGCCCCCGGACCGAGCTCCTCACCTGCCGCGATATCGTAGAGGCGGGAAGGCATCCCTACACCGGGCGAATGGGCACACTCTCGCCCGACGACCATAGTCGGGTCGATGAGGCCATGAAAACCGCACATGTGGAAGAGCTCGCCGAGCGCGACTTCATGCAGATAAGCGACGGGCAACGCCAGCGCGTCATGCTCGCACGCGCCATCGCGCAGGATCCGCGTGTGCTCGTGCTCGACGAGCCCACGTCGTATCTCGATATACGCTACCAGATCGACCTGCTGCGAATACTTCGCCACCTTGCGAAATCGCGGAATGTGGCTGTCATCATGTCCATCCACGAACTCGAGCTCGCGCAGAAAAGCGCCGACAAGGTGATTTGCGTGAAGGACGGCCGGGTCTTCCGCGCCGGCGCACCCGAGGACATATTCACGCGCGAGACGATTGGCGAGCTCTATGGCCTTCAATATGGCACCTTCAACGAGCGCTTCGGCAGCTTGGAAATTGGGCGCCCGCACGGCGATGCGCACACGTTCGTCATCGCCGGCGCAGGTACGGGGTCGGCTGTGTTTCGCCAGCTCATCCGGCAGGGCAAGGCGTTCTACGCGGGCGTTCTGCACGAAGGGGACATCGACTGCGAGCTCGCGCGCGACCTGGCGGCGGAATGCGTGGCCGAGCGCGCCTTCGAGCCGATCGGGGATAAAACCATAGCCCGCGCCAAAGAGCTCCTCGTCCACTGCGCGCGCCTTATCGTGTGCCCCGCCGCCTTCGGCACCATAAACGCCCGCAACGCAGAGCTCGTCGAATTCGCACGCTCGCATGGTATCGAGGTCTTGCGAGCGTGCGAAGGCGCATCGGAGGATTCCCAATTGGAGTGGGAAGGATAAACTGGACTTTCTTTTAAGGATCCTCAGGCTGCAGCTCCTACGCGGCGAGGTCTACAAGGCGCCGGAGAACCTCATGAACAGGAATTTCCACGCCGACGAGCCCAACTAGGCCTATTCCAAGCGAGATTCCAGACTCGACAGGCCATTGAGAGTCAGATCGTTGGCGACCTCTGAGACGCGCTCAATAGGAACCGAGCCGTCAGACAGTGCCCACGTGCGATAGATACCGATAATGCCCGACAGCAAAAACGCCAGATAGTAGTCGAACATCTCGTCCTTGAGACCTAGGGGCAGCAGATCGCGCTCGGCAATCTCGTGCTCGAGCGGCGCACGAAGACGAGCCATGAAATCATCGAGCGGAATGTTCTCGATCAGCTGACGATTGAGCACCAAGTTGTTGCACAGTGCCTCGTTAACGGTTTTAAAGAAGGTCGCCGCCGCGCCCAGGGCGCGCTCGTTGGTATCGCCGTCCATGGAAGCAAGCGTTTTCTCGACCGAGTCGACAATCATCTCCACCACATCGACGGCAATGGCATCGAGCAGGCCGTCAACCGTACCAAAGTGAACGTAAAAGGTCTTGCGGTCGACATTGGCCTCGCGCGCGATGGCACTCACCGTAATGTCTGCCAGCGGCTTTTCCATGAGCAGGCGCTCGAAAGCCGAAAGGATGGCATTACGGCTGCGAACGATGCGACGATCAAGACGCGGTTTGCTGGTTGCCATGGACATGTCCCTTCGATATGCGAGCATTCATCAACAGATGAGAGATAATCTACGTAAGAGGATTATCCCCCATACAGCACAAATATGCCCCGCATCATGAAGAACGCACGACTGCCCTACTGCGACTTAGGGTGCTTCTTCTTATTGAGTGCCGACGGAGATACGCGAATACCATCGCCTGTCTGGCGCACATAGGCTTTATGAGCCGGCTTAGCGGTCCCAGAAGCCTTCTGAGCGTGCTTCTTGGGATCAACGGTAACAGCATTCGTGGGGTGCGGCTTAGCGGGCGCAGAGGGCGTCTGAGGCGTGCGGCCGAGCTTGCGCATCACGCGATCCCAGCGCGCATGGATGCTCTCGTTGTGGGCGCTCTTAAGTCCCAGCAGGGGCGCAGCCAAAATGGTAGGCGCAATAAACGTAATGAGACGCCACAGCAGATAGCCGGCGGTCGAGGCCGAACCGAAGAAATGACCCAAGAACAATGCAAAGCCGCCCTCAGCGCCACCAGTTCCACCGGGCAAGGGAACCGCAGAGCTTAACAGCTGGACAAAGGCGCTCGCGGTCATGACCGAGAAAAAGTCGACCTCGTGGTGGCCAAAGGCAAGCATCAGGAAATACGGAACCAGATAGAAAAACGCGAGCTGCAGCATGGTGATAAACACGGTGAGCAGCATGGAAGAAAAATGTCCGGCCGAAAGCTTGAACTTCTCGGAGAAGGAGTAGATTTCGCCATCGACAAACGTGCGCCAACTCTCGATCTTAGTGGCCGAGACACCAATGCGCTCGAGCCAATTGATGATGCAATGGGCGACGCGCGTGACGGTCTTAGGCATGAGCGCGACGGCGAAGATGCCAAGCAAGATGCAGCAGTGTCCGCCAAAGCTAAAGACGCACAGCAGCGTCATGTCGCCATAGCGCTCGGCGAAAAACGGCATGCGGGCAAGTAGCAGAATGGCGCCCCAGGCAACGAGGCCAAACTGATACACGATAAAGCGCGTGAACTGCGTGGCACCGGCCTCGCCGACGTTTTGGCCTGCCTTGGTCAGGCGGTAGATCTGGGCAGGCGTGGAGCCCATCATCATGGGCGTCAGGTTGCCAAAGAAGATACCGCTCGCCTCGACCGAGATCAGGTCGCGAATGCCGACGGGCGAATTGGGATCGAGCCAGACGGCGATCGCATAGGCAACAATGCCAAAGAACAGGTACAGGAACATACAAAAGCATGCAGCAACGAGCCACGGCGCTTGGACGCTCGACATGGCAGCCCAGAACTGTCCCATCTGACCGGTCACAATCAGATAAACGATATAGCCAACCAGCACGACGCCGATAAAAATGGCACCGCGACGCGCACCCTTGTTGTCATCGCCGCCCGAGGCCTCAACCTCGACCTGGGGCTTAGATGTATGCTGAGAGGACTCCTTCATGAGGCTCCTTCTAACCGTCCAAATATCTTGCATATTGTACCCGCAAGGGCCACAAGCAGAACGTAAAGCTATGGGTCAAATGGGAATTGCAGATGGTTTGCTCGGAAATAAAAAACCCGAACTTCCGTGAGAAGTCCGGGTATCAGATTCATGGTAGCCCGTACCAGATTCGAACTGGTGATCTCCGCCTTGAGAGGGCGGCGTCCTAAACCGCTAGACGAACGGGCCATAAGCCTCAGCAGAAAAGAAGTGGTAGCCCGTACCAGATTCGAACTGGTGATCTCCGCCTTGAGAGGGCGGCGTCCTAAACCGCTAGACGAACGGGCCACATGACATCTGCACTGCCGTGCTGCGAGGAAATATATTACGGGACAAAAAACGCGAGCGCAAGAAGAAATTCCAAATTGCCGAAAAATTGTCGGCAGGTTATGGAACGCGCAGGTCAGTCGGTTAGTTAATTTGGGACGGGGCTATTTTAGCTACCCCTGCCAAAATCACTATCGGTTCGTCCGATTGACAGCAGGAGTAGCTAAAAAAGCCCCGTCCCAAATTAACTACCCCAGGTTGAGGTGAGCCAGGAGTGCTTCGCGCTCGTTGGGGATGTTATCTTCGATCACTGCGTCGAGGGCAGCGTTGAGCAGCTGTCCCAGTTCCGGCCCTGGCTTGACGCCGGCGCGAATCAAGTCGCCGCCATTAATGGCAAGCATCTTGAGCGTATAGGGCTCCCCCGCCGCCAGCAACTCGCGTGCCAGCGCGCGCATCTCCTCGATCGTCTCGACGTAATAGAAGCACGAGGGCGCCTTGCCGAGCGTGTCGGCACGCTTAAGGTCCATGAGCTCGTCAATCAAACGCGGAGTGTCGACGCCCTCGCCCGAAAGCGCGCGCATCATATTGAGCAGGCAGGAACGCTCGGGGCGCAGCGGCTTGTCGTGGTATTTGATGAGCAGGCACACGTCGCGCACCAAGTCGTGCGAGAGCGCCAGGCGATCCATAATGACGCGCGCCTTCTTGGCGCCGAGCTCTGGATGACCGTAGAAGTGTCCGCTGCCGGCGTGATCGACCGTAAAGCACTCGGGCTTGGACACATCGTGCAAAAACGCCGCCCACATCAGGCTCGACGAGGGCGCGACGCCGTCGCACAGCGCCAGCTCCCCTGCCACCGTCAGCACGCGGGCGATATGCTCGTAGACGTTAAACGCATGATAGACACTGCGTTGATCAAACCCGCGACCCGCTGCCAACTCAGGCACGGCGGCGCAGATGAGCTCGGGATAGCGGAGCATCGCGTCTCCCCCATGACCGGTCGAAAGAATGCCCTCGAGCTCAATACCCACACGCTCACGCGCCACGGCATCGAGCAGCGGCGCGCACTCGGCAAGCGCGCGCTTAGTCTCGGGCTCAATCATAAAGTCCAGGCGGCAGGCAAAGCGTACCGCACGCAGCATGCGCAGGGCGTCCTCGTTAAAGCGACGCTTGGGATCGCCGACAGCGCGAATCAGCTTGCGCTCCAAGTCACCCTGGCCGTCGTAGCGGTCGACAAGCCCGCGCTCGGGATGCCAGGCCATGGCGTTGACGGTAAAGTCGCGGCGCGCCAGATCGTCCTCGAGCGAGGCGGCACGCTCCACACTCTGGGGATGGCGACCATCGGTGTAAAAGCCATCCAGACGGTACGTGGTGACCTCGATGCGCTCGCCATCGCTAATGGCCGTGATACCGGCAAATTTAATACCCGACTCCACGACCGCGATATCCGCCGCCTCGAGCGCTGCCTTGGATTCCCGCCACAGACCGCTGCAACACATGTCAACATCGTGGCTGGGGCATCCCATCAGGGCATCGCGCACCCAACCGCCCACGTACCAGGCCTCAAGACCGGCCGCCTCGAGCGCACGCAGCACTCGCAGGGAGGCATCGGTCGGCTGCGTACCGTTGAGCGAAACATTGCACATACCTGTGGCCTCCTGCGGCTATCAAATTGGTTGTCGATTGCATCTGCAAGAAGTCTAGCAAGAAACAGCCTCCCCTGCACACGCAAGTCCGATAAACAAAAACGCATCCGTCCTGTTCCCAAGACGGATGCGAACCACTCGAAATACTCAAGCTTTACGCCGGAGTTAGCAGACCTCGCGGATAGCGATGCCCTTCTTATACTCCTCGACCTTGGCAAAGTCGCCCAGGCCCGGGCACTCGACCACGTTGGCGCCAGTGGCCATCGAAAGGCGCAGGGCGTCCTCGACGCGCTCGGGGGCGTCGTGCCACACGGACAGGAAGGCAGCGAGTGAGGAATCGCCGGCGCACACCGTCGACAGCAGCTTGACGTCGAAGGTGCGATTGGCAAACCAGATGTGCTCGCCGTTGGAGAAGTACGCACCGGCGCCACCAAGGGTCAGCAGCACGTTCTTGGCGCCCTTGGCGTGCAGCTCGGCCATCGCGCCCTTGACGGACTCGTCGTCGCCACCGCTTACCTTAATGCCAAAGATGTCAAGCAGCTCGTCGTCATTGGGCTTGATCAGCAGCGGCTCCATGGCAATGAGGTCTGCCAGCTGATGGCTCGAGATGTCGAGGACGAACTCGGCCCCCTTGGCCTTGACGCGGCGCAGGACCTCGGCCAGGAAGCCCTCGGAAGTGTTGGGAGGCAACGAGCCGCTGATGACCAGGCAGGTCATGTCATCAAGCGAATCGATAAGCTCAAACATCTCCTGCTCATTGGCCTCGTTGATGGCGGCACCGGCGTTGACCATGTTGTACTCGGTGTCGGGGCCGGCGTTGAGGAACACATTGACGCGCGTAATGCCGTCGGTCCACACGGGCTTGACGGGCACGCCCAGGGCCTCGGCGCCCTTAACGATAAACTCGCCCGAGAAACCGGCGAAAAAGCCCAGGATCGTGGTGTCGACGCCGTAGTGGTCGAGCGTAAACGAGACGTTGAGGCCCTTGCCGTTGGGCGTGTAGACGGCGTTGCGGGTACGCGTGACGGTGTTGGCAGCAAGACCGTCGCAGGCGATGTTGTAGTCAATGGCGGGATTTGCAGTGAGCGTGTAAATCATGAATGTTCCTTTCACGAAGCAAGGTGTTAATGAAAGTATATTCCACGCATCGGTAAAAGGCTAGGACAACTCGGTGAACGGTATGGAAGCGATGAAGTACGGAGGGACACCTCTCCCCCGTGGCGGAACAAAAAGGCGCCCCAGCCGAAACCGGGGCGCCACATGCGCACGAATATGTCGCGTTTCGATTACTGACGATCGAGCTTGCGGACAGCAACGCGCTTGCTGTACTCGTCGACGTGACCGAAGTCGCCGATGCCGACGGACTCGGCAACGTTGGCGCCGGTGGCCATAGCGAGCTTCATGGCCTCCTCGACGTTGTCGCGATCCCTGTACCACTTGTGCAGGAACGCAGCGAGGGTGCAGTCGCCAGCGCAGACGGAAGAAACCAACTTGATGTTGAACTCACGCTTGGCGTACCAGATGTCCTCGCCGTTGGAGAAGTAAGCGTCGCCGCGGCTACCACGGGTGAGCAGCACGTTCTGAACGCCAGCGTCGTGAGCCATCTTCATAGCAACGCGAACCTCGTCGTCGGTGTCGACCGGCACGCCGAAGATGGCCTTCATCTCGTGATGGTTCGGCTTGATGAGCAGCGGCTTCTTGTGAGCGAGCTCCTTGAGCTTGTCGGAGGACAGGTCCAGGACGACGTCGGCGCCACGAGCCTGAGCGTGCTCCATGACCTGAGCCAGGAAGTCGGGCGTAGCTTTGGGAGGCACGGAGCCGGAAACAATCAGGCACTCGAGATCGCCCGCGGTGTCCAGGATGTTGTAGAGCTCCTCCTGGTGCTGCGGCGTGATCGGAGCACCCGGGTTCAGGATGCCGTACTCGTGCTGGCCATCGTTGACGTAGGTGTTAATGCGCGTGATACCGTCGGTCCAGACCGGGCGGCAGAGGCAACCCAGGTTCATGACCTCCTCGACGATGAACTTGCCCGTGAAGCCAGCAAAGAAGCCGAGTGCGACGGTGTCAACGCCCATCTTCTTAAAAGCGAAGGACACGTCGAGGCCCTTGCCGTTAGCCGTGTAGCTGGCCGAGCCGGTGCGGACGTTCTCGTCGGGCTCGAGCGGAGAGCTCGAAACCGTCATGTCGACAGCCGGGTTAGCGGTTAGCGTGTAGAACATTTACAGTACCCCCTGTATATGTGAGGGCCGCGTGGCCGGCCCATTCCAACCACGCGGTTACCCCTGATACCAAATTAACGAGCTGCGGACTCGAGCAGTGCCTTGACCTCGGCGGCGGTGTTGCAGGCGAGCGCCTTCTCGGCGAGCTCGTCGCACTCGGCCTTGGTCCACTGGCTGATGGTCTTGCGTGCACGCAGGATCGACGGAGCGCTCATCGAGAACTCCTCCAGGCCCCAGCTGATCAGCAGCGGCTCGAGCAGCGGATCGGCAGCGGCCTCGCCGCACATACCAACCATGATGCCGGCCTTCACGCCGCTCTCGATGATGTTCTTGAGGGAGCGAAGCACGGCGGGATAGTACACCTGGTACAGGTTAGAGATGGTGTCGTTGCCACGGTCGGCGCACATGGTGTAGCCGATCAGGTCGTTGGTGCCGATGGAGAAGAAGTCGGCGACCTCGGCCAGGCGGTCTGCGAGCAGCGAAGCGGCGGGCGTCTCGACCATGATGCCGACCTCGATATTCTCGTTGAACTTGCGACCCTCTTCGGTCAGCTCGGCCTTGCACTGCTCGACGAGCTCCTTGACAGCCAAGACCTCCTCGACGCAGGTGACGAGCGGGATCATGATCTTGACGTCACCGAAGGCGCTAGCGCGCAGCAGAGCGCGGAGCTGGACCTTGTACTGGTCGGGATTGGCCAGGCAGTAACGCACGGCGCGAAAGCCCATGAAGGGGTTATCTTCCTTGACCATGTGCAGATACGGAATCTCCTTGTCGCCACCGACATCGAGCGTGCGGATGATGACCGGAGCACCCTTGAGCGCGCTGGCGACCTTACGGTAGGCGTTGAACTGCTCCTCCTCAGAAGGAAGCTCAGCAGAGTCCATGAACAGGAACTCGGAGCGGAACAGACCGATAGCCTCGGCGTCGTGATCGAGCGCGTTGGGCACGTCATCGGGGTTACCGATGTTGCAGGCGATGATCTTCTTGATGCCATCGGCAGTCACGGACGGCTTGCCACGGAAGGCCTCGAGGGCTGCCTTCTCGGCAGCGAAGGCCTCGGCCTTGGCGGTGTAGGCAGCGAGCGTCTCCTCGTCGGGATCGGCCTCGACGATACCCTTGCCACCGTCGACGACAACGGTCATGCCATTGCGCAGAGCGGTGCAGCTGTTGGAAACCGAAAGGACAGCCGGGATCTCGAGGGCGCGCGCAATGATCGCGGAGTGCGACGTGCGGCCACCGGTCTCGGTGACGATACCGGCAACGTGGGCCTTATCGATCGTGGCGGTCATGGACGGCGTGAGGTCGTGCACGACAACGACGGTGTTCTCGGGCAAGACGGAGAGGTCGACGACCTCCTTGCCCAGCAGCTCGGCCAGAATACCGGTACGAATGTCGGCGATGTCGGCCGCGCGCAGACGGAACATCTCGTCGTCCATGGACAGGAACATGTTCTCGAACATGGTCGAGGTGTCCATGAGCGCCTGCTCGGCGCAGGTGCCGCCGTCAATGGCGGCGTTGATGGCGTCAGTCATGCCCGGGTCCTGAGCCAGGACAATGTGTCCGCTCATGATCTCGGCCTCGGCCTCGCCCACCGTCTCCTTCATATGGTCGGCCTGAGCCTGGGTCTTCTCACAGAAGACCGAAAGAGCGGACTGATAGCGCTCCTTCTCTGCTGCCGAATCAGCAACCTCGTGCGGCTCAAACGTCAAGTCGGGATCGACGGCGACCATGACGGTGCCGATACCGATGCCCTCGGAAGCGTTGACTCCCTGATACATTCCCATTCCTCTCTCCGTGTCATGTGATAAAGCGTTTTGCCATATCCATGACAAAAGAGCGCAGCTACCTTACAACAGGTCACTGCGCCCCCAAATATGAACTTAGTTGTTCAACATGCGACCCGTTTGAGTTCTACTCGCCAAGACCGCTCTTGATGAGCTCGATGGCAGCAGCCAGAGCCTCGGCCTCGTCAGCGCCGTCGCACTTGACCTCGACCTCGGTGCCGCAGGGGATACCAGCAGCCATGAGGGCCATCGGGGACTTGCCGTTGACCTCCTTCTCGGGGGTGACGACCGTCACGTCACAGGCGTACTTGCCCATGGTGGAGGCGAACAGACCAGCCGGACGCATGTGCAGACCCTGAGGATTAACGAGGGTAGCCTTCTCAGAAACCATAGTTGACTCCTTTTTGTGTTTAACCCCTGTCATGCATGTGGCAGGAGTCAGATTCACGACGTTGTTTATATTAACTCACATCAAACGGTTTTTCATTGTGTTTCACACGAATTGTTGGACAGATGTCGTATCCCTGCGCTCGCCCGCCGGGCGGGGCGGTTAAGTTTGCTGCTCTACAGTCCTGCGCAAGACGGAAAGCACATTAAGTGCTTTCCTTTGCGTGCGGAACTCGCGACAAACTTAATCGCCCCGCCCGGCGAGCGAGCTGCGGAAACTCGGTCGATCCAGAGCAATATCGGCGGAACGGAATTCTGGCTGAGGATATGTTCGCGACAAAGACTCAATGGACAGTTCCCTCTATGTCCTTCTGTAAGTTGCGATGAAATAGGGACTGATTTTGCGGTTGAAACGTTTAAACAGTCCCTATTTCACCGCAACTTACAGAGGGAATGAAAAAAGGCGGGGGCTCCGGGTGGAGTCCTCGCCTTTATTACAGGGGGCGATGTTATTCGCGTACCGTGGAATTAGACCAGGCGAGCGTTGATCGTCTTGGCGATCTCGGCGGCGTCGGTGGAACCCTTGACGGTGGCACGGAAGTCCTCGTCCATGAGCGCCTCGGCGACCTTGGACAGGATCTTGAGGTGAGTAGTGCCGGCCTGGGCACCGGGGATGAGCAGGGCGATAGCCACGTTGACGGGAGCGCCGTCCATGGTATCCCAACCGGTCACGCCGGACTCGTCCTTGACGACGATGACGGCAGCCTCGGTAATGGCGTCGGACTTGGCATGCGGGATGGCGAAGCCCTCCATCATGCCCGTGGTGCCCTCTGCCTCGCGGGCCAGGAAGGCGTTCATCACGGCGTCGGCGTCGCTTGCGATACCGGCCTTGACGGCCTGGTTGGAAACGAAGCTCAGAGCCTCGTCACGAGAAGCGAAGTCCTCGGCGACAAAGACATTCTCGACCTTCACGAAGTCGGCGGCCTCGGCCTTGGGGGCCTCGACGGCAGCGGCCTTGGGGGCCTCAACCGGCTTGGCTGCAGGAGCGGCCTTCTGGTTCTTCTCGAAGTCGTACTTCTTGAAGGCCACGAACAGGATGCCACCGACAACAGCGCCGATGAGGATCGCGAGGACCCAAAGCGGACCGTTCTCGACAACGGGCAGGACCAGGAAGCCACCGTGAGGCGCCGGATCGTGAACGTTGAACATAATGGTCAGGATCGAAGCGATAGAGGAACCGAGCATCATGATGGGCATGACAGGCCAGATGTTCTTGGTCATGAACGGAATGGCGCCCTCGGTGATGTGGGTGCAACCAAGGATGAGGTTGACGACACCGGCGTCGTGATCCTCCTGGCTGAAGTACTTCTTGCCGACAACGACGGCAAAGGTGGTGATCAGCGGCGGAACGATGCAGGCGGCGGAGACGGCAGCCATGAAGTTGGTGCCGAAGTTGTAGGTATCGGTGCCAACACCAGCAGCCAGAGCCTCGGTGAGCATAGCGGTACCGGTGACATAAGCAGCCTTGTTGACCGGGCCGCCCATGTCAAAGGCGCACATGCAGCCAATGGCAAGACCCAGGACAACGGCGCCAGAGGCGGACAGGCCCTTGAGGAAGTCCATCATGGCGGTGTTGATGGCAGCCATGGGGCCGGAAATGCCGAGCATGACCAGGCCGACGATAGCCGTCGAGAACAGCGGGTACAGGAAGATAGCCTTGAGGCCGTCCAGGTTCTTGGGCAGACCGGCAAAGACCTTCTCGAGCAGCAGGATGACATAGCCGGCGAGGAAGCCACCGACGATGCCGCCCAGGAAGCCGAAGCCCACGCCGGCGCCACCGGCGTCGATCATGCCGGTCTCGGCGTTAACAGGCAGGCCCTGGATGGCGATCATACCGGCAACAAAACCGGGGACGAGCGCCGGGCGCTTGCCGATGGACTCGGCAATATAGGCGGAAAGCACCGGAACCATGAGGTTCATGGCGATGCCGCCGATGATCTTGAGCATCGCAGCAAAGCTGTTGTAGTCAGACGCCGTCGAATCGAAGGACGTAATGCCCCACAGGAACGAAACGGCGGTCAGAACACCACCGGCAACGACGAAGACCAGCATATGGCTGACGCCGTTCATGAGGTGCTTGTAGATGATATGGCCGATGGACTCCTTCTCCTCGACCTCGTCCTCGACATCGGCAGCGGCTGCAACCGTGCTGTCGCCCTTAGCGGCGAGCGCGCGGTCAATCAGCTTACCGGCGGCCTCAACGGACAGGGCCTTGGAAACACCAACGGAAACCATGGGCTTGCCGGCGAAACGCTCAGCCTGGACATCCTTATCGGCTGCGACGACGACGGCCTTGGCGCCAGCGATCTCGCTCTTGGTGAGCTCGTTCTCGACACCGACCTGGCCATGAGTCTCGACCTTAATAGTCAAACCGCGCTCGGCAGCTGCCTTCTCCAGCGCCTCCTTCGCCATGAAGGTGTGCGCAATGCCGGTCGGGCAACCGGTGGCGGCGATGATGTCAAACTTAGCCATGTGTCCCTCCTTCTTGAGTACAGCGCCCGCGGGCGCTCCCCTACACGCGCTTCGATGCGCGTTTTTCCACAACTGAAAGATACCAACCTACCGTCCACGTGAGAAGAGACAAGGTGCAATTCTCCGGTGAAAGGTTCTTTCATAACCGTAAACGGTAGGTGAAAGTTTACCATCAACACTTGAAACGGCAAGGTGTATCTTGTAATTGAAAATGCCCGTATACAATGGCATTGCAAATCAAGTTAGATTTTCATGCCAACCAGGAGCCATCCATGACCGATAGTAGCAAGAGCGCACTTTCCCTCATTAGTACCCATCAGGGATACAGCGAGTCCGAGCAGCGCATTGTCGACTATATATTAGAGCACCAGTCCGAGGCGCCACGCCTCACGGCGGCTCAGCTCTCGCGCGCCGCCGCCACGTCCGAGGCGACCGTTTCGCGCTTCTGCCGCAAGCTTGGCTTTGGTAGCTTCCGCAGCTTTCAGTTTTCGCTGGCGAGGGATTTGGAAAGCCAGCGCAACGAGGGCCTGACTGACGAGGTCTCGCTCGACAATATGGAGCAGAGCCTCAAGAACATCCTGGCTGCCAAGGTGAGCGAGCTTAATGCGACCATCGACGGGATCGACCACGATACGCTGGCGGCTGTTGTGCATGCCCTTAAGTATGCAGGGGTTATTGAGTTTGCGGCCGTGGGCAATACGAACGCGGTCGCGCTCGATGCGACGTTTAAGTTTTCGCAGCTGGGCCTGCGCTGCATGGCGAGCACCATTAGCGAGACTTCAATCGGCTTTGCGCTCACGTTACGCCCGGGTGACGTCATCGTGCTAATCTCAAACTCCGGCAAATCGCGCCGACTGAATCGCATGGCAAAAGCGGCTCGCAACTGCGGCGCAACCGTAGTCGTCATCAGCAGCGACAGCAAATCCCCGCTCGCGCGCCTCGCCGACTACACCTTTAATACCGTCAATCACGAAGCGTTGCTGACAACGGGTGACTTCGCGTTCTCCAAGATCAGCGCCACGATGATCATCGAAGTCATCTACAACTTCCTGCTGCCCGAGATTGAAGACGCGCGTGAGCATATCAGCTACTACGAGGAGCTCATCCAGCCGGATAAGGTCGTTGAGTAAAACGCGCAGTGGGACAAAAATTTCAGTCACTTTTGTCCCACTAACACCGCTGATACGAACTAGCCTCGCGCTTCTTCGAGCATCTGCTTTGCGTGGGCCAAGCTTGCTTCCGATTGATCGCCGCTCAACATGCGGGCGATCTCGGCGATACGCGCTTCACCAGCTACCTCGTCCAAATGCGTCTGGGGAACATCGCCCGGTTCCTTGCTGACGACATAATGCTTGTCGGCCATGACGGCGACCTGCGCCAAGTGGGTTACGACAATCACCTGATGCGTAGCGGCGAGATCTGCCAGCACGCCCGCGAGCGCACGCGCCGTGGAGCCACCGACACCAGCATCGACCTCGTCAAACACAAGCGTATCGACACCGTCCGCGTTACCGAGGACAACCTTGCTTGCCAGCATGACGCGGCTGAGCTCGCCGCCCGACGCAATGCGGCGCAGGGGACGTGGCGTCAAGCCGGCACCGCTGCGGTATAGCAGCTCGTAGCTCGAAGGACCAACGGGCGTCCACTCAGCACGGGGAAGATCGCGCGACTCCCAGACGAGCTCGGCGCCGCCCATCTCCAGGCGAGACATCTGGCGGCCAACCTCGTGGCAGAAGCGCGGGGCCGCCGTATTGCGAGCGCGCTTAAGTGCCTTGGCAGCGGCAAACAACTCGCGCTCGGCGCTCCCGAGTGCCTCACGCGCCTTTTTGATCTGTTCATCGCCATCATCGACCAGGGACAACAGCTCTTGCGAGCGATCGCGCATGGCAAAAACATCGTCCATGGTGGGACCCCACTGACGCAACAGGCCCTTGAGGTCGGAATACCGCTCACGCATGCGAGCGAGCTCGCGCGGATCGAAGGCGACGCCATCGCGATAGGCACGAAGCTCGTTCGCGCAATCCTCAAGGGAGATGCAGGTATCCGAAAGCGCATCGGCAATGTCGCCCAGTTTGCGATCGACGGTAGCCATTCGGGAAAGCTCTGCCACAGCACTGTTCACGGCATCGAGCGCTCCCCCTTCAGAGGCAAGCGATGCATGGGCATCGTTAGCGGTGGCAACCAGTACCTCGGCATGTTCGGAGCGCGGCAGCAGTTCCTCGAGCTCCTCATACTCGCCCGGCTTTGGGTCGACCTCGGCAATGCGCTCCAGGGCGAAGCGCGCCTCCTCGACACGACTCCCCTGCGCACGCGAGGCCTCCTCGACGCGACGGACCTCCTTGGCAGCCGCGCGCGAGGCTTTAAAGCAAGCACGGTACTTTTCCAGCGCCTCGAGCGCAGAGCGACCAGCCCAGGCATCCACCATGGCAACATGATGCGCCGGATCGAGCAAGCGCTGGTGCTCGTGCTGGCCGCACAGATCCATCATCACGCCAACGCGCTCCGAAAGCTCGCGCACACTGGCGATGCGGCCGTCAATCTTCACGCGGCTGCGGCCCTCGGCAGAAAGGCTGCGCTGGACCGTGAAGCCCTCCGTGTCGTGCGGGCCGTCAAACAGGCGTGCCTCGACGCTCGCCAGCGCCTCGCCCTCGCGCACCGTCGACGAATCCGCGCGCTCGCCCAAAATAAGCTTGAGGGCCGAGAGCAGCGCGGTCTTGCCGGCGCCGGTCTCGCCAGTCAGGACAGTCAGGCCGGCACTCGGTACCAGCGTCGCCTCGCGAATGAGTGCAATGTTAGAAACCTGCAGCTCATCGATCATGACGGACTCCGTAGAATACGCGGCTCACCGAGTTATAGAAGCTCTCGGGGCCGTAATCGAGCAGCAGCACATCTCCGGGCCCGCGGCGCACCGCCACGCTCTCAACGGTGCCATCGCAGGTAATAAACTGTCCATCGATAGCGATCGCCGGAACGCTCGGACGATCATCGGACATAAAGATTTCGACGACATCACTCGGCGAAGTCAAGAAGGCACGGGCCTGAATGGTGTGCGGCGCAATGGGTACGCAGACCATGCCCGTATAGTCGGGACTCACGATGGGGCCACCGGCACTGAGTGCGTAACCCGTAGAACCAGTCGCCGTGGACACGACCACGCCGTCGCCACGCAGGCGATCGATATGGTGGCCCGACACCGTGATGTCGAACTCGACCATATCGGACAGCGGACCGCGGGTAAGCGCCATGTCGTTGAGGGCGAAGGTGCGCACGACATCCTTCGTACCGTCTTCGCGCACGGACACGATATCCGCAGCGATGGTGGCGCGACGGCTCACGTGCAGCTCGCCGGAAAGGGCGTCGCTCACGACCTTAAGAATGTCGCGCTCCTCGGGGCTCGCAGCAGTTAAAAAGCCCAGGTGACCATAGGAAAGACCGAGGATAGGAATCTCGCGATGGTTGAGGATGCGGGCAGCGCGCAGCAACGTACCGTCGCCGCCGAGCGTAATGACCAGATCGGAGCCGTCAATATCAGGCGTGCTCTGAATCTTCGATCGCTGGTCGGCAGCCCATGCGACCTCATAGCCCTGGCGCGTCAGCCAAAGCTCAAGCATCAGGCCGCTCTCGACCGCCTCTTGTTTATAGTAATTGGGAACCAGAAAGACCTTCATAGCGTTGCAGCTTTCTCGCTCAAAACCGATACCTGGGATTGCAGCTCATCGTCGGTGCGTTCGCCGGGGGCAAACCTCGTGCCGTACAGGAAAAACTCAACGTTGCCCTTGGCACCATGAATGGGTGACACGCACACATCGACCGGAAACAGGCCCTTGGCAGCAAAGAGTTCAACCGCCGCCACGAGTGTATCGCGGCGCACGGCGGGATCGGTCACAATGCCGCCCTCACCCACCAGCGCCGCCGGAGCCTCAAACTGCGGCTTTACGAGCGTACAGAATGCACCCGTAGGAGCCATGCACGCCAGTACCGCATCGATAATGTTCGCGATGCTGGTAAACGAGACATCACACACAGCCAGGTCGATGGCGCCGGCATAGCCAAGCTCAGGCAGCTGCGTCACGTTTGTGCGCTCATGCAGCGTCACGCGATCATCCTGACGCAAAGACCAATCGAACTGGGCGCGACCCACGTCCACCGAGACAACGGTCGCAGCTCCGCGCTTGAGCAGGCAGTCGGTAAAGCCGCCGGTAGAGCAGCCCACATCCAGACAGGCAAGGCCCGTCGGATTGATGTCAAACGCATCAAGCGCGCCTTCGAGCTTAAGACCGCCGCGGCCAACATAGGGAATGCGCCCCTTCACGTGCAGCGGCAGGCCCGGGGTCACCTTAAGGCCCGGCGAAGTCAAGCGCTCACCGCCACTCGAGACCAAGCCGGCCATAAGAGTGCGAAGGGCATCCGCGCGATCGGCGCAGATGCCCTGTGAAATCAGTTCGTCATCAAGACGCACGCGTTTCATGAATGCCATCAACCATTCGTATCCGGAGATGCGGCCTAGCTATCCTGGGATTCGTTTGCCGCACCCTCATCGTATTCCTGTTCGAGCTTATCGGCCTCACGCGGCGTCAGCTCAAACTTGTCGACCATATCGACCGCGCGGGAGCCCAGCTCAATCGCCTCGTCAAACAGATCGAGCGAACGCTCCAAGGACGTATCCTTGGAGCGAACGGTAGCGATGATCTGGTCCAGACGGTCCGAGATCTCATCAAAGTTGCGGACGGAACCCTCTGGCATGGCTACTCCTCGACGGAGTCGGCCTCGACGGCCTCAGCAGCGTCCGCATCCTCGGCAAGTACACCGGCGGCAGCCTGAGCGGCAGCGACCTTGGCGGCCGCCTCGGCAGCCTGCGCCTCCTCGCGAGCGCGATCCTCGGCCAGCAGCTCCTGGTACAGGTCCTCGCCCGGCAGCTCCTCGCTGCGAGCGATCTTGCCCAGCACGCCGTTGACGAACGACGCGGACTGGTCGGTGCCATACGCCTTGGCAAGCTCGACAGCCTCGTTGATCACGATGGCGTCCGAGACCTCCTCGTCGGTGAGGAAACGCATCTCGTAAACAGCGATACGCAGCAGATTGCGGTCGGCGCCGGGCATGCGCATAAGATCCCAGTTCTTGGCAACGGATCGCAGAGCGCAGTCGATGCGGTCGATATGCTCGTAGGCACCGCGGCACAGCTCCAACGCATAGGGGTCGAGGGGACCCTTCGAGATCAGGAAATCACCCTCGAGGACGCGCTCGAGCGGGCTGTCCGTGGCCTCGGCCTGGAACAGCAGCTGCAGCGCCTGACTGCGGGCAAGCGTACGCCCGCGATAAACCTTAAGGCTCAAAGGTTACTCCTTGGGGAAAACGAGGCCGTCGATGCAAACGTCAACACGCTCAACCTCAACGCCCACCTGGGCATCAATGGCGGCGACCACGGCGGCGCGAACGGCCTCGGCGAGTTTCTTGAACGGATAGCCAAAGAACACCACGACACGCACGGTGAGTGCGAGCTTGTCGCCGACGACCTCGGCCTCGACCGCCGGCTCGGAAGCCGGGGCCTTGGACGAGAGCATCATGGAGACAAGGTTGGTGGCAAGGTCCTTGACGCCAACGGAGGCGATGCCCTCGACATCGGACACGGCGCGCGAGACGATGGCGGTCAGAACATCGGGCGAAATGCCGATGCCGTCAATCTTGATTTCCTGGGGCATGAGTCCTCCTAGAAGATTTGGTTGCTAGACGCGGGAGACGAACTTGCCGTCGCGGGTGTCAACCTTGATGACCTCGCCCTCGTTGAGGTACATGGGAACCTGGATGACAGCGCCGGTATCGATCGTGGCCGGCTTGGTGGAACCCTGGACGGTGTCGCCCTTAAAGCCCGGGTCGGTCTGAACGATGGTGGTCTCGATGAACATCGGCGGGGTCACGCCCATGAGCTCATCGTCGGCGAAGAGCAGCTGGCAGACGTCGTTCTCGCGCAGCCACTTGGAGTTCTCACCCACCATGTCCTCGGGAACGGGAACCTGCTCATAGGACTCGTTGTCCATGAAGATGTAGTCGGTGCCATCGTTGTAGAGGTACTGGAACTCACGGGTGGTGAGCATGACGCTCTCGAACTTGGTGCCGGCGTTGCAGGTGTTCTCGACGACGCGGCCGCTCTTGATGTCGCGGGTCTTGTAGCGCACAAACGCGCCGCCCTTGCCCGGCTTGACATGCTGGAACTCGACGATGGTGTAGACCTTGTCCTTGATGCGGAGACCGAGGCCGTTCTTGAAGTCGGCAGTAGAAATGGTAGGCATAGCGACCTTTCTTGTTATGGGCAGAACGCACAAGCGTCCAAATTACATACGACAGAAATTATACACTTGCAGACGGCGCCTGCAGCGAGCGCATAAAAAGAGAACGCGGGGCGTCCGAATCGATCCGAACGCCCCGCCCCAAACTATCTACCGAAGTAGACTAGCAGTCGATAACGTGCAGGTCGTGCGGGGTCTTGGTGAAGGGCTCGTAGCCGTTCTCGGTGACCACGCCGTAGTCCTCAAGGCGCACGCCGCCCACGCCGGGCAGGTAGACGCCGGGCTCCATGGTGACAACCGAGCCGATCTCGATGGTGTTCTTGCTGCGGTTGAAGTTGGGCAGCTCGTGGATGTCGATGCCCACGCCGTGGCCCAGACCATGGTTGTAGTAATCACCATAGCCGGCATCGCCGATGATCTTCTTGGAAAGCTTGAAGATGTCGTTACCCTCAACGCCCGGATGGATGGCGGCGACGCACTCCTCGTGCGTGCGGCGCACGAGTGCGTACAGGTCGAGCTGCTCCTGGGTGGGCTCGCCCATCACGACAGTGCGCGTCATGTCGGAGCGGTAATCGCAGTAGCCCGCGCCGTAATCCATGAGGACGAAGTCGCCCTTCTCGATGACACGGTCACTCGGCACGGCATGCGGGTTGGCGGTGTTGGGGCCGCTCGCCACAATGGAGCCGAAGGCCAGGCTGTCGGCGCCGTTGGCGAACATAAAGTTCTCGAGCTCGTTGCGAACCTGCTTCTCGGTCATACCAGGCTTAATAAAGCCGAGCATATGCTGGAAGGCGGCATCGGTGATCGACTGCGCATGGCGCATGAGCTCGATCTCCTCGGCGTCCTTGATGGCGCGCATCTTGCGGATGTCGTCGTGCATCAACGGCAGCATGCAGGCGACAGAGCGGTCCTCCAGGCCGCGCTGAATGCCCTGATAGAAATTAATCTGCATATCGTCCTCGACAGCGCAGACGCGGCACTTGTTGGCCGCGATCTTGCCGGCGACCCAACCGGGGATGGTGCCCTCATCCATGTCGTAGACCCAGGGGCTGCCGGCGGGCGTGTTCTCCTCAAAGCTGTTGAGGTAGCGCGAGTCGGTGTGGAACAGGCACTGGTCGGCCGTAATAAACGCAGCGTGCGGGAACTCGAAGGTGTAGTCGAAGACGCCCTTCACGCCCGTAAGCCAACGAAGGTTGGCCTCGTCGCGCACCACGATGGCGTCGTAGCCACGCTCGACCATCAGGGCACGGACACGCTCGATACGACCGGCAGGACCGGCAGCAAACTCAGACATGCAGATTCCTTTCTTGTTGTCTCTATATAGACGGGACGGATCTCAACCGAACGACAGAATCGCATGCGATCCGCAACCGATCGGAAACCCGCCCCTCAACATGATACGAAAGAAGATGGAAGTCAATAAATCTTAGAGAAGTTCTTTGCGAGAAGCCAAGTAGGCGTGAGCATGGCGCTCAAGAACCTCGTCCTCAACGTTCGTTAGGCGAATGGCGCCGAGTGCCGCGGGCAGCGGCAACATGCTGCGGTTCGAGCGTGCAAACTGCTGCTTGCGGAACTCCTCGATATATGCGGCAGGCTCCAGATTGAAGGCAAGTTCCTCGATACCAAAGTCCTCCAAGCAGTCATCGACCTCAAAGACGTAATCGATATCGAAATCGCAGGCATCATGTGCTAGGCGCGCCTCAAAGCGCATGCCCTCGGACAACAGCTGGTAGGCAGGGACCTGCGAAGCGGCATCGCCCAAGCAGGCGCGCAGGGTACGCTCCCCCGTTTTACCAAAATCGAGCGCATGGCGGGCGCTCGGGTTCGTGGCCGTCAGCACGTCCTTGCGGGCAGTCTGAGACCATTGAACGGCATTGACGAGTGCGACCTCCTCGCCCGCGAGAATCTCGGGGACGGTCTCAGTAAACTGATTCCAGCGGGACTTACTGCTCGAAAGCATGGTGCCAACAAGTACCGCATAGCCGAGCTTGAGGTCCTCGGGGTCCGCCTCGCGAACAAGGTCGAGGTCACACACGACCAAGCCCGGTTCGGGACGGAACGCGATAGCGGGAAGCGCATTGGCCGACGAGGCGACGAGCGGCTTCATGGTCGTCGCGACCGTGAGCATGGCGTCGAAGGTCGTCGGCAACAGCGCGCACTCGGTTCGGCCGCACCACTGGTTGGCGCACCAGCTAACAACCGAGCAGGTTGCGGCATCGCCAACGGCGACAACCAGATCGTCGCAGGTAACGCCGTTGGCAGACAGGGCGCCAAAGATAGCATCAGCATCGGCCAGCGTGGCACCAGCAGGCGAAACCTCGAGGACTAGCGGCGACACGGAAAAACCGGCGTCGACCAGCGCATGCTCGACGACCTCGCCAAAACGCACTGATGTGGCGTCGTTCCAAACCACCATCGCACGCTTAGGCTTGCCAACGGCCGAGGCAAACATGCGCGACAGCTCATCAAACGCACCCAATCCGACGCGGACATCGACACTGCGGTTTTGGAAATTGATCAGTTGACGACGAATCATAGCAGTCCACGCTCCAAAAGCATCTCGGCACAAAGGTAGGAAACGTCCTCGAAGGACTTGTTGCGAATATCAAGGGTAAGGTCGGCGGCCTGTCGATACAGCGGACGGCGATGCTCAAACAGGCGCGCGGCATGCTCGGGCGAGCGGAAATCGGGGCGCGTGTCGGACCGACGAATCTGGCGAATCGAATCCTCGAAGTCGCCCTCGAGGTAAACGCACGTACCCATTTCGTGCATCAGCTCTATATTCACCGGCGTCTCGACGATACCGCCCCCGCACGAAACCAACAGGCTGCGCTCGCTTTGGAGCGAACGGAGCGCCGAGGTCTCGAGCTCGCGAAAACGATCCTCGCCCTCGGTCTCAAAAATCTCGGTTACCGACTTGCCGCAACGGCGCACGACCAGGCGGTCGGTATCGATAAAACGCCGCTTGAACATAGTGCCGACGTTGCGCGCGAGCGTCGATTTGCCCGCGCCCAAAAAGCCGATAAAGAAGATATGGTCGCAGCCGTGTTTGATGTGCTGAGACATGGCGAGACCTAATCCTCGCAGGGAAGGTCGCGCAGGGCCCGGCGCTCAAAGATACGGAAGATCTGCGTATACCACAGGTCCTGCGTCGCCTGCGGCTTTACCAGGATGGTATCGACGCCGGCGAAGTTGCCGCTCCACACGTCCGTGTAGAGCTGATCACCGATCAGCACCGCCTCGTCGGCCGTGGCGCCGAGGCGCTTAAGACCCGCCTTGAGGGCAAACGGCGCCGGCTTCATGGCGTGGCTGATGGCCTCGAGTCCCAGCTCGCGTGCAGAGCTCATGACCTGGTCGCGATGCCAGTTGTTGGACACCATGCACAGCTTAAAGCCTTTGGCGCGGGCAGCATCGAGCCAAGCGGAAACCGCGGCGGGAACCTGCTCGGTGTCGCGCGGCACCAGGGTGTTATCGCGATCGAGCAGAATGGCGCGTTTGCCGTCGGCCCACAGGGTATCGAGGTCGATGCGATCGACCGAGGCAACGTATCGTTTGGGGCTAAAAATCCTCATGTTTAATTCCAAGACTGTTGATGCTCTTCGTAGGTTTGCGAGAAGTACTCCTCGTCCTGCGTAATGTAGAAATACAGGTCATCGGAGTCGGTCGGCTCAAGCGTGGCCTTGAGTGCCTCGAGCGACGGAGAGCAGATGGGCGTGGGCGGCAGGCCCTCATGCTTATAGGTGTTATACGGGCTATCGCTCTGCAGGTCGTCGGCGGTAACCTCGCCACCGGTGACATACATCATGGTCGCATCGCTGTTGAGATAGCGCAGACCGTCGAGCTTGCCGGCAAGGCGGTTGTAGAAGACCGAGGCCACGTGCGCACGTTGATCGGCGTTGAGGCCCTCGCGCTCAACGATAGAGGCCAAGTTGACGATGTCGTAGTCGGACATCTCCACACCATAGCGCTCCTTGATATTGGCTTCGCAGCTCGCAAAGTCAAGCGACTTGTACTCGGTCTTAAACTGATCGAGCATAGCGCGAATCACGTCATCGGCCGTAGGCGAATCGCCCAACGAATAAGTCTTGGGAAACAAGAAACCCTCAAGCGAGTCGTTGGCGGCGCCCTTAAGGAAGCTATAGTCGTCCACGTAGTTGGAGGCCTTGGCCTGGTTGAGGAAGTCTTCCTTAGAGATGCCGTCGTAGGCCTGGGCCACACGGTCGGCGACTTGATCGACCGTTAGGCCCTCAGGGATAGTAAGCGTATTGGAGCCCGCGTTGGGGCCTTCCATGAGCTGCTGAACAACCTTGGTCGCATCCATGAGTGTGGTGAACGTATAAGTACCAGGCTTGAGCGACATATCGGCGTTGAGCTTTTTAACCGCCGCATAGTAATCCTTGGGATTCTCGACGATATGGTTCTCGGAGAGAATCGAGGCGATAGTATCGCCCGAAGCACCGTCGGGAATGGTAACCGTAACCTGCCGACCAGCCGTGACCTTTGTATCCTCACCGGCGAAGAAGCCCTTGACGGCCGGCACGACAAAGAAAGCGATCGCAGCAAGCGCAAGCACCGCCACCACAACGCCGATGATCATGGGAACCGGAGAACTCTTCTTTTGAGCACCGCGACGAGCATGCGTGTTGTAGCTCGAACGGGTCGCCGGAGCAACGCCATGCGAACCGCGAGCGTGATGCGAATGCGATTGAGGGGCCTGAGTTCGCTGGGTAGGCGCCTGCTGCTTAAAGCGGGTACCGCCTGCAGGCTGGGCCGTACGAGCAGTGGGCTGCTGAGCCACGTGAGAAGCCGAATGCTGAACCGAACGAGCAGAAGGCTGCTGACCCGTCCGTTGAACAGGTTGGGCCGAATGAGAGGAGGACTGCACCGAGCGCGCGGCAGGCTGAGCTGCGCGCTGCGTCGGCTGTGCCGGACGCTGGCCAGGCTGGGCAGGGCGCGACGCCGGCTGCCGTGTACGATTCTGCTGGCGCGGATCGGAAGCGCTAGGCATGCGAAACCTCCTCGTTTTTACGATCGAGCCACGTCTGCAAAAACAGGCTGGCGGCAATCATGTCGATCTTGCCCCTCATCTGCTTTTCGTTGAGGCCCTGCTCGCGCAGGATACGCTTGGCCTCTTGCGAGGACAGACGCTCGTCCTCAAACTCCAGCGGAAGATCGAGCTCGTCGGCAATCTTTTGCGCCACGGCGGCAACGCGCTCGGCCTGGGGGCCGGGCTCACCGGCCATGGTCAGGGGACGTCCGCTTACCAGGATGTCGGGCTCATAGTCCTCAACCAGGTAGCGGAACGTCTTGGCCATACCGGTGACCTCGGCAGCCGGAAGCACCTTGACAGGCATCGCCATCTTGCCATCACGGCTCGAGACGGCGATGCCAATCCTGGTCTCCCCTATGTCCAGCGCGAGCGCAACCACAGCGACTTCTTAGATTCTTAGGCGCCGAGCGCGGTCTTAGCGGCCGCGAGGGCATCGGCGATGCCGGCAGCATTCTTGCCACCGGCCTGAGCCATGTTGGGACGGCCACCACCGCGACCGTCAACCAGGCCCGCGATCTGCTTGATCACGTTACCGGCGTGGAACCCGGCCTTCACGGCGTCATCGGAGCCGGCAGCGAGCAGGGCCGGAGTGCCCTTCTCAGTCACGCTGGCGACGACACAAGCGACGGGGCCGGCGACCTTCTGGTGCACGGTATCCCATACGTTGCGCAGGTCGGCAGCTTCAAGGCCCTGGAGCTCAGCAACGACGAGCTTGTAGCCGCCGAGCTCGACGGCACCCTCGATAGCGCTGGAGATAGCGTCGGAGGAGCCACCGGTCAGAGCCTTTTTGAGCTTGTTGGAAGTCTCGCGCAGCTCGGCCTGCAGGTTCTCCACGCGGGCGGGAACCTCGTCGACGCGGCACTTGAGCGCAGCGGCGGCGGCGTCAACGAGCGCCAGGCGGTCGGCCATGTAGTCGAGGGCACCCTTAGAGGTCACGGCCTCGATACGGCGGACATTGGAGCCCGTGGAGGACTCGGAAATGATCTTGAACAGACCAATCTCGGCGGTGTTGGCAGCGTGTGTGCCACCGCAGAGTTCGCGGGAGAACGGCTGGTCCTCGGCGCCCACGGAGACGACGCGGACGACATCGCCGTACTTCTCTCCAAACAGCGCGACAGCGCCGGCAGCCTTAGCCTCGTCGATGCCCATGACACGGGTCACGACCGGCTTGGAAGCGAAGATCTGCTGGTTAACCAGGTCCTCGACAGCCTTGAGCTGCTCGGAAGACAGGGCCTCGAAGTGCGTGAAGTCAAAGCGCAGGTGCTCGGGCGTCACCAGCGAGCCGGCCTGGGAGACGTGCTCGCCCAGGACCTGCTTAAGGGCAGCGTCGAGCAGGTGCGTGGCGGTGTGGTTGCGGCGCAGGAAGCCACGGCGCTCGGCGTCGAGCGCGGCGGTCACGGTAGCATCGACAGTCAGCGTGCCATCGGCAACGTGGGCGACGTGGGCATACAGGCCGTTGTGGTTCTTGGTGTCGGCAACGGTCAGAACAGCCCCCTCAGCGGAAAGCTTGCCGGCATCGCCCTGCTGACCACCCATCTCGGCATAGAACGGGGTGCGGTCGAGCACAACCTCGACGTCCTCGCCGGCAGCAGCGGACTCGACGGACTCGCCGTTGCGCACGATGGCGACAACCTTGGCGCCCTCGATCACATCGTTGTCATAGCCGTCGAACTCGGTCGCTGCGACCTTGTCGGAAAGCTCGACCCACACGTCGTTGAAGCTGCCCCAGGCGTCGCCCTTGGCATTGGCACGGGCGCGGGCCTTCTGGTCCTCCATGCAGGCAGTGAAGCCGTCCATGTCGACGTCGTGGCCAGCGGTGCCGGCGATCTCGACGGTCAGGTCGATGGGGAAACCAAAGGTGTCATGCAGCTTAAAGGCGACATCGCCCGGAAGCACGGCGCCCTCGGCAAGCGCTGCCAAGGCCTCGTCCAGATAGACGCGGCCATTGTCGAGCGTCGTGGAGAAGCGCTCCTCCTCGGAGGCGACGATACCCTTGACAAGGGCGACGTTCTTGAGCAGCTCGGGATAAGCCTCGCCCATCTGAGCGTTGACCTCGTCGATGAACTTGGTCAGGAAGGCACCCTCGATACCCAGCAGGCGACCGTGGAACACGGCACGGCGGAGCAGACGGCGAAGGACGTACTCGCGACCCTCGTTACCGGGGAGGATGCCGTCGGAAATCATAAAGTCGACGGCACGGGAGTGATCGGCGATGATGCGCAGCGAGCGGCTGGCGCCGGAGTAATCATCGGCGTCATAGGTCTTGCCGCTGATCTCCTCGCCCAGCTTGATGAGATGCTGCATCAAGTCGCCGTCGTAATTGGCGGTCTTGTGCTGCATGATGGCGGCCATGCGCTCCAGGCCCATGCCCGTATCGAGGTTGCGGTGCGGCAGCTCCGGCATGGAGCCGTCCTCCTGACGGTCATACTGGGTAAAGACGAGATTCCAGAACTCCAGGAAGCGGTCGCAGTCACAGCCGGGCTTGCAGTCGGGGCTGCCGCAACCGACCTCCTCGCCCATATCAAAGTAGATCTCGGAGCACGGACCGCAGGGGCCGGTGGGGCCAGCGGCCCAGAAGTTGTCGTCCTCGCCCAGACGCGAGATGTGATCCTCGGCAACGCCCAGGGAGCGCCACACGTCATGGGTCTCATCGTCCTCGGTAAAGACGGTAAAGTACAGGCGGTCGAGCGGCAGCTTGAACTCCTTGGTGATGAGCTCAAAGGCCCAGGCGCAAGCCTGCTCCTTGGAGACGCCGCCAAAAGAGAAATCGCCGAGCATCTCGAAGAACGACAGGTGACGGCCGTCCTCGCCGATGCAGTCGATGTCGTTGGTGCGGACGCACTTCTGGCAGGAGATCGCGCCAATCTCCTTCATGGTCTTCTTGCCCTGGTAGTACTCCTTAAACTGGTTCATGCCG
This sequence comes from uncultured Collinsella sp., assembly GCA_965141245.1. Classification (GTDB taxonomy): domain Bacteria; phylum Actinomycetota; class Coriobacteriia; order Coriobacteriales; family Coriobacteriaceae; genus Collinsella. The sequence goes on from CBCSLZ010000005.1 coordinate 86,418, forward strand.
GCGTTGGCAAGCAGCAGTGAAGGATCGTCGGGGACGAGGGACGAAGAAGGATAGAGCTTAAGACCGCGCTCCTCAAAGAAGTTGAGGAACTTGGAGCGAATCTCGGCCGTAGTCATTGACGGGTAGTCAGCACTCATAGAGGGAATCTCCTCGGTTTCACATCGAAACAGTTCAAACGTAACGATATTACCATCCCGCCGCGCCTGTGCAAAAAAGAGGGTCGCCAAACAGCGACCCTCCAGCGAAAGTGCACGTTATTTAGTACTGCGCGATCCTTTGAAAAAGGACTGCTGTAGAATTGCATATAAGATTCACCCGGAAGGAGCGATCGATGAAAAGCAAACGATTTGTCCTGAATGCACTTCTGGTTGTAGCACTTTTAGCGCTCTTAGCCTTCTCATGCTGGTACGCAAACCAACCATCATTTGGATACGTATTGTATACAGTAATGTCCGGCGATAAGGCTTATTACACTCTACGCGCAATTGACGTTCTCTTTTTCTATGTAGCCGGCCCCTTATCAATCGCTTTGGTCGCGTTTCTTGTCATTTACAACTTCAAGAAACGTTAATAGAACCTATTTAGAATCCGAATCGTCCATGGAGCCGTCGATGCCGGTTTTGGTGTCGTCGTTCATATTGAAATCGTCGTCTTTGGCGAAGGGATTCTTGAAAAAGCCCGTAGCATCGGGCTGAAGGCCCGAGAGCTTCATCCAGGGATTATCGAGCTCGGGTTTGGGCATGGCCTGGGCCTCGGGCGCAGTCTCGTTACCGATGAGCTCGGACTCATAGATGAAGGTGTCGTCGCCGAGCGCGTCGTAGGCGGCGACCGGGTTGCCATCGGCATCGCGGTACGGCGTGCCCTTAAACACGGCTCCGTCATAGGCCACAAGCTGACGGCCGGTCTCATTCTCGAAGTAGTACACGAAGATGCCCTTGAGGGCCGCACAAAGCGGGATGGCAATAATCATGCCGATGGGCCCCATGAGTGCCGAACCAATAACGAGAGCCGTAAGGCTCATAATGGGATGCACCTGCACTGAGCTCTGCATGACCTTAGGCGAAATCACATTGTCGGTGACGTTTTGTGCGACCATCGTCACGATGAGCGTCCATAACGCCAACATGGGGCTGAACATAAAGCCGAGTACCGTGGCGATTGCCGCGCTCACCCAGGGACCGACGACCGGAACCAAGTGCATGATGCCAGTGAAGATAGCCATGAGCGCCGCATACGGATGGCCGATAATCAGGAAGCCGATAAAGGCGAGGAAACCACCGCAGATGGACGTCACGACCATACCGCGCATGTAGCCGCCGACAGAGCGAGAAAGGATGGCGACCATAAAGCGGTACGAGGTCTCCTTCTCCTGACCGATGATGGTGCAAATCTCGTGATGCATGCGAGGGTAGTCGCAGGCCATCCAGTAGGCAAGCACCAGACCAAGGAAGATCACGAACAACTGCGAGGCCGTATTGGTGATGAGCGGGAACACACCGCGGCCAAGCTCGGCAGCAATCTGAGACACATACTTCGATGCCACGGTAACCAGCGACGAAAGATTATCGTCCAGATACTCCTTGAGCGGCGTGTTATTGAGCGTCTTGGCATGCGAGACCATCTCGTTGAGATCACCACCCGCAACACGAAGCTGCTCGGGCAGACGGCTCAGGACTTCCATGATCTGACCAAGCAAAATAGGCGACAGGATGCAGACGACACCAACGAGCACCGCCACAACCACGATAAGGGCAATAAGCGAACCGATGCCACGACCGACGCCATGATGCTCGAGCCAGTTGGTAATCGGGGACATCACAAAAGCAATGATGGAGCCGACGGCAAGAAACTCAATAACCGGTGCCAGGATACCCATCAGGTTAAAGATGACGGCGGCGATGACAATGCAGCCGACAACAGCCCAAATGCGCAGCGTCAGAATGCGGGTGTCGCGCAGCACGCGATCGGTTTGTTGGGGGTGCTCACTCATGAACGAATCATCACTCCGTCGGGGTCGATCTTGTCCTGAATCTTCTTAAGCGTGCGGCGCAGCAGACGCGAAACCTGCACCTGAGAAATACCCAGCTTCTTGGCGATCTCGATCTGGGTCATGCCCTTCACAAAGCGCAGCTCGATCACCTCGCGCTCGCGCGGCGAGAAATCACGGATGGCTTCCTCGATCACTAGGCGGTCATCGGTAAAGTCGAGCTCGTTGTCGTCGTCGGCGTAACGGTCGAGAATCGAGGGCGCATCGTCGGAATCGGACGCACCAGGAGCCTCGATGGGCACCGAGGTATAGGCCGAAGACGATTCCATAGCCTCGAGGACCTCATCGACAGTCACATCTAGATACTCAGCGATCTCCTCAACCTTGGGCGAACGCTGCAGCTCGTTGGTAAGTTTGTCAGTAGCCTGGTTGACCTTAGCCGAGAGCTCCTGCAGACGACGCGGTACGCGCACGCTCCAGCCCTTGTCGCGGAAATGGCGTTTGATCTCGCCCAAGATAGTGGGTGTCGCAAACGTCGTGAACTCGAGTCCGCGCTCGGGATCAAAACGGTCGATAGCCTTGAGCAAACCCAGATAGCCGACCTGCATGAGGTCGTCGAGCGGCTCGCCGCGATTCTTAAATTTGTTGGCAAGAAACCTTACCAGATTCATATGGGACATGACGAGCTGCTCGCGGGCGTCCGGATCACCGGTCTCCTTGTAACGACGAAACAGCTCGCGGGTTTTCTCCTTGTCCCAAGCGGTCTTACCGCTCCGGGAACGTTCGGTCATATTAGATATCCGCCTTGAGGTCGAGGGAAAGCGTCAGGGGCGCCGCGGTCTTTTCGTAGGAGTCGCACACGCTCGCAAGGATGAGCTCGGCATACACCGCAGCCTGGTCGTCTTCATCAACAGTCGCCTGATCGCCAAAGGTAAAGGTCATGCCCACGTGCGATTCGTCGACATCGAACTTGATCGAGATATCGTCGGAATCAACAGCCGTGCAGCCAAAGATGAAGGCTTCCTCGGCAGCCATACGAATGTCCTCGATGCGATCGACGGACATGGAGCAGAGCGCACCGACATTTGCCGCCGTCATGCGCACAAGGCGCGCCAGACGCGGGTCGCCGGCAACGGTCAGCGTAATGGGGCAAGTTGCTTCGCTACTCATCGCAGGACTCCTCGGTGGTCTCGGCGGGCGTGTAGGTGTAATACTGGGCTGCTTTAGCAGCAGGCTTCTGTGCATCATTGTCACCAGCAGCGACATCGTCCCCGGCTTCACCAATCAGGACACGCTCGATCGGCTGCTCGGCTTCTTCGGCAGCGGAAAGCTTGCGCTCGGCGTCGGCCGCGGGAGTCTTCACCTTGTTAAAGAGTTTCTGCACGGCACCGGCAGCGGAGTCGGTCACACTCGACACGGCATTGCTGGCCTCGGCCATACTGCCGGTGACCTCGGAAATATCGCGGACGACCGCCTCGACTTCTACGAGGTTGGAGGTAAGGGCATCAACTGCCGTCTTACTCGACTTAAGCAGCGGCTCCATCTGGGCAAGTGCCGGCGTAAGCTCGTCGACAGCGCCGTCGAGTTTTGCCACCACCGGCTGCGCCTCGGCGATGGTGTTATTGAGGTCGTTCACGGTCTTATCGAGCGAGTCGACAACGTTGCGGGTCTTGCGCAGGGTAAGCGCGAGCTCAACAATAGCCCACACGCCGGCAATGGCAAGCACCAGCAGGGCGATTTGAATGGGACTCATACAAGCCTCCCGAAGGAATCGAAATACAGACGCCTTTCATGGTACCCCAAAGAAGGGGGAAGATACCCAAAGGGAATGTGCGAGGTGCCAAGGACCTACTTGGGCGCGTTACCGCTACGGTCGCGTTCGCTTTGCTCTACGCGCCACTCTTCCCAGCCGCGGCCCGCAGGCTGCCAGAACGCGCCACGCTCCAGCCCCTCGGGCAAATAGCGCTGATCGACCCAGCCTTCGGGATAATCATGCGGATACTTATACACACCGTATTCGTCGCTGCCCGGGCGATGACGGTCGCGCAGATAACTCGGCACCTCGCGCAGCCCACTTGAATGGATATCGGCCAGCGCCGCATCGATCGAAGCCTCGCATGCGTTGGATTTAGGCGCCAAGCACACATAAAGAGCGGCCTGAGCCAGGTTAATGCGGCACTCGGGATAGCCGATGACCTCGGCAGACTTAAACGCGGCATGCGCCACCAAAAGCGCCTGCGGGTCGGCGTTGCCAACATCCTCAGAAGCGTGAATCATAATACGGCGAGCGATAAACTTAGGATCCTCCCCAGCATCGATCATGCGCGCGAGCCAATAGATCGTGGCATCGGGGTCACTACCGCGCATGGACTTGATGAACGCACTGATGATGTCGTAGTGCATGTCGCCGTTTTTGTCATACGTAAAGCCGCGACGCGGGTTGGCGATCTTCACGTCATCCACGGTGATGGGATAGCGCTCCCCCGCCGCAGGCGCCGGCGTTCCCTCGGTATCGGGACGTGTGACGGCAATCTCGCTCGCAAGCTCGAGCGTCGTGAGCGCCGAGCGAGCGTCACCCGCTGCCAGCGTGCAAATGGTCTTAACCGTATCCTCATCGGCCGAGAACTTGCCGTTCAAACCCTGCGGCGCCTCGAGCGCACGCTCAATGAGTGTGGCGATATCCTCGTCTTTAAGATGCTCAAGTTCCACCACGCGACCCCGCGAGAGCAACGCCGAGTTGACCTCAAAGTACGGGTTCTCCGTCGTGGCGCCAATCATAATGACGGTACGGTTCTCAACCGCATGCAGCAAGGCATCCTGCTGCGACTTGGAGAAGCGGTGAATCTCGTCGATGAAAAGAATGGTGCGGCGGTCGTACGTATTCAGGCGCGTCTTGGCCTCGTCAATCACGCGGCGAAGATCCTTTACGGTGCCCGTCACGGCGCTGACCTCGACAAACTCGCTCTTGGTATGGTTGGCGATAATGTGGGCCAGCGTCGTCTTACCCGTACCGGCCGGCCCGTACAGTATCACGCTCGAAAGCACATCGTGCTCGATCGCGGCACGCAACCATGAGCCCTTACCGACGGCCTTTTGCTGGCCCACATACTCGTCGAGCGAATTGGGGCGCATGCGCACCGCGAGCGGCGCATTTTTAAAGGAACGCTCACGCGTCGAAGCAGAAAAAAGGTCGTCCATAGCCATCCCGCGCATCAATCAAAAACGTTTTCTACTAACAGTATACCGAATTTATACGAACTACCGTTCGTTAATATAGGTACGATGCGGAAACTTTAGACCCGGGAACAGCTTGCTCGTGAGCTCGCAGAAATAACCGTCCGTCATGCTCGCGATATAATCCACCACGGCTTGGTCCTTGTCGTCCTGCCAGGCATAGGTGCGATTGTAGTAGGAAAGCTGCTGCTCAATGCGCGAAATATGGTGCTTGAAGATGTACGAGGACTCGTCACCTTCGTTTATATCCAGCAGGCAACGGTCGTAGAGCTTTTCGAAAGCCTCGCGCAGCTCCGCTTCGGAGTCGCCTTCGATCCCGCCCTTGCTATAAATCTTTACGTAGTTCTCGCGCTTGGCTCGGCGGATTTCCTCAAACAGCTCCTCGCTCATCTCGATGCGCGGCTTGCCATAGCTGTGCTCAACGATATCGATGGAGGCATGCGTAAGGATCCAGCTGTTGTATGCCCCACCCAGGCCATCGTCAAAAGCATCGGGCGCCAGTAGGCCCGCCGCAATGGCGTCTTGGCGATCGCGCCCAACGTAGGCGAGGATATCCGAGATGCGGACCACACAGCCTTCGAGCGTCATGGGACGCAGGCGCTCAATTGCGCTATAGCCCTTGGCAATACAGTCCTCAACCGTCTGATCGAACTGGTCAAAGGAACCCATGTCCGAGAGCTCAAACACACGCTGCTCGTACTCGCCGTTATGGCATAGCACGCCGTCGAGCGTCTGGAGCGACACGTTGCGGCCGTACAGCGTGTCGAGCACGCGGACCGACTGCACGTTATGGAAAAAATAACGCCCCGTACGCTCATGATAGATATCGTTGAGGAAGCGCTCGCCGGCATGGCCGAAAGGCGTGTGTCCCAAGTCGTGACCCAGGCCAATCGCCTCGATCAGATCGCAATTGAGCCCCAGGGCGCGACCGATATCGCGCGCAATGCGGGAGACGAGCTGCACGTGCAAACCGCGGCGCGACAGATCATCATTGCTACGGAAGCTAAAGACCTGCGTTTTACCTGCATAACGCGTGTACGCCGGAAGATGAAGAATCTTTTCGGTATCGCGCATAAACGCCGAACGCATAAGCGTGCCTTTGTCGGCGGCGCGATCAATACGACGAATTACCTGATCGTCGTTGCAACGATACGGGTTGACATAGCCCGAAGCACGATCGGCGGCAATGCGCTCGACAAGTTCGGGCGACAACGCCGAGGGGATACGGTCCATGCGCGCCTTAATGACGGCCGTTTCTTGATTAGATGCCATGGCATGCTCCTTAAGAAGGATGCGCAATCGGTTACAAAGTGCAGCCCACGACCTCGATTATGGCAAAAATCGGCACTAAAAACGGGAGCAATGGCAGGGAGCGTGATTTTGCGATGAGGCAAGCGACGGCAAGGGTCAGGAGCGCAACCGCAAACGCGACAACGCCGCCCAGGGGATCGAAGGTACAAAGGGCAAAGAGTGCCTTGACGTCCCCCATGCCAATGCCAGGAGCGTGGCGAACTCTACGCCAGAGCGACTCGGTAAGCACAAGGCCAAGGTAGACGATGACTGCAAGACCGGCGTGGTCAAGTGCCGTGCTAACGCCCCTGTCGAGGCAAACACCTGCAAACGCCGCCACCGCACACGCACCGGCAAGCTCATTGGGAAACCGCCGCTCACGGGCATCAATCCACGCGCCGGCAAAGATGCAAATCCAAAACGGGATATAGATCATCGAAAACCTCCTTGGGCAGCAGCTCAAACGCAAAAACCACCACAAAGGGCCTGTCCCCTTTGCGGTGGTTTTGGTGGTGGTTATTTAGCGCCCTGCATGACCTCGTCGAGGGTAACGTTGACGGCGTGCTGCGTCGGGACCCAGTCGACTTTGAGGAACAGTGCAGCCACCGTGATTGGGATATAGCTGAACATAAAGATCGGGAAGGTAAACAGGTTGGTCACCAAACGCCACTTTTGCGCGCAATGAATGTGCTTATACTCGAAGATGGTCGTGAGCAGCGCCAGGATGAAGAACGTCTGATACATCATGGCGAAGGTCATAATGAGCGAAGCAGCGCACGCCTGCATCTCGACCTCGGTAGCCAAGAAGCCATGCGAAAGCCCGCCCACGATCAGGAACGTCGCATTGGCGAGCATCGAGATGAGCGACAGCAGCATACCCGGGGCGATCGTCATGAACATGTCGTAGGCGGCAAAGCGATGGTAGCGGAAGGTCGATTTGACCAGGTGCTTACCGTAAGTAAAGAACACCTGGTAGAAGCCCTTGGTCCAGCGCATGCGCTGTTTCCAGGACGCCTTGAACGTCACGGGCTGTTCGTCAAAGAACTCCGCCGGCGCATAACCGATGCGAATGCCGTGAATGGCACAGAACGTGGTGAACTGAATATCCTCGGTCAGCGTATGGAACTGCCAGCCGTGCATGCCCTCGATAACACTTGACGAGATAAGGTAACCCGAACCCGAAACAGCGCAGGACGTCTTGCAGATATTACGCGCGTTGTTGAGGAAGCGCGCCTCGCGTAGATACCACGTGGCATTAGCAGCCGAGATCCACGAGCTGCCGAAGTTCTTGGAATTGCGATAGCTCGTGACCACATGAAAGCCCTGGTCAAAGGCATCATTCATCTTGGAAACGTAATCGCGGGAGATAACGTTGTCGGCATCGAAGATAAAGTAGCCCTCAAACGTGTCGGGATACTCGTTGAGAATGCGGTCGAAGCCAAAGTCCATGACCCAGCTCTTGCCCTTGCGGGCCAGGTCGTTGCGCTCATAAACGATGGCACCCGCCTCGCGCGCGAGCTGCGCCGTGTTGTCGGTGCAGGCATCGGCGACCACGAAGACCTCGATAAGCTCGGACGGATAATCCTGATCCTTGATGGAGCGAACAAGGTTGGCGATCACGGCCTCCTCGTTATGCGCCGCAATAAAGAAGGCATAGCGGTGGAGCTTTTTGGCCTTGGGAGGCGCGACCTCGCCACGAAGAGCGCCAATGACAAAGAAGACCACCTGATACAGAAAGCATACCGTGAGCAGCGTGACGACAATCTGGTTGAAGATCACGATGGGCGTGTTAGTTTGTAAAAAGGCGAGCATGCAGGCTCCCGAGAACGCGTTACGTAAACAATCGTATATCTTACCGCAGGCTAACCGAGTTCAAGAAACCACCTAATACTGGCTAGACTTCGAGCAGACCGAGCTGCGGGACGATTTCGTCGCCAGCGGGAGTACGGCCGAGCGAACGCGGGGCCAGATCGTCTAGAACCGCAGCGAGATCCCACGGCAGCTCGTCGCGGCACTCAATGCGCTCCCCCGTCACGGGATGGTCGAACGCCACGCGCCAGGAATGAAGGAACTGCCTGGTCAGGCCCTGGTCGGCGCGCGCATCGCACTTACCGTAAAGCGGATCGCCCACGCAGGCGTGGTTGATATGACGCATATGCACGCGAATCTGATGTGTACGGCCGGTAAACAGATGGCACTCGACGAGCGTATAACCATCGTCAAAGCGCGTGGAATCAAAGCGCTCGAGGACTTTAAAGGTCGTAATGGCCTGACGGGCAAAGGGGTCGTCCGAAACCGCCATCTTGACGCGGTCGCGCGTAGAACGGGCTATACCGGTATTGATGGTGCCCTCGTCCATGGCGATGTGCCCGTGAACGAGCGTGATATAGCGACGGTCGAGCGTGCGCGTGCGGATGAGATTTTGAAGCGCGCGCTGGGTGTCGTCGTCTTTTGCCGCGAGCATAAGGCCCGAGGTATCGCGATCCAGGCGATGCACGATGCCGGGGCGGTCCTCACCCTGCACAGTACCAAGATGATCGATGCCGCAGTGGTAGACCAGAGCGTTCGCAAGCGTGCCGCTCTCGTGGCCATGGGCGGGATGGCACACAAGGCCGCGCTGCTTGGAGAGCACGATGAGGTAGTCGTCCTCGTAACGAATATCGAGGGGAATGGCCTCAGGAATCACGTCAGTCGGATCGTGCGGCTCGGGCAGGTCGACCGAGATGCGGTCACCGGCTCGCACGGCATACTTTTTTGACAGGCAGGTCTCGCCGTTGACGGCAACGGCACCGCCCTCGATCAGATGCGCACAGGCAGAGCGCGTGGGGCAGCTATCGTTGGCACCCAAATAGGCGTCGAGACGCTGACCAGCGGAATCGTCGGCAACAAGAATATGGATGTCGGCCATTAACGCTCATTCCTTTCGCGAATCTTGCGGGCACGCTCCCCACGCTGTTTGGCTTTGCGTTTGGCGCGGGCTTCGTCACGGGCGTTGAGCTCGGCGGTCGCATCGACCTCGCGAGCAGCGGGACTCAAGAACATATAGCCGAAGAGGGCGAGCACGACGCCCAAGGTAATGCCGATATCGGCCACATTGAAGACAGGGAAGTCGATGAAGGTGGTGGCAATAAAATCGGTCACGAAACCAAAGACAAGGCGATCGATCGCGTTGCCGATGGCGCCGCCCGCAACCATGGCCATGCCCACAACCTCCAGGCGTGCGAGCTGAGGCGCACGGAGCAAGTACACGACAATGGCGACAATGACCGCAAGTGCCAGCACAGCGAACGCAACGCCATGCCCCTCACCCATGCTAAAGGCAGCACCGATGTTGCGAACAAACAGAAAATCGATCACGCCGGGGATAACGGTCATATGCAGGGCATCGCCCACGGCACGAACCGCAAGCTTGGTCAGCTGGTCAACAAGCAGCACAACGAGCGCTACCCCACCAGCAACACCTAATCGCCAACGCAAAGGCGGCGTCATATCCGCACCACGACCCAAAGAAATCCCCTACCCTCAAAACAATCGAATTCCGTTTGATGCAATTAACCATCTTATATTGCCATACGCAGAGCGCACGACATATCCACCAACGCAAGCGAAATAACCAGCTAAAAACGAAAGCGGCATTCCGAAAAACAGAATGCCGCTTTTATTCAGCGGAGCAAATGAGCCGAGGGCGCCCAAATTCTCCCTATAACTAAAATGCCGAGTTACCGTGCCTTAAAGGGCGTCAGCGCAGCGCTTACAGATGTGAGCGTGGCCGTTGTACTCGCCGACGGAGGTGCGATAGTTCCAGCAACGGTCGCAGCACTCGCCCTCGGCTGCCTCGATGGAAACGGAGAGATCCTCGCCCTGGGTCAGCTCAACATCGGAGACGATGTAGAACTCGGCCAGGTCGACGGCCTTATCGCCGGTCAGCAGCGCGTACATCTCGGCGGGAACGACCGCCTTGACGCGGACCTGCTGGCTCTTGGTGAAGGTGCCGGCGGAACGGGCATCCTCAAGGGCCTTGGTCACGGCGCTACGAAGCTCGAGCGAAGCCTCGAGCACGCCCTCAAACTCATTGGCCTCGTCGACCGTAATGGGCGACTTGTACCAATCGAGCAGCGCGGCGTACTTCTGGTGATCGACGCAACCGGCGGGCGCATAGGCCATGGCCTCGTCGACCGTGTAGGACAGGATCGGCTGCAGGTCGCGCATGAGCATCGAGAAGAGCTCGGCCAGCACGGTCTGGGCGCTGCGGCGCTCGAGCGAGCCGGGCTTGTCGCAGTACAGACGGTCCTTCAGGGCGTCGAGGTACACGTTGGAGAGCTCGGTAACCACGAAGTCGTAGAGCGCACGGTAGGCGCGCGGGAACTCGTAGCTGGCGTAGGCGTCGTCGACCTCGGCCTGGACCTGGGTCAGGCGGGCAACCATGAGCTTGTCGAGCGGCAGCAGGTCGGCAAAGGCGACGCCGTCGGTCTCAGGCTCAAACTGACCCTCGAGCTCGGAGAGCAGGAAGCGCAGCGTGTTGCGGAAACGACGGTAGGCATCGGACGTACGAGCAAGGATCTCGTGGTCGATGGACACGTCGGAGCTGGTATCGACGGAGGCAACCCACAGGCGGATGATGTCGGCGCCCATCTCGTCACAGACCTTGTTGGGGTCGATGACGTTGCCGAGCGACTTGGACATCTTGCGGCCCTGGCCGTCGAGGGTGAAGCCCTGCGAGACGACTGCCTTGTACGGGGCGTGACCATTGGCACCCACCGAGGTGAGCAGCGAGCTCTGGAACCAACCACGATGCTGGTCGGAGCCCTCGAGGTACACATCCGCCGGGTACTCAAGCTCAGGGCGATACTCGCAGACGGCCTTCCAGGAGACGCCGGAATCCCACCACACGTCGAGGATGTCCTTATCGGCCTTGAGGTGATGGCCGCCGCACTTGGGGCAGACGCAGGCCTCGCCCAGGTAGCTCTCGGGAGCGTCGGTGAACCAGGCGTCGGATCCCTTCTCGTGGAAGAGCTTGATGACGGCGTCGAGCGTGGCGTCGTTCATGACCTTCTCGCCGCAGTCGGCGCACGTGTAGCTGGGGATAGGCACGCCCCAGTTGCGCTGGCGGCTGATGCACCAGTCAGGGCGTTGCTCGACCATGGCGCCAATGCGGTTGGCGGCATGGGCCGGATACCACTTGACGTTCTCGCGGACTTCTTTGCCAGCCTGCTCGCGCAAACCGGTCTTGTCCATCGAGACGAACCACTGGTCGGTAGCACGGAAGAGCACCGGGTGCTTGCAGCGCCAGCAGTGCGGATAGCTGTGCGTAATCTTCTTCTCGAGAACCAGGGTGCCGCGCTCGCGCAGGAACTCGATGATGTGCGGGTTGGCCTCATCGGTATCCATACCGCTGAAGGGACCGCCGGTACCAAACTCCTCGCCGGTGTAGAACTTGCCGTCGTCATCGACCGGCATGCAGATGTCGGTAATGCCCTCCTTGAGGCAGGCAAAGTAGTCGTCGACGCCGTGGCCGGGCGAGTTGTGGACGATACCGGTACCGTCATCGACACCGACGTAATCGGCCAGCAGCGCCACGCCCTCAACACCGTCAAAGATCGGCTGCTTGTAGTGGATGTGGTGGAAGGTCTCGGCGGGAACCACATAGGGCTTGCCGTCGACCATAACCGGGGTGTACTCCCAACCAAACTCCTCGCAGCACTTGGGAGCCAGGTCCTCGAGCATGACCTCGGCACGACCCTCGTGCTCAACGGCGACATAGGCGGCGCCGGGCTTGAGAGAAACTGCCTGGTCGGAGGGGATGGTCCACGGCGTGGTCGTCCAGATGATAAAGTCAACCGGGCCGTCGAAGTTCTCGAGGCCTGCGGGCTTGGAGGTCATCTCAAAGCGCACGAAGATGGACGGGCTCGTCTCGTCAGAGTACTCGATCTCGGCCTCGGCAAGCGCGGTGTGGCAGTGCTTGCACCAGTGAACCGGCTTGTGGCCGCGATAGATCATGCCCTTATCGAACATGGCCTTGAAGACCTCGATGTCGGCAGCGTCATGCTGGTGATAGAGCGTCAGGTAGGGGTTGTCCCAGTCGCCGAGCACGCCCAGGCGACGGAAGCCGGCCTTCTGCAGCTCGATGTTCTCGACAGCGAACTTGTTGCAAAGCTCGCGGATCTTAGCCGTGGAGGTCTGGTTGAACTTCTCGGTGCCGAGCTTCTCCTCGACCTTATGCTCGATCGGCTGGCCATGGCAGTCCCAACCGGGGACATAGGGAACCTCATAGCCCTGCATCATCCAGTAACGGTTGATCATGTCCTTGGAGATCTTGTTCATGGCGTGGCCGATGTGGATCGGGCCGTTGGCGTACGGAGGGCCGTCGTGCAGCACGAACTTCTTGTGACCCTCGTTCTTCTTCAGAACCTGCTCGTAGACTTTGTTGTCCTGCCAGTCCTTGAGTCGCTTGGGCTCGGACTTGGAAAGACCGGCACGCATGGGAAAACCGGTCTTGGGCAGATTCATCGTCTGCTTGTACTCGTTTGCCACGGTACCCCTTTCATGTCATGGGCGCACACGCCCGTTGGGCACCAAAAAAGCGCCCGTCCCTGCAAGCTGGGACGAAGCGCCACAAAACGGGCTGCACGCCCGCAAAAGCTCTTCGCTTAACCACCCAGCTTAGATGCCCTTGCCCGCGTATTCGCGCGCTCGCATCCGTTACTCGGCTGGCCTGTATCGACGACCATCTCGGCGATGTCTACTAAGACGAACCTGCTCGGCACGTCCGTTGGGACCGCAGCTCCGGGGTGATTTTCATCGGTCGCATGCACGGGTTCTCAGCGCTCCCCGCTCTCTGTAGAATGCGGACGGCCGACTACTCGTCCCCATCAACGCTTATGCGGAGTATGCTAGCACGTTCCGCGCCGGCGAAAAACCCTCAACACTGGTTTTATACGTTCGAAATTTCTCGCGGCTGTGGACCTTCTCTAGGAGCAAAATACCTGAAAGCACTCTATCGAACGAAAGAAGGCACCTATGCGCACGATTGGAATGAGCGACTACACCGTTGGCGAGGATTGCTTTACCGAGCTGCCCGCCGCACTGGCGGAGTACGGCGCGAAGAAGGTCGCCATCATCGGCGGCAAGCGAGCCCTTGCTGCGGCGCTGCCGGGCATCGAGGCGGCACTTGAAGGTACCGATGTCGAGGTTCTGGAGACGCGCGTCTACGGCACCAACAGCACACGCGCCAATATCGCCAAAGTCGTGAACTCCCCTGCCTGCCAAGAAGCCGACGTGCTCATCGCCTGCGGCGGCGGCAAGGCGCTCGACACCGTAAAGACCGCAGCCATCGAGCTCAAGAAGATCGTCTTTACCGTGCCGACGATCTGCTCCAACTGCTCCGCCGCGACCGCCATTGCCGTTGTCTACAACGACGACAGCTCGCTCGAGGGCTATTCGTACCCCAACCGCCCCGCGCACATCTTCATCAACCCCAAGATCATCGCCGAGGCGCCAGCAGAGTACTTCTGGGCCGGTGTAGGCGATGCCCTGTCCAAGCAGCCCGAGGTCGAGTACGCCACGAGCGCCGGTAATTTGGAGCACACCGCCGGTCTTGGCCTGGCACTCGCCCACACCTGCTCCGAGCCGCTGTTTACCTATGGTGTGCAGGGTCTTGAGGATGTGCGCCAGAATCTGTCGAGCGAGGCCGTCAAGCAGATCGCGCTCGACATCGTTGTCAACACGGGCTATGTCTCGAACCTGACCAACCAGAACGATTATTACTACAACTCGAGCGTGGCGCACGCGTTCTACAACGCCACCTGCAGCATTCCGCGTGAGGGCACCTACCTGCATGGCGAGGTCGTGAGCCTGGGCGTGCTGGTACTGTTTGCCTACACGGGCGACACCGAGAACCTTGAGCGCTACGCTGCCTTTAACAAGCAGATGGGGCTGCCCGTGACGCTTGAGCAGGTCGGGCTTTCCGAGGCCGACATCCCTGCCCTGTGCGAGCACGCGCACGCCACCAACGAGTGGAAGCAGGGAAACCCCGAGCCCTTCACCGACGAAAAGTTCGCCGCCGCCATCAAGGCCGCCAACGCCTACGGCCACACCCTCCTCGCCTAACCGACCAAAACCACCACAAAGGGGACAGGCACCTTTGTGGTGGTTTTTTATTGCTCCACCATTCAGTTCGTACTCGAACCCGATTCTTTACGAGAAATGGTTCGGGTACGTTTTTTTGTTTATCGGAACTTCTGCGGAAGGACTACTCGGAACGGTAAACAGGAACGAACAGAGGCAGGGTATCATCGTGGTGATGGTATCCTGCCTTTTGTTTGCGGGATCAAGGTCGCTTTGTGCGAACTTGATCGCCACCTGTATGGCGCGTTGATGGCAATTGCTGCGTACGTGCGCACCGGGAGCCAGTACACCCCTGGCAAGGCGTAGCACACTAGACATTGTTCCAAAGTCCGCGTGCTAAGGGGGCAGGCCCCTTAGAATTCCTGTGGAGTGTGTACGCACGTACGCAGGAAAACGTCAAAATTTCGCTATATCAGGGCGTTCTTTCATTGGTCAGTATGGTATACACGGCTTAGTTCAACAAATACGAATTTATATATAAAGGAGAATATTGATGAAACTGTTTTTATGTTCGCACTTTT
>CBCSLZ010000006.1:0-98855 GCA_965141245.1 uncultured Collinsella sp.
AACTGCGGGAATGGCCTATCCGCTCAATGTGTTCGGCTGAGATCGGAAATCAACCGATGAGTTCGACCGTGCGGAGCATCTCGCGCTGACGGCATCCGCGACCGTCGACCGAAGCCTCACCCATCTGGTTATCGTAAGGGTCCTCGCGCATGCCGTCGAAAGAGGGGTCAAACTCTGCCTGGAATCGATTGTTGGCCACCATACGCCACGGGTCGAGATTGCCAAAGTAGTGACGGCGGCGCCACTCCTCCCCCATCCTGCGAGCAGAAGATCCAAATGACACGTCGGCGTTGAGCCAACCGGTCTGCGGCGTATAGAACTCTGCCCAGTCGTGCGACCCCACCGAATCGGGCGCAACGTACAGGCCGCTCTGCCAACGGGCAGGCACGCCCGCGATACGGCACATGGTGATAAACGTGAGCGCCATAACGCCGCAATCGCCGCGGAGCGAATGCGCGCAGTCATCGGCAATAGATCCCAAAAGCAAGTACGGCGGCTGATAGCGATAGTCGATATGCTGCGTCAGGTAATCATAGATAGCACGGGCGCGATCGAGCGGATCCTCGAGTCCGTCAACAACACCGGCCGTCAGCTGCTGCAGATACGGCGTAAATGCAATGTGTGGACGGTCCTCGGAAATATCCTCGGGCAGAGGCGCGTCCATACGCGGATGAACAGGAAGTGTGCCACCGTAGACATCACAATAAGCAGCATCGATGTGATAACGATAGGTCACCGAGAATGAGCGTTCACTCGAAGAAGACCACGAGGCGGTACGTGCCGAAGCGTTCGCGGGAGCAACAGCACCCTCCGGCGTCATGTCGAGAATCTCGACCCGAGACTGCTGACGGCAGGCAGCCGCGACGGGAAGCCAAGCGCGAACGGTCTCCCCCTCTAGAGCGCCGGGGACAGACACAGACGCTTTAAGCGTAATGACGCGAGCCAATCCGTTTTGCGACTCCATCTCCTTGAGCATCTCGTTGCGCAGTGCAATTCCGTCCGTAGGATCGGGACGCATGCCGGGGACCTCTTTGGGATATACGCGAAGCGAATCGAGGAAGTTGTCGAGAACGAACAGCTCGCCATCGATAAAGCGCCAGTCAATACGCTTACGGTCAATCAGATCGTCAAACTGCTCCTCGGTAAACTCAGGCCACTCCTCGCGAATCATCGCAATAGCTCGATCGCGCGACACCGAAAAATGAAGCGGCGTCTCAAGCATGCGATACCGCTCGGCACGAACGCAGGCAGCAAGCGAAGGATCGGGATCTTGGGCAAGTAGGCGGTCGCAAGCCTCAATAGCCTGCGAAAGATACCCCGCGTCCTTTAAACGCAGGATCTCGGGTGGCAAGCCAATATCTAGAAAACGGAAGTCATCATTGCAAACATCAACAGAGCAACCAACCGGCCCCTCGTCAATAACCTTCCCATCCGAAGGCAGCACATTAATAACAGCCATACCAAACTCCAAGTCATTAGAACTCTTGAAGTCCATTGTAGCGAGATAAAAAAGAAAGCCCCAATAAAGGAACCCTCAACACCGATAAACGGTACCTATAAAAAATGAATTCAGCCCAGTAACGCTGTAGCGAGTTAACAAAGGGGCCCCGTTTCCCCGGAGCTGATTCCGTCGCGCGACTTCTGGCGAAGCCAGGTGAGCGCGAGGGAAACAGCGTAGGGAAAACGGGGCCTCCGACGGGAAGTTAAACCGCTACTTACGCCTTGTTGACGGAGCCAAACTCCTCCATGAGCTCCTTGGTGCGGGCAACGATGTTGTCGCGACCAGGCTTGAGGAGCTTGCGGGGGTCAAAGCCCTTGCCCTGCTGATCCTTGCCAGCCTCGATATACTCGCGAACGCCCTTGGCGAAGACGAGCTGCAGATCGGTGTTGACGTTGATCTTGGAGATGCCCAGGGAGATGGCCTTCTTGATCTGATCCTCGGGGATGCCGGTGCCACCGTGCAGAACGAGGGGCAGGTCGCCGGTCTGAGCCTTGATCTCGCCCAGACGCTCGAAGGAAAGGCCAGCCCAGTCGGCAGGGTACACGCCGTGGATGTTGCCGATACCGCATGCGAGGAAGTCGACGCCCAGGTCAGCAATCTGCTTGCACTCAGCAGGATCAGCGAGCTCGCCGCTGGAGGTCACGCCGTCCTCGGTGCCGCCGATGCCGCCGACCTCGGCCTCGATGGACATACCCTTGGAGTGGGCAAGCTCAACGAGCTCCTTGGTGCGGTCGAGGTTAAGCTGGAAGGTCTCCTCGTGAGAGCCGTCATACATGATGGACGTGAAGCCGGCCTCGATGCACTTGAAGCAGTCCTCGTAAGAACCGTGATCGAGGTGAAGGGCGACGGGAACGGTAACGCCCGTGGCCTCGACGGCAGCCTTGACCATGTCGGCGCAGACCTTGAAACCGCCCATCCACTTAGCGGCACCAGCGGTGCACTGAAGGATCAGCGGAGACTTGGCCTCCTCGGCGGCCTGGAGAATAGCCAGGGTCCACTCGAGGTTGTTGGTGTTGAAGGCACCGAGACCGTACTTGCCGGCCTCGGCCTTCTTGAGCATGTCTGCTGCGTTGACGAGCATAAAAGAAACCTCCTGTAAGGTTGCTCCGATAACGCCTGAGATTTTACCACGACATACCCGAGCATAAACGTTCGTTTGTTCACGAATACCATCCGATTGGACAAATTTTGACCGTTTGCCCCACAGAATCGACCCACTGGGGAAAATAGCTTGACGATTGAGCGGTCTTCGTGGTTCGAAAGACGGCTTCGAGCCTACATCTGCATAAACGGGTTCTGCATAAGTTCGCGCGCCATCGTGGTCGAATCGCCATGGCCCGTCAAGCAAACGGTATCGGGCGGAAGCATCTTGGCAAGTTTGGAGAGCGAGCGCATAATCGCCGCCTCGTCACCGCCGGAAAGATCGGTACGACCGTGACTGCCCGGGAAAAGCGTGTCGCCCACAAAGGCGATGTTCCCCTGCTCGGTCGCGGCGAACAGGACGATGCCGCCCGGCGTATGCCCCGGCGTCTCGATCACCTGCAGGCAGACGTCGCCCACCTCGATTGTATCGCCCTCGGCAAGCAAACGCGTCGGCTCACCCGGATCGGGCGTCTCGATACCCCACATGGCGCGCTGCTCCTCGATATTTGCGCGAGGTACCATCACGTCCTTAGCGCACAACTCATATAGTGCGCTGTCGCCAACGACAGCTCGAACCCCGGCAACCCCGCCAACATGGTCGGCATGACCGTGCGTGCAGACAGAGCCGAGTATGCGCACCTCAGGATGCGCGGTGCGGATATGCTCCACAAGACGCTCGCCCTCCCACGCCGGATCGACGATTAAGCACTCGTCATTCGAAATCACGGCGTAGCTGTTGGTCTGAATCGGGCCGTTGACGAGCGCCTCAATCGAAGCCGCGCCTCGGGGTGTCAGGTCCAAAGTCATATCGTCCATGCGCACACCCTCCTTCTAAAATACGTTCGAGGCACCGAACGATGCCTCGAACGTAACCAATATCTATGATGCTGAGAGGCTCTCACACCTACACACGGCGCTTGAGCTGAGCTCCGCCTTCGCCGGGCATAAGACGGCGAGCGTCGTAGACCGAATCGACACTGCTGATGGAAGCCAGCAGCGGATCCAGGCCGCTTGCGTCCGAAATCTCGACCATAAAGCGCAGGGTTGCAATACCCTCGCGGTTGGTCGACGTGGCGGCAGAAAGGATATTGCCACCCGCATCGCCAATGGCAATGGTGACATCCTTGAGCAGTCCCATACGGTCCAAGCACTCGACCACGATCTCGACCTGGAAGAGGGTGTCGGCAGCGCCGTCCCACTCCACATCGATCATGCGCTCGGGATGCTCCATGAGACCCTTGACGTTGGGGCAGTTGGCGCGATGCACCGAAACGCCACGACCGCGCGTGATAAAGCCGACGATGTCGTCGCCCGTCACGGGGTTGCAGCAATGAGCCAGACGGACTAGCAGGCCGCTGTTGCTCTCGCCCTTGACGATAATGCCGTTACTTGCGCTCTTGCCACGCTTTTGCGGCTTGCGGTTGGAGCCGCGGGCCGGCTGTTTCACGACCTCGGCGATAGCCTCGGCCTTGGTGAGCTGTTCCTCGGGCTTGGGGTCCAAGATTTGCTCGACCTTATTGCCCACAGCGCGCGGGGCAACCTTGCCGGCGCCGACGGCGGCAAACAGGTCCTCGAGCTGCTTGAAGTTAAACTGCTCCGCCACGGCGTTGAGCGCACGCGTCGAACGCGGCGTAGAAATGCCATAGCCACGCTTACGCAGGTCCTTGGCCAGCATATCGCGGCCGGCGGCAGCGTCGTCGTCCTTGGTCGCAGCGGCAAAATAGCGGCGGATCTTTGACTTGGCGGAAGGTGTCTTAACAATCTTGAGCCAATCACGCGACGGCTTGGAACTCTTGTTAGTCAGGATCTCGACACGGTCACCCGTCTTAATCTCGTGCGTGAGCGGGGCCACCGCACCGTTGATCTTAGCGCCGACGCAGTGGTTTCCCACCTCGGTGTGAACGGCGTAGGCAAAGTCGAGCGGCGTGGAGCCGGCACGAAGCGCCATGACCTCGCCCTTGGGCGTAAAGACGAAGATCTCCTGATCGAAGAGGTCGACCTTCAGCGAATGCAGGTATTCCTTGGCGTCGGTGATCTCATCAGACGCAGCCCAATCGAGCGAATGCTTGAGCCAGTTGATCTGGTCGTCCAAACGTTGAGCGTCATTGGTCTTGGAAGCAGACGATCCGCCCGACTTCTTATATAGCCAGTGGGCGGCAATGCCGTACTCGGCCTGCTCATGCATCTCGTAGGTTCGAATCTGAATCTCGAGCGGACGAGCCGTGGGGCCGATGACCGTCGTGTGGAGCGACTGGTAGTTATTGACCTTGGGCATGGCGATATAGTCTTTAAAGCGACCAGGCATAGGGTGCCACAGCGTATGCACCGCACCGAGCGTGGAGTAGCAATCGCGCACCGAATGGGTAATAACGCGCAGCGCCACCAGGTCGTAGATCTCGGAGAACTCCTTGCCCTTGCGCTTCATCTTTTGGTAGATGGACCAATAGTGCTTGGAGCGGCCGTTGATCTGGAAGTCCTCCAGACCAATGCGGTTGAGCTCATCGGTAAGCGTCTTGATGGTCTCGGCAAGGTAGCGCTCGCGGACCTCGCGCGACTCCGCCACCATGCGCGCGATGCGCTGGTAGGCATCGGGCTCCAGGTAGAAGAAGGACAGGTCCTCGAGCTCCCACTTAATAGAGCTCATGCCCAGGCGGTCGGCCAAGGGCGCGTACACGTCCATGGTCTCGCGAGCCTTAAACAGGCGACGATCCTCACGCAGGGCTGCCAGTGTTCGCATGTTGTGCAGACGGTCGGCAAGTTTAACGATGATGACGCGAATGTCCTTGGACATGGCGAGGAACATCTTGCGCAGCGTGAGCGCCTGCTTCTCGTCCATGCTGTCGACTTCGATGTTGGTGAGCTTGGTCACGCCATCGACGAGCTCGGCCACCGTATCGCCAAACAGGCCGGAAACATCGGCGAGCGAGGTCTCGGTGTCCTCGACGGTATCGTGCAGCAGCGCGGCGCACACCACATCGCAGTCCATCTTGAGGTCGGCCAAAATGATGGCCACCTCGACGGGATGGTTGATGTACATCTCACCCGAGCGGCGCTTTTGGTTGCAGTGCTTCTCGGCGGCAAAGCAATAGGCCTGCTCCACCTTAGAAAAGTCGTCCTCATTCATATATTTGAGGCACAGGCGCTCCAGCTTGTCGTAGCTGTCCGCCATAATCTCGGGCGGCAGCTCATCGGCATGCTTATAGTGCTCCATCTCCGAAAACGGCTGGAGGGTGGAATCATGGGCGGTACGGGCTGCGGCATCCATCGAGGTCCCCTTCCCCTAGGCCCGCGGTACGATCGGGCGGTTAACTTTGGCTAGCATATCAGAAGCGCACGAATCGAGCGCCCAGCTCCGGAAAGCCGAAAACTCCATGCGCGAGCGCAAGCCCTCCAAATAGCGAATTGACCTGCTCAATTGCACGCGGCCGGGGTTTTCGGCCATCGCGATACGACGAGTGTCGTCAAACCCCGAAACTCGACAGAAACCAAGCTCTTCGAAGATTCCCAGGCCGCTTTCCACCGAACGCTCGTCGACCGGCGTGCGAGCATCGATGGCAAGGCACATCTGCGCGATGTCGATATCGCTCGCGCTAAAGGAATCGTCCCCGGTCTTGCCGCGGTTGGAGCGCCACATGGTCTGCAACGCGCGATAGAGCGTGACGAGCTCGTCGCGCTCGGGCGCATAGCAGTCGAGTAGGCGCTCGTTAATACGGGCGTCACGCGACGAATAGAGTAGATGGATCACGGCGGGCTGGCCATCGCGACCGGCGCGGCCGCTCATCTGGTTAAACTCAATGCCGCCAAACGGCATGTGATAGAGCACGACATGGCGGATATCGGGCAGGTTGACGCCCTCGCCAAAGGCAGATGTCGAGACGATGCAGCTGAGGCTGCCGTCTCGGAATGCTTCCTCCACGCGACGGCGATCGGAACGCGCAAGCCCCGCGTTATAGAACGCGATATGGGTTGCGCAATCGGGCACACGCTTGCGCAACGTCTTGGCGAGCGCCACGGACTGGTCGCGCGAATTGACGTAGATGACGGTCTTTTCCCCCGTCGCCACAATCGACACCAAACGGTTCTCGCGACTTGCAAGATCACGGTCGTCCTCGAGCTGCAGGTTCTCGCGCACCGTCTCGTCGACCACCGTGCGAGTGATCGGCAGCATGCGGGCAAGCTCGGCCACGACCGGAGCCGTCGCGGTGGCCGTCGCAGCCATAACGACCGGGTCGCCCAGGGCTTTGAGGATATCGGGCATGTCGAGATAGGCGCTGCGGTCGCCGCCCTTGGCAAGGCCGGCGTGGTGCGCCTCGTCGATAACGACAAAGCCGATGCGGCCCGAACGTGCGAAGCGGTCACGGTGGATAGATAGGAACTCGGGCGTCGTGAGCACGATACCGGTGCGGCCCGAAGCTAGGCCGGCGAACACGTCATCGCGTGCGGCCTCCACGGTCTCGCCGGTCAGCACGCCAACGCCAATACCGAGCGCTGCCATCGTCGACGAGAGGTGATAGGCCTGGTCGGCAACAAGCGCACGCAGCGGATAGACAAAGATGCTCGCACGTCCGCGAAGCACCGCCTCACGCGCGGCATGCACATGGAAGATGAGCGACTTGCCGCGGCCCGTTCCCATAACCGCCAAGACACTCTGGTGATCGGCCAAGGCGTCGAGCGCCTCAACCTGCGCGCGGTGCGGCTGGTTCGATCCGATAAAGCTATGGATAAGCGAGCGCGTGAGCTCGGTATAGGAAAGCTGGGCGAGCGTCTCGCGCTTGCGCGACTCCAGGCGCAGGCCGGAATCCGCCGGCTGCACGCCACGACGAAGCTCGCATGCCGGATCGTCGACGCTGGGCAGCGTGGTATCGCGGACCAGAACATCCTTGACCATGAGCTTGGGCTTCACACGACCCTGCCAATGCTCGGCAACGGCCTCGAACACCAAGTCGACAGCGCTATCGCAGTTGATGAGCTTATCGATTTGCGGTACACGAAACATGATGGCCGGCACACTCGCGGCGCCATCCGTCGCCACGAAGCGCATATGCTCGCCGGTTTTACCCACCACGGCGCGATCACACATCGTCACGCCCTCAGCAGCCAGCAGCGGCACCTTGTTGCCCTGGCCAAACGGCTCAAGACGGGAAATCTGCTCTATAGTCTCGATATTCAGCTCGGAAAGGTCGACCGTGGCGGCAACCTCGTCGATGTCTTCAAAGTCCTCGGCGGGAATCTCCGATAGCACGGCGGAAAGGCGACGACGGAATTCATCGAGCTTGGATGCCTCGATGGTCACACCCACCGCACCGGCATGTCCGCCGCGACGAATCAGCAGGTCGGAACAGCGCTCGACGGCGTCAAACAGGTTAACTTTGCCCACCGAGCGACCAGAGCCGCGCGCGATACCGTCCTCGATCGAGAACAGCAGCGCCGGCACGTGATAGCGGTTGGTCAGACGGCTTGCCACGATGCCCTTGACACCCTCGTGCCAGCCTTCGCCGCCCACGACGATCGCGCGTCCGCCGTCATAGGTCTCCTCGACCTTTGCCATGGCATCGCGCGTGAGCTCCGCCTCGATCTCACGGCGCTGGCGGTTGATTTCCTCGAGCTCAGCCGCCAGCGCGCTTGCTTCGATGGGATTGCGGGCAAGCAGCAGGTCGAGCGCCAGCTTGGGATCGGCCATGCGACCGGCAGCGTTTAAGCGGGGAATGAGCGAGAATGACAGGCCATCCGCCGTAATGCTCGAAAGGTCCGCCTTGGCGAGCGCGGCAAGCGCGATATAGCCGGGGCGAGCGGTTACGCGCATCTGTTGGATGCCCTCGGCGACCAGCGCGCGGTTCTCGGGCGTCAACGGCATCATGTCGGATACGGTGCCCAACGCCGCAACCTCAATCAGCGAACGCCAATACGACGGCTTGCCCAGACGCTCACCCAAAACCTGCACCAGCTTGAGCGCCACACCGGCACCGGCAAGTTCACGCGAGGGGCCCTCATCCTCGAGTTTAGGGTCGGTCAGGGGCACGCCCTGCGGCACCTGATCGGACGGCTCATGATGGTCCGTGACCACCAAATCGATCCCCAGGCTCTCCAGATAGGAGACCTCCTCCTTGGCCGCGATACCGTTATCGACGGTCACGATCAGATTGGGTTGGGCGAGCTCGTTGACGCGGTCGAGCGCCGCGCGCGAAAGGCCATATCCCTCGTCAAAGCGGTGCGGGATGAATGGTGTGACATTGGCGCCAAACGTTCGCAGCGCCTCGGTCAACAGACAGGTCGATGTAATACCGTCAACGTCAAAATCACCAAAGACGGCAATGTGCTCGTGGTTGCGAATAGCGCGCTCGACGCGGTCGGCGACGACCGACATGCCCGGGATAATGAGTGGGTCGGCCCAGTCGCGATCGAGCGAAGGCGTCAAAAACAATTGGCCCTCTTTGATGGAGCCAATGCCGTGCGCGACCATAATGCGCGCCACCAACCCGGGAATGCCCAGACCAGCCGAAAGCTCCTTTTCGAGCTCGGGGTTTTGCTGAGCGACCGCCCAGCGATGCGTCGTCTTAAGCGATGACATAGGCACCCACCCCCGATAGGGGCAGGTCGCCGCGATACCTCTCACGGTTCATAGCGATGAGTCCTCTGTGTATGCCCGCTTCGGCAGGCAGATCTGTTGAACGGATTTATTATACCGTGCGGCGCGGACGCAAATCGCCGCAGCACGCCGCGGTTTCGGTAAACGATGCCGGTAATAGCCTCGAAATAATCGAGCGTTTCTGACGCACGGACACATGTGAGCGTCTAGCATATCCAGTCAAAACGGATTCACGAGCAAAGGGAGTCACAAGAGCATATGAAGCAATGGGTTGGACTGGGCAAGTTTCTCGCGGGGCACATGCAAATCATCGTTCCGATTTGCGTGGCGCTCGGCGTGCTCTTTCCTCAACAGATCGGCGTTCTCAAGCCCATCGTTCCCACCTTGTTTGCCTTTATGACGTTCCAAGGTGCGCTCAGCAACACCTTTCACCAGGTAGCCGAGGTGTTCCACCGTCCGCTGCACCTGATTGTGGCATTGTTGGTCTCGGCGGCGCTTATTCCCATCGCGGCCTATGCCATGGGGTCACTCTTCTTTGGCTCCAACCCCAACCTTGTCTGCGGCATCGTGCTCGAGTACAGCGTGCCCGTGGCCGTCACCGCTTTTATGTGGATCAGCATGTTCGGCGGCAACGGCCCGCTCGCGCTCACCATCATCCTGACGTCCTCGGTTATCTCCCCTGTGACGATTCCGCTCACGCTTAAGCTCTTGCTGGGTGCCACCGTCTCGATCGATGTGCCGAGCATGATGCAAGACATGGCCTTTATGATCGCCATCCCCGCCGTGCTCGGCATCGTGATCAACGAGCTCACGCGTGGATGGGGACACGAGAAGCTCTCCCCCGCGCTCTCGCCCGCCTGCAAATTCATGATGATGGGCGTTATCGCCTCCAACTCCACCGCCATGAGCGAGTACGTGCTGCACATGAACGCGGTGCGCCTGGAAGTCGCCCTCTTTATTTTGGCCTTCGCCATCAGTGGCTTTGTCGTCGGTTTTCTGGTTGCCCGTGCGCTGCATCTGCCATATAGCGAGACGACTACCATGTGCTTTACCTGTGGCATGCGTAACATCTCTTCGGGTGCCGTCATCGCCACGCAGTACTTTCCGGGCGAAGTCGTGTTTCCCGTCATGTGCGGAACGCTGTTTCAGCAGGTACTCGCCTCGTTTATCGGGCACTTCTTTGAGCGTCTGACCGGCGAGGAGCGCGCCGCCCAGCGCAAGCGGGTCGAGGCCGGCCGTGACGCCATGGGACGCTAGGCTGTCCGCATTACGCGGGTGTTAGTCTTACTATACGAGCGTTTCCAGATGCGCACGCAGGCGCTCAGCATCGACATCGAGCGTGGTCTCAGCATTGACCTGGGCCAAACGATAGCCGACAAAGTAGGGCGAAACCACCCAACGCGGCAGCGCCTTGGCAATGGTCCGACCGCCCAGGTGATAGAAGAACAAGTTGTACGACTCTGCGCGACCACCGTGGTGCTCGTTCAGGATATAGCGCAGAGCTACCTGGATCGCATCGGCGAAGAGATCCGCCTCGGCTTGGTCTCTCGTGTCATCGCTGGCAGCGATTCCCTGCGGGGCTGAAACGTTGACCTCAAAGAACCCCATGATGGGTTCGGTTGAGATGTTGACCGAGATCCTCCCCTGTTGCCAGACATTGATGCCTTCGAAATTGGCAGAAGTCAGCGAAGTGTAGCCGTCTTCCTGCTCCAAACCCACAATCTGCATGTGTGGATGAACAAGACTACCGCCCGAGAGCGGACCCTTGTTCTTGTACATGAGCACGCTTCGATACTGCTGTGAATCGATCATCTGCTGCCAGCAACCCAGGGCAAACCGCATCACACGGTGGAGTTCATCCGGCTCATAGGTCACCAGGTCGGCATCGTGATCGGCCGACTCGATCAGCACGGTTTGACGGGTGGCGCGCAGGGTCTTGAACTTATTCTCGAGCCAAATGCAATCGCCATCACGGCGAATGATGTCGGTGAGCCCTTCTGTATCGCAAAAAGGGCACGCGGTGCCGGGATTACGGTTGTCGTCGGGCTTACCGTTCGCCTGCTGAACGTCAAATACCAGCGCCACGGGTTATACCTCCAGCGGCACAATCTTGGTGCCATGGAGCTCGGAGACGCCCAGTGCCGCCGCCACGGTATCGCGGTTGACCGTGAAAATGCCGCCGCCGGGAAGGATGGTCAAGCGGTCGCCCGCATACTCGATCAAGCGGGCCAGGTTTTCGAAGTTGTCCTCGATCGGCGTACCGGCAGCGCCACCATGCGTCAGGATGCGTGTGATGCCGCAGTCGGCGAGTATGTCAATCGCGTCGAGCTGAGCCTCGGGCGAGAGCTGATCAAACGCCATGTGAAAGGTGATGTCGATGGGCTCACGCTTGCATTCCTCGGTCGCGCAGCCCGCGGCCATCACGAGGGCACCCAACGTAAGCTCGTCGAGCGCCCATCCGCCAGCGCAGGGCTTGCAGCAGCCAAAGACCAAGCCGTCAACGCCGGCGCTTACGGCAAGACCCAGGTCCATCTCCATCATGCGCAGCTCGTCTTGGTTGTAATGAAAGTCACCGCCACGCGGGCGAATCATGCACATCACTCGCGCGTCATGCTCGTGAGCATAGCTGACTGTAGCGCTGATAACGCCGGCAGAAGGCGTGGTGCCACCAACGGCGAGGTTGTCGCACAGCTCGATGCGCTTTGCACCGGCATCGATAGCTGCCGGCACCCGCTCAAAGTTCTCGGCACAAAACTCGTACAGCATAGATAGACCCCCAAAGACAGCAGATGTTTTCCGACGGGCATTGTCACACATCCCCATGAAGTTGCGGTGGAATAGGGACTGTTTTGGCGTCTAGCGCCCCCATTTAGTCCCTATTTCACCACAACTTAAAAGGGGGCGCTGACCGGGTTGGTCAGCGCCCCTTTGTTGAATGGATTAACCACCAAGATAGGCCTTGCGGACGTTGTCGTCGTGCAGCAGCTCTTGGCCCGTGCCGGACATAGTGATCTTGCCGGTCTCGAGCACATAGCCGCGTGTGGCGATGGAAAGCGCCATCTGCGCGTTTTGCTCGACCAGAAGCACCGTGGTGCCGGCCTTGTGCAGGTCCTCGACAATCTGGAAGATCTGTTCGATCAGAATCGGTGCCAGACCCATGGAAGGTTCGTCGAGCATAAGCAGTTTGGGGTTACTCATAAGGGCGCGCCCCATAACGAGCATCTGCTGTTCGCCGCCTGAAAGGGTGCCGGCGACCTGGCGACGACGTTCCTTCAGGCGCGGGAACTGCTCGTAGACGCGCTCCAGGCCCGGAGCAACCGTGGACTTGGGCTGCGTGTAGGCGCCCATCTCCAGGTTCTCCTCGACCGTCATCTGCAAAAAGGCGCGACGACCCTCGGGAACCTGAGCCAGGCCCTTACCAACCAGCTTATCAGCGGGCGTATGGGTAATGTCCTCGCCCATAAACTTGATGGAGCCGGTCTTGGAGCGCAGCAGGCCCGAGACGGTCTTGAGCGTTGTGGACTTGCCGGCACCGTTGGCACCAATCAAGGCCACGATCTCGCCCTCGTTAACGTTAAAGGAGATGTCCTTGATGGCGTGGATAGCGCCGTACCAGACGTTGATGTTGTAGACGGAAAGCATCGGCTCTGCCATTTAGTTCTCCCCCTTATCCTGCTTGCCCAGATATGCCTCGATAACGGCGTCGTTGTTCTGGATTTCCTCTGCCGTGCCCTTGGCGATGACCTTACCAAAGTTGAGCACGCAGATGCCCTCGCAGATGTTCATAACGAGCGACATATCATGCTCGATAAGCATGATGGCAATGCCAAAGGTGTCGCGAATCTTAACGATGTTCTCCATGAGCTCTGCGGTCTCGGACGGGTTCATGCCGGCGGCAGGCTCGTCGAGCAGCAGTAGCTTGGGGTTGGTGGCAAGCGCGCGGACGATCTCCAGACGACGCTGAGCGCCGTAAGGCAGCGATCCGGCCTGCTCGTTTGCCAGATGCTCCATATCAAAGATGGACAGCAGCTCCATGGCGCGCTCGTGCGCGGCCTTCTCGTGCTTCCAATACGTCGGCAGGCGCAGCACGCCCTCAAAGCCGGAATAACGCTCCTGGTTGTGCAGGCCGACCTTAACGTTATCCTCCACCGTCATGGTGTTGAACAGGCGAATGTTCTGGAATGTACGGGCAATACCCATGCGGTTGACCTGATAGACCGACTTGCCCGAGGTGTCCTCGCCATCGAGCAGGATGGTGCCGTGTGTGGGCTGATACACCTTGGTGAGCAGGTTGAAAACCGTGGTCTTACCGGCGCCGTTGGGACCGATCAGACCGGCAATCTCGGTCTTGCCGATAGTCAGGCTAAAGTCGTCGACCGCCTTAAGGCCGCCGAATTCAATGCCCAGGTGGATGCACTCGAGCGCCGGGCGCTGGCCCAAGTCGCGGTCGGGAACGATGGCGCCAGAAGGATACGGGACCATCTTGCCCTTGTTGAACTCAAACTTACTGGGCATCGGCTGCCACCTCCTTCTTGGAAGCAAAGCGGTCCTTGACGCGACCGAAGAACGCCTTGAGCTGCGGGTTGTTGGTAAAGATCATGACCAGGATCAGCACGATAGCGTAGATGAGCATGCGGTAGTCCGAGAACTGACGGAGCAGCTCGGGAAGTACCGTGAGCAACGCCGCCGCGATAACGGAGCCGCGCATATTGCCCAGACCGCCCAGGACTACGAACACCAGGATAAGGATGGACGTGTTGAAGTCAAACTTGGTGGCGGAGAGCTGCGAGAAGTTACCGCCGAAGAGGGCTCCGGCAGCACCGGCGAGGGCAGCGGAAACCACGAACGCGATCATGCGGTACTGGGTGACGGAGATGCCCACGGACTCGGCTGCAATCTTGTTGTCGCGCACGGCCATAATGGCACGGCCGGTACGGCTGCGAACCAGGTTGAGCACGATCACGAGTGCGACCATGACCAGGATGGCACCGGCGAGGAAGGTCGAGTACGTCGACACGCCCGAAGCGCCCTGGGCGCCCTTGATGATGGCGGTGCCGTCCTCGAGCAGGTGCAGGTCGTCGATCGTAGAGTTGCCCGTGATGTTAAAGATCACGTGCAGGCCGCGCGAGTCGACACCCACGATAAGGCAAGTGACGATCTCCTTGATAATCTCGCCAAAGGCCAGCGTCACGATAGCCAGGTAATCGCCGCTCAGGCGAAGGACCGGGATGCCAATCAAGAAGCCCAGGATAGCGGCAGCGATGGCGCCGACCACGATACTGATGATAAGACGCACCGGATCGGAGGGAACGGTGCTCTCCAGCGCGACGGCGGTGACGATGCCCGTGTAGGCACCGACACTCATAAAGCCCGCATGGCCCAGCGACAAGTCGCCCGCGATGCCGACGACGAGGTTAAGGGAGATAGCCATGACGATGTAGGCCGTGATGGGAACCAGCTGACCGGCGATCATGCGCGGAATCATGTGGTTAGACTGCATAAAGAACACGATGGCGAACGCCACAAGGCACATGGCGTACGTAACAAAGTCGTGACGCGTCTGCTTGTCTTTAAGAAACTTCATAACGCTCACCTACACCTTCTCGGGGACGTACTTGCCCAAGAGGCCGGCAGGCTTGACGAGCAGGACGATGATCAGAACACCAAAGACGATGGAGTTGGCAAGGCTCGTGGAAATGTAAGCCTGCGCCATCGCCTCGATAATGCCGATGAGAATGCCGCCGACAAAGGCACCGGGGATGGAGCCGATGCCGCCGAAAACGGCAGCGTCGAAGGCCTTGATGCCAGGCATGGCGCCCGTGGTGGGCTGCAGGACCGGCGAGTAGGAGCACAGGAGCACACCGGCGATGGCGGCAAGGGCGGAGCCGATGGCGAACGTCATCGAGATGGTGCGGTTGACGTTGATGCCCATGAGCTGAGCGGCGGCCTTGTCCTCGGACACGGCGCGCATGGCCTTGCCCATCTTGGTCTTACCTGTAAAGAACATCAAACCGGCCATGATAACCAAGCAGGCGACGATGGTGACGAGCGAGACGGCGCTCACGTTGAACTTGGCCAAGAACTCCGGCACCGGGAAGGCGACGAGCGAAGTGAAGTTCTTGGGCGTGGCGCCCCACAGAAGCTGCGCGGCGTTCTGCAGGAAGTAAGACACGCCGATGGCCGTGATCAGAACGGCCAGCGGGCCTGCTTGGCGCAGCGGCTTATAGGCCAGACCCTCAATGAGAACACCGAGAACCGTGCAGACCACACAAGAGAGAACTACAGATGCCCAGCCCGGGAGGCCGAGATACGACGTGGCGCAGAACGAGACATAGGCACCGACCATGATGACATCGCCGTGAGCGAAGTTGAGCATCTTGGCGATACCGTAGACCATGGTGTAGCCCAACGCGATGATGGCATAGACGCTGCCCATGGACAGGCCGTTGACCAGGTATTGGATAAAGACCGTCATGTTCCACATCCCCCTTTCGAATAGGTTTCCAGTTAATGTATGAAACAGGGACGTTACACTGTCCCTAGATACCAAGCAAGCAGGGAAGGCCAAAACCTCCCCTGCTTGGGATCAAAACCGCTCTATGTAAGGCGGCCAATTAGGCCTGTACGTACTTGCCGTCGGTGATGACGTACGCCGTGGGCTCCTTCTGGACCTGGCCCTTATCGTTCCAGGTGAGCTTGCCGGTCAGACCGTCAACGGTAATCTTGAGCATAGCCTTGGACAGCTTCTCGGCGGCCTCGGTCGGATCGGCGTCGACACCAAGACCGGCCTCCTTGACGGCCTCGGCCACCGCGTGCACGCCGTCGTAGGCGTCGGCGGCAAACTGGTCGGGGGTATCGCCGTACTTATCCTTGTAAGCGTTGACGAAGTCGGCGTTCTTCTCGTCGTCGGCGGAGAACGGGGTCATGAGCAGCAGGCCCTCGGCAAGAGAGGTATCGAAGCCCTCAACGCCCAGGATGCCGTCCATGCCGTCGCAGCCCATCATCTTGACGTCGTAGCCCATGTCCTTGGCGTTCTTGAGCAGGACGGACGCCGGCGTGTAGTAGATCGGCGCAAAGATCATGGTGGCGCCGGCCTGCTTGGCCTTGGTCAGCTGGTTGGTAAAGCTCGTGGCGGAGTCGTCCTTAAAGGTCTCCTCGTCAACAATCTCGAGCTTGGACTCAGCGGCCTGGGCCTTAAAGGAATCTGCGATGCCCGAAGAATAGGCGTCGCCGGAGTTATAGAACAGCACGAACTTCTCGTCCGCATACTTCTGCGCCAGGAACTTGGCAGCGTTGACACCCTGGTTGGGGTCGGTGAAGCAAACCTGGAAGACGCAATCCTTGCCGTCGGTGACGTCCTCGGAGGACGCGGACGGGGTGATCATGAACGTCTTGGGGTCGTTACCACACTCGGCGGCAACGGCAACCGACGCACCCGTGGTGGTCGGGCCGACGAGGGCCTGCATGCCCCAGTCGAGCAGGGTGTTGAAGGCGTTGACGGCCTTCTCGCCGTCGGCCTGGTCATCCTCGGCCTTGCTGGCAAGCGGCAGCTCCTTGGTCGAGAAATCCTTGCAGCCAAGCTCGACACCCTGGGTAACGGACTTGCCGTAGGACGCGTTGGCGCCGGTCAGCGGGCCGATGGTGCCGATCTTAAACGAAGCGTCGCCCGAAGCGGAACCGCTATCGCCGCCGTTGGAGGAGCAGCCAGCTAGAATGGACATCGCCCCCAGACCTGCTGCGCTCGCGATAACGCTCCTGCGATTCATAACAGGGTTCAATGACTTACCGGTGAGGCTCGACATGCGGCTCTCCTCTCAAATCTCGTCGGGTTTCGGTTACCCGACAGGCCATCCTTCGCCGTGTTCGGCGTTCGCAAAATACTAGACGCTTTAGTTAAGGAAAGTGGCGATTATTTCAACTTTTCTTTGGATTTGTTCATTTATCCATAATTCTGCGTATTTCTATTACTTTATGCAGTAATGCCACTTTATTGTGTGAAAGTAATGTTTCCGTTCTGTTACAGGCGTCCCTGCCCTGAATAAAACGGCCTCACCGGTCGCGCTTTATGCGCACTTAGGCGGCGATGTACTTGCCGTCCTGAATCACATAGGCTGTGGCGGGCTTTTCGACCTGGCCCTCGTCGTTCCACGTCAGCTCGCCTGTCAGGCCCTCGATCTTGATCTTGCGCATGGCCTTGGCAAGGTCGCCGGCAATGTCGGCACCGTCGGCCGAAATGTCAATCCCCGCCCTATCGATAGCCTCGACGATTGCGTGGACGCAATCGTAAGCGTCGGCGGCAAACTGGTTGGGCGTCTCGTCGTAGGCATCCTTATAGGCCTTGACGAAGTCGGCATTCTTCTCATCGTCAGCCGAAAACGGGGTCATGAGCAGTACGCCCTCGGCAAGAGAGGTATCGAAGCCCTCCACAGAGAGCAGACCGTCCATGCCGTCGGTACC
The DNA here is from genome assembly GCA_965141245.1 of uncultured Collinsella sp. Lineage (GTDB taxonomy): Bacteria > Actinomycetota > Coriobacteriia > Coriobacteriales > Coriobacteriaceae > Collinsella. The sequence continues at coordinate 17,688 of CBCSLZ010000006.1, forward strand.
CATGAGCGTCATGTCGTAGCCCATGTCCTTGGCGTTCTTGAGCAAAACGGACGCCGGCGTGTAGTAGATCGGCGCAAAGATGAGCGTGGCGCCGGCCTCCTTGGCCTTGGTGAGCTGGTTGGTAAAGCTCGTGGAGGAATCGTCCTTAAAGGTCTCGGTATCGACGATATCAAGTTTGGACTCCTTGGCCTGCTCGGCAAAGGCATCGGCAACACCCGAGCTGTACGTATCGCCGGAGTTGTAGAACAGGGCGATCTTGGCATCCGCGTACTTCTCGGCCAAGAACTTCGCGGCGCTGGCGCCCATGGTGGGATCGGTGAAGCAAACCTGAAAGACCGTGGTCTTATCCTTGGTGACGTCGAGAGACGAGGCCGAGGGCGTGACCATGAGCATGTCGTCGGCAATCTCGCCCGAGACAGCGACGGCAGCACCGGTGGTGACCGGACCGACGAGCGCCTGCATGCCCCAGTCGCACAGGGTATTGAAGGCGTTGATAGCCTTCTCGCCGTCAGCGACGTCATCCTCGGACTTAAGCGAGAGTTTGAGGTCCTTGGTCGAGAAATCCTTGGCGGCGAGCTTGGCACCCTTCTCGGCCGAAACGCCATAGGTTGCCGCGGCGCCGGTCAGAGGGCCGATGACACCGATCTTGAAGGTCTTGTCGTCATCGGCGGAGCCGCCGTCCGAGCCACCCGACGAGCAACCAGCGAGTACCGCGGTGCCACCGAGCGCCGCGGCGCCAGCCAAGAAACTCCTGCGGTTAAGTACGTTGTTGATGCTAAACATGGTGTCCCCCTTTTCGCTGGCCGCGGTGCGGCCGTCTTGCGGTACAGGGCAAACCTTATGGTGCAAACGTTGACAGTTTGTTACGGAGTTCCGTTTGTAGCGAGCATGTTTCCAATGTTTCCGCAGCGTTTCGGGGGTGCCGTTTTGTGCGACTCCTGTTGCCTGGCGAGCACGCGCCCTCGGTTCACGCTAGAATGCACTCAACCTTTAAGCGGTTAATCCATCCATAAGATGCACGAAGGAGCTATCTATGAGCGAACCCCTGCGCACCGTGAACGTCGGTCTGATCGGTCTGGGAACCGTCGGCGGCGGCGTGGCCCGTCTGATCAAGAGCCACCACGATGAGTACCTGGCAGCCTACGGCATCGACCTTAAGCTGACCCGCGCCTGCGCGCTTGCTTGGGAGCAGGCCGAGGCGGCAGGCATTGAGCGCGAGGCCTTTACGAGTGACTGGCACGACGTCGTCAGCGACCCCGCCGTCGACATCGTCGTCGAGCTGATCGGCGGCGAGCATCCCGCAACCGAGATCTTCACCACTGCCTTTGAGCACGGCAAGCACGTCGTCTCTGCCAACAAGGCCCTGCTGGGCCGTCACGTCGAGACGCTCGCCGAGAAGGCGCGCGCGTGCGGCGTGCAGATTAAGTGCGAGGCCAGCTGCGGCGGTGGCATCCCCATCGTGAGCACGCTCGAGCACGACCTGGTGGGCAACAAGATCCTGACCATCGCCGGCATTCTCAACGGCACCACCAACTACATCCTGTCGCGCATGGACGCCGAGGGCGCCGATTACGCCGACGTGCTTGCCGACGCGCAGGCCAAGGGCTATGCCGAGGCCGACCCGTCCGCCGACGTCGACGGCTTCGACGCCGCCAGCAAGACGGCAATCCTCGCTTCCATCGGCTTTGGCACCCGCGTGACCACCGACGATGTCTACCAGCAGGGTATCCGTACCATCGGCGCCGAGGACATTGCCCAGGCCCGCGAGCTCGGCTACACCATTAAGCTGCTCGGCATCGCCCGCAATACCGACGCCGGCGTCGACGTCCGCGTGCATCCCACGCTGATCCCCGCCGACCACATGCTTGCCAAGGTCAACGGCGCCATGAACGCTGTCTACGTGGTAGGCGACGCCGTGGGCGAGACCATGTTCTACGGTGCCGGCGCAGGCTCCTTCCCCACCGCGAGCGCCGTCGTGGGCGACATCCTGTCGCTCTCCGAGCAGATCAGCCGCGGCGTGGCTCCGCTGCCCGAGATTGAGCCCTATGGTCACAACCTCGCCTTTAAGCCTATGGACGAGCTCCAGACCAAGTACTATGTGCGCTTGAAGGTCGCCGACCGCGTGGGCGCCCTGTCCGAGACGGTCGACATCTTTGCCAAGCACAACATCTCGATCTCGCTCATCAACCAGGTCGAGGACGGCAAGTCGGGCGTCAGCGATGCCTGCTCGGTCATCTTCCTGACGCACCGCGCGCTCGAGAAGGACGTCCAGGCTGCCGCCGCCGAGCTTGCCGGCGTCGACTGCGTGGCCGAGGTCGCCAACGTCCTGCGCATCGAGGACGTCGAGGCCTGGACCGAAGGCGTCATGGCCAACTAGTCCACTACTTCGAACCTCAACGAGGCCCAACGCAAAAGGCGCGCTGCCTGCATCAACCGCAGGCAGCGCGCCTTGTTCTGTTTGTAAGGGAAGCTGCGTCCCGGTATTTCAGCTCAGAACGGGACGAAGCTTCCCTCAGGGCCTTCTTTCGGAAACTATGTCCCATTCTGGGCGCGGATTCTGGGACACGCTTTCCGCAACGGGCTTCTCGCGGAAAACGCGTCCCACTCTGGACGCCAATTCCGGGATGCATTTTCCGCGGCGGCGTTGGCTACCTGCCGTCGTCGTCCTCGGCTTCTTCTCTTGCATAGAGCTCCAGCATGCGGCGGCGGTATTCGCGCACGGCGAGCTTGGCGCGCTCCAGGCGGCGACGCTCGCGCGGGGTCAGCTCGGACGGGTCGACCTCATCACCATAGGTCTTATCGGCAAGAAGATGCGCCGCGTCCACGATGCGGGCATCGATGTGGCCGCTCGCCGCCTCGGCGGAAAGACGCTCGGCAATCGTATCGAGCGTAGGCAAGCCCTCGAATACGCGACCATGGCCATGCGAAGTCAGCAGCTCGTGCTCACGTGCGAGCAGGCTCGCCAAATCGTGATGAGCGCGCAGGATGTCGAGCGCATCGGATGGATGCTCGGCAACCTCTGCCACGGCGGCGACCGGCGCGGCGTCGACCACGCGGTAGAAGAGCTGCGCGAGCAACGGCATCAAGAACACCGTGATGGCACCAGCGGCAACCATGACCGACGCAATATCTTGCGACAGCGCGCCCGCGTTGACGGCAACGCTTGTCACGGCAACGATGATTGGCAGGGCCGTAGTGCAGTACAGGGCCACGGTAATGCGGCCATACGCCGACACATCGCGCGTCGCGGGACAAATGCCCATAGAGATGAGAATGGGCACGGCACGAATAATCAGCAACGCCACGATAAAACCCGCGAGCAAGCCCGGGCGCGACGCCACGGCCGTCAGGTCGATCTTTGCGCCCGATACGGTAAAGAACACCGGAATCAAAAAGCCGTAGGCCAGGCCGTCGAGCTTGGTCTCGAGCGTATGGTTGCCCTCGGGGATGATATAGCGCAGGACAAAGCCGGCGGCAAAAGAACCCAACACGATGTCGAGGTCAAAGATGGCCGAGAACGCCACGAGCGTGACCAGGATGAGCACCGTCAGGCGCACGAAGGTCTGCGACGTGGTGCCGGCGCGTTCCTCGACAAACGAAAAGAAGCGGCTGCCGACGCGCCTGGAACGACTTGGGACCGCGGCCAGCAGCACGCAGACCACAGCAAACAGGCCAAGAATTACAAGCGTTTGGATGCCGGTGCGGGCAGACAGCAGCACCGACATGGCGAGCACGGGACCGAGCTCGCCCCAAGTGCCATACGCGAGAATCGAGTCGCCCACGCGCGTGCCGGTGAGCGAGCGCTCGCGCATGATGGGCACAAGCGTACCGAGCGCCGTGGAAGTAAGGGCAAGCGTCACGGCGATACCGTCGAAATGACTGACCGAAAACCACGGGGTAAAGCGCACGGCAAGCCAGGCGATACCAAACGTGACGACCCACGTCGCCAAGCCGTAGCGCCCCTCGACGCCCGTGATGCTCTTGGGATCGATCTCAAAGCCGGCAAGCAGGAACAAGAAGGCCAGGCCCAGCTCGGACACAAGCGAGACCTCGGCATCTACATGGATGACGCCGAGCATATGGGGTCCCAGCACCGCGCCGAGCACGAGCAAAAAGACCGTCTCGGGAACGGGTTTTCCGGGAATCGCCGAGGCGATAAAAGGACTCGCAAAGGCCACGAGTGCGATGATGGCGAGCGAAACGAATGCCATGTGATGCCTTTCTCTTGTTTGCGCTTCACTGTAGCACCCTCGCCGTCCTCAACGCGCCGCGAGCTGTCGTATCATAGTGAGGTTTACAAACATGTGGCTCAAGGCGACCGCAGGGCAGACCCCGCAAACCGACCGCTGCCGCATACCGTACCGTACGCCCAACCGATCAGGAAGGCAGGAACCAATGGTCTCTCGTATCTACGTGGAGAAGAAACCCGGGTTCGACGTCGAGGCTCAGCAGCTCAAGGGCGAGCTGACCGAGATTCTCGGCATCAAGGGCATCGAGGCCCTGAGGATCATCAACCGCTACGACGTCGAGGGCATCGACGAGGAGCTTTTCCGCTCCTGCGTGCCGACCGTCTTTAGCGAGCCCCAGGTCGATGTGACCTACGACGAGCTCCCCGCAAGCGATGGCGCCGTCTTTGCCGTCGAATTCCTGCCTGGCCAGTTTGACCAGCGCGCCGACTCCGCCAGCGAGTGCGTGCAGCTCATCAGCCAGGGCGAGCGCCCCGCCGTGCGCTCCGCCAAGGTCTATATGATCTCGGGCGCTCTGGACGAGGCCGCCATCGATGCCATCAAGCACTACGTGGTGAACCCCGTCGAGGCGCGCATCGCCTCGCTCGACCTGCCCGGGACACTGTACATGGAGACCCCCGAGCCCCAGCCCGTCGAGGTGCTCGACGGCTTCCGCGAGCTCGACGAGGCCGGCCTTGCCGCCTTTATCGCCGAGCGCGGCCTTGCCATGGACGAGGCAGACATCGCCTTCTGTCAGCAGTACTTCCGCGATGAGGACCGCGACCCCACCATCACCGAGATCCGCGTGATCGACACCTACTGGTCCGACCACTGCCGCCACACCACCTTCGGCACCGTCCTGGATGACGTGACGATCGATGACGCCGTGGTGCAGCAGGCCTTCGACCGCTACATGGAGATGCGCCACGAGCTCGGTCGCGACGCCAAGCCCGTCTGCCTCATGGACATGGGCACCATCGGCGCCAAATACCTTAAGAAGACCGGCGTCATGACCGATGTCGACGAATCCGAGGAGATCAACGCCTGTACCGTCAAGGTGAAAGTCGATGTCGATGGCGAGGACCAGGACTGGCTGTTCCTGTTTAAGAACGAGACCCACAACCACCCGACCGAGATCGAGCCCTTCGGCGGTGCCGCCACCTGCGTGGGCGGTGCCATCCGCGACCCGCTGTCGGGCCGCAGCTACGTGTACCAGGCCATGCGTGTCACTGGCGCCGGCGACCCCACCGTTCCCGTGTCCGAGACGCTCGAGGGCAAGCTGCCGCAGCGCAAGCTCGTAACCACCGCCGCCGCCGGCTACTCCAGCTACGGCAACCAGATCGGCCTTGCCACCGGCCAGGTCAACGAGCTCTATCACCCCGGCTACGTTGCCAAACGCATGGAGGTCGGCGCCGTCGTGGGCGCCACCCCGGCAAACCACGTGCGCCGCGAGTGCCCCGCCCCCACCGACAAGATCATCCTGCTGGGCGGCCGCACCGGCCGTGACGGCATCGGCGGTGCCACTGGCTCCTCCAAGACCCAGAACACCGAGTCCATCGAGACCTCGGGTGCCGAGGTCCAGAAGGGCAACGCCCCGGTCGAGCGCAAACTGCAGCGCCTGTTCCGCCGCGGCGATGCCTGCCGTCTGATCAAGCGCTGCAACGACTTTGGCGCCGGCGGCGTCTCGGTCGCCGTAGGCGAGCTTGCCGACGGCCTGTATGTCGACCTTGACACCGTGACCAAGAAGTACGACGGCCTGGACGGCACCGAGCTCGCTATCTCCGAGTCCCAGGAGCGCATGGCTTGCGCCGTCGCCGACGGTGACGTCGAGGAGTTCATGGGCTACGCCGCCGAGGAGAACCTCGAGGCGACCGTTATCGCCGAGGTTACCGCCGAGCCGCGCATGCGCATGGCCTGGAACGGTGTCGCCATCGTCGATCTGTCCCGCGAGTTCCTCAACTCCAACGGTGCGCCCAAGCACCAGGTCGCCCACGTCTGTGCCCGCAGCGTGTGGCAGCCCAGCTGGGCCGGCACCACGCTCGCCGAGCGCATGACCTCGCTCGTCACCGACCTCAACGTCGCTTCCAACAAGGGCCTTTCCGAGCGCTTCGACTCCACCATCGGCGCCGCGACCGTGCTCATGCCCTTTGGCGGCAAGACGCAGCTCACCCCAAGCTCGGCCATGGTCGCCAAGTTCCCCGTGGACGGCGAGACCACCACGGCGAGCGCCATGGCATGGGGCTTCAACCCCTATCTGATGGAGGCCGACCAGTTTGCGGGCGCTTACCTGTCCGTGGTCGAGTCCATCGCCAAGCTCGTTGCCGCCGGCTTTGAGCACAAGCGCGCCTATCTCTCCTTCCAGGAGTACTTCGAGCGTCTGCGCACCGAGGCCGAACGCTGGGGCAAGCCCACGGCAGCCGTCCTGGGCGCCCTCATGGCCCAAGTCGACCTGGGTGCCGGCGCCATCGGCGGCAAGGACTCCATGAGCGGTTCGTTTGAGGACGAGACCGGCGAGCTCAACGTTCCGCCGACCCTGATCAGCTTCGCCGTCGCCGTGGGCAAGGCCGCCCGCGCCGTCTCGCCCGAGTTCAAGGGCCTCACGCACCGCGTCGTCCGCATCGCCCCCGCCACCTATGGCGAGGACTACCGTCCCGATGCCCAGCAGCTGCTCGCCGCATTTGACGCTGTCGAAGCGCTCACCGCCGCCGGCAACGCCCTGGCCATATCCACGCCCGGCTACGGCTGCGGCGCCGAGAGCCTCTTTAAGATGTGCGTCGGTAACCAGATCGGTATCGAGCTTGCCGAGGATGTAGACGTGGAGAGCCTCTTCACCCCGCTCTACGGCAGCTTTATCGTCGAGCTCGCCGAGGATGCCGAGCTGCCCGAGGTCGCCGACGGCGTTGTCGTCGAGCCCCTGGGCACCACCGTCGAGGGCTATGTCATCGACACCGGCTCCGAAGCCATCGAGCTCTCCGAGCTCCAGGAGGCCTGGGAGAGCGGCATCGAGGGCGTCTTTGCCTACCGCAGCGCCGACGAGACCCCCGAGGTCGAGACCATCGACTTCCGCGCCAAGGACATCCACGTGTACGGCGGCGCCAAGATCGCCCGCCCGCGCGTGGTTATCCCCGTGTTCCCCGGAAACAACTGCGAGTACGATAGCGCCCGCGCCTTCCGTGCCGCCGGCGCCGAGGCCGACACCTTCGTGATCAACAACCTCACGCCCGAGGCCGTCGCCGAGAGCACCCACGAGCTTGCCCGCCGCATCCGCGCAAGCCAGATCGTCATGATCCCCGGCGGCTTCTCGGGCGGCGACGAGCCCGACGGCTCCGCCAAGTTCATCACGGCGTTCTTCCGCGCTCCCGAGGTCACCGAGGCAGTCCGCGACCTGCTCAAGGCCCGCGATGGCCTGATGCTGGGTATCTGCAACGGCTTCCAGGCCCTGATCAAGCTCGGCCTGGTGCCCTACGGCGACATCGTCGACGCCACGCCCGATGCGCCCACGTTGACGTTCAACACCATCGGTCGCCACCAGAGCCGTCTGGTGCGCACCCGCATCTCGTCCAACTTGTCCCCGTGGCTGTCGCAGTGCAGCCTGGACGACCCCTACACCGTCGCCATCAGCCACGGCGAGGGCCGCTTTGTCGCCAATGACGAAGTGCTCGCCCAGCTGATCGCCAACGGCCAGGTCGCCACGCAGTACGTGGGCGAGGACGGCAAGCCCAGCATGGATCTTTCCGTCAACCCCAACGGCTCCGCACTCGCCATCGAGGGCATCACGAGCCCCGACGGCCGCATCCTGGGCAAGATGGGCCATGCCGAGCGTCGCGGCGACAACCTGTACCGCAACGTGCCCGAGCATGTCCCCGGCGATAAGTTCATGCCGATCTTTGAGAGCGGCGTGGCCTACTTCGCTTAAACCTTTCCCATCAGGTACAATCCCTTCGGGTAACAACACCCGCCACCGACACATCCGGTGGCGGGTTCTTTTTTACTTCGCGCATGTAGGAAGGACATCATGGAAAGCCGCAAGCCGTATCTCGCCACCCTGCCCGGACTCATCCTGGGCTGTCTTGTTTGCTGTGCACTCTGGGGATCGGCCTTTCCCTGCATCAAGATCGGCTACGCACTCTTTGGCATCCCAGCGCACGATAGCGCTTCGCAGTTGCTCTTTGCAGGTTTACGCTTTACGCTTGCCGGCGCCCTGGTTATCGTTGGGATGAGCGCGGCCCAACGCCGCCCCCTCATACCGCAAGCGCGCGACATCAAGCCCATCTTTGTCTTGTCGCTCTTCCAGACTATCGGGCAGTACTTCTTTTTCTATCTGGGCCTCTCGCGCGCCAGCGCCATGTCGAGCTCCATCATCGAGGCCAGCGCCAACTTCCTCGCAATCCTCTTTGCCGCCCTGGCATTTCACACCGAGAAGCTCAATACGGCCAAGGTGCTTGGCTGTGCGCTGGGCTTTGCCGGCGTCGCGCTCGTCAACCTTTCGGGCGCGGACGGCACCTTTGGCTTTACGCTCGACGGCGAGGGCTTTATCTTGGCTTCCACTGTTGCAGGCGCCCTATCGACCTGCCTGATCGGCATCTTCTCGCGCGAGCACGACGGCGTCTTGCTTGCCGGGTGGCAGTTTTTAGTCGGTGGCGTGATCCTTACCGCCATCGGGTTTTTGATGGGCGGCACGTTGTCCCCCACCGAAATCGCCCCCGCCATCGCACTCATCATTTATATGGCACTCATTTCCGCCGTCGCGTACTCGCTGTGGTCGCGCCTGCTTGCCGTCAACCCCGTCAGCCGCGTCTCGGTCTTTGGGTTTATGAACCCCGTCTTTGGTGTGGTGCTGAGCGCGCTGCTGCTCGGCGAGGGCGCTGGCACGAGCCCCGTTACCGTCATCGTTGCCCTGCTATTGGTCTGCGGCGGCATCATCATCGTCAACAAACCCAAAAAAGCCTAGCGAGTTCACCTTTTTAGAGAGGATGTTCGCAAACTTTAGCTTAATGGAGCACACTGGTTCTCGTTGATTTCGTACCGAGTCGCTGCGGCAGACGCCCGTCTTGCCGCACCGCGCCTGGGCATTATGGCCGGTGGCCCCCACAAACGTAAAAGGGGCGCACGACCATCGCAACGGTCGTGTGCCCCTTTTCCTAGCGTATCTGGACGCCGGCCTTCTTTTTCTCGGCCTTGACGCGGTAGAGCTCCGCGTCGGCAGCGCGAAGCAAGTCTTGCCAGGTATCGACGCCGTCACCGACCCGTGCGTAGCCGATGGACATCCGCAACAGATACGGCACCTCGGCGCGCGCAAGCTCGTCGTTGATTGCCGCGCACAGACGTATGATGTCCTGCTCCGCTGCCGCCTTTTGAAGGACTACGAACTCATCGCCGCCATAACGTGCGATAAAGCTGCCAGACGCCGAGCAGACCTTTTTGAGCGCAGCAGATAAGACCTGAAGAGCATGGTCACCCTCCACATGTCCATAGCGATCGTTAATCTGCTTAAAGCCGTCAGCGTCCATCATGAGAAGATACACATCGTCCGTATGACCAACATTTGAGAAGAGCGACAGCATATAGGTCTCAAAACGGTTGCGATTGTTGAGACCAGTCAACGGATCGGTCGAGATAAGCTGTTCCTGGCAGATGATGTAGAGCAGCAACATGCTAATCATTATGCCGACACAAAGGCCGGGCACCGAGCATACGACCTGAAAGGTACCGCCCACCAGGGCCGGAATGGCGAAAAACGCCAAGGTTCGATAGATAGCCTTCGTCTGCAGGCTCTCGACCCTGCGAGATTGCACAAACGCATGCAGGGACGTATGTATAACGTAACAGTAGCTGACAATGGGCTGGATCAAATAAGCAAAGCCGCGACGGTACACACCCTGCGAATCGATATAGAACAGGGCGTGCGTCCAGTAACTGGTAAACGCCAGCACGACCACCAGAGCCGTAGGCAACGTTACAAGCACCACCCTATAGCGCGAGGTCACAAGGCGAGAACCCTGCATCGTCTCGGAATAGATAAACCAAATGAGACACGCGATGGCAAAGAGCGAAAACGAAACCGCGTTGGAAATCCAGTTGGCAGCAATGCCCAACATGCCATCCGCACCGTCCGAGAGCGTCCAGATCATATCGAAGAAAATGTAGGCAGCAGACGTGTAGCCCAGCATGCTAAACAAAAGCTGTTGGGTGCTCGAGAACAGGGAGCGACGGCTTCGTACGGCAAGCCCGATAAGAACAATCATGCATAGCAGGAATATCTCAATCTTGAGTGCCTTAACCACTAGACGCCCTCCCTTCAATATCCAAGTGGTCAGAATCGCCCGATTCGTGTCTGGGCAATAAACGCCCCTTACTCCGCAGGGGTAAAGGGAATCATAGCAGAGCGCCCGAACATCGCTGCAAGCAGTGACCGTCCGGACGCTCTAACGGCGCGAATTGCACGCCAGCATCATTGATAGGCGCCGATTGCTACTCACCGTCGATGTCGGTCGCGACGGCTTCCTCGATGGCCTCGACCCCGGCAGGCGACAGGTCCTCCTTGCCCTAGCAGAACTTCTTGTCGACCCAGCCGGTCAGAATCGGGGCCATGATTGCCGTGATGATGACGGCAGTGGCGATCTGCGCATACGCGGTGGGCGCAAGCTCGGCATAGCGCGGAGCGACCTCGGCGAGGGCGACCGGCGTGGTCATGGCCGTGCCGGCAATGGTGGAGCAGGCAACGGCCGCCTTGCCGTTGCCGCCACACAAGCGCTCGAAGGCAAAGGTAATGGGACCGACGATAAAGAGCGTGATGAGGCCCAGCAGGATGCCCGAAATGCCACCGGCGATGAAGCTCGAAAGGCTCATGGACGCACCGAGCTGAAAGCCGATAACGGCGATCGCGGGATTGGCGCCGGGGACCAGCAGGTTCTTGATAAACGGGAACAAGTTGCCCAGGACCATGCCGATGACGAGCGGCAGGATGGATCCGATGATGGTGCCGACGGGGATATTGGCGAGACCCGAGACACCGAGGATGATCATCGTGACGGCGGGGCCGGCCGTAAAGAACAGGATACCGACGGCGCCCTGCTCGGACTCATCGCCGAACTCGCCCATGATGCCCGTATAGAGCGCCATGTTGCAAAACGTGATGCCGCCGATGATAGACACGGAGCTCAGGCCCAGGAAGTTGTCGTTAAAGAAATATGCCATACCCAAGCCAAGGGCCGCCGCGACAACAAGCTTGGGGATCAGTACGACGATGCCGGTCTTGATAGCGCCCGGCGTGGACTTAAAGCTGATGCCGGCACCCACGAAGAGCAGGATCGCAGCGACGATGGTGTTGGAACCGCCGCGGCAGGCGGCGGTAAAGAAGCCACCGATCTCAAAGACCTGAGGGCAGAAGGTATTGAGCAGAAGGCCGACGATCATCGGGTAGATCATGATGTCGCCCGGGATACGCGGGACCTTGAATTTCTTTTGCTCGTGGGCGGTCGCTTCCTGTGCCATGAAACCCCCATTTCCGCTGACGGGGTACAAAAGCCCACGTCACGCTTTGCTACAGTAAAGTTTGACCATGGTACCAGAAGAAATAGACCGCCTCGGTGAGAAATTCGATTCGTTAGGCCGGGACGATAACGCGTCCTGCTCCTATACGAGGCTCAAAACGATATAGAACACGATGCCCGAAACGCAGCACCACAACATCGACTTTGTCTTGATTGCCACCGCTACGACGCCGGCGGCCGCAATCCAGGGAACCAAGGCAGGCCAGAGTCCCGCGTCGAACGCGCCGGGGTTCACCAAGTCGTTGGCGACCAGCGCGGCAAAGGCAGCGGGCGGGATATAGCCCAGGGCCTCGGTAATGCGGGGCGACAGGGTCCGCCCGCGCAAGGCGAACGCCGGCGCGATGCGAAAGAACGCGATAGCAGCCCACGACGACAGCCACAGAACCAAGAACTCGTTAACGGGCATCGCGGGCACCTCTTCCGTCAAATACAGCATCGCACGCCAGCGCAATGGCAATGCCGACCACGACACTTGCCGGCACGGCAATATTCGTGAGGCCCAAGAACTTGCATACGGAGACGGATACCGCACCCGAAACCGCCGCGACAACGTTGCCGCGCGACAGCCGCTGCGAAAAGAGCAGGCAGATAAAGAGCGAGGTGCAGACAAAGGCTGCAATGGCGGTGGGAACATCGACAACGGCGCCGACGATAGCGCCCATCGTACACGAAACGCCCCATGTCGCGATAAGGATCGCGTTGAGCACAAAGGACTCGCGCGGGCCCCAATCCTCCCCTTCAACCAACTTGGCAAGCGAGATGCCATATGCCTCCTCGGTAAGTGTCGCGGCAACAGCCAACGTCTGACGCTTCGAGGCACCCGTCAGATGCGGCGCGATCGATGCCGAGTAAAGCGCAAAACGCGAGGAGATGGCGGCAACGCTCGCGATAATCGAAGGTGCCGGTACGCCCGCCAGCCAAAGATTGCAGATCATAAACTGACCGCTGCCCGTCACAAACGTGCTGCTCAGGGCAAAGACCATCCAGGGCTCCATTCCCGTCTGTCCCATGATCATTCCGCACGGCGCGCCTATTGCAACATAGGTAAGCATCACTGGCCAGACGGTTCTAACGATTTTGAGCACCATACGCTTCTCATCCTGACAAGGTCTCCGAGCCGCATTTAGCGACACGGCAGAATCATCATCCGACAGCAACCGAGTTCACCTACAATTGCCACCGGATCGAAAGACACAACTTTTTGGGAAGTCATTATGACAGCTATCGATCGAGACCGGGCGCGCGCGGCCTTCAAAAGCTACACCGATGCCTACGACGCCACCAACCCACGCATCGCGCTCAAAATCGAGCATACGTACCACGTGGCCGAGGCATGCGATGCCGTAGCGCGCGAGCAGGGCTGGTCGTCAGAAGATATTGACCTGGCATGGCTTTGCGGCCTGCTACACGATATGGGCCGCTTTGAGCAGCTGCGACGCTGGGACACCTTTAAGGACGCCGAGAGCATGAGCCATGCGGCGCTGGGCATCGAGGTCCTCTTTGGCGAGAATCCCGCCGATGCACCCGCCGTAACGAGCATCCGCGACTTTATCGATGACCCGGCAGAAGATGAGCTCATCCGAGCGAGCATTGCCTATCACAGCGATTTCCGCCTACTCGCGCGGCTCGACGTGCGCACGCGGAGCTTCTGCGATATCGTGCGCGATGGTGACAAGATCGACATTATGCGCACCATCGCCGACAGCACCGTCGACACCATCCTCAAGGTGGACGAGAAGACGTTTCTCGGCAGCCGTTTCTCGTCGCCGACACTTGCCGCCTTTGACGAGCACCGCTGCGTCGCACGCGATGAGCGCGATGAGCCCGCCGACTTCTTGGTGGGGCTTATCTGCTTTATGTTTGAGCTCGTCTATCCGGCAAGCCGTGCGCTGGCGCGCGAACAGGGTGATATCCACCGCCTGCTCGACGCGCCCTTTGGCATTACACAACCCTTTACCGACCCCGCCACGCAGGCAACCTGGAGCCGCCTAAAGGACGAGATGCGCGACTGGCTGGCGCGCGCCTAGCGCTCAAGCTGGGCCAGCAGCTCCTCGACGACCTCGACGGCGTCCCCAACAACCTTGTACTGGGCAGCACCGAAAATGGGGGCATCCGGGTCCTCGTTGATGGCGATAATGCACTCCGCCCCACCGATGCCGGCGAGATGCTGGATGGCGCCCGAAACACCGATACTCACGAGAAGCTTGGGCGAAACCGATACGCCGGTCTGGCCAATCTGATGGCAATACTCCAACCAGCCGGCCTCCACGACAGGTCGCGTGCAACCAAGCTCGGCTCCCAGAGCCTCGGCGAGCCTTCGCATCAGGGGCAGATTCTTCTTGGAGCCAATGCCACGGCCCACCACGACCAAGCGCTCGGCATTGGCGATCGAGGGCTGCTGTCCCCACTCCTCGGCGGGAATCGAGATCTCGACACGAGCCTTAACGTCTTCCGCAAGCATCACCTGGGTGATCGTGCCGGAACGGCCGTAGTCGAAGTCGGGCGCCTTAAAGATGCCGGGACGAACCGTTGCCATCTGGGGACGATGATTGGGGCAGACGATGGTGGCCATCAGGTTGCCGCCAAACGCCGGACGCGTCTGTTGCAGCAGCCCCGTCTCCGTATCCATCGAAAGTACGGTGCAGTCAGCCGTAAGGCCCGTCTGCAAACGCACGGCAACGCCGGGTGCCAGTTCGCGGCCAAAAGCGGTCGCGCCGTATAGGATGGCCTCGGGTTTGCGTTCGGCTACCAAATCGCAGATCAAGCTGGCGTAGACCTCCGCATCGTTTTGGCGCAGGCGCTCGTCGCGACAGGCCAGGACTTCGTCGGCGCCCGCGCAAACCAGATGCTCCAGGTCACCGAGAGAACCCTCGGGGCCCATACCGACCAGCGCCACCAGACGGCAGCCACGAGCATCGGCAAGCTCGCGGCCCTTGCCCATGAGCTCATAGGCAACGGGATTCACCGTATCGTGCTCGTCGGTCTGCGCGAATACCCAAATGTCTCGGTACGCATCGAGGTCAACCGCACCAGCGGCCTCATCACGCTCGATCGAGATAGCGTTGACAGGGCAGGCGTCGACGCACCCACCGCATAGGATGCAGCCGTCGGTTACGTGGGCGCATCGGTTGGGTCGCTCGCCTTCCACTACGATGCCGCCCGAAGCACAGGCGCGAACGCAGCGACCGCAGCCGATACAGGCTTCGCTATCGATAATCAGTCCGCTCATCTACGCCATCCCCTCGATAATCTTGGCAAGCTTTGCCGCCTGCTCGGACGCCGTCCCCTCAACGGCCTCGCACGTTTGGTCACGGTCGGGCACAAACGAGCGCACGACCTGTGTCGGCGACCCGGCAAGACCGCAACGCGCGGGGTCGGCGTTCACGTCGGCGGCACTGACCACGCGCACGTCCGCCTCCTCCGCCGCGCGAATACCGGCAATACTCGGCATACGCAACTGGCCAATCTCCTTGGCAGTCGTCATCGCGCACGGCATCTCAAGACACGCCGTCTCCTCGCCGGCATCGCAGCCGTGAACGAGCGCCAGCGAGCCACACGTCGTAAAGCCCGCGCTTTGCACGCAGCTCACGTCGGTCACGCAGGGAATCTCAAAAGCACCGGCAAGCTCGGGACCAATCTGGGCCGTATCGCCATCCACCGCCATCTTGCCGCAGATGAGCAGGTCGAAGTCCTCGTCGAGCGCCTCGATGCCGCACTTGAGGGCGTAGGTGGTTGCCAGGGTATCGGCACCTGCAAAGGCGCGATCGGTCAGCAGCAGCGCGTCGTCGGCGCCTCGGGCGATGCAGTCGCACAGCAGCGACTCGGTCGCGGGGATGCCCATTGACACCACCGTCACGCGCACATCCATGCCAAAGCCGATAAAGTCGTCCTTCAGCGCCAGCGCGCATTCCAAAGCGCTCGCATCAAAGGGATTAATGACCGCCTGCTTGCCATCGCGCACGATGGTATTGGTCTTGGGGTCCATCTTGACCTCGGTGCTGCCCGGCACGGCCTTGACGCACACCACCATATGGAAATCGCTCATCTTCACGCGCCCCCTTTCTGGACAAGCTCATCCAAGAGCTTCTCCGAAAACAGGTTGCCGCGACCCAGCTGCCCGTCGGGATCGAGCTGGAGCTTGAGCCGCGCCGACTCGACCATGGCCTCGTGACCGTACATCGTCTCCAAGAAGCCCGCCTTGATCTTGCCGACGCCGTGCTCGGCAGAAACGGCACCGCCCATGGCCGTGACCTCGGAAGCCCACTGGGCAAAGAGTTCTCCGCCGCGGCGGTAATCCTGCGCATCGCGCGGCAGAATGTTCACATGCAGATGGTTGTTGCCGATGTGTCCCCAGGCGGCAGATTCAAGCCCACTTTCGGCCAACGTGCGGCGATAGAGGGCGACGACATCGGCCAAGCGTGCATTGGGCACCGACATGTCCGAGCCCAGCTTGGTGATGGTAGGATCCATGCGGCGGCGCTCGTCGATAAGCATGTTGACGCTCTCGGGGACCGCATGGCGGAAGAACCGCTGGCACTCGCGATCGACCTCGGTGCGCGCGACCCATGTCGCATCGTCGCGGCCGCCCGCAAGCTCTAGTACCCACCCCAAGTGATACAGCTCCTCAGTCGCCTGGGCTTCGTCGTCGCAGTCGAGCTCCACGTAGACACAGACCTTGGCGTCTTTGTCGAGCGCCGGCAGCGAGGCAAACGCCGTCGACTGCTCGCGCTGGCGACGTAGAATATCCAGGGCGCCAGCGTCGAAGTACTCGATGGCAGCCGCATGGGACAGGACGGGGCGCACGGAATCGGTAAAGGACACGGCCTTGTCTTCGCTATCGAAAAAGCAGCTCACACCCCAAACGACCGCAGGCGCCGCCTGCAGGGCGATCTCGAGCTCGGTAATGAGGCCGAGTGTGCCGCACGCACCGATAAAGAGGTCGATGGCGTCCATTTCGTCCGCAACGAAATAGCCTGAGGCATTTTTGGTCTTGGGCATGGTGTAGCCGGGAAGGTCGAGCTCGAGTGCGCGGCCCGCTGCCGTCACAAGCGACAGGTGGCGGCCCTGAGCAAAAGCCTCGCCGCGCTGAAGCTCAAGCAAATCGCCATCAGCCAGCGCGACGTGGAGTCCCGTGATATGTGGGCGCATGGGACCGTAGGCGTAGCTGCGGGCACCAGAGGCGTTACATGCCGCCATGCCGCCCAGACAGGCAGATGCCTCGGTGGGATCGGTGGGAAAGAACTGCTCGGGGGCCTCTTGGAACTCCTCGTAGGCCTCAAGCGATGCCTGGTCCCAACCAGCAGTCGGCAGCACCTTCTTGCTCAGCTGCTTGCGCAGCTCCGAGAGCACAACGCCCGGCTCCACGCGCAGCAGAAATTGGCCTTGTTCATCGCGGCGAAGGCCCAAGTAGCGATTCATACGGGAAGTATTGAGGATATGCCCGCCGTGGGGCACGGCACCGGCGGCAAGGCCGGTTCGGGCGCCCTGAACCGTTACCGGGACACGCTCGGCATGGAGCTTTTCCAAAATGGCACGGGCCTCGTCTTCCGTTGTCGGAAACGAGATGCTCGAGGCCTCGCCCGATGCGCGAGACTCATCGCGACCATACTCTTCGAACTCGTCGGTGAAGGGTTTGATGGTTGCAGACACGCGAACTCCCCCTTTAGCTAACTACAGTGTTTGCAGGGAGATGTTACCGCATCGTTTCGTCGACGTGTTCGAGACCGTCTCCATAATTGGCGATTTTTACGTTCGTGCAATTCGGCGAGCGGCTTGATTTCCTCGGCAGACGATGCTTTTGACACATATGGCCCCGCCGTCGCCGACCGCGCGATTGTCGCTTGAAAAAAGTTGGGGTATTTTTTGCCGCCTTTTACCTGCGGAGACACCAATCCGTCAAGCATTTGGTCAGCAATTGGTCAAGTAGCGGCTGATACCGTCGGCATCGACAGCCAAAACCGACAGAAGTTTTGGCCCCAGAAGCAGGGAGGTTCCCATGGCATATTACTGGCCCCAGTACGGCATCGCCATCGAAGTCGACGACGATCCCTATCTCCTGCCTTTTGACGAAGAGGCATTCCCCGATACGACGGTCTACCACGTTACCACCGATGTGATCTGCGACCCCGAGTCGTTCTCGGCGCTCGCCCACCACATCGCGCATATCCACGACATCGAGCTCCCTCCCGACTTCGACGAGCTTGTCTACTCGCGCCGCCTGATGCTTCACATGCTCTTTGGAGCGGACCCGTCCACCTTTGCGCGCATCTATACCGCCAAGGATGCCGCATGAGCGCGAAGAAGCCACCCCACTTTGCAGGCCTGGGTCGTCGCAAGAAGCTCGTCGTTGCCTGCTTGGCCATCGTCTGTGCCCTTGTCGCCGTAGGACTATACGCTTGGCAGTCGCAGCCCGTACCCGAGGCGGGCGCTTCGGTTACGACGGCCGAGGGCAAAACGCGTCAGGAAATCCAAGATGAGCTCGACGCCATCGTCCGCGACAACATGATGACGATTTCGGTCGCACCGGTCGCTCAGCTGCAGGAGGACGGCAAGCTGCGCGTCAACGTGCAAAACGTCCAAGACAATAAATTTCCCCAGCGATTCCGCGTCATCCAAAACGACGAGACCATGTACGAATCCGGTGTGGTCGAGACCGGCAAGACAATCGAGACGTGCCCCGCCGGCGACATCAAAGAAGGCGAGGCGTACATCGAGATCCAGGCACTCGATGCAAAGACCCTCGACAGCCACGGCAATCCGACACGTGTCAAGGTACGGGTTGAGCAAGCCGAGAACTAGCTTTCCGGCCGACGCGGCACCGCACGCGATTCACCAGAATTCGTCCAATCATCGCGGGGACGGCCCGCGGCGAATAGAAAGGAACGACCATGGACATCACCAGGAACATGAACGGAGCCAGAGCGCTCGTCGTGGGCGCAGGGCTCGCGCTCGCGCTCGCAATGGGCGCCGCCCCGACGCCAGCTATGGCAGCCGGACGCGTTGGAACCACGAAAGTAATGGTCAGGACCGAGATCGACAACGTTGAGTTCAAAGTTCCGACGGTTATTCCCTTCGTCGCCAAGGCCGACGGCACGCTTCAGGGCCCCTCTGAAGACGCGACCACCATCGACAATCATTCGGCCTACGGCATCCATGTCACCAACATGAAGATCGACGCCATGAACACCTGGACCATTGCTGCCGACGCCAAGGCCGGAACCGCACAGAACTCCATCGACTTTAAGGTCGGCCCCGACGGCGCACTCCAGAACGCCAGCGCCGCAATGCAAGGGACGGGCCTCGATCTTTCCAAGAACGCAGCCTTCGACATGGGCTACCAGGGCATTGCCGGCGGCACGGACAAAATCAAGCTCAAGACAAGCGGAAACGTCGCCCGCGTCACGCGCGACATCTTCCGCGTAACCGGCGAAGGCGATCAGGTTGCGACGATCACCTGGACGGTCGAGCCCGGTGCGCACACGGCATAAGGCCGTCGCCCTGGCCGCCGCCGTCAGCATCCTAGCGTTTGGGCCAGCCATGGCCTTTGCCCAGCAAGAACAGGCGCAGGCCGCCACGCAAGTGACGGTCGACCTCTCGGAACTCGACCGCGGCGACCGCGAGGAACCGTTGGCGCAGACAGGCGACAGACGATGGCTCTTGGCAGCAGGCGCCACAGCAGCAGGCGCGGGAACCGCCGGCCTCGGTCTGCACATCAAACGCAGCCAGAAACAAAACACGGACAGACCGCACTAAATTAGCTAAGGAGACCCCATGGCATCGAAGAACCTTTTGCCCGTCGTCGCACTCTGCGGCGCGCTCGCAACCGGAACGCCTGTCGCCGCTTGGGCGACTCCCGCCATGGCAGACTCCTTACCAGCAGCCCTAAGTTCCGCACCAAATCCGTCGAGCGCCATTGCGTGCAAGCGTTTTTCGATCGCACAGGCCGCGATCTCAACCTCGGGATGCCTTCGTCGTAATACGGACGGCTCGATAGTCGTGGATATCAAGCGTTCGAACAAGGCAAACGGCTCCCAGGCGGGGTGCGCCGTCTGCACGTGGCGCTCGGTTGTGCTCGATGCGGATGGCGATCCATGCAATTTAGAGCTGCGCATCGACATCGCTTCGGTCGATGACTCGGCGAACGGAGCGAAGGTCGCCTTCGACGGTACGTTTTTTGAGAAAGGAGGCGGTATATGTCTGGGCTGCGCCGCCGCGAATGCAGACGACACGCAGCCCACCCTCTCATTCACGGCATCGTTGCGGCTGACCAAAGCCGGTACCGATGCCATCGCGGCGGGAGAAGCGTCCCTGCTGTTCTACGCCGTCAGCGCCAAAGACACAGACGCTCATTTCGAGAAACCAGCCGGATCACTCAGCCTTACACGAGGGATAGAGGCAGGCCCTATTGAAATCGATGCCCACGCGCAAAGCAGGCGACGCATTCTTGCCGACCCGGCGCTTCTCGAAATGGAGTGGAACGGATCAGGAGCCATCGGAATTCTCCCCTCCGCGCTTGACGCCAAGACGCTCCCCTCAAACGACGAACCCATCAACGCAACCATACAAGAAAAGAGCGCGGATAAAGAAGCGGGTGCGGGCGACACGCCGTCGCCGACAAACAGCGTCCCAGCTTCTTTCGAAGCACCGAATGAGCCCGCTACCGATCCAAACGATCCCGAGCTCGCGGACAGCCTGGGGCTTGCTGATCCTCAAGAGATCGATGAAGGTAACTGCTGCGTGCTTGCCGCGCTCGACCACACAGAGGTCATCGACGCTGCGAACATCGAAGTTGCCGCCGCCAATCAGCCCGTCCGCAAGTCGGCTATCATCGCATTTCCTGAATCCATCGAAGTCGTCTTTTTGCCATCGGGCGAGGTCGTGGCCCCAACACTGCTCACCTTGTTGGGCGCCAAGAATACTCGAAACGAAATTAAAAAGGTCACAGTTGTCGACCCTGCAACCACCGCCAAGCTGCGTCTATACGCCGTTGCCGCAAACGGAAGCAAGACCCTGGAATTCGATGGCGACACACTTCTAACCTGGCGACGTCTGGACATTATGCAAGACGTCTCGTACCAGATCGAGCTCGAAGGGTTTGATCGTGCCCGCGATGCCAATATCATCGCCGCGGCTATTGAATCCCCGCAGCGGCTTATGACACTGCGCTTTGAATACTATCCCTATGTCCCGACAACCACCTGAGGCTTAAATGCTGCGCATCATTCCTAATACCACTTATATAACGTATTAGATGGGTTGCGATGTGCCTCGCATTTCGTTCTGCTACGATTGCCACGTTGGCATCAATACAGGAGGGCTCATGCCGGGCTTGGGAACAATCATCAACGTTGTGCTTTTAGTTGCGGGCGGTCTTTTAGGATTAGCGGGCGGCCGCTTCATTACACCGCGCATCCAAGACACGCTCATGAAAACATCGGGGCTGTGCGTCCTGTTTATCGGCCTGGGCGGCACCATGCAAAAGATGCTCATCATCGATGGAAAGGCGCTAGCGACCACCGGTACCACCATGCTCATTGTCTCGTTCGCCCTCGGCTCGCTCATCGGCGAGGCCGTCAACTTGGAAGCCGCCATCGAGAACCTTGGCGAATGGCTCAAGCGCAAAACCGGCAGCGAGGGCGATAACGAGTTCACCAACGCTTTTGTCTCGACATCGCTGACCGTCTGCATCGGTGCCATGGCTATCGTGGGATCAATCCAAGACGGCCTGCTCGGCGACTGGTCCACGCTCGCCCTCAAGGGAGCGCTGGACTGCATCATCGTCTGCACCATGACGGCGTCGCTTGGCCGCGGCTGCATTTTCTCCGCCCTGCCCGTCGCCGTGTTCCAGGGGACGATCACGTTGTTTGCCGGCGCGCTCTCCCCCATCATGACCACAGCAGCCCTCAACAGCCTTTCGCTCGTAGGCTCCATGCTCATCTTCTGCGTCGGCGTCAACCTCATCCGTCCTCAGACCTTCCGCACGGCCAATATGCTCCCCTCCGTCGTCATCGCCGTCATCTACGCCCTCCTGTTCTAAATCTATCTACGCAGCAGTATCTCGAACACCTGTTTGATGCTGTGCTATGATATGAGGTCACCGAAGCTGCGTTAGGAGAGGAGAAGCGGTGGCCGACCAGGACATCAAAATGCTCATCGAGCGCATTATGGCCGAGGCCCGGACCCATCAGTCTGCCCGCTTCTCACATGAAGTCTACGCAGACGAGCCGATTCTCAAAACCGGTCGCCAGATGCAGAACTTCCTTCCCGACCAATACCGCAAGATGCGCGAGATATCGCGCTGGCAGGATGACCCCAAGGGCGGTGCGGGCCGCTGGCTTTCGGAAGCCGAGCTTTTTTACCGCCAGGGCCTGCTGATGGCCGACTTTGAGGACGATTGCCCCTACAACGGCACCTTTAAGTCGTACTTTCCCACCTACAACGCCATGAGCGACCGGCAGCTGCGCGGCTACTTTACCTGGCGTGCCCAAGTGCGCCGCGGAACCGTCGAGGAAACGTCTACGTCCTTTGCCTTTCTGTATCTCTATGAGCTGATTTGCGGCATTGGCGTAGATGACCCACTCGATGGTTTTAACATGATCAAGGCCTTTTGGGATGCCTATCGCGCCTTCGAGCCCGGCATCGACCGGTTTGCGCGCGTGTGGCTGCAGGATTACGCCGTGTTCCACGGGCTCGACCCCA
The DNA here is from genome assembly GCA_965141245.1 of uncultured Collinsella sp. Classification (GTDB taxonomy): domain Bacteria; phylum Actinomycetota; class Coriobacteriia; order Coriobacteriales; family Coriobacteriaceae; genus Collinsella. The sequence continues at coordinate 40,165 of CBCSLZ010000006.1, forward strand.
AGCTGCTTCGTGACTCTAAAACCGTCATGTTCGATAACGCCCTTATCGAGCTGCGACGCGCGGCACGAGACCTTGTACCGGCACCGGCACCGTCCTGCCAGACCCCCAAGCATCGCAAAACCTCCGAGCCCACGCTCCCCCTTCCGCCCGATGAGGTGCGCGAGGAGCGACTCATGGCCGCCATCAACGCCCTCTCCACGTACAACCTAAGTAACTCGCGGCTCGACCGCAGCCACCACCGCGATCTGCGCCACGTGGCATGCGCCGTGTATGTCCGCATGGCGCGCTACTATGACACGCACCGAAAGACCGGCATCGTGGCGAGTTTATTTGGGGAGGAGACGGCCATGCCCTACACCATGTTTGCCTCGGCCGTATTCTTTGCGCCCGAGCGCCACGAGGACTGCGAATACCGCCTGGATCCTATCCATATCTACCGTTGCCAAAACGGCTTTTGGGAATGCATGCGTATCCACGGTAGTAGACAAAAGAGCAGCAAGCTCGGTGAAATGATGCGCGCCTGCGACCAACGCCTGCGCCTGGCGCTGGACCCCGCCCATCCCCTTAAGGAAGAAAAGGTCCCCAAATATCTGGCCAAGATTATCGATGACGAGATTGTGACATGGCTTTCGTGGGACGCCGCACACCAGCCCGTCAAAATCGATATCGATCTGAGTCAGCTGGGGCACATTCGGAACGCCGCTGCGCAAACGCGCGAAGCGCTTTTGATCGATGAAGAGCGCGAGGACGGCACACCTGTGGAAGCCGAGGCGACGCTTATCGAGCAACCGAACACCGAGTCTGCGCCCGGCATGACTGCCGAACCTGGCGAGATGACCATACGGCAAGACGAACCCGACGAGCCGACTGTCTCCACCGAAGAGTTTGGCGTCGTAGCGCCGCTCCTCGTGTCTATGGGTGCACCCGTAACGCCCGCGCCCACCGAAGCTGCAAACAAACTCGCGCCCGCCGCAGATGCCTTCCTTCGCGCGCTCCTCGAGCAAAACGCAGCGCAAGCGACATCGGCAGTGGCGCACTCAGGCCAGAGCGAGGACATGCTCGTCGATACCATCAACGAGGCGCTCTTTGACCTGGTGGGCGATACCGTAATTGAATTTAGCGCGGCGGGGCCGCAGATTATCGAGGACTACGAAGCAGACGTGAGAGGATACCTAGACCATGAGTGATACCGCATCCGCAGCGCCCCGCGTGCCCAAGCGCGTCGCTGCCGTCATTCTCAACTCGCTCAAGGGCGGCGTGGTCCCGCGCATCGGCCTTCCTTACATCACCGTAGGGCGCGAGGTCGAGATCCGCGCCCTGCTCACCGATCTGAGTCTCATCGCCGACGGTGGGGCGAGCTTCCGCTTCCTGGTCGGTCGCTACGGCGCCGGCAAGAGCTTTTTGCTCCAAACCATCCGAACGCATGCCATGGGCGAGGGATTCGTCGTCGCCGATGCAGACTTATCCCCCGAGCGCCGTCTGCAGGGCGGGCAGGGGCAGGGCCTTGCCACCTACCGCGAGCTCATACGCAATATATCGACCAAGACGCGCCCCGAGGGCGGTGCGCTCAACCTTATTCTTGATCGCTGGGTCGCCTCGTGTGCCGACGTCGACGAGTCGGTCGTCAATGCCCAGCTGGCCCCGCTCGAGGAGATGGTCCACGGCTTCGACTTCGCCCGCATGCTCCGACGCTATCGCACGGCCGTATCCGAAGGCGACGAAGAGGCCATGAGCCGCGTGACCAAATGGATCCGCGGCGAATACCGCACCAAGAGCGAGGCTCGCGCTGAGCTGGGCTCCTCGACCATCATCAGCGATGACGACTGGTACGACTACGTCAAACTCATCGCGCGTTTTTTGGTTTGCAGCGGCTACAAAGGCATGCTGGTGCTCATCGACGAGCTCGTGAATCTGTATAAGATTCCCAACGCCATCACGCGCCAGTACAACTACGAGAAGATCCTGACCATGTACAACGACACGCTTCAGGGCAAGGCGCAGTACCTGGGCATGATCATGGGCGGCACGCCAACCTCCATCGAGGACCGTCGCCGCGGCGTGTTCTCCTACGAGGCTCTGCGTAGCCGACTCGCTCAGGGTCGCTTTGCGCGCGAGGACCTTAAGGACATGCTCGCGCCTATCATCCGTCTGCAGCCACTCACCTACGAGGAGTTGCTGGTGCTGATCGAAAAACTCATGCAAATTCATGCCGGTTACTTTGGCTGGACGCCCACGCTTACCGAGAACGACTTGGTGGACTTCCTCAAGATCGAGTTCGGTCGTGTGGGAGCCGACACGCATCTGACGCCGCGCGAGGTCATTCGCGACTTTATCGAGCTGCTCGACATCCTGTGCCAGAACCCCGATGCTAACGTAGCCGAGCTGCTGCAAAGCGTCGGTGGCGACACGCTGGCGCCGGCAACCGCAACAGGCGACACCGATACCGCAGGCGGCGACCGTAACTTCGCCGAATTCACCATCTAACCTGCCAAAAAAGGACAGGTTTATTTTGGCAGGCTCTATCTGGGCAAACGTTGAAGCAGTAATGCAGCAAGCCACTGCCCGCCGCGTTGAGAGATTCGCTTTTGAAAGGAGGCCTCGTGAACGCCTTTGACCGATATGCTCCGTTTATCCAAGACTTCATCTACTCCCACGATTGGGAGAGCCTGCGCTCCATCCAGGTTGCGGCGGCAGATGCCATCTTCAACACGCAAGACAATGTACTCCTGACGGCCTCCACGGCATCTGGCAAAACCGAGGCAGCCTTCTTTCCCGTCCTGACCGAGTTTTGGGAGAACCCGCCCGCAAGCGTGGGCGCCCTCTACATTGGCCCCCTCAAGGCGCTCATCAATGACCAATTCGTCCGCCTCAACGATCTGTGCGAAGAAGCCAATATCCCCGTCTGGCACTGGCATGGCGATGTCTCGCAGTCGCACAAGGCTAAGCTCATCAAAAAGCCGAGCGGCATCTTGCAGATTACGCCCGAGTCGCTCGAGGCGCTCTTAATCCATAAGCACATGGCGATCCCTCGTATGTTTTGCGACCTGCGCTACGTCGTCATCGACGAGGTTCATTCGCTCATGCGCGGTGACCGCGGCGGGCAGACGCTCTGTCTTATCGAGCGCCTCTCGCGCATGGCAGGCGTGCAGCCCCGCCGCATTGGCCTTTCGGCCACCATCGGCGACCCCGAGCGCACGGGTGCCTTTCTCTCGCAGGGAACGGGACGCGACTGCGTTATCCCCCGTTTTGAGGAACCGCGTCGCGTGTGGCGCATCTCCATGGAGCACTTCTACAACTCGGGTCCCCAGGCACAGCAGCGGGGATTCGAGAGCACGGGTCCTCAAGAGGCCGAAGTGCTTGCGTGCGAGCGCATCGAGGCGGCGGCATCCGCGGCACTGCCCGCCGGCGCCCAAGACATGCGTCACAGCGGACAGCTCACACAAGAGGAGCGCCGTCAACGTCGTGAGCGGGCACGGGGCAAAGCCGCTCCCAAAGACCGTCGCACTTCCTCGGCCCCCGAGGGCGAAGTCGACATCCCACGAGCGGCCGAGCAGGCGCTTCTCAACCCCACCGACACGGCGCCCGACAACGCCGACCCCGGTATGGGCTATATCTTTGAGCATACACGCGGCCGCAAGTGCCTGGTCTTTGCCAACTCGCGCGAGGAGGCGGAGGCCGTGTGCTCCATGCTGCGCAGCTACTGCGAAAGTCGACACGAGCCCGACCGCTTCCTCATCCACCACGGCAACCTTTCGGCATCGCTGCGCGAGACGGCCGAGGAGCTCATGCGCGACGAGGAGCAGGCGCAGACAACCGTCACTACCTCTACGCTGGAGCTCGGTATCGATATCGGCCGTCTGGAGCGCGCCTTCCAGATCGACGCGCCGTTTACCGTCAGCTCCTTTTTGCAGCGTATGGGCCGCACGGGACGCCGCGATCTTCCGCCCGAGATGTGGTTTGTCATGCGCGAGGAAGAACCCGAGCCGCGCACGATGATGCCCGAAACCATTCCCTGGAAGCTCCTGCAGGGTATCGCGCTCGTACAACTCTATCGCGAGGAAAAGTGGGTCGAGCCGCCCGAGCTCGATCGACTCCCCTACAGCCTGCTCTACCACCAGACCATGTCGACGCTTGCCAGCACCGGTGAGCTCACGCCGGCCGAACTTGCCCAGCGCGTGCTCACACTCAGTTATTTCCATCGCGTCTCGGCCGATGACTATCGCGTACTGCTGCGTCACCTCATTAAGATTGACCACATCCAGGTCACCGAGGGCGGTGGACTCATCGTGGGTCTCGCGGGTGAGCGCATCATCAACAACTTTAAGTTCTACGCTGTGTTCCAAGAAAACGAGGAGTTCACCGTTCGCAGCGAGTCGGCCGAACTGGGCACAATCGTCAATCCCCCACCGCCCGGTGAGCGCATCGCCATCGCGGGCCATTGCTGGATTGTTGAGGAAGTGGACTGGAAGCGTCATACCGTCTTTGCCACGCAGGTCAAGGGCCGTGTGCCGGCCTACTTTGGCGACTGTCCCGGTGACATCAACACACACGTACTCGAGCGTATGCGCAAGGCGCTCAACGAGCACGCGACATATCCGTACCTCATGGGTAACGCACGGGCCCGCTTGGCGCAGGCTCGTCATACGGCCAAGCTTTCGGGTGCGGGAACTAAGCCGCTCATCAACCTGGGCGGCGACACCTGGGTGCTCTTCCCCTGGCTGGGCAGCTACGCCTTTTTGGCACTCGAGCGCATGCTCAAGATTAAATGTGCCGCGGAGCTGGGCCTTCGCGGACTCGACCCGTCGCGCCCGTACTTTATGCAATTTAAGATGAAGGCCGACGAGGAGACGTTCTTTGAGGTGCTCGCCGCCGAAGCCGAGAAAGACTTCGACCCCATCGACCTCGTCTATCCCGGCGAGGTGCCTTACTTTGATCGGTACGACGAATTCGTTCCAGAAGAGCTCGTGCGCAAGGGCTTTGCCGAAGGCGTGCTCGACATCGAGGGTATGAAGCAGCGCGTTCTCGGCTGGCGCGACCACGCCTAAGACCAGTCTTTTTGGGACGGGGAGACTTATTTGTCGTGAAGGACGGTGCCGAGGAAGTCGGTGTCGAAGGGCACGGCTTCGGCAAAGGCGTAGTTGCCGTCGCTGGCGATGAGCAGGTAGTTTTCCTCGCCGCCGAACTTCGCATCGCCACATGGGACCACCCAGGCGTGGGCGAATACCTCGAGTGCCGTGGCAGCGCAATCGCGCAGGAACGTCACATCGCTCCCCTCGCTTGCGCTCACGATATTGGCAACGTAGACGCCACCGACATTTAGGCTGCCCCGCACCAAACGCAACGCTTCAACCGTCGCCAGCTCGCGTACGGGCTCGGCACCGCCAAAGCAATCGCTCACGACCACGTCGTAGCGACGATGGCCCACGCTCGTCACACCCAGATACGAGCGAGCCTCAGCGGTTATCACCCGCAGGCGATCGCCCGCCGCGCGCTCCAGCTCGTCTAGGTAGAACCAGCGGCGCGCCAGGCGCGTAATCTCTCCGTCATACTCGATAACATCCATGCGCAAGTCCTCGTGCGACATCAGAGCGAACTTGGGATAGGCAAACCCGCCGCCGCCCAGCATGAGCATACGGTCGATACCATGCCCGTAAGCATCACGCATTGCGTCCTCAGCCTCAAACACGTCGTCAAACGCGCGATAGTACGCAAAGACGGGCTCCGCCCAGCGTTCGCCAACGTAACTCGCGCTTTGGTAGACGCCGCCTTGCACCAATACACGGACTTCGTCGCCGCCCTCATCGTGCACGCGTTTCACACGCGCCAACCCATTGCGGGTTCGCGCAACCTGCAGACAGGCAGCACGAACAGCGACAGCGGCCGCACCAAGCGCCGCGGCCCCCAGAGCAACGCCGGCAACGACGCCGGCAGAAACACTCGGCTTGTTCATCTAGAGCTCCTTTTGCAGATAAAGGCCATGGTAATAAAATCCAAGATGGCGATAGTACTCGCGTGTGCCAATCGCGCTAATCACGTTGATACGTGCATAACCAGCATCCCGGGCAATCTCGCACGCACGCTCTACGAGCAAACGTCCCAACCCGTGATGCTGCGCCGCCTGGCCTTGATCCCCCACGCGTGCCGCCATGCCATACACGTGTACCTCGCGAATCATCGCCTCGTCCGGCGTCGTCGGCAACTCGTCTGCATGCGCGGCAACAAACGAATGGTCGGGCAGCGACAACCGCAAAAAGCCCGCGATCTTGCCCTGCGGCGTCACCCACTGCAAAAAGCGCTCGTAAGTCACCGGCGTCTCGTATGCCACCTCCTCATCAAGAGATAGCTCATCCAAGTCGGCACCAGCCGTGCTGATCTCGCGATAGCGAATCTCGCGCACCGTCGCACCATCCCCCCGAGCAGCCAGGCGGTTCTCAACGAGCTGACGCAGGTTGGGTTTCTTGTTGCCCACCATGATGTCGTCGGAGCTAAAGTCGCGGATCATGCGGCTGATGCGGCAGAACGCCGGCGTCACCACGATATCGTCGGCCAGCACATCGAGTAGCTCTTCCTCGGTATAGGGACGCCACTCGCCGCGCTCATAGCAGCCCACCAGACGCGAACCCTCAATGAGCGCACACGGGTAGACCTTGACCTCGTCGGGCATAAAGGCCCCCTCGGTCATAAAGCGCTCGTAGTCGCGCTTGTCCCCCTCGGGTGTGGCGCCCAGTAAGTTGAGCATAAAATGCGCATGGATCTTAAAGCCAAACAGGCGCGCAAGCGAAAACGCCTGCTCGATCTGAGCCACCGAAATGCGGCGCTCGTTGATATCGAGCAGGTGCTGGTCGAGGCTCTGGATGCCCATCTGAATCTTGGTGCAACCCAGGCGGCGGATGAGCTTGAGGGCCTGCGGCGTTACAGCATCGGGGCGCGTCTCGATAACGAGCCCCACCACGCGATGCTTCGCCGTCTCGTTGACGCGCTGCTGACGCTCAAGCTCATCCATCGTGGCGGTCTGCCACTCGGCGACCTCGCCCCACGGCGTACCGGGTCCGTACAGACGACGCACCGCGCGGTTATAGCCACCCACGGCAGCATCCACACGCCCCTGCTCGTCGGCAACACCGCTCGCAAGCTCGGCCTCGTCGGTCGCAATACCGACGGCCCGATAGCGTTCGCGACGCTCCGCCACCACCGGCGGCAGGGCATCGGCGGGAGCGTCATCGAGCAGGCGCCCCGCCTCGGCACGGCTGATGCCCGGACGCGCCAACATGGGGTTGGCCGCCACGCCGGCCACGGCATCGTCATTGAGCGCGCGGAAGAGCTCCGACATAAACCACATCTGATACCCTTGCGGATAGTCGCTCCAGGTACCGCCAAGCACAATGAGCTCGATCTTATCGGTCGCATGACCCATCTGCGAAAGCGCGGTCAAACGGGCGCTCACCTGCAGATATGGATCGAAGCAGTTTTGCTCTGCACGGGCACACGCCGGCTCGGCATGTAAATAGCTTTTGGGCATGCGCAGGTCGTTGGGACAAAACAGGCAATCGCCCGAGCACGGCCACGGCTTGGTGATGACGGTAATGGTTGCCACGCCCGAAGCCGTGCGACGAGGCTTCATACGCAGCACCTGCAGCAGTTGACGTTCCAGCTCGGCATCGACATTCCACCCAGCCCAACGAGCCGGCTCCTCACGTTTAACCCGCTGGTAGAACGGCAGCAGGCGACGCTTGGCCAAATCGCGCTTATCGGCGCCCTCGCGGCGCGCCTCAGCATGTATCAGTTTGACGAGCGCTTTGTCGTCCACGGTCTCACCGCGACGCAGAGCGTCGAGTATGTTCAAGATAATCTGTTCCATGTCCCCATTGTAAAGGCAAAGGCGCCGAAGCCGACCGCGGCCCCGACGCCTTCATCAAACAGCGCATCTAAGCATCTAAGTTTGCGGACTTAGCCCGCTGTCGTCACTCCGGATCAAACGACATGTCGCCCGAACCGACCTTAAAACGATACGTGGCAGACTTATCACCGTTGTCGAATTCATGATTCAATATGGTCTCGCCGTCGTAGCCAAGCGGAAGGAAATCGCTCTCGAAGTCACCGCTGCCCACAGTTAGGCTCGCCTTAAAGCCCGTTGAGTTCGGAACCGCTATCTCCACGTCGCCCGAGCCCACACTCACGTTCATCGACTTCGCGGGGGCCTGATAGAGCTCGAACGTCACATCGCCCGAACCGACCTCGGCATTCAGGGTATCGGTCACGGTGCCAGTAAACTCAACATCTCCCGAGTCCAAAGTCAGGTTGAGGTCATGGCACGCAATGCCCGCGACCGTCAGATCACCCGATCCCACCTTCGCCGTAATGCCGACCAGGTTATCGGCAACTTCGCGCGGCAGTTCGACGGTAACCGTGCGGTCAATGGCGCGCTCGTCATCGCAATCGAACTGGCGAATCTTGAGCGTAGAGCCCTTGATTTCGGCCAGGTTCTGGGTTGCCGCATCGAAGGCAACGGTCCCCGTTGCCACGCGACCGCTTTCAATTACGCGTACCGGCCCGCCGGAGACGTGTTTGACCTCGACCGTGCCCGACGTCACATCCAGGTCAAGCGATGTGAACGCGTCGGCATCAAACGTTTCGCTCGAAAGTTGCTGAGGCCGAGCGGAATAGCTGCCGTCGTCCAAGAGATTGTCCTCGTCAACCGCATCGTCCATACCAGACAAGCCGGATACGACATCGTCGAGATCCCACGGGCCATCATAATGAATCAAAGTCCGTGAAATGCCAAAAACAAGCCCGATGATGAGCACAAACGCTCCGATGCCAACGCCCAGACGCAGTCTGGATTCATGCGAAAACTTCATCATTCGTCACCCTCTTTGGCACACGGCTCAGCGGTGGCTGCGATAGCCACGTCAGCATCAGGTTCCGCAGAAGTATCCTTCCCCTGGGCCTTGACCGCCACCGGCGCCGGACCAACCTGGATATCCCCGCGCGCCCAATCGCCATCGAGCGCACGCGCCACCCAGTGATAGATGGGAATCGTAAAGAAGATCAGTGCGGGAAAAGGGCTGGCACCAACCAGGAACATCAGCAAAAAGAACAGCAGCCAGCACACGGCCCAATACGGGAACGACTGGAAGGGGCCCTTCACCGGAGTCGAGCCAACTGCGTGGCCACTCGTCGCCTGCGCCGTAGCAGCGTTGGCGGCCTGTGCACTCCAGCTTGCCGCCTGTGCCGCCTTAGCCGCGGCATCACTCGCCTGCGTTGCCGCTTCGGTGGCGCGCACCGCCGCCTCATGGGTGCGAGCGCGCTCTGCCGCCTCGGCCTCGCGCTGGCGGGCGCGATCCTCGTTCTCAAACTCGATATCGTCCTCGATCTCGTCGCTCGGATTGAGCAGCTCGTCCAGACTCACACCATAAAGCTTGGCGAGCGAGATCAGGTTCTCGGTATCGGGCGAGCTCTCCGCGCGCTCCCATTTGCTGACCGCCTGGCGCGACAGCCCCAGCTTTCGCGCCAGCCCTTCTTGGCTAAAGCCTTTGCTGCGGCGAAGGTCGGCGAGCCGCTGCGCAGTTTCTACATTCATGGTTCCTCCTATGTGATGCCAGCCGTGCCGCCGGACCGTTTTTGTTCTTAAGGCGCCTTGCACAGTTAAAAATCTATCCGCCACCGCCAAAAGCATGCCACCTATTCTAGTGAGATTTTTGACAACCGGCGGTTGCGGGCACATATGAGCTGCGGAAATGTGTCCAAACAAAGCAATGACCCACGGCTCGGTTGTCCCCGTTGCGGCGTTAACGGTAGTATGGTCGTACTGTTTATTCCGCACCGCCAACGGAGGGAGTTCCACGCCGTGAACCGCGATTTCGCCTCATCGCTCATCCAGCTCAACAATACGTTCTATCGCGAGCACTCCGCTTCCTTTTCCGATACGCGCCAGGCCCCGTGGCCCGGCTGGGTGCGCACCATGGACATCGCGCTCGGGCAGCTCAACGCCGCCACGATCGAGCATCCCGTCCGCGTCTTCGATCTTGCCTGCGGCAATATGCGATTCGAGAACTTTGCCGCCGGCGGCGCACTTGCCGCCAAGGGCGTCGACGGCGCAAACCCCTCGGCAGATGCCAGCTGTCCGTTTGAGTTCTATGGTGTCGACTCGTGCCAAGACCTGGCCATCGATGCGCATGGCCACGCGCTGCGCATTCCCAACCTGCACTTCCAGGAACTCGACGTGCTCGACGCCCTCATGAAGCTCAACCCCGCCGAAACACCCGACGTGCTTTTCGACGCCCCGCTCGCCGACATCTCGGTCTGCTTTGGCTTTATGCACCACGTGCCGTCGTGCGAGTACCGCGTACGCGTGCTCGACGCCTTGGTGCGCCAGACGCGCCCGGGCGGCATCATCGCCATCAGCTTTTGGGAGTTTATGAACGACGAGCGCATGGCGCGCAAGGCCGTTCGAGCCGAAGCCCGCGCCGAGCTCACCCCGCCGTTTGAGGGTTACGATTCCGCGCAGTTTGAAGCCGGCGACCACCTCATTGGCTGGCAAAACGACCGCCACGCCTACCGCTATTGCCATCACTTTGACGATCAGCAGATCACCGACCTGGTGCGCGGCGTCCGTACGTTCTACAAGAGCGGCGAGGTCCCCGTGCGCGAACTTGAGCGTTTCCACGCCGACGGTCGCAGCGGCGAGCTCAACCGCTACGTGATCCTCAAGCGCCTGTAGGCACCGACGACTCGCCGTCGAGCCGCACCGCATCCTTCGGGCAAACTATGCCCGCCCTTATTCAACCCATCGTCGGAACGCGCAGCCATGCGTTCCATACTTATGACCAAGGAGCCTCATGGGAGCCGTCCACGTTCGCACGCCTAAGAACTTTGTGCTCGAGGAGCGCCTGGAGCGCTACGCCGATGCGATTGAGACGAACCCCGAGGCCTATGCCGAAGATTGGCGCGAGGCTTGCGCGCCAGCTGGCGGTAAGCCCTTCGCCCGCCTGCACCTGGATCTAGGCTGCGGCAAAGGCACCTATCTAGTTGAGCGCGCTCGCCGTGAGCCCGAAACGCTCTTCATCGGCATGGATCAGGAGCCCATCTGCATTGCCTATGCCGCTCAGAAGATCTGTGAGCAGGAGTTGCCCAACGCACTCGTCCTGCCCCGAGGCGCCGCATCGCTGCCGCAGCTATTTGCCGCAGGCGAGCTCGATGCCATCACCATCAACTTTCCCACGCCGCAGCCCAAGGCCAAGTACGCCAAAAAACGACTCGTCCATGTCGACCATCTGATGCTCTACCGCCCGCTCTTTGCAGTCGGCGCCACCGTCACACTGCGAACCGACAGCAAGCCTCTGCGCGACTACGCCCTGGGGCAGTTTGCCGCGGCCGGCTACGACACGCTTTGGGTAAGTGACGACGTCCGCCGCGACCATCCCGAGCATCCCGAGACCGAATATGAACACCGCACGCGCGAGATGGGTGCCGTCGTCTATGGCATTTGCGCCACACCCGGCGCGCAGCCTAGCGATGAACAGCTTGCGGCGGGCCACGCGCAGGAGCAAAGCCTTGCCTGCTACCTGCCCGAAAACCTCGATGCGCTCACCTATGTACCTCTGGGCATGGAAGAGGCCGTCGAGAACTTTAGAAACCGCGCCCGCAAAGGCAAGAAGCGCCTGCCGTAAGAGTCCTAGGGGCTTCTGATGGTCGCGGCGCCGGCAAACAAGCGCGAATAGGCGCCGACGAACGACCCTCAAGCCTAAGTGAGTAGACTTTTTTGCAATAGCCAAGCACAACCCGCGTAACGAAAACTAAAGCCGCAGATAGAGCCCTTGCGCAAAAGCCATGTGCTCGCGACATCGCAAAAAGTCTACTCACTTAGCTGGCAACCGCACCAAACGGCCGGACAGAACGCCCATTTCCTGCATTTTCTCGCGCGCTGGCACCTCGCGCCGACGCTACGCCATAATAGTTGGCGGACAATCGCGAGAGAAAGCAAACACATGGCACAGACCACGACAGATACCGCCGCCGGCAGCGTCTCCGGCGCCGGGGCCGCCAGCTCATTCTCGGGCGGCACGGGAACCGAAGCCGAGTTCGGCTCGCTCGGCGCGCTCTCCCCCACCTGGTGGGAGCCCGAGGACGGCAGTGAGCCCGAACCGTGGCTCACGCCCGATCAGGCCTTCGAACGCTTCTTTGAATGGACGAGCGAGCGTGGCATTGAGCTGTGGGATCACCAAGAAGAGGCCCTCATGGACCTGGCCGCCGGCGATCACGTCATTTTGGGCACACCGACCGGATCGGGCAAATCGCTCGTCGCGCTGGGCATGCTCTTTATGGGCATGGCGCAGGGCAAACGTTGCTATTACACGGCCCCTATCAAGGCCCTGGTCAGCGAAAAGTTCTTCGACCTGGTACAGGTACTCGGCCGCGATAACGTCGGTATGATCACCGGCGATACGCATATCAACACCAAAGCGCCCGTCATCTGCTGCACGGCAGAGATCCTTGCCAACGATGCACTGCGCGAGGGCGAAGATGCCGATGTTGGCTGCGTCGCCATGGATGAGTTCCACTACTTTGCCGACCCCGATCGCGGTTGGGCTTGGCAGGTGCCGCTGCTCACCCTGCCCCACACGCAGTTTATGCTCATGAGCGCCACGCTCGGCGATGTCACTGCCATCGCCGCCTCTCTCGAGGAGCACACCGGCGCTGCTTGCGACTTGGTTGTCGATGCCCCGCGTCCCGTGCCGCTGAGCTACGACTATGTGACGACCTCGCTCGAGGGCACGGTCGAGCTCGCCATGCGCCGCGGCGAGGCCCCGCTCTATATCGTGCACTTTAGCCAGGATGCCGCCCTTGCGACGGCGCAATCCCTCGCCAATTTTGGCATCGCCAGCAAGGAGCAGCGCGAGGCCATTAAGGAAGCTGCCAAAGGCACGAGTTTCTCGACGGCTTTTGGCAAGATTCTCAAGCGCCTGCTTGGCTGCGGCGTCGGTGTGCACCACGCCGGTATGCTGCCGCGCTATCGCTTGCTGGTTGAACGCCTGGCGCAGCAGGGGTTGCTGCCCGTCATCTGCGGCACCGACACGCTCGGTGTCGGCATCAACGTGCCCATCCACACCGTGGTCCTCACCGCGCTCACCAAGTTCGACGGCTACAAAATGCGTCGCCTGCGCGCCCGCGAGTTCCATCAGATTGCCGGTCGCGCCGGCCGCTCGGGCTTCGATACCGAGGGCATGGTGATTGCCGAGGCACCCGAGCACGAGATCGAGAATGCCAAGCTCATGGCCAAGGCGGGCGACGACCCCAAAAAACTCCGTAAGATTAAAAAGAAAAAGGCCCCCGAGGGCTTTGTCACCTGGAACAAGCAGACCTTTGAGCGCCTGATCGAGACGCAGCCCGAGACGCTCAAGCCGCGCCTGCGCATCACGCACTCCATGGTGATTAGTGTGGTCGAGCAAGGCGGCGATGCCCGAGCCCGCGTACACGACCTCATCGAGACGAGCCTGCAGACTCCCGAGGAAAAGGCCAAGCTCGAGGTTCGCGCCGACGAAATCTTTGCCACGCTCATCGATTCCGGCGTCGTCGTGCGCACCGAGGTGCCGCCCGCACCCGAGGCCCCGACTGACGCCGCACCAGACATCGACTATGCACTGACGGTCGATCTGCCCGAGGACTTCGCGCTCGATCAGCCGCTCTCGCCGTTCTTACTTGCCGCATTGGAGCTGCTCGATCCCGAGAGTGAGACCTATACCATGGATCTGATCTCGATGGTCGAGGCCACGCTCGAGGATCCCAAGCAGGTGCTGCGTGCACAGGAGCGCGCCGCACGCGACCGTGCCATGGCCGAAATGAAGGCTGACGGCGTGGAGTACGAGGAGCGCTTGGAGCGCATCCAGGATGTCACCTATGAAAAGCCGCTCGAGGACCTGCTCGACGCCGCCTTTGATAAGTACTGCCAGGAAGTGCCCTGGGCCAACGACTATCAGCTCTCGCCCAAGAGCGTCCTGCGCGACATGCTCGAAAGCGTGAGCGACTTTAAGGGCTATATCCAGAAGCTCGGCATCGCCCGCTCCGAGGGCATTCTGCTGCGTTACCTGGCAGAGGCCTACCGTTCGCTCGACCGCACCGTGCCCATCGAGAAGCGCGACGAGCGTCTGCACGACATTATCTCGTGGCTGGGCTTTGTGGTGCGCTCGGTCGACTCGAGCCTGGTGGACGAGTGGGAGAACGCCGGCAACCCGGCAGCCCTCGATGCCGCGCCGCCGCAGGGCATCGACGAGGTCGTGGCGGACCGCCGCGGCTGCACGCTGTTGGTGCGCAACGCGCTCTTCCGCCGCGTGACCCTTGCCGCCCGCGAGCACATTCGCAACCTGGGCGAGCTCGACGACGACTGGGGCATGAGCGAGATCCGCTGGCAAAAAGCACTCGACGCTTACCACGAGCAGCACGAGGAAATCCTCACCGACGGAGATGCCCGCAGCGCCGCGATGTTTTCCATCGACGAGTCCGACGAGAAGACCGCGCACGTATGGCACGTGCACCAGATCTTTGCCGACGAGGATGGCGACCACGATTTTGGCATCATGGGCGATGTCGATCTGGACGCCACGCAAGACGGCGGCGAGGTCATCTTCAAGAACTACCGTGTCGGCTTTATCGAGGACCTGCTCGAAGACTAGCCGAACATACCGAAACGGAACGGAACGGGGCCGCTGGCAACATCGCCAGCGGCCCCGCTTTTGCACTATACGCTATGCCCTACTCGGCATCCTCGACCTCATATGAATCCGCCTCGGCGGGCTCATCGTTTGCCTCCGCCGCAGCCCCGCGCGCCTCGTCAAACGCCGCCTTCATGGTCTTGTTGCCCCACGTGAGCTTGCGAATGGTAAGATCGTCGGCCTTCTTGTTGGCTAGGCGCAGATTGTTCTCGGAGGACAGCAACGCCTCCTTGGTTTTCTGCAGATGGCTAATCGTCTTGTCGATCTCATCGATCGCCGTTTGGAACTTGCGGCTCGCGATCTCGTAGTTGCGGCCGAAATCGTTCTTGAACTTTTCCATCTTGGCTTCGAAGTTCGTGACGTCGATATTCTGCTGTTTGTACTCCGCCAGCTCCTGCTTATAGCGCAGCGAACCCATGGCGGCGTTACGAAGAAGTGTAATCATGGGAATAAAGAACTGCGGACGAATCACGTACATCTTCTCATAGCGGTAACTCACGTCGACGATACCTGCGTTATAGAGCTTGCTCTCGGGCTCGAGCAGCGTGCAGAGCACCGCATACTCGCAGCCTTTCTGGCGACGATCGTGATCGAGCTTCTTAAAGAAGTCCTCGTTCTTGTGTTTGGTCGCGGTCTCGTCGTTCTCGTTTTTCATCTCGAACATAATCGAAATGACCTCGTTGCCGCTCGCGTCGCACTCGCGGAAGATAAAGTCGCCCTTGGTACCCTCGGACGCATCGTTATCTTTCTCGAAGTACGCGTTGGGAAACGCCGTCATGCGCAGACGGTTAAACTCGGTCTCGCAGTGCTGCTCGAGCGACTCGCCCACCATCTTGGTAGACAGGCGGACCTTCATGTCCTTAAGACGCTCAATCTCTTCATCCTTGTAGCGAATCAGGTCATCGCTCGCGCGCTTGGCCTGCGCAAGCTCGAGCTCGTGTGCTGCCTTGGCTTGCTCCTCGCGAGAATCGCGCACCGCCAGCTCGCTCGTCAGCTTGGCACGTGCCTCATCGCGCTCTCGTTCCGCCGCGGCGACCGCCTCTGACAGGTTCATTTTTGCCATCAGTTCCTGCTCGCGCAGCTGGACACGCAGGCCCTCGGCCTCTTGCTCGAACTGAGCCTTTGCGGCGGAAAACTTCTCCCGTACCGTCGCGCGGTAGTCAGCAAGCGCGCGCTCGGCCTCGCTGCGAGCGGCATCGAGCTCACGCTGCGACTCGGCCGCGGCGGCGGCAAGCGCCATCTCCTGGGCCTTGTCCGCCGCGGAGAGCTTTGCCTGTAGCTCAGCAATCTGAGCGTCGCGCGCGGACAGGTCGTTTTGAGCAGCATTGCGTGCCGCCGCCTCGGCAAGCCTGGCTTCGTCATCTTTGCGCTCCAGCTGTGCACGCAAATTGTCAATCTCGCGCTGAAGCTCGGCATTCTCCTTTTGAGCATCGGAACGGGCCTCAATCGCCGCGCGCTGGCTTGCGCTCTCGCGCTCTGCGGCAGCGCCCTCGAGCTTGGCGCGCAGCTCGGCGAGCTCAGCATCGCGCTTGGCGACTTCTTGTGCCAGTTGCTGAGCTGCGACGTTTTTCTGCTCGACAAGCTGAGCGTTGCGCTGAGACTCTGCCTCCTGCAAAGCAGCCGTCGAACGCGAGCGCTCAAGCTCCAGCGCCTGCTCGCCCTCGCGCTGGACTGCCTTCACACGCTCATCCAGGTCGCGCGAAAACTCGGCGTCGCGCACTTGCTTGACGATATCCGCATAGCCGGACGCATCGACCTTAAAAACTTCGCCACACTGCGGGCACTTGATCTCATTCATAGCAGCTCCTCGATGGACGCAAATTTTAACCGCCTACACTCTACCGCGCCGCACGGACAAAAAAGGCGCCGCCATAATGGCAACGGAGCCAGAAACACCACAAAGGTGCCTGTCCCCTTTGTGGCGGTTTGTGTGACGGTTCGAGAATTACAGTCCAAAGAAACCGAGGATTTGGTCTCGGCTTACAGGCTTGTACTCGTTGGCGTCGAGGCCGACATCGTAGCGAAAGATAGGACGTTCGCGATCGCGGTTGCGTGCGTTGGTGCGGTCACCCCTGCTGTGGATATGCCCGTGCAGCATGATGGCGCCACGTGCCTTGCCGTTCCAGCTGAGCATTGGGTAGTGGCTCATAACCAGACGATGGCCATGGGCATAGCCAGGAGCAACCTCCAGGTAATCACGCACGTCTTCCCAAATCTGCGGCACGTCGGGATCTTCCCAGTCGCTGTCATGGTTACCACGGATGAGCGTCACATTCTGGCATTCGATGCGCTCGCGCAGGCGCACCGCCTCCGCCAGGGGCAAACGATAGGTAAAGTCTCCCAAGATATAGAGGCGGTCGTCCACAGCCACGCACTCATTGATGGCATCGATGACTTTGCGGTTCATCTCCTCGACCGAATCAAACGGCCGATCCATGTCGTGCAAGATATTCGTATCGCCCAGGTGCAGGTCGGCGGTAAACCACATCATCGTCTATGCCCTCATTTCGCAACGCGTTCA
This sequence comes from uncultured Collinsella sp., assembly GCA_965141245.1. Lineage (GTDB taxonomy): Bacteria > Actinomycetota > Coriobacteriia > Coriobacteriales > Coriobacteriaceae > Collinsella. The sequence continues at coordinate 57,394 of CBCSLZ010000006.1, forward strand.
ACTCGTGCTAAGTATACAGACGCAGCGATGCGGCGGTTATCCAAAGAGCCCGCCGAACAGACCTCGGCGGCGCTTGCCTTGCTTTTTCGAAGCGTCACCCTGAGTTTTCTTGTCCTGCCGTTTCCTACAGTCCTGCTCCAACTCATCGTCATCGAGTAGCATATCCCACTCAAACGGGTCATCCGTCAGATCGAACAGATCATCGTCATCAAACATGGCAGCCTCCATTGCCGACTAGCGAGCATCCACCACATAGAGGCCAACGCGCACCTGATGCCACGGACTGCGCTCGGGGGCAACCTGTTGCACACGGGCCTCAAATACGTCCTCGTGGCCGTAATACATCATCAAGGACAGTGGGCCGACCTCGTTTCCTGGAACGTAGCCAAGTTTGGTCTTGCCATAGTAGATCGCAACCGCCTCGGGGTCATGGGGATTATCGCGCTCGGTGCACAGCGTCAGTTTATCGCCCGCTTTAAGATCGCCTAGGACCAAAGCGCCGTCGGCATACTGAAATCCTGCAATGTGAAATGACAGAAGAACACGTGAAGGCTCGTACATAGCAACTCCTCTAACGGCCGGATAAATCGGCGCTTAACCGTACTGAGAAGCTTACGGGTCCGTGCGGACACAAATTCGCCCCACCCGCGCCTTTTCGACCGTTTGTCGCTACACCATCTGATTCTAATGCACAAACATGCGCACGAACTTGTGCTTCCAGCTTGCGTAAGGAGCATAGCGGAATGGCACGTCCAGCCACGTTGCCTTGTTCACGATGCTCTTCTTGTGGCTAAACGTATCGAAACTCTCGCGGCCATGGTACTGCCCCATACCGCTCGCTCCCATGCCGCCAAAGCCCATATGGCTCGTAGCCAGATGCATGATGGTGTCGTTAACGCAGCCGCCGCCAAAGGGCACGTAGCGCACAAAGCGCTGCTGAACCGCGCGATCCTGACTAAAGATATACAGGGCCAGCGGCGTCGGACGATCCGTAATAAACGCTTCGGCCTCGTCTAGGCTCTCAAACGTCAGCACCGGCAAGATGGGACCGAAGATCTCCTCCTGCATCACGGCGTCATCGGGGGTCACGCCGTCCAAAATCGTCGGCTCGATCTTGAGCGAAGTCTCGCGCGCGGCACCTCCAAGCACGACCTTATCGGGATCGATCAGCCCGCGCACGCGCGCAAAATGCTTGGCGTTGACGATATGCCCGTAATCCTCGTTATCGAGCGGATGCTCGCCAAACATACGGCGGACCTCCTCCTTGATGAGGCCCAGCAGCTCGTCGTGCACGCTCGTATCGACCAGCAGGTAGTCGGGCGCCACGCAGGTCTGCCCCACGTTGAGCCATTTACCAAAGGCGATACGCCGTGCCGCAACCTTCAAGTTTGCCGTCGCATCCACGATGCAGGGACTCTTTCCGCCCAGCTCAAGCGTCACGGGCGTGAGGTTTTTGCTCGCGCGCTCCATGACGAGCTTGCCGACCGGAACGCTACCGGTAAAGAAGATCTTGTCCCAGCACTCGTCGAGCAGCGCTTCGTTTTCGGCGCGCCCGCCTTCGATGACCGTCACCAGGCGCGGATCAAATGCTTCCTCGCAAATCTGTCTGAGCACCGCGCTCGAAGCCGGCGCATAGGCGCTCGGCTTGATGACCACGGTGTTGCCCGCGGCAAGGGCGCCGGCGAGCGGCTCGAGCGTCAGCAAAAACGGATAATTCCAGGGTGCCATGATGAGCGTGACGCCATAGGGCACGGCTTGCGTTTTGCACACACTCACGGCGTTAGCGAGGTCGCACGGACGCAGGCGCGGACGACTCCATCGAGCCACATGAGCGATCTGATGACGAATCTCGGAAAGCGACGTGCCGATCTCGCACATATATGCTTCGTCATGCGACTTTCCCAAATCGGTCTTGAGCGCATGGGCAATATCGGCCTCGTGCGCCCGTACCGTATCGCGTACATTCACGAGCGCGCGACGTCGAGCGTCGACATCAAACGTAGCGTGCGTCTTAAAGTAGGCGCGCTGATCGCCGACGATGCGTGCAATTTCCTCGGTGTTCATGGACCCTCCTAGTTCTCGTCCTCAAACATACCACCCGCGACGACCTCGTACATATGCTCGAGCTCCAGGCGGTCCATCAAAAGCGGAACGGGGTACAGCGGATTGGCCTCGGCATCGGCATGTGCCGCCATCTCGGGAATGTCGGAGCGGCGAATGCCCAAGACATATTTGGGGATTCCCAGGGCCTCGTTCATGCGGTCGACCCAATCGATGAAGGCCTCGGCCGCAAGACTATCCTGCGCGGTAGCCGGCGCAATGCCCGCCATGCGAGCAAGATCGGCAAGCTTGGGGGCGGCGGCGTCACCATAAGCGCGAAGCATGTGCGGCAGGATGATCGCGTTGGCCAAACCGTGCGGAATTCCGTATCGGCCGCCCAGACTGTGCGCGATGGCATGCACATATCCGACATAGGAGCGGGTAAACGCAACGCCCGCCTTATACGCCGCCGAAAGCATATTGCGACGAGCGCGCATGTCGTCACCATGCTCATAGGCCTCGAGCAAATTGTCGTGGATAAGCTGCACCGCCTGTCGCGCCATCTTACGCGTATAGGGCGTAGTGCTTCGCCCGATAAAGGCCTCGACGGCATGCGTCAGGGCGTCCATACCCGTCTGCCCCGTAATGGAGGCGGGCAGACCGCGCGTAAACTCGGGGTCGTGCACCGCAAAGCGCGGGATAAGCACAAAGTCGTTAATGGGGTACTTGTAGTGCGTCTCGTCATCGGTAATTACCGCCGCAAGTGTGACCTCGCTTCCCGTACCTGCCGTGGTGGGAACGGCGATAAGCAGTGGCAGGCGACGATGAATCCGCAGCAGGCCGCGCATCTTGTTGATGGGCTTGTTTGGCTGCGCAATGCGTGCGCCCACGCCCTTGGCGCAGTCCATGGCTGATCCTCCGCCGAAGCCGATAATGGCCCGGCAGGCACTCTCTCGATACAGGGACGCCGCTTCCTCCACGTTTGAGACCGTGGGGTTCGCACGCGTTTCGGCATAGACCGTAACGCCAATCCCCCTGGATGCAAGCGTCGTCTCGAGCGGTGCCGTGAGCCCCAAACGGGCAATGCCGGGATCCGTCACGATAAGGACCTTCTGGATCGAGCGCTTTTGAAGCACCGCGGGCACATCCTCGGCATGCTCTAAAATGCGCGGCTCGGTATAGGGCAGGATCGGCAATGCAATGCGAAAAACCGTCTGATATGTTCGGCACCAGGCACGACGGGCTAGATGCATAAAGGAAACTCCTTCATTTGTTGATAGGTCAACATTTGCTCGCCCGATTGTACTCAGCGGCGTCCGTATATGACTTGCAAACCGTTAATCAATCAACATCTTCATATCTCGAAATTATTTTATTAAAAATCATTCCTAATAGGCTTCACATTTGGTTGCGTTTATGGATAATAGAACTCGTCAAGACGCACGTCCGGAGAGGGCCCTTACGGGACCGGACGAGCGCACAATCGCCATCGATCGAAAGGATCGAATCATGAAGTTTGTTTGCCCCGTTTGCGGTTATGTGGAAGAGTTCGACGGCGACCAGCTGCCCGAGGACTTCAAGTGCCCCCAGTGCGGCGTTCCCGGTTCTCGCTTCCTGAAGCAGGAGGAGGGTCAGCTCGAGTGGGCTGCCGAGCACGTCGTGGGCGTCGCCAAGATGGAGGGCGTCTCCGAGGACATCGTTGCCGACCTGCGCGCCAACTTTGAGGGCGAGTGCTCCGAGGTCGGTATGTACCTGGCCATGGCTCGCGTCGCCCATCGCGAGGGTTATCCCGAGATCGGCCTGTACTGGGAGAAGGCTGCCCACGAGGAGGCCGAGCACGCCGCCAAGTTCGCTGAGCTCCTGGGCGAGGTCGTGACCGACTCCACCAAGAAGAACCTCGAGATGCGCGTTGAGGCCGAGAACGGCGCCACCGCCGGCAAGACCGATCTTGCCAAGCGCGCCAAGGCCGCTGGCCTCGATGCCATCCACGACACCGTGCACGAAATGGCTCGCGACGAGGCCCGCCACGGCAAGGCTTTCGCCGGCCTGCTCAAGCGCTACTTTGGCTAAGCCAACTGCCTGAGACATAACTTCTAGCTCGATGAGGCCCGGACCGTATTGGTTCGGGCTTTTTTTCGTGCCTCACGAACTTGTTAACGCCCTGAAATTGAACCGTCTTCGGCATCGGCTTCTCGTCAAAAACTAAGTGAGTAGACTTTTTGGAACTTGCCGAGCAGACCATCCATATCACTTTATAAAGCCGCAGGTAAATGCCTTGTTGCAAAACGACCTAGTCGCCAAAGTGCCAAAAGTCTACTCACTTAGATTCGCAGCCGTCCACGATCGAGCCATTTTGTGTCTAACGGGCATCTTTCCGTCGATTACTCCCAATTTTGTCCAGTCAACGAATAGTTCAGACCGGAGTAACGTCTCAGCCCTTTGCTCATCCGAGCTTTTATCACGATATTCAGCATCGAGCATCCTGCATACGGCCTTAACGATCGCGCGAAATCTATCCTCATCCGATATCTGTCTGTGTGTCAGGAGAAGCACATCGTAGCCCATGGCCTGAAGGGCCGTCATGCGGTCAGCGTCACGCAAGCCATCCCCTGCGCGTCCGTGTGAGGCCTTTCCCTGACATTCAATGGCCACCTGTCGCCTGCCGTCCGGCGAAGAAAGAAGTAGGTCGATATATACACAGGACTTTCCCACAATCGCTCGAGCACTTTTGCTTAGCATCACTTCAACATTAAGCTCTATGCCGCAAAAACCTTCGCCTCCCAGGGATCGCGGCAGTGCAAGTAGCAAATACGCCTCGACCTCAAAAGGCGACGCGGCACCCAATGGAACGAGTTGCGATACCGCCATAAATCTATTGCCGTAACGCATCCCGCAAACATCTGAACAAAAACGGTCAAGGTCTCCGCCCAAAACCAAAGCGTCTCGACGCCATAAATTTGAGGCGGTGCCGTCCTCAGACGGGCAGCGCACCCAACCGAACGTTGTCGAAATCGCGCCCGAGTCAATTGCACGCGCAAGCTCGGCCTCAAGTGCCGCCGGCAGAGCGCACACCGCAAACAGGCCACACATCTCCGCCAATACCAAAAGAAGCTGAAGATCCGTCAGATGCCGCGACATGATGAATGCCGTCAGCAGAGGAGACGTAACCAAAAACCCATGCTCCGTCTCCAGCACGGATTCCCTGGGGAGCTCACCAAGAAACAGCCGCTGCTTAATGCTGGCAGGGCAAGTCCGCTTGTTTCTCGTTCGAACCAATGTATACAACGGAAAGCCGAGCACAACCGCAGCCGTCGGATTACGGGTAAGGCCATATCGCTGCCGGTCTTCTTCCGGACGTGGAAGCGGCGGACACAAAGCGCGAACCTGAGGGGGCAAACGCCAGTACCTAAAAGCCGATATGTCACAAAGTAGATCCTTCATGGGCACAGGAAAACACGAATTTCAACCCAGTCAGTCACGCATTGGCGCGAACGCACCAAAAATGGCGCCGAACGGACTGCCAAGTTTTCAACAGCCCTCCCCAACTGGCCAAAAGCTTGCCAAGAGCTGGACGAAACCCTGTTGAAAACCCCATTTTTTTCTCATGTAGAAGCTTTGCGCGGCAAGTGAGTAGACTTTTTTGAACATCCCGAGCAGGCCGGTCATCCTGCTTTTCAAAACCGCAGGTAGATAGCTTGTTACAAAACTGCCTGGTCGCCAAAGTGCTAAAAGTCTACTCACTTAGGTTGCAGAGTGCCCCCCATTAGCTGCAATTCCAAGGTAGTTAGTACTTTTGGACTCAGATCGTCATACTGAACAAGAATTTGACTTGAGTTTTCAGGGACAGATGCGCCATCGACACACCAATAACAGTCACTGATATCGACAAAAGGGATACTCGAGCGCGTGAGGGCCCGCACAAAAGAGCTTCCGCCCGCTCCGCGCTCCGCAACCACGGTGCAGTAAAGGCCCGCGTCTGCATGCTCGATCGAGACTTCCCCTGCCGGAAACGCTTTCCGCACAAGCGCCATCAGGCCATCACGCGCCTCGCGAGCACGAACGCGCACGCGGTTCACATGTCGCTCGTAATCACCCGATTCCAGCAAACGCGCCAAAGCGACCTGGTCAACAGAGCTCACCGACGAGGCGTAGAAACCAAGGTTGCGCCTAAACCGCTCCATCAGCTCGTCGGGCAACACCATGTACGCCAAACGCAACGCCGATGACAGGCTCTTCGAAAACGTGTTGGTGTAGATAACCGACTGGGCGGCATCGATCGACGCGAGCGCGGGAATCGGCTTCCCGGCAAGGCGAAACTCACAATCAAAGTCATCTTCGATGAGATATCGATCTGGTCGCTCGGCGGCCCAGCTCAGCAGCGCATAGCGACGCGCAATGCTCGTCACAAGGCCGGTGGGATACTGATGGGACGGCATCAGGTGAAGGACATCGGTCCCAGTTTTCTGCAGAGTGCTCAAGTCCACGCCCTCATCATCCAACGAGATATGTCGTACTTGGCAGCCCATAGCCTGATAGATGCGCGTCAGGCGCAAATAGCCCGGATCCTCAACGGCATACACTTTGTCCACGCCAAGCAACTGAACCAACATGGTATCGAGCAGCTGAGCGCCCGCACCGATAACGATGTTGTTGGGGTCGACATTCATACCCCTTGTCCCGCGCAGATGGTGAGCAATTGCGCGTCGCAGCCGAGCGGTGCCCTGCGCCGGTGCGGGCGAAAAGATTTCGCGCTCGTCTTCGGATGCCAGCGTCGCCCGTAGCGCACTTTGCCAAAGCCGCGCCGCCTCCAAAGCGGAAGGAGAAAGTGCATCGAACAGCTCGACCTGTCCGTTGACATCATGCGCGCCGAGGCCCACAGAGACGGTATCTCGGTCGATGCCCTGCGAAGCCAAAGGCAAAACCGGTGCATCCGGAAGCTTGCAAGCGTAGTAGCCACGACGCGGCATTGAGCAAATATAGCCCTCGGCAAGTAACTGGCTATATGCATTCTCGATGGTAATGACACTGATTCCCAGATGACTGGCAAAGGCGCGCTTAGACGGAAGATGCTCCCCCGCCGCAATACGTCCAGCAACAATATCATCTCGAATTTGCTGGTAAACATACTCATAAAGCGATGCCTCGCCACGTTTTTCCAAATTGTAGTCAAGCATGAGTTTGCCACCTGACCTTATCGAGCCGTTCAGTCTGGTATTAAGCTGACCTTATTATTATCTCGAAAACTGAGTATTTTGCCATACCCAGCCCCCCGATAGGATGTTCCGTCAAGCAATGCACATGCCAACCAAGGGAGCAACCATGGCAGAACAGACCAGCAAGGCCGATCGCGTCAAACTCAATCGCGAACTCGCGCAGATGCTCAAGGGCGGCGTCATCATGGACGTCACCACGCCCGAGCAGGCACGCATCGCCGAGGAGGCGGGCGCCTGCGCCGTCATGGCACTCGAGCGCATTCCGGCCGACATCCGCGCCGCAGGCGGCGTCTCGCGCATGAGCGACCCCAAGATGATCAAGGGCATCCAAGAGGCCGTCTCCATCCCTGTTATGGCCAAGTGCCGCATCGGTCACATCGTCGAGGCGCAGGTCCTTCAGGCCATCGAGATCGACTACATCGATGAGTCCGAGGTTCTCTCCCCCGCCGACGACGTCTATCATATCGACAAGACCCAGTTTGACGTGCCGTTTGTCTGCGGCGCCCGTGATCTGGGCGAGGCGCTGCGCCGTGTTGCCGAAGGCGCCACGATGATTCGCACCAAGGGTGAGCCGGGTACGGGCGACGTCGTTCAGGCCGTGCGTCACATGCGCAAAATCCAAAAGCAGATCCGCGACGTTGTTGCCCTGCGCGACGACGAGCTCTTTGAGGCAGCCAAGCAACTGCAGGTTCCGGTCGAGCTGGTGCGCGAGGTCCATGCCACGGGAAAGCTTCCCGTCGTGAACTTTGCCGCCGGCGGCGTAGCGACCCCCGCCGACGCCGCGCTGATGATGCAGCTGGGCGCCGAAGGCGTCTTTGTCGGCTCGGGCATCTTTAAGAGCGGCGACCCCGCCAAGCGCGCAGCCGCCATCGTCAAGGCCGTGGCAAACTTCACCGATGCCAAGCTCATCGCCGAGCTTTCTGAGGACCTGGGCGAGGCCATGGTCGGCATTAACGCCAACGAGATCGAGATCATCATGGAGGAGCGCGGGCGCTAGTCCAGCAGAAAGGATCGCACATGAGCGATTACGCAGACCAGACAGTCGCCGTGCTGGCGGTCCAAGGCGCTTTTGCCGAGCACGAGGCAAGGCTATCCGAGCTGGGCGCACATTGTATTGAGCTGAGGCAGGCGGCTGATTTGAAGCAGGACTTTGATCGCCTGGTCCTCCCTGGCGGCGAGTCTACCGTTCAAGGGAAGCTGCTTGATGAGTTGGGCATGCTCGAGGAGCTTCGTGCCCGTATCGCTGAAGGTATGCCCGTCCTGGGCACCTGCGCCGGCCTGATTCTACTGGCTCACGACCTTGCCGCCCATGACGATAAGGGCACGCCGCGCCTAGCAACCATGAACGTACTCGTTGAGCGCAACGCTTATGGCAGACAGCTCGGCAGTTTTCGCACCAAGGGCCAGGTGTCCGGCATCGACGGTGAAGTACCGCTGACATTCATCCGCGCGCCCCGCATCGTCGAGGTCCACGGCGACGCCAAGGCTTTAGCGAAAGTCGACGGCCGCATCGTCGCCGCCCGTCAGGGCAACCAGCTCGGCGTAACCTTCCACCCCGAGCTCGACGACGATACCCGCCTCCACGAACTGTTCCTACAAATGTAGGCATCGAAATCAACAAACGAAACGAGAGTGGATAATCTCCCACTTTGAGCTTGAATGCAGGCTCAAACCGGGAGATCATCCACTCTTGTTCTATGTAGTCGTTTAAGAACGTCCCCAATGACTACAAGGAGTGTCCCAAGCTGCCGGCAGAGACGATATGAGCAGGACATAAAAACATTGAGAGCCCCTGCTGCATGAAAGACCGCGGATTAGGCCGACAATGGTGAGTGTCCAATCCAACCGTGGCGGCCACGCCGCATTCATGGAATGGGCTCCCATGCTCGGTACTACCACCTTCATCGGCCTCGACGTCCACGCCCGCTCGATAAAGGCCGTCTCCCTCGACGTCATGACCGGGGAGGTGCGCTGCGCGACCTTCGGCTACGACGCCGGGGCCGTCGCAGGTTGGGTGCGGTCCGTGGACCCAAAGGCCAGGTGCGTGTACGAGTCCGGGGTCACGGGGTTCGACCTGCAGAAGAGGCTCTCCGGCCTCGGGGTCGACTGCGTGGTCGGCGCCGTCTCGAAGATGATCAAGCCCAGCGCGGACAGGCGCAGGAAGAACGACCGCAACGACGCCGAGTTCCTCGCCCGCATGCTGTCGGTCGGCAACGTGGTCGAGGTGTGGGTCCCCGACGACGAGTGCGAGGCCGCCCGCGACCTGACCAGGGCGCTCGAGGACGCGAGGGACGACCTCTCGCGCTCGAAGCAGCGGCTCTCCAAGTTCCTGCTCAGGCACGGGCTCGTCTTCGACGAGAGGACGCCCACCGGACGCAGGAAGGGGAACTGGACCCGGGCCCACTGGTCCTGGATCGAGTCGATAAGGTTCGCGGAGAGGGCCGACGAGGAGGTACTCGCCTACTACGTCGACGCGGTCAGGCGGGCGGCGGAGGAGAAGGCGAGGCTCGAGGGGCTCGTCGAAGGCGAGGCCCGCAAGCCCAGGTGGCGGAAGAGGGTCGACTCCCTCCGCTGCCTCAAGGGCGTCGACACCGCGACCGCCGCCGACCTCGTGTTCGAGGCCGGCGAGTTCTCGAGGTTCGGGAACGCCCGCTCGTTCGCCGCGTGGGTCGGCCTGACGCCCTCCGAGCACTCCAGCGGGGAGAGCGACCGCAGGGGCGCGATCACCAAGGCCGGCAACAAGCACCTGAGAAAGACGCTGGTCGAGGCCGCGTGGCACTACCTGACGTGCTCGGGGCGGCCGAAGGACCTCGCCAAGGGCCAGGCCCCGGACCGGGGCGCCCGGAGGCATGCCGCCAAGGGCGTGCGGAGGCTTGCCGAGAGGCGGGAGGCGCTGCTCGCGCGCGGGGTCCACGGCAACAAGGCGAACGTGGCCACGGCGCGCGAGCTCGCCTGCTGGGTGTGGGCGGTCGGCCTCATGGCCGAGGAGGCGTAGGGGGCCGGTCCCCCGCACATAAGCCGATCACCCCGGAAGCGGTTTGATCCGAAGCCGTTGAGGCGAACCTCAGGTCCCTTTTCTGCGAGCGCCCAGGGCGCCACACGCGTGCACAGACTGTCGGTTCGACGTAGAAGCCTCAGCCGTAGCAACGGATTGCCCGGCGAGAGATCGCCGCGGGCGGATATTAAACTGTAAAGACGAGCGTCGGTAAGACACGCCGAGGTCGCCGCGGACGGGTTGATATAGGGAGAGGGCCTGACCCCATATCGTTGGGGCCAGGCCCGATTTTGCCTCTTGACAATGTCCTGCTCATATTAAAAGGAACGTCCCTAACTGCCGCATCCGGAGCAAGACAACGCCGCAGGCAGAGGACGGACAGCGAGCGGGTCGCATTTGAGGCAAGGTGACGTGAAACGAAAGGGCGCTGACCTTCTGGTCGCGCCCTTGAAGTTGAACGTCAGATTGTCCAAATGCGGCCCGCGCAGCGTCAACTAGTTACGCGGTTCGTAGAACCGCGTAACCCAATTAGAAGCGGTTGCCGCGGAAGCCGCCGCCGTTGCGGCCGCCACGATCGCCACCGCGACCGCCGCGGTCGTTACCACGGTTGCCGCCAAAGCCGCCACGGTTGCCACCGCGATCGCCATAGCCACCACGGTTGCCGCCAAAGCCGCCGCGACCGCCACGGTCGCCGCCACGGTCACCAAAGCCGCCACGGCCACCGCGATCGCCGCCGCGACCGCCACGGTCGCCGCCACGGCCACCACGATCGCCAAAGCCGCCGCGACCGCCACGGTCGCCGCCACGGCCACCGCGATCGTCACGGCCGCCGCGAGGACCGCGGTCCTCGTCCAGACCCATGGCGACGAGCGGAGCGATAACCTTATCGAGAGCGGCCATCAGCTCGGTGGCCTCCTCGTAAGAAAGCTCGGGCAGGAGCTTCTCCTTCTTGTTGGCAAGCTCGACCAGGCCCTCAGCGGCATCCTCGGCAGCGAAGACGACGATCTTGCGCATATCGCCCTCGGCGTCGTCGATGCGGCCGACCAGATCGGCGGCCTCGGCCTCGGCCATCAGGCCATCGAGCTCACGGAGGCGCATGCCCAGCAGGTCGGACATTTCCTTCTGCTCCATCTTGGGCTTGAGGTCAAGAAGCTTGATGGCGCGCTCGATGTTCGCCATGCGCTCGGCCTTGGCCTCCTCCTCCTTGGAAATAGCAAAGCGACGGCTACGCAGCAGGCGAGCGGCCTTCTGCATCTTGTCCATCAGCTCTTCGTCATCGTAATCAACGGCGGCCTCGACAACCTCGGCCTCCTCCTCGGCGGAAACCTCGTCAGCAGCCTCAACCTCGGCAGCTTCGGTCTCCACGGTCTCGACTGCCTCAACCTCGGCAGCCATGGTCTCGTTCTCGGTCTCGTTCATGATCTCTTCGTTCTCGGACATGAGACTCCTTCTTGGCCCTCTCGGGCATCATCGCCCCATTCGCGGGGCCCGTCGCGCACTCTTTGCGCTTTAAACATTCATGCCTCTCGGCAAAACGTCCATTAGTTTATGGTGTCGCCATCCAATCTAGCTGCAGAATCTATGTGCACACATTAATGCGACATGTGCGACTCGCGACGAGCGTACACCAGCGACGTCGCGAACCCGACCACGGCAATCACAGCCGCCACACGCACGGCAGTTGCAAATCCAATCGCCTGGGCAACGTCGGTCGCAGCGCCATCCGCGCCGGCAGTCGCCGCAGAACTCGAGAGCAGGCCGATAAACAGCGACGGGCCAAACGATGCGGCAATCATGTTCCACGTGTTAAGCAATGCCGTTCCGTGAGGATGTTCAGCGGCAGGCAGCGTCTCCAAGCCGGCCGTCTGCGAGGGGCTCAGCACCAGGCCGACTCCGGCATACACCACAACGGTCAGCGCCACGACAACGCCGATGTTCATGCTTGCCGCCGTCATCGAGATGGCAGTCTGCCCCACGGCAATCAGGGCAAAGCCGACCGGCAGCAGTGGCCATGCGCCGCGGGCGTCCATCACGCGTCCGCCTACAATCGAGGTCACGGCGTTGCAGGCAATCGCCGGCAAAATGAGCAAGCCCGCAACAAGTGCGGTCATGCCGTATGCGCCCTCAAAATAGAGCGGCAACAAAACGCTCATCGAGAACGTCGTCATCATCGACACCACCACAAGCAGGCACGCGGGCCAAAAACGAACGCTCGCCATGGGGCGCACGTTAAGCACCGGATGCTCGAGCTTGAGCTGACGGGCCGCAAACAGGCCGAGCAGCACATTGGCGGCGAAGAGCGTCACGATGCCGGCAATCAGATTAGTCGAGAACTCGCCTACGGAATACACAAATGCCGTAATACCGGCAGCGAGCAAAACAACCGACAGAATATCAAGCGTGGCGTTCGAACGCTCTCCGACATTCTGAACAAGCTTTACGCCCGCCGCAGCGACCACAATGCCGCCCACCAGCGGCACTACGAACACCGCCCTCCAGCCAAACAACGTGCACATAAGACCGCTGATCACGGGCCCAAACGCCGGCCCCAGCGTAATGCAGGCACCGCCCAGGCTCAGATACAGACCAAGCTTCTCGCGCGGGGCGCAAGACAGCACCACGTTCATCATGAGCGGGAACAAGATGCCCGATCCCGCAGCCTGCAAAATACGGCTTGGCAGCAAAACGCTAAACGACGGAGCGACCAGGCACAGGATTTCGCCGGCGACCATGCATCCGCATGCGAAAAACAGCAGTTTACGCGTCGAGAAACGGCCGGACAGGAAGGCCATGATGGCCGTAAAGATCGACGTCACGATCATGTAGCCCGAAACGAGCCACTGCGCCGTGGTGGCACTCACCGAAAAGGCTGCCATAATGTCGTGCAACGCCACGTTAATGATGTTCTCGTTAAACGCGGCAACAAAGGCTGCAATATACATTACGACGAGAATCGCCGCAGTGGCCGATGGCGCTACTTGAACTTGTTGCTGAGATTTGCTCCCCATGCATTTCCTTCCTCTTGGAACGACAGTCGCATCGCCCCAGAGGAACAGTCCAGGGCGAAAAATGAGCCCTAGACTTACGCCAAACGCCGTACACGACGAATCTGGCAACATGGTCCAACGTCGAAAGATTGTAACGCGGACGCACAGCTTTCCTTCCGCGCTATTATTAAAAGTCCACGAAAGCATAAGACATGAGGAGCCCGCCATGATTAAGCCCATCATGAAATCCGAGTTCTTTTTGCGTCTGCCTTCCGAAGACGCAGGACCCGACGATGCCGCGACCGGGCAGGATCTCCTGGATACACTCCACGAGCATGAGCGCGAGTGCGTGGGCCTCGCCGCCAACATGATCGGCGTGCGCAAACGCATCATCTGCGTAAAGGACGGCAACAGGACACTCCTGATGTACAACCCTCAAATTCTTGAGCAGGTCAATGCCTATCAGACGAGCGAAGGATGCCTCTCGCTGATCGGCGAGCGTCCCTGTACCCGCTATCGCCGCATTAAGGTTGAGTATTTGGACGAGAACTTCGTTCACCGCATCAAAAACTTCTCGGGCTACACCGCCGAGATCATCCAGCACGAAATCGACCACTGCAACGGCGTCGTGGTTTAGGCTACCTGCCAAAATGAGGGTACCGGAGGCCTCCCTATGGATATCAGCCGCTTTGGCGAATTCGCCATCTTAGCGCAGTCACGCACGTTTCTTGATGCAGCGGAACTGCTTTTCATGTCGCAATCAACCCTCTCCAAGCACATCATGGCAATGGAGCACGAACTCGGCTGCAAGCTCATCGATCGAAGCCAGCGCCACGTAACACTCACCGCGCAAGGTGAAGCGCTCCTCCCCTATGCGCAAAAAATTGCGACGCTTCAGCACCGCTATCTTGCCGCCATTCAAATAGGCGCAGGTGAGCCGCTCGAGCACCTCACCGTAGGTTCTATCCCCATTATGGCCCCTTATGGGATCACGGACGCCGTCATCGATTTTCAGCAGGCGAACCCCTCATATTCTGTTGAGCTCATCGAGGGCGAGGGCGACACACTCAAGCGCATGCTCCTGCACGAGGACATTGACCTGGCCTTCATCCGTGACGGCGGCGCCATCGAGCCGGAGTTCAAAAAGATTCCCTTTACGACCGACCGGCTCGTGGCCGTCCTTCCACTTGACCATCCGCTCGCCGAACGTGACACCGTCGAGATAGACGACCTTATCGACGAGAATTTCCTCATGCTTCCCCAAGGCTCGTTCGTAAGCGAACTCGTCCTTTCCCTTTGTCGCGAAGCTGGATTTGGCCCACGTGTTACGTTCACCGGCAAACGAGCCGAGAACATCATCTCTCTTGTCGCACGCGGCGCCGGTGTCTCATTCCTCATGCGCAAGCCGGCGGAATCGCTTGCCAGCGGAAAGGTAGCCCTGGTGCCGCTTGAGCCCGCGACGACCTCCGAGGTCAGGCTCTACCTCAAGCGGAACGCCGCGCACTCGCAGGCGGTCGTCTCGTTCATCGGCTTCCTCCCCTACCGCCAGCTCCTGCAGGGCGACCGTGCGTCTTCCACCGCGGCACGACCGTCATAATCCCCGCTGCTCCACAACCGCAGACTTGTGTCCGCAAACACGCTGACAACGGCACAAAACACAAATATGCCTCGGGCGGCACGTCGCCGTCCGAGGCATATTTAGCTAAAGTGCGCAGACAGACTAGTCCACCGAGATGTTGAGCGCCTTACCGCCCTCGTCCTTCCTGGTACCGATCACCATAGCGGCGACAAGAGCCAGAACGAAAGCGACCACACCGGAGATGACAAGGCCGATAAAGCCCGTGTCGATGCCGGCAGGGTTAATAAAGCTCGGGAAACCGAGCGGGCCGGAGGCACCGAAGGCATAGAGTTTGGCACCCATGAGGCCGGCAATGGCGCCGCCTACACCAGCGGAAATAAAGGTTGCCCACATAAGGCGCTTACGCGGCAGCAAGATGGCGTAAAGCGCAGGCTCGTTGACACCGAAAATCGAAGAGACAAGGGCAGGAATGTTGACGGCAGCATTTTCCTCGGAGTCCTTGGTTCGGATGACCATGCCAAGCACAGCACCGGCGATGGCACAACCGCCTGCATACACGAGCGGGTTAATGAGGTCATAGCCGTAGGTTGCGACATCGAGAAACCACAGCGGGATGATACCCCAGTGCAGGCCGAACATGACGAGCAGGCTCCAGAACGTGCCGATGACGAAGCCGGCGATGGCGGGCTGGAAGTTGATGAGCATCAAGATGATCTGGGCAACGATGTTGGAGAGGACCGTCATGACCGGACCGACCACAAGCAGGCCAAGGATGCCGCAAATGAGGAGCGTCAGGATGTTGGAGAAGAACGAGCTCACAAGCGCGGGCAGCGCGTTAGAAAGGGCCTTGTGCACCTTGGAGGCAATCCAGACGATAAAGATCGCAGGCAGAATCGTCGATGAGTAATTCTGCATGATCAGCGGGATGCCAAAAATATCACCGTAGACATTGGACTCGAAGACCGTGCCGGCGCCGAGCGTGTAGAGTGGATCTCCGCCTATAAGGGCAACGAGCGTCGGGTAGACGAGGATGCCACCGAGTGCCATTCCCATAACGGGCTTAAGTCCGAACTTCTTGGCCGACGTCCAGCCAATGATTAGCGGAAAGTAATAGAAGACCGAATCTCCGATTGCCGAGAGCGTCACATACGTATTGCTGTCCTTGGCAAGCCAACCGGCAACCGTGCAGAGCGCGAGCATCGACTTGATAAAGCCACCGGCCATAAGCACGCCAAGAACCGGCTGCAGAATCTCGGAAATGATGGCGAGCAGACGCGAGAATGGATCACCCTTCTTGACGTCGTCGCCCTCATCGATATCGAGCGCGGGCTTGGCGTCGAACCCGCCAATCTTAACAAGGTCGTTGTAGACGGCCTCGACAGTGGCACCAATCACGACCTGATACTGTCCGCCGGCCTGGATGACGTCAACGACGCCCTTCGTCGCCTTAAGCTCATTGGTCTGGGCGAGCGATTCATCCTTGAGGTGGAAGCGGAGACGCGTAATGCAGTGGCTCACGTCTAACACATTGTCTCGACCACCGACCTTTGCGATGATTTCGTCGCAAAGCTTCTGGTATTTCATGGAATTCTCCTTTTTCTGAGCGGGGCATAGCGTAGATTTCAGGCCTCCGTAGTCGACGTGGGAGGGCAAGGAACCCGCTTCCCCCTTTGAAATCCGCGGACGCACGTACGCCCGGGATGGGAAACGGCAGAGAAGATGGAAGATGCCGATCGCATGGCAGTGAGCCTCATTGGCCCATGCCACGCAATCAGGTCTACAGACGCGAAGCTGCTGCGCCGAGAAGTCTCGTCGTCTGGCAGAACTTGTCACACAGACGTTCCGGTTCACCCTGGGGAATCTGAGTACGCTCGGTCTCAAAAGAGAGGCCGTACTCGCGTGCCGGAAGGAAATACTCAAAATAGCCGTTGGTGTAACCGCAGACTATTCCCTCGACCGGGCATTCGCGCTTCATGCGAATGCCCAGGTCGCTGCCAAGCTCACTCGGGAACACAAAGAGATGCAGGCCGCCCAGACTGATGACGGCACACTTAAGCGTGAGCGAAAAGTCGTCATGGGCAACGGTGTGATAGAACGTCTGAGGCTCGATGCGGTCAAGAACGACCTCGCGATCGAGCTTGATCTGGGAAATCGCCTCGGCAAGACCGGTCGAAACACGCTCGACCTCGGGAATGCCGCGTCCCTGGCGAAAATTGCGGTCGCTACAATCGCCAGCAGCACCGACGACCATGGCCGGATAGTAACCAAGACTCTGAGCGAGCTTTTTGCCGGTAAGACCGGCGAGTTCGCTCGTGAGCTCCGTGCAGTCGGGTCCGACACAGGCAGAATGCACCGCCCAGTTCACAAAGCCCGCAAACGATTTGCCTTCGTCATCGAAGAACGACACCACGATAACCTCATTGTCGGCAAGCTCTCCGGGAATGATGCGGTTGTCGTAGAAACCGGTGATGACTTTTTTGCCCAGGCGGCAGGTCGCAGGTCGCGCGTTGGCGCGGCACTCTTCGAAGCATTGACAGATGGTATCGAGGAACCAGCGATAGTAGTCCTCGTTGAATTTTCCCGTCCACCAGCTGCGATGGTAGGCGACGATCGAAGTGTGGTCGTGCGTCGCGGAGAGCAGAACGCAATCACGGTCGATTCCGTAGCGCTCGGCGAGCATTGTCTTGACTTCCTCGGCCATGCTCTCCTCAAACTCGAGAACATCGGCGTTGAAGAGAAAAACTTCGCGGTCGTCCTGTTGGAAAAGAATCGCGTTGGCGAAGACGTCGTCATGGACGCCTGTCGCAGGCTCAAGACGGTTGGGGAGGTTACGGTATCCGATTAGATAGATGTCGCCTTGCGGGGTAATCTTGCGGCGCGCATGTCCGATATTCATGTAAGTTCTCCTTTTGTCACGCCGCGTTCAAAGCGGCAAGGATGGTTTGGAGGAGGCGCTCATGGGAACCGGCGGCAAAGCCGGAGTTCATGGCCTCATAGGTGATTTTCTCGTACGCATCGGGGGCCGGCAGATACTTCTGCCCTCCGTTGACAAGTGTGGCAAAGAGCACGGGGCTGAATCGGGCGGCGCGCACGGCGGCGCCAAACGAGCTCGAAACCTCGGGCTGGATACCAACGAACTCGGCATTTCCCAGCCGAAGTAAATAGACCCTCGTACGCTGTTCGCCTGCCGCATGAAACTCATAAGTTCGATGCGGGGCCAATGAGCAGAAGTCGGCGCGCGTCTGGGCGGGCAAAAGGACGTCGACCGTGCGAGCATCGACGCCAATGGCATCGTCCTCACGCGCCGCACGGACGGCCTCAATCAACGCATCGCTCAGAGCGCGACCCTGTCGATGCAGCATGCGATATCCACTCTCGTGAGCATCTAACGTTTGCTTCGCCCCGGTCGAATCGAACGCAACGGTCACGGCGCGCTCCGCCGGACTCTGATCCCCCGCGGCACCGGGTAGCAGCAACACGGCTCCGCCCAATTCGCGCTCGAGAGCCGTGGCGGCAAAGCCAAAGAGGTCCCCGCTCACCAAGCGCTTCCCCTGAGAATCGTGCGATCCGTCGAGCACGGAAGACTGGACATCAGCCGTCGCAAGCATGGCAACGAGCCCGCCCTCGGCATCCCTCGCGGCAAGTACGGGCATCGCGTGGTCGGCAAACCCCCTGGGATTCGAGCCCAACCACCAGCCGGCAGGCGTCTCGATGTCGCGGTTAACGTTCACAGGACAGTAGCCCTCCGCCGAGGCGAGTGTGACAGAGCGAATGCCCGCAACCGCCTGCTCAACAGCCGCGCGTGTCGCGGCGATGAGCGCGGCACGATAGCGCTCATTTCGATCGCGGGCATCGGTGTCGGCCAGATGCCCAGGGGTGCGCACGTGGGGCGCAGAAAACGTGTGGGTCGGGACCACCCAAGAAAAGGCGCCGTCGCAATTGGAGACATCCTTGACAACCTCACGCAGATCGACGAGTAGGGCCGGAGCGATCGAGGTAACCTCAAGTGAAAGGATGCAAGCGCGCCGCCCCATCCCTTCGACCACGAAGGCACGGGCAAAGATTTCATGACGGAGTGCGTCGAAACCGTCGAACGGCAATACGTCCTCTAAGTTAATGGCCACCCGGGCGGCTCCGGCCTTCATCTCTCCCTTATCCATGGCGAACGCCCTCCTTTATCTGTCGCTCACTCGATGCCGTACAAGCGCTGTGCCGTGCCGCCAAGCATAAGGTCCTTGTCCGTATCACTTAAATCAGTGGCGCGGACGCAGGCGACACCCTCTGTTAGCCACTCGCGTTTAACGGGATAACTCGTACCAAAGACAATATGGTCTGCACCAAGGACTTCAACCGCACAGGCAAGAAGCGTCTCGCCCCAGGGCTGAGCATGGGACATGTCGAAATAAACGTTGTTCTCAAGACGCTTGGAGACCGTCTCGGTATCGGTCTGGAAGCGACCCGAGGCATCTGGACGCTTGGGACCATGAGGCAGCAGCATCTCCTTGAACGCAAAGTATGCGCCGCCGAGCATGGAGTGGACCATCTTGATATTGGGATAGCGCTCAAAGAAATCGCTAAAGATCTCTCGGCCGATCGCCGTAGTTTGGTCGACGCAGCGGCCATAAGAGCGGCGAAGGTTGTCGTACGCGAGAAGCGACTCGTTCTCGACCGGCACGGGAACATGGTGCACGTAAACGGTGACATGGCGTTCGTTCAGGTGCTCGAAAAAGCTCGAGAAGACCTGGTCGTCGAGATAGCGCTTGCCGTAGTGAGCGCAGAGCTGCACACCCGCAAAACCATCGTCGAGCCTGCGGTCGAGCTCCTCCAAATTCGCTTTGGTGCCAAAGGGCGGCACGGCGACAAGCGGAATCAGACGGCCATTTGACGCCTTCGCGTCAGCAGCCATACCGTCGTTGAAACGCCGGCACATCTCGAGCGACATCCACTCGTGGCAGCCGGGGAGCTTGAGGATCGCCTTGTCGACCCCCGCCTCATCCATATCGGCCAAGCGCTTCTCGAGGGTGTAGTCGCCCTCAATGTAGTTAAGACCCGGAGAACCGGCGGGCATCTCGATCACGATCTGTCGTTTGCCGGCGGAATTCATGGTCAGATAGCCTTCGGTGTCATAGGCGCGGGGTACCTCGGCCAAAAACTGGTCGCAGAGCGTCTCGTCATGAAAGATACGCTCGTCGAACCAGTAGGAATTTGCATCGATAATCATTGGTTGGAACCGCCTTTCATCTTGTTGAAAACATTCTAGAAAAGCAGGTACCCGGACATCAATTCCAGCTTAAGCCCACTGTATTCCATTTTGGAATAGAACTTACCGCTCACACGCGAACCTCGCCCGCTCAACGAGACAAGCGCTAACAGCACGGGCTTAAACAGAAAACGGTCGGCCCGCATCCGTTGCGGGCCGACCGTTTCATTACAGGCCACCTTTGCCGTTACGCCTGGCGGTAATGATCGAAGAAGTCGGCGAGGTCTTCGAGGGACTCTTTGAGTACTTCCATGCGCGGCAGGTACACGATACGGAAGTGGTCGGGCTCAGCCCAGTTGAAGCCGCCGCCGCGCGTGATCAGGATCTTCTTCTCGTGCAGCAGGTCAAGGGCAAACTGCTCGTCATCGGTGATGTTGAACTTCTTAACATCCATTTTGGGGAAGATGTAGAACGCCGCGCGCGGCTTGACCACCGAGATGCCGTCGATCTTGTTGAGCGCCTCATACACAAAGTTGCGCTGCTCGTAGACACGACCGCCGGGACGGATGTAGTCGTTGACCGACTGATGGCCGCCGAGCGCCGTCTGGACGATCGACTGAGCCGGCACGTTGGAGCACAGGCGCATGTTGGAGAGCATGTTGATGCCCATGATGAAGTCGCTCATGCAGCGCTGGTTGCCCGAAAGCACCATCCAGCCAATACGATAGCCCGCGATCATGTGCGACTTGGACAGACCGCTAAAGGTGACGCAGGGCAGGTCGGGAGCGAGCGAGGCAATCGAGACGTGCTCGTAGCCGTCCATGCACAGGCGGTCGTAGATCTCATCGGCAAAGATCATCAGCTGATGCCTGCGTGCAATCTCGACGATGCCCTCGAGCACCTCGCGCGGATAGACGGAACCCGTGGGGTTGTTGGGGTTGATGATGACGAGGGCTTTGGTCGCGCTCGTAATCTTGGACTCCATATCCTCCAGGTCGGGATACCAATCCGCCTGCTCATCGCACAGATAATGTACGGGATGACCGCCAGCAAGGGTTGCGCACGCCGTCCAGAGCGGATAGTCGGGGCTGGGGATCAGAATCTCGTCGCCATTGTCGAGCAGCGCGTTCATCGAAAGCTGAATGAGCTCGGACACGCCGTTGCCCGTGTAGATATGCTCCATCTGAACATTGGGCAGGCCCTTGATCTGCGAATACTGCATAATCGCCTTGCGCGCGGAGAACAGGCCGCGCGAATTGGAATAGCCTTCGCAGTCGGGCAGCTGCTGGCGCATGTCCTTGATGACCTCATCGGGCGTGCGGAAACCAAAGGGCGCGGGGTTGCCGATGTTGAGCTTGAGAATACGCTCGCCCTCGTCCTCCATACGGGCGGCCTCGTCGACGACGGGACCGCGCACGTCATACAGGACGTTCTCGAGTTTGGTGGATTTAGAAAAAGTACGCATGGTGGTGCTCCTTGGAATTTGAGCTGAGGGATGGGGTTCGGGCTTGGAATCGTTGCGAGGCGATGATGTCTCGCCTTGATCGGCGTCACCGGCAAGCAGCCAGGTAACATCGACCTCCAAAATGCGGGCGAGCAGCTCTGCCACATCGCGCCGCGGAATCGTCTTGCCGCTCACATATTGGCTCATCTGACTCTTGCCGAGTTTTTTGCCGAGCATCTCCGATGCGCGGATTACGTCCGACTGGCGAACGTCGCGATCGGACATAGCCTGTCGCAGGCGATCGCTAAACGTCTCTTGGGCCACAGGAACCTCCTTGCTGGCAAAGTTCAATTTATAGAACACGAATTGAACCGGGGTTCAATTTAGCAAGCAGTATAACGCGGCACCTCATTCAAAAGTTCAATTTCATAAGAAAATGCACCGGACTCTGAGATTTGCCCAAAGCTGACAATGACGCGCACACGTTTAGAGATATTCAAGGAATCGAGCGGCGGCAAGCGAAACATCGGCCGTTCGATATATGGCGTTGATCTGCCGATGGGGATGTCCCTCGAGCGAACGCACGGCAACATCGAACTGACAACGGCGCAAGATGAGCGCGGGAAGAATGCTCACGCCCAGGCCGTCCTCGACCATAGCCATAATCGCATAATCATCCCAGGTCGACAGCTTGGAGCACACCGCCAGCCCCGCCCGACGGAACAGCGGCGTAATCTCGTCATCGGTGCCGCGTTCTAGCAGAATAAACTGCTCGTTGGCTAAATCGGCAAGAGAGACGACCTCCGCCGTGGCAAGCAAAGAATCTGCCGGCACTACCGCCATCAACTCGTCGCGCACCAAAGACCGCGATGCCATGTCGTTTTCTCGGGGCTCACGCGGGATAAAGCCCAGGTCACAACGACCCTCAGCCACCCATTGTTCAATCTCTGAGTAATCGCCCATCAGCAACTCATAATCGACGTCCGGATGATCGGCACGAAAGCGCGCAATCACCGGCGGCAGCACGTGGGTCGCCACGCTCGAAAACGTACCGATGCAGATTTTGCCGCGCATGAGCCCGCGCATCTCATCCACCCGTCGCTGCAAGCGAGTGAATTCCTCGCAGAGCGCCTCGACCGCCGGCATGACCTGCCGCCCGTCGGCAGAAAGCACTACGCCCTCGCGACTGCGGTCGAGCACCTTAAAGCCCCAATCGGCCTCAAGATCGGCCACCATACGGCTCACGCCCGATTGCGAATAGCTCAGGCGCTCGGCAGCACGCGTAAAGCTTCCGGCGCGCACCGTCTCCAGCAGCACCTGCATCTTTTGAATATTCGTTTCCACGGCACCCCTCCACCTTTACATGCGTTTTTGTCATGTTTTCCATGCATTATATTCGCTTTTCTTCTAAATCCAGTTCACCCATAGTGAACATGTTCGGATATAGAGGGGATGTCAGCGCATGAACAACGGACTGTTTACATACTTAGCAGCATTACTGTTGTTTGGCTCTAACGGCATCATCGCCGCAGCTATCGCGCTGCCGAGCTCGGATATCGTGCTACTACGCACGTTTTTGGGCGCACTCTCGCTTGTCACCATTCTCGCCATCACCCAACGCCATAAGTTGCAGGCGCCATCTCGCCCCCGCGAAGCCGCAGCCCTCCTCCTCTCGGGAGCCGCGCTGGGCGCCAGCTGGATTTTTCTGTTCCGCGCCTACCAGACGATCGGCGTCGGCGTATCCTCGCTGCTGTACTACTGCGGCCCCATCATTGTCATGGCGCTCTCCCCGTTCATCTTTGGCGAAAAGCTGACCGGCGGCAAAATCGCCGGCTTTGTCGCCGTCGCCTGCGGTGCTTTTCTCATTGCAGCGCAAGGTCTAGGCGGCAATATGCCCATTGCGGGCATCGTCTGTGGAATCGCCTCGGCCTTCTGCTATGCATTGATGGTCATCGCCAGCAAGGGTGCGCCGCACATCGAGGGCCTCGAGAACTCCGCGCTCCAGGTGAGCGCCGCCTTTGTGACCGCACTGGTCCTCACGCTCATCACGCAGGGCGCTCCCTCGTTCCTGTCCGCCGGCGTCGCCGCCAGTATTGATTGGCGCGCCGTCGCTATGCTCGGCGTCGTCAACACCGGCATCGGTTGCCTGCTCTACTTTAGTGCCGTCGCCAAGCTGCCCGTCCAGACCGTCGCGGTCGTCGGCTACCTCGAGCCGCTTTCGGCCGTCGTGTTCTCGGCCGTCCTTTTGGGCGAAGCCATAACACCGGTCCGCCTGATGGGCGCCGCGCTTATCATCGGCGGCGCGATTTTTTGCGAACTCGCCGGCAAACGCGCAAACGCCAAGGCCGGCATCGCCCAGACAGCACGTGCTTAAAAGCCCCTGCTTTGAAATGCTACCTGCATAGATAAATAATCCCCAGCTGAGGATTATTGTCTAAAATAACCCGATGTGCCAAACTGCTCTTGTATGTATAAAGACGGCATAAAGTTTTTTGTCCTAGACAGATAACCGGATGTCTAAGGGAGTCCTCGTGGCACACAACAAACTGGAGGCAAACCTCCAAGACCAGCGCGGGCAAGGCGGGCACGGAGCCATCCCCCTCTCCGCTGGCATGCTGCTTGTAACGCTCGGCGTCGTCTATGGCGACATCGGCACAAGCCCCATGTACACCATGAAATCAATCGTCGCCAACAACGGCGGCATCGGTACCGTCAGTGAGGACATGATCCTGGGCGCGCTTTCGCTCGTCATCTGGACCATGACGCTCGTGACCACGGTCAAGTACGTGGTAATCGCCATGAAGGCCGACAACCACAACGAAGGCGGCATCTTCGCCCTGTTTAGCCTGGTGCGAAAAGTGGCACCATGGCTGATCCTACCTGCCATGATCGGCGGCGCGGCGCTGCTCGCCGACGGCATCCTCACCCCCGCGGTCACGGTCACCACAGCCATCGAGGGCCTGCGTACCATCGAGTGGGGCCACGCGCTGCTGGGCGACGGCCAGACCAACGTCATCATCATCACCATCATCATTATCTGCGGTCTGTTTGCCATGCAGCGCGCCGGCACCTCGTCAATCGGCAAGCTCTTCGGCCCGCTCATGACGCTGTGGTTCCTGTTCCTGGCAGGCGCCGGCCTGTTCAACATGCTCGGCAACCTGTCCATCTTGCGCGCGCTCAACCCCATCCGCGGCATTATGTTCCTGTTCTCGCCCATCAACCACTCGGGCATCATGGTGCTCGGCTTCGTCTTCCTGTCGACGACCGGCGCCGAGGCGCTCTATTCGGACATGGGTCACGTGGGCAAGGCAAACATCTATGCATCCTGGCCATTTGTTAAGGCGGCCCTTATCCTCAACTATCTGGGTCAGGGAGCTTGGCTACTCGCCAATAACTCCAACCCCCAGATGCTCGCGATGGATATCGTCAACCCGTTCTATATGATGCTTCCCGAGCCCCTGCGCCCCTTTGCCATCGTGCTTTCGGCCGTGGCAGCCATCATTGCCTCGCAGGCGCTCATCACCGGCTCGTTCTCGCTGGTGTCCGAGGCCACGCGTCTCAACCTTATGCCGCATCTGCGCATCCACTACCCCAGTGACACCAAGGGTCAGCTCTATATTCCGCTCGTCAACAACATCATGTGGGTCGGCTGCATCTTCATCGTGCTGCTGTTCCAAAACTCCGAACGCATGGAGAGCGCCTACGGCCTCGCCATTACCGTGACCATGCTTATGACCACGACGCTTTTGACGAGCTATATCGCCGGCATTCTCAAGCACAAGCTGGGCGCCTGCGTCTTCGCCCTGCTCTTCGGTGCCATTGAGCTGTGCTTCTTCGCCTCGTGCCTCACCATGTTCTTTGACGGCGGCTATGTGATGATCTTCCTGGCCGCACTGCTGTTTGGCCTTATGTACGTGTGGCGCCGTGGCACCGCCATCGAGCGCACGCAGACGATTCTGTTGCCCGTCTCCAAGTACATCGACCAGCTCAACCGCCTGCGCAACGACGAGACCTATCCCGTGCTCGCCGACAATCTGGTATTTCTCACCAACAGCCCCGACCCGCTCACACTCGACCGCGACGTGCTCTATTCCATCCTGGACAAGCACCCCAAGCGCGCCAAGGCATATTGGTTCATCAACGTGTATGTCACCGATGAGCCCTATACGCACGAGTATTCCGTCGAGACCTTTGGCACGGACTTCCTGTTCCGCGTGCGCCTGGACCTGGGCTTTAAGGTCAACCGGCGCGTTAATGCCTACCTGCGCCAGATCGTTGGCGACTTGATGGCATCGGGCGAGCTGCCGCCGCAACATCACACCTACTCCATCTACGAGACGCGCGGCAACGTGGGCGATTTCCGCTTTTGCATGCTGCGCAAGATGCTTGCCCCCGAAACGGACATCAACCGCAATGACCACCGCGTGATGGCCATCAAGTACGCCGTCCGCCGCGCCTGCGGAAGCCGGGCACGCTGGTACGGTCTTGAGAACTCGGCCATCATCATCGAGTACGTGCCGCTGTTTGCCCGCATGCGCCCGGCCGTTAAGCTCGTGCGCACCCAGGTGCCGCTCGAGGTTCAGATCGAAGAGGCCGAGGAAATGGAAGTCGACATCTTCTCGGACGACTTGGTCAACGGCAACGAGGCCGGTAGGGACATGAACATCGATCCCACCGAGCTGCTCGAGAGCGTCGCCGATACGCCCGAACAGCAACAGCTCGACGGCCTCGAAAGCACCCAGCTCAACGACGCCAACTTCTAACACGCCACCAGCCATTGACGACAACGGCCCTGCACCTCACGGGAGATGCAGGGCCGCTTTGCATTGCAGTAAAGCTAACGGCTACGAACGGCGCGGCTCGGGAACCACGAGCCTATCGGGGCTCGCACCCTCGGCATCCGTCAGGCTCACGTAGCGAATCGACGGATCATCATACATCGCGTAGTAATAATTGCCCGTGCGCGCGCTAAAGCATCCGGTATAGATAGTCTTCTCGAACTTGCCATCGCCCATCCTGGACGCCCCCTCAATCATCACCACGCCCTCGAGCGAGCGGAACATGCGAACGATGTTTTCGGTCTCGCTCTCCTTTTGCGGGTAATTGGCATTGAGGTACGCCGCCTTTACAAAACGGCTCGGCGAATAGCAATCGCCCGGAATGCCGCGCATGCCGGCACCGGCTCCATAGGGCTTAAGCTCGGCGCCACGCCATGTCGCCGTCTGCGGAAAATCGCTTGTGGCGGTGATATAGGTGCGCAGGTTTTCCATGTGCCACGGGAAGGTCGGCTGGTTGGCAAGGGTGTCGACCGGATCGTCGTATACATGCAGGCCGTCAGCCATCATCTCGACCACGATGCTGCGCTGGCTGTCGCCGATAATCCAATGGAGCAGCGACACGCCCAGCCCCTCTCCGGCAGATTTGGCGACAATCACCGTGTCGCGCAGCGCGGCCTCGACCTCATCGACCGTCGAGAACGTCGCTGCCACCCACAGGGGGAACTCATAGGCCGCGATATTGGTCTTGCCGTCGACAGGGTCCTCGGCATACTCGGCATAACCCGGGAAATTGAGACCCGCCACGGCGAGGCCCGCATCGTTGCCGCAATCGAAGAACATAGGGTAGTTCTTGTAATCGATGCACATACCGATCACCGCGTGCGCCGCTGTCGCGTCGTCGATAAACGAATACGGAATGTGAAACCCGCGCGGCATCACGCGAACCTGTTGGCCGTAGTCAAAGCTCCAGTCGAGGTTGCGGCCCAGATACATGTGGCCAGAATTATCGGTAAATCGAATGCTCGTGCACATAGCGCCTCCTAGCTTTACGTTCTTGCTAATTTCATTGTCTCCAAACAAAAAGGCGCTAAACACAAAAGCCCGGACATGACAACAATGTCACGCCCGGACTATTCAAGCAGGATAAACTCAACCAAGTTAACCCCGCAGGTCGTCTAAGGGGTCAAAGTGCCGTAGATTGCCACGAAAGAGGAGCGAAGCGTACTTAAGGTACGCGAGCGACAATTGAGCGGCAAGGTGCGGTGCTTTGGTCCCCTTAGACCAACTTTCCAAGACAGTGGTCGATCATATGCTGGATCATCTGCGCCTCAAAGCCCGCGTAGTCGCGGCGGCACTCCTTCATCTTGCCGTCGACAATCTGGTCAAAGGCAACCTTGCACTTGATATAGCGCGTGGACTTGGTGACCTCCTCGTGCGTCAGGCAGCTCTCCTCCATCTTGCTGGCGCCCAGGCCAAACACCAGACGGGGGTTGTAGAGTACGTGGGGCTCGCCGGCGTCGTCCAGATAGACGCAGACCTTCTTGGTGACGCCGATCTGGTTGGCGGCCAAGCAGCCGGCATCATCGAGCGACTTGATGGTATCGATCAGGTCCTGTGCGACCGACTCGTCCTCGACAGTCGCAACCTCGCAACGCTGGGACAGGATAGCCTCGTCGCGGCAGAGCTCTTTAATCATACGTTCCTCCATAGGGGTCGTTGTAACCGCTTAAGTATACGGTACCCACACATTTTCATGCGAAAAATACCGTCCGTCTGCTACAAAGCGCCGAACATCAACACGCGAGGAACAACAGCGTCGTAAAGGGGCTATAGTGGGTGAGTTCGTGTCAATCGGCCTAAACTCGGGGCCGAACAAGGAAAGGGTATGCATGGACGAACTATTTCACGTCAGCGAGCGCAAGTCCACAATCGGGACCGAACTTCGCGCTGGACTGACAACATTCCTGGCGATGGCCTACATCATCGCCGTCAACCCCGCGGTGCTCTCGGGCGCTGGCATCGATGCGGGAGCGCTCGCCTGCGCCACCTGCCTGGGCGCCGGCATCATGACCATCTGCATGGGCATCTTCGCCAACCGCCCGCTCGCCTGCGCGTCGGGCTTAGGCGTCAACGCGATGATCGCTGGAATCACCACCACCGTCTGCGGCGGTGACTGGCATGTGGCCATGAGCGTCATCTTCCTTGAGGGCGTCGTCATCTTGCTGCTCGTGCTTTGTGGCCTGCGCGAGGCCATCATGGACGCCATCCCGGTTGTCCTGCGTCACGCCATCTCGGTGGGTCTGGGCCTGTTCATCGCCATGATTGGCCTGTGCGATGCCGGCATTATCACCGCTGGCGCCGGTACACTCGTCGGTCTGGGCGACATCACCTCCCCCACCTTCATCGTCGGCATCATCTCCATCCTGGTGACGGTCGCCCTCGCCTGCCGCAACGTCCCCGGCTCGCTGCTCATCGGCATCGTCGTCGCCGTCATCGCCGGTATCCCCCTAGGTGTGACCCAGGCTCCGACCGGTATCATCGCCCCGCTCGACTTCTCGAGCATCGGTGGCCCCATCGCCGACGCCGGCGGCGTGCCCGCCATCGTCAAGGTCCTTACCGACCCCGCGCTCCTCGTCATCTCGTTCTCGCTGCTCATGAGTGACTTCTTCGACACCATGGGCACCGCGATGGCCGTGGCCAAGCAGGGCGAGTTCCTCACCGACGACGGCAACGTCGAGAATATCAAGGAGATCTTGATCGTCGACTCCGCCGCCGCTGCTGTGGGCGGTTTCATGGGCGTCTCCTCCATCACCACCTTCGTCGAGTCCACCTCTGGCGCTGCCGACGGTGGCCGCACGGGCCTCACCTCCGTCACCACCGGCGTGCTGTTCATTCTCGCCGCGTTCTTCTCCCCCATCGTCACCATCGTTTCCAGCGCCGCCACCTGCGGTGCCCTGGTCTACGTCGGCTACCTCATGATGAGCGAGGCCTCCGAGATCGACTGGTCCGACGTGTCGCAGGGTTTCCCGGCGTTCATGATTGTCGCCGGCGTGCCCTTCACCTACTCCATCTCTGCCGGCATCGGCCTGGGCTTTATCGCCTACGTGATCGTCGCGCTCTTTAAGGGCGAGGCCTCCAAGATCAAGCCGCTCATGTGGATCGCAGCCCTTGCCTTCCTCGTCTACTTCTTCGTGGCGTAACGGCATAGTCTGCTAAAGCAAAACAACAAGGCGCGGAATCGCATCGAGCGGCTCCGCGCCTTTCTTTTAGCGTCTGCCCCCGTGCCAGCGTGCGACAATTGAGGCTGTCGATATCACAACACCGAGAGAAGCCTGCCTTGGAAGCGCATCATAAGCAGATAACCGTTTATTCAGAGTGTGTGGAAGGCGCGCCCGTCATCTACCTCCCCGTGGTTATGGGCGACGGTAGTGAAGTCTACGAGCGCTGCCGAGAGCTCGACTGCCCGCCGTTCACCCTTGTCGCCATTGGAGGGCTCGATTGGAATCGCGAGCTGAGCCCCTGGGAATGCGACGGAACTATACGAGATGTCGAGCCCTTTGGCGGACAGGCTGCTGGTTTTCTTGACGAGTTGTTGAAGCAGATAATCCCCCAGGCCGAATCATCGCTCCCGCAATCGCCCGCCTGGCGCGGCGTTGCCGGCTACTCGTTGGCGGGTCTTTTTGCACTGTGGGCACTTTGGCAAACAGATGTCTTTGAGCGCGCGGCGAGTGCATCGGGGTCGCTGTGGTTCCCCGGCTTTATCGACTACGCGCGCGAGCGCACGATGACAGCTACGCCCGACGCCGCCTATCTGTCGCTCGGTAAAAAGGAAACCAAGACGCCCAACCGCATGATGCGGCACGTACTCGACGATACGCGCGCGATGGAAGAGCTGTTTATCGAGCGCGACATCCCAACAACGCTGGAGCTCAACCCCGGCAATCATTTTGCCCAAACTGACCTGCGCATGGCGCGCGGCATCCACTGGATACTGACGCATTAAAAATGGCGTCCACGCGTACACACGCATGGACGCCATTTTTAATTTGGCTGAACGCAGCTACTATTCGACAGTCTCCTCGAGTTCAGATACGGCGGGCGTCGAGGACCGGGACATGGATGTCCTTTCATGTTGGAAGGGCGATCAGGCATATCGAATAACCTGCCCGAACGATACGATCCGAACCATTGTACGTGATACGCCATGTCTCGCACGCGCCGTCACCTGCGAACGGTAACGTTACTTCCAAACGCGCTCGGCAATGCGCTTGACCAGCGCGATCTTCGCCCACTGCTCATCCTCGGTCAGCTTGTTGCCAATCTCGCAGCTGGCAAAGCCGCACTGGGGCGACAGGTACAGATTCTCGAGCGGCACATACTTTGCGGCCTCGTGGATACGTTCGACGATAACGTCCTCGTCCTCAAGCTCAGCCGCCTTGGTGGTCACCAGGCCCAGCACGACCTTCTTGCCGGGAGCAACGTACTTGAGCGGCTCAAAGCCGCCGGCGCGCGGCGTGTCGAACTCCAGATAGAACGCATCGACATCCTCATGCGCAAACAGGTACGGAGCGATAGGGTCGTAGCCGCCCTCAAAAGCATAGGTGGAGTGGTAGTTGCCGCGGCACACGTGCGTGTTGATAACCAGATCGTCGGGCTTGCCCTCGATGGCGGCGTTGTTGAGCGCCACGCCCAGCTCGCTTACCTTTTGCAAGTCAACCGGGCTCATACCGGTCTTGGACACAAAGTCGGTATCGCAATAGATACCCCAGGTGCAGTCGTCAAATTGGATGTTGCGGCAGCCCGCGGCATACAGGTCGGCAATCACGGTGCGGTATGCTGCGGCGATGGCGTCAGCGAGCTCTTCGTCGGTCTTGTAGACGGCGCGCAAACTCTCCTGCTGGCCGTCGCAGCGATCGAGCGTGACCTCAGAGAACGTCTGGATCGGCGCCGGAATGGTCTGGCGTGCGACCTGGCCCTCCCCCTCAAGCGACTTGACGAACTTAAAATGCTCGATGAACGGGTGGTTCTCGCCGCTAATGGGACCGGTTACCACGGCGGTGTCGGCCGTCGTCTCCTCGTCATGGAACATATAACCCGTGCGTGAGGTGCGGCGCTCAATGCCGTTAAGGCCCCACATAAAATCGAGGTGCCAGTAGCTGCGGCGGAACTCGCCATCGGTGATCACCTGCAGGCCGGCGGCCTTCTGCTTGGCCACCAAATCGCGAATGGCATCGTCCTCGACGGCCTTAAGGCCGGAAGCGTCGAGTTTACCCGCGACATAGGCGGCACGGGCGTCCTTCACGGCCTGCGGACGAAGAAAACTGCCGACGATATCGGCGCGAAACGGCGCGTTCGGTTGAATCGAAGTGCTCATAGATATCTCCCTTTGCATTGGTTGCTTTACTGGGACAGAGTATGAGCGCTCATATGACCATCGTAAAATATACGTTTATAACAGTTTGATATAGATGCTTCCTATATCAGTCTGGACTGTCATAAAGAGACTTGAACCGTGCGGAGCACAGCAGCCTAGATATGCTGACGAATCGCGTCGATATAGGCCCGACCGTAGCGCGTGAACGTCGTGTTCTTGCGCGTGATGATGCCAATCTCCATGTACTCGTCCACGTCGAGCGGAATCGAGATAATGCCGGGGCCGTTGAGCTCGTGGCTGATCACGCCCGAGCATACCGTGTAGCCGTTGAGGCCCATGGCCAAATTGAACAACGTCGCACGGTCGCGCACGCGGATATTTTTGCGTCGCTCGAACGTCGAGGTCAGCTCCTCGGAATAGTAAAACGAGTTGTAGCTGCCCTGCTCGTAGGACAGGAACGGGTAGTCTTCCAGATCCTCGAGCGTCACGCTGGAGCGGTCCGCCAGCGGATGGTCGGCGCAGACGAAGACATGCGGCGTGGCGCAGAAGAGCCCTTCGAACACGAGCTCGTTGGCCACCAGCATGCGCTCGATGACCTCGCGGTTGTGCTCGGACAGATATAGGATGCCCAGCTCGCTTTTCATGTGCGCGACATCCTCGATAATCTCGTGGGTCTGTTCCTCGCGTAGGGTGAAGTCGTAACGCGCGGCATCGAACTCGCGGATCACGTCGACAAACGCGTTGACGGCAAAGGAATAATGCTGGCAGCTCACACTAAAGTGCGGCACCTGCTCGGATGCGCCCTTGTACTTGCCCTCGAGCAGGTCGGCCTGGTCGAGCACCTGACGCGCGTAGCCCAAGAAGGTCTCGCCTTCCTCGGACACGATGACGCCCTTGTTGGTGCGCTCAAAGATGTGCACACCCATCTCGTTTTCGAGGTCGCGGATCGACGCGGTAATCGAAGGCTGCGACACAAAGAGCCGGCGCGAGGCCTCGGTAATGCTTCCGCATTCGGCAACTTTGACGACATATCTGAGCTGCTGGAGCTTCATGGCTGTCTCCTTAGCTGTTCGCGAGATTCGCGTCGGCTGCACCCTCCTGACGCATAAACGGCGGCATCTCCCCCGTCGCGGCGCAGGCGGCAATCTGATGCAGGGCCCCGGCAACCGCATCGTCTGCCGCAGCGCCGATATGCCAGCGCGCGGCAGCCGTGACGGCCTCGTTGGCATTGGCGACTGCAACGGAGTTGGGAACGGCATCGATCATGGGCAGATCGTTATCGGAATCGCCAAATACGGCCACCTCATCGGGCGTCAGGCCCAAAGCGCGCGCCAGCTCCAGCGCAGCGCAGCCCTTGTCCCAACCGGCCGGAAGGATGTCAAACAGGCGCACACGGTTGTTGGGAAACACAAGCGAGAGTTCCGGCACCTCAACGGCAACGCGCTCGCGTAGCTCCGCGAGCTTCTCACGCGAACGGGCACTCCAGATATTCGCCTTAAACACCGGCGCGCCATCGACGACGGGACGGCACGGGGCCTCTTCGCCTTTGAGCCACGCATTGCCGCCCGACTCCATAGCGCGACGCACACGCTCGGGATTGTTCGTCACGCAATAGGCATCGTTGCCCCAAAAGTCATCGCCCAGGCTGTAGACTTTTAGAAATGTATCGTCGGTCTCTTGCTCCAGATAGTCAGCCAAACGCATCAGAGCATCGTTGTCGATTGCACGCGAAGCGACTACTTCGCCGTCGACAAACATCACCTGGCCGTTGCAAAACGCACCGGTCGAGAAGCACTCGGAGCGATTGCGGAACATCCAGCCCATCGCGGACGGCTGACGGCCCGAAACCGGGCCAAAATGCAGGCCCGCTGCCTGCATGGCATGAATGCCCTCGATGACATAGTCACTGGCGCCATCGTGTCCGGCAGGAATCAGCGTATCGTCCATATCGGTCAGCACAAGTTTGATCATAGAGTCCCCCGTCATTTTCACCGTAACCATTGTAACGGTGCGCTAGTATAGGGAACAACAGATTCGATGCGGGAGTGCCGGCGGTGCAAACCACAAGGCTGAGAGGGCATGGGGCCCAATCCTTTGAACCTGTCAGTTAATGCTGGCGTAGGGAGCATGCCGCCTTTACAGGGGCGCTGTCTATGCACAGCGCCCCTTTTCTATGCCAAGGAGGCATGTGCAGTGATTGATTCGGAACAGCTTAAGCAAAATGTGGTCAAAGCCGTGGAGGAGATTCGTGCCACCAATCCGATGGCCGGCTCCATCACCAACACGGTGACGATCGACTTTGTCGCCAACGCGCAGCTCGCTGTGGGTGGATCGGCCGCCATGGTCTATCTTCCCGACGAGGGCGAGGCGCTCGTTGCCGGCGGCGGCGCCATCTATCTCAATATGGGCACGCTCTTCCCCATCTACGAGCAGACGATTCCCCGCGCGGCCAAGGCGGCACACGACGCCGGCAAGCCCTGGGTGCTCGATCCGGTGGGCCTGGGCATCGGCAGTCTGCGCACCCAGTTGGTAAACGAGCTTAAGCAGTACAAGCCCGCCATCGTGCGCGGCAACGCCTCCGAGATCATCGCGCTCGCCGGCCTGTGGGGTCTTGAGGGCGAGGCGGCCGATCTGAGCCGCGTGCGCGGTGTCGATACCACCGACACGGTAGACGCCGCCCGCGATGCCGCCGTGGCGCTCGCCCGCTACACCGGCGGCGCCGTTGTGGTCTCGGGCGAAGTCGACCTGATCACCGAC
Organism: uncultured Collinsella sp.; assembly: GCA_965141245.1. Classification (GTDB taxonomy): domain Bacteria; phylum Actinomycetota; class Coriobacteriia; order Coriobacteriales; family Coriobacteriaceae; genus Collinsella. The sequence continues at coordinate 91,761 of CBCSLZ010000006.1, forward strand.
GGCATGACCGTGGCCAAGTCCCACGGCGGCAGCCCGCTCATGTCCAAGATCACCGGCTGCGGCTGCTCGCAAGGCGGCGTGCTGGCTGTGTACGCCTGCGCTGCCGACCCGTTTACGGCCGCCGTCTGCGGCACCGCCGTCTACAACGTTGCCGGCTCGCGTGCCGCCGCTGTCGCCGACGCCCCGGCAAGCTTTAAGGTCGCCTTTATCGACGAGCTCTACCGCGCAACCGCCCAGGACATCGCCAACAACCAGCTCGACCTCGAGGAGGCATAGGCCATGTCCGAGCCCGCAACCAATGCCGGCATGAATACGCTCGTCGCCGTGGCCATCGCCCCGTGCGGCACCGGCGATGAGCTGTCCGCCGAGGTCGCCGAGGTCGTGCGCGTCATTCGCGAGAGCGGCCTTCCCAACCGCACCACCTCGATGTTCACCGAGATCGAGGGCGACTGGGACGAGGTCATGCAGGTCGTGCGCGACGCAACCTTTGTGTTGGCGAGCAAGGGCATCCGCACCGAAGTCGTGCTCAAAGCCGATATTCGACCCGGATTTACCGACACCATGACCGGCAAGCTCGAGCGCATGGAAGCTCAGATCAAAAAGCAGGAGGAAACACGATGAGTATCCGCGACAACCTTGATATCTCGGCCTATCTGGTGCTCGGCCCCGAAAACACGCTCGGGCGCCCCGTGGGCGATGTGGTGGCCCAGGCACTCGACGCCGGCTTTACCTGCATCCAGGTGCGCTCCAAGGTGGCAAGCGCCCGCGAGATCATTGCGCTGACCGGCGACGCCGCGCAGGCAATCGCACAGGCCGGCAAGACCGGTCAGGTCGCTTTGCTGATTGACGACCGCCTGGACTGCGTACTCGCCGCGCGCGAGCAGGGCATTGCTGTCGACGGCATGCACGTGGGTCAGAGCGACATTCCCGTCGAGGTCTGTCGCAAGCTGCTGGGGCCCAACGCCATCGTGGGCCTTTCCGCCCGTTGCGAGGAGATGCTCGAGTACGTCAAGACCGCCGACATGAGCCTAGTCGACTACCTGGGCATCGGCCCACTCCACGAGACCGAGACCAAGCGCGACTGCGGACGCGCGGCCGACGGCTCTATCATCACCAAGAGCTTTGAGGACCTGGCCGCCCTCCACGCGGCAAGCCCCGTGCCCATCGTGGTGGGCGGCGGCGTCAAGACGGCCGACCTGCCACAGCTCAAGGCCACCGGCGTCGACGGCTTTTTCGTGGTGAGCGCCGTCTGCAGCGCCGATGACCCCTACGCCGCGGCCAAGGAGCTCGTCGACACCTGGCAGCAGGCGTAAGTCTAGGCCGAGCAGCTGATTCGCAGCCTCATATCTTCAGCAATGGAAAGCGCATCCCAGTTTGAGCCTCCATTCCGGGATGCGCTTTCCGCCGAGATGGCGGCAGCAGCCTCTACCCTGCCAGATATGCCTCCAGTGCCGGCAAGGTCGCCTCCGCATCGCGGCGACCAATCTGGTAGATGCGCTCAAGTTCATCGGGCTCGCGACACAGCGACGGCACCTTCACCGATTCGCTCGGACGCACCACAAAGATCTCGCCGGCAGCCTCGCGACGTGCCAGGTCATCGAGCGTGGCATTGTAGACCTCATGCCGGTGCTCAAGCGCTGCGACAAACTCCGGATAGTGACGGAACACGCGCCGCAGCATGGGCATCACGCTGTTGGGCTGCTTCACAAAGCCCGCCGGCTGCGTGAGTACCACGATATTGCGGTCATACCCCTGCGCAAACAACCAAGCGCTGGGAATGGAATCGGCCACGCCGCCATCCAGGTACTTACGGCCCTCAATGGCGACAGGGCGCGTCGCCACGGGAATCGCCGACGATGCCCGGATCCACTCGATATCCCGCTCGTCGCCATAGGGCAGGTCGTGGTAGACGGCCTTGCCCGTCTCGATATCGGTACATACGCACGTAAATCGCATGGGGCAGGCGCGATACGCCTCCAAATCGATGGGATCGCGCTCGATGGGCACCTCGTGATAGGCAAAATCGGCATTGAACATATCGCCCGTTCGCAGCCAACTGGTCACGCTCGCATAGCGTTTGTCGGCGCAATAGGCCTTGTTGTAGCGAATGGCGCGCCCGATCTGGCGCGATTTAAAGTTGTAGCCAAACGCCGCGCCCGCCGAGACACCCACCATATGGTCGCAGGTCAAACCGTGCTCCATCCAAACGTCGAGCACGCCCGCCGTATACATACCGCGGTAGCCGCCTCCCTCGAGCGCAAGCCCCACCGTGCGCGTCATATTTGACTGTGCCATGCGACCATCTCCATCCCCGCAAATTCAAACGGAACAAGTATACCCGTCAACATATACCGCCCCAGTCGCATTTTCATCGAACATCGCATCGTCGCGCTACCGCCTGTCGAATAATAGCCGCCCACAGCATGTGCACCCATATATAATTGCGTATTGTTGTTTACACTACTCAGCTGTTATCAACAGCGAACATTAGCCGACAAATTAACTCAACAACGCAGCAAGGCGGGGGCCTGGATACACGCAAAACGCCGAGCAACGACGCGTGTACACAACGAGCTCGCCCGACGCAATCCGCCCCGACCTCAGAAAGCCGCTTAGAACATGGATACTGTCAGCAATTACACCGAAACGCTCGAAAAGACCGTCCATGACCTTCTCGAGCGGCAGGAAGATCTGATCAGGACTGCCTTTACCGACCAGCTTACTGGGCTTGGCAACCGTGGCGGCTTTGCCCGTTCCCTCGAGGAGCTCTGGGAGCAGGACGCCCCCGTTACCATGGCGTTCATCGACATCGACAATCTCAAGCACTGCAACGACGTCTTTGGGCATGACGAGGGCAACCGCTATATCTTGCAGGTAAGTCTCTATCTTAAGCTGTATATGAAGGTGGGCGAAGCGGCGTTTCGCATAGGCGGCGACGAGTTTGCCATCCTATCTACGATTGCAACCGAGGACGACCTCGCCGAACGTCTGAAACACTGCCGAACGGTTCTGCTCAAAAACAACGATTCCGAGATGCCCCGCTCGTTTAGCTACGGAGTGTCACATGCCGACCCCGCCCTGGGCGAAGCTTCCAATCGCATGACGCTCGATGCCGACCATCGCATGTACGACTACAAGCTACGTCATGCCATGCACCTCGATCGACGCAATATCACGCAAGTTCACGCCGACGACTTCGAAATAAGCGATCGTATTTTTGACGCCTTTTCGATGCTCAACGAGGGCCGTTATTTCTTTATCGAGAACTTGGACAAACATCGCACCCTTTGGTCACAAGGTGCCTTGCGCGATCTTGGCCTTCCCTCGGAGCACATAGACAACTGTCGCGATTACTGGAAAACGCGCGTCCATCCCGACGACCTTGAGGCCTGCATCAACGACATCGACCAAGTCTACAACGGCACCAAGCACCGTCGCGTCATGCAGTATCGTGTGCGCAACGCCGTCGGCGACTACGTCCTTTGCCGTGCTCGCGGGTTTCGTATCGACGGCGACGGAAATGTCCCCTCGCTCTATGTCGGCGAGCTCGTCAACCACTCACTTGCCGAAACCGTCGACGCCGCCACAGGCCTCGGAACGCAGCGCATGCTGGCCAACGCCATCGACGCCTGCCGCCGCGATCGTTGCGAGACAGGGCTTATAGCGGTGCGCGTTCGTGGCACGACAAAGCTCAACGAGCTCTACGGGGCCGAGGCTGTCGACAACATGCTTGCCGAATACGCAGGCCGCATGCTGTCGATCACCCGCGGCAGGAGCCGGGTCTACCGTTCACGAAGCGTCCAGTTCGTCGTGCTCAGCAACGATTTGGACCACGAGGCATTCGAGCAACTGACCCGCCACCTTAAAGAGGCCGTTTTCGCTCCTGTTCGAATCGCAGGCGACACCATTACTCCCGTCTGTCTTGTCGTCCCGGCCTTTTACGAGCACTTAACCCATCAAGCGACCGCCGTTTTAGGCGAACTCGACCGTCGCCTTCGCACGGCCGGCGGGCTTGTTCCCAACGACAGCCTCCCCATACCCGAGGCGGAGCGCAAAAGCGCCATAGCCGAACGTATCGACTCGCTCACGGGCCTCTATCGACCCAGCGAGTTTATGCGGCGCGCCAACGCATTTCTCGAGGCAAGGCGCAGCGGCACCTGGTGCATCGCCACGGTCGACATGGGCCACATGCGCCTGTTTAATGAATGGCACGGCCAGGCCGAGGGCGACCGCGCACTCGCCGATGTGGGCACGGTCCTCAAGGACATCGAGAATGCCGATATGGGCGTCGCAGGGTACTGGGGCCAAGATGACTTTTGTGTACTCATCCCCTTTAAGCACATCACCGTCCATCAAATCTACAACCGCGTTCGTGAGGCAGTAGCCAGGCATGATGACGGCGTAGGCTTCTGGCCGTCCATGGGCGTTTACCCCATCGACTCCAATGAGGAAATCACCATCGATGCGCAGGCAAAGGCCATGTTTACCAATCGACGCGCAAAAAACGACTTTAAGGAGCGCATTGCCATTTTCCGCCCCGCGGAGTACGAGCGCGAAGTCGCGTTCCACCGTACGCTGACCGAATTCCAGTACGCGCTGTCAAATGGTCGCATCACGTACTATCTTCAGCCCCAGGTCGATATGGAAACCGGCGAGATTATTGGCGCCGAAGCACTCACCCGCTGGATTGACAAGGACGGCTCTCTCATTTCGCCCGCAACGTTTATCCCCGCACTCGAGGAAAGCGGCTTTGTAGTGACGCTCGACAAGTACATTTGGCAGGGTGTCGCCATATGGCTTCGCGAGCGTCTCGATCGCGGTCTTCGCGTGGTTCCGGTCTCGCTTAATGTGTCGCGCGTGGATATCCTTGCCTGCGACGTTGCCGAACATATGGGGGCGCTCGCCGCCCAATACAACCTACCGCCCGAGCTCATGCGTATCGAGATCACCGAGACGGCTTATACGGGAGAATCCGAGGCCGTGGATAAGCTGACCGCAGATCTGCACACCCGCGGCTTCTCGACCTATATGGACGATTTTGGCACCGGTCAGTCCACGCTCGCGATGCTCAAGAACGTCAACGTCGACGTCATCAAGCTCGACCGCACCTTTGTGCCCACCGACCGCGATCAAGGCCGCAGCACGCAAATCATTTCATCGATGCTCGAGATGGCGCAGTCGCTCCATCTGCCCGTCGTGGTCGAAGGCGTCGAGACAAATGAGCAGGCGAACATGCTACGACAAATGGGCGCCCGCTACGCTCAGGGCTTCCTCTACTACCGCCCCATGCCGGCGAAGAATTTTGAGGCATTGCTCGATGGTGGCAATAACAACTGATACGCTCGCGCGCAAAACGCCACCGTCGAAGGGGATATTTGTCTCCATTAGCTAACTTATATCCCCAATTCAAACCGAATTGGGGATATGATACAAACCGTTGTTCCGCCCAAGGAGGTTATCCATCATGAACGAGTCATATCGCCTGGGCGAGCAATCGATTATTGCCTATCTTCAGCGACTTGCGAATGGCGTCTCGACCGCCGAACTCGATGTTGCCGTGCTGCCCACTGGACTACGCGCCGTTGGTGAGCAACTGCAAAAGACGCATGCCGTCCTGCAACAAGAGCGCCAGCTGCTTGAGCGCAACGCCTATATCGATCCGCTCACCAACTTGGGCAACCGCAACGGATTCGACCGTCACGTCGAGCAACTCTGGCGCAATGGCGACCCCTTCACCTGCGCCTATATTGACATCGACCATCTCAAGCATTGCAATGATAGGTTTGGCCACGCCGAAGGCAATCGCTATATTCTGGGCATCTGCCGCACGCTCTCCGAAACCATGGAGCACGATGAGATGCTGTTCCGTATCGGTGGAGACGAGTTTGTGCTCATCTCGCTCTCCGCAAACGAGACTGAACTCGAGCAGCGCTTGGAGCAGGTACGTACCGGACTGATCGAGGCGAGCTCAGGTGGCAAGGCGCCCATGATCGGCAGCTTTAGCTTTGGCTGCTCGCGCGTCGATCCACTTGCTGGCGACACGCGTCGCCAGATGACGATGGATGCCGATCGCAAGATGTATCGCTATAAGCTTATGCATCGTGTGCAGCAACCGAAAGACGATGACGCGCCGCAACGCCCAATCGTCGATCAGCTTCCCTGCAACGACCGAGTGTTCCAAGCGATCTCCATGAGCTCCGAGACGCGCTATCCCTTTATCCTCAATCTCGATACGGGCGAATCGCAATGGTCGGTTAACGCCGTGCGCGATTTTGACCTGCCCTCCCAGCACCCTTTTAACTCACTCGACATGTGGCTCGCCCGCGTTCATCCCGAGGACCGCGACAACGTACGCGCCGAGCTCGACATGGTGATAAACAGCACGTGGCACTTCCACTACATGCAGTATCGCGTAATGGATGCCACCGGAGCGTACGTGCTTTGCGACTGCACGGGCTACCGCTTGGACGGCACCGATACCGAGCCCAGCATGTATGTGGGCATTATCGTCAACCGAAGCCTAGCGGATACGACCGACTCGGTAACGGGCCTGGGCGATGTCCACGCACTGGTCAACGCTATTGGAGAGATGCGCCACGTGCCGCACGAGGCAGGCTTTATTGCCATTAAGGTCGACGATATCGCCGAGGTCAATGCCCGCTTTGGATTCGATGCAGGCGACCGCGTGCTCGCCGAAAGCGCCGCCTGCCTCATGGATTGTTCGCGCGGCAAGGGCCGCCTGTTCCGCTCGACGGGACCAACGTTCGTGGCACTCTTCGATGAGCTCGGCCCCGAGGCAATCGATGAGATCGCAGGCGACATCGAACGGTTCTTGGGTTCTCCCGTGCTCATCGGCTCGCTTGAATATCAGCCGCCCATTCGCGTGGCCACGCTCCATCTGGACGGCGTCGACCGTCAGCCCGTTTCCATTTTGAACGAGCTCAAAGCGCGGCTTATAGAGGCACCGCAAGTACCGGGCACCAAGCTGGACTAGCGTTGTGGGGCGGCTGTTGAAAAACAAGCCCTATGCACAAGCGCCCCCCGCCCAATGGCCGCCCCTGCGGTTAACAACCCCCGAAAGAACCCCCACCCCGC
>CBCSLZ010000007.1:0-93709 GCA_965141245.1 uncultured Collinsella sp.
AAGGTGAGGCCGGTAGCCTTGTTGTCCATCTGCAGGTCGGTGATGCCCTCGGTGGTGCCGGTGACCTTAAAGTCAATGTCGCCAAGGAAGTCCTCGAGACCCTGGATGTCGGACAGGACCACGGTCTTGCCCTCCTCCTGGATCAGGCCCATGGCGATACCGGAGACCGGGCGCTTAATGGGCACGCCGCCGTCCATAAGGGCGAGCGTGGAGCCGCAGGTCGAAGCCATCGAAGAGGAGCCGTTGGACTCCATGACCTCGGAGACGACGCGGATGGCGTAGGGGAACTCGTTCTCGTCGGGAAGCACCGGAAGCAGAGCGCGCTCTGCCAGGTTACCGTGACCGATCTCGCGGCGCTTGGGGCTGCCCATGCGGCCGGTCTCGCCGGTGCAGAACGGCGGGAAGTTGTAGTGGTGCATGTAGCGTTTGCCCTCGGTGGGCTCGATGGTATCCAGACGCTGGCCCTCGTTGAGCATGCCGAGCGAAAGAACCGAGAGCACCTGGGTCTGGCCGCGCTGGAACAGGCCGGAGCCGTGAACGAGCGGCAGGTAGTTGTCCTTCACCATGATGGGACGGATCTCATCGGCGGCACGACCGTCGACGCGCTCACCGGTCTCGACGACCATGGTGCGCATGGCCTTCTTCTCGAGCTTCTTGAGCGCCACGGGGATCTCGCGCTCCCAAGCGGCCTGCTCCTCCTCGGTGAACTCGGCACGGATGGACTCCTTCAGAGCCTCGACCTTGCCGATACGGGAGAGCTTGTCGGCGTCACGAAGGGCGGCTGCCATCTCGTCGTAGTGGGCGAAGATGCGCTCCTGGACCTCCTCGACGGGCTGGTCGAGCGGGTACTCCTTCTTGACGATGGGGCCGTTAACCTGCTCCCACTCGGCGACGAACTCGTCCTGAGCCTGGCAGAAAGCGGCAAGGGCCTCCTGGCCAAACTTCATGGCGGCGAGCATGTCGTCCTCGGAGATCTCCTCGGCGCCGGCCTCGACCATCGAGATGAAGTCGGCAGAGCCACCCAGCTCCAGGTCCAGATCGGAGTTCTCGCGCTCCTCGTAGGTGGGGTTGACGATAAACTCGCCGGTCTCCACGTTGCGGCCGATGCGCACGCAGGCAAGCGGGCCCTCGAAGGGCACGCCGCCGAGCGTCATGGCCAGGGAAGCACCCATGACGTTGATGACGTCGAAGGGATTGACCTGGTCGGCGACAAGCGAGGTAGCGACGATGTGCACCTCGTTGCGGAAGCCGTCCGGGAAGCTCGGGCGAATCGGACGGTCGATCATGCGCGCGGTGAGCGTGGCCTTCTCGCTGGGACGGCCCTCGCGCTTGAGGTAGCCACCCGGGATGCGGCCGGCGGCGTACATCTTCTCGTTGAAGTCGACGGTCAGCGGGAAGAAGTCGTAGTTCTTACGCTCCTTGGAGACGACCACGGTGTCGAGCATCGTGGTGTCACCCTGCTTGACCAGGCAGGCGCCGGTGGCCTGCTTGGCAAGCTCGCCCGACTCAAAGGTGTAGGTCTTGCCGTACAGCTCAAAGGTCTTGGATACGAGTGTCATTGTTCTCCTTTACCCCGCAGACCCCTTGCCTGCGGGCTTCTCATGTGACGCGGGCCCCTGCCCCCGCCACGCTTCAGAGCGTGATTGTTCGCGCCCTTACACAAAAAGAGCGCCCCGCTGCGCAGGACGCTCTTAGCATGTACAAATCCTACTGGATGTTGTCGCGGATGCCCAGAGCCTTGATGAGCTCACGGTACTCGACGATGTCGTTCTTCTTGATGTAGGAGAGAAGACGACGACGACGGCCGACGAGCATGAGCAGGCCACGACGGGTGTGGAAGTCCTTCTGGTGGGACTTCATGTGCTCGGTCAGCTCCTTGATGCGCTCGGACAGGATGGCGACCTGAACCTTGGGGTTGCCGGTGTCGACCGGGGTGTTACCAAACTGGGCAGTCAGCTCCGCCTTGCGCTCTTTGGAAACAGTCATTGTTTCACCTTTCGTTTTGCGTCGCCCACGGGCGACTCGATTCGCCTCGGACTGGGAAGCCGCCGGTGGAGCGAACAACCAAGGTCGAGGTACCAACAGGTCGGTATGTTACCACAAGCAGCCCGCGCCTGCGCATCATCACCGACCCAACATGAATTCCATCGCGCGGAGGCGCTGATCGGCGTGCGTCGCAGCCCAAACATGCGAAAGCCCGAGCAGGAATGCCGCCGTATGCTGGTCGATTCGCTCGGCCATGAGCGCATCGAAGGTCATGGACATGAGGGCGCGCAGCCATGCGGTCTCACCGGTCGACACCAGTTCGGCACCTGGAACGCTCGACGCGCACGACCCGCACATGAGACCGCCCGCCTGGGCTGAAAAATACGACAGCATGGGGTCTCCGCACAGCACACAGGCCGAAAAATCGGGACGATAGCCAACGTGCGATAGCAGCTTAAAGACATATGCCGCCACAAGTAGGTCCATATGTGCCGTGTCAAGCCCGCTGCCCACCAGGGCAAGCGCTCGCTGCGTTATGGCAAAGGTAAACGGGTCCTCGGCGTCCTCGAACGAGCACACGCGCGCGACCTCGGCGATCGCGCTTGCGGCGCAGGTCGTCTCGTAATCGGGCGCAGCGCCGAGCGGCGCCTCCATAAGCTCGGCCTGAGAAACCACGTCGAGTGACCGTCCATGTGCGAGCAGCATATCGACTGTACAGAACAGCTCGCAGCGCGCAGCCAGGCGTCCGCCGGGTTTGCGGGCGCCCTTTGCCACCGCACGAACCTGCCGTCCCCGCTCGTCAAGCATCGTCAAGATCAGGTCGGTCTCTTTGAGCTTCGTCTTGTCGAGGACGAGCACCTTGGTGCGATATGTCCGGGAGCCTGCCATGCGCGCCGCGCGTCCTTAGTCCTCGGCGTTGTAGCCAAAGCGGCGAATCTGGGCCTCGTCGTCACGCCAGCCGGCCTTGACCTTCACGTCCAGCTCCAAAAAGACCTGCGTGCCAAAGATGCGCTCAAGATCGCGACGGGCGTCGATACCGATATGCTTGATCATCTCGCCGCCCTTACCGATGATGATGCCCTTTTGGCCCTCGCGCTCGACGTAAATGGTGGCGTGCACGCGCAGCACCTTCTTGGTCTGCTCGAGCGCATCGCAGATCACGCCAACGGAGTGCGGAATCTCATCACGGGTGCGGCGCAAGACCTTCTCGCGCACAAACTCGGCAACGAGCGTCTCATCGGAAGCGTCGGTACCCATGTCCTCGGGGAACCAACGCGGACCCTCAGGCAAAAAGTGCGCAACGGTCTCGATAAATGCATCGACGTTGAAGTTCTTGACCGACGACGTCACGATCTCGTCGTCATATTCCATGAGTTCGTGGGCTGCCTTAAGCTGCTCCATGACCTGTGCGGGGTCGGCCTCATCGGCCTTGGTGAGCACCAGGACCTTCTTGGAACGAGCGTTCTTGACGCGCTCGGCAACCCAGGCGTCTCCCCTGCCGATCGGCTTGGTGGCATCAATCAAAAACGCGACGACATCGACATCGTTCAGCTCGAACAACGCGCTCTTGTTGAGCTCGGACCCCAGGCCGTCCTTGGGCTTATGGATACCCGGGGTATCGACAAAAACCAGCTGGTAGCCGGGGCGGTTGACGACAGCGCGCATGCGGCGGCGGGTCGTCTGGGCCACCGGCGAGGTGATGGCGACCTTTTTGCCATAGCAGGCATTAAGCAGCGTGGACTTGCCGGCGTTGGGGCGGCCGACCAGGGCCACGAAGCCGCTGCGGAAACCGGGCTCAACGTCGCCAAAGCCCGCGAGGCTGTCGTCCTCGTCGCACAGGGCGTCGAGCTCCTCGTCGCTCATGCCCTCAAACGGGTCGAACTCCTCGACCTCCTCGTAATCCTCGGTCGCCTTAGCATCCAGGGACTCGTCGTCCAAAATCTCATCGATGGGCTGAATATTGTCGGACATGAAAATCCCTTTCTAAATAAAGCCAAGCGCGTGGGCAAATACCAGCAGGCCCACAATCGCGGCGGTGATGGAAAGTACGTATACGGAGGCGGCGGCGATGTCCTTCGCACGCTTGGCCAGCGGATGGAGCTCCTGGGTCGCCAGGTCGACGATGGCCTCCATAGCGGTGTTGCACAGCTCGCCGTGAATCACCAGGCCACAACAGATGATAATCGTGCCCCACTCGGCAATGTCGAGGCCCACGATGCAGCCGGCAATGACGGTGCACACGCCCGCCACGAGCATGACCTTAATGTTGCGCTCGGTCTTGACGGCGGTGACGAAGCCCTCCATGGCGTAGGAAAACGACTTTAAGAAGGACGGATGGTCCTTGTTCGATCCGGGAATCATAGACGGCTCCTAGTCGTGGGCGTGGTTGGTGATGGGGCCGACGTGGACCAGCTTGGGGTCCTCGCCGCGCTCGAGCGCCAGATCGCGCAGAATGGCGTCCTCACGGGCCTCCATGACCTCGGCCTCGTCGTCCTCGATGTGGTCATAGCCCAGCAGGTGCAGCATGCCGTGCACGAGCATCAGACGGCACTCGTCAGCGGGGCTATTGCCAAAACCGGGGGCCTGACGGGCAATAACCTGCGGGGCCAAGATAATATCGCCGAGCTCAAGCGTCTCATCGGCGGGAATGTCATCGTCAAAGGCCGAATCGCACTCAAACGAGAGCACATCGGTGGTGCGGTCGATACCGCGCCACTCGTGGTTGAGCTCGTGCATCTCGTCCTCGTCGACATACGAAAGGGAAATCTCGACTTCACGCTCAACGCCCTCGGCGGCAAGCACGACCTCGCAGATGTGCTCCACCTCCTGCGCGTCGAGCAGTGTATCGAGCTCGGCATCGTTGCTCATCAATACACTCAACGGGACTCCTTTCGGTCGCGCGAGCGCTGCTCACGCACGTCATCATATGCATCATATGCCTCGACGATACGACCCACCAGGGCATGGCGTACCACGTCGGCGCGCTCCAGGTGCGCAAACGCCACATCGTCGACACGGCCCAAAATCTTCTCGACATCCGCCAAGCCACCACGACGACCCACCAGGTCGCGCTGGCTCAGGTCGCCGGTAATCACAAACTTGGAGTTGAAGCCCAAGCGCGTCAGGAACATCTTCATCTGCTCGGGCGTGGTATTTTGCGCCTCGTCGAGCACCACGAAGGCATCGCTCAGCGTGCGGCCGCGCATGTAGGCAAGCGGGGCGATCTCGATCACGCCACGCTCCATAAGCTCATCGGTGCGCTCGCGATCCATCATGTCAAAAAGGGCGTCGTAGAGCGGACGCATGTAGGGATCGATCTTTTCCTCAAGGGTACCGGGCAAAAAGCCCAGGTTCTCCCCCGCCTCGACAACCGGACGCGTCAAGATCAGACGGCCCACCTCGTGGCGTTTGAGCGCGGCAACGGCGAGCGCCATGGCCAGATAGGTCTTACCGGTACCGGCAGGACCCAAGCCAAACGTGATGGTATGCGAGCGGATGGCATCCACATAGCGCTTTTGCCCGAGCGTCTTGGGGCGAATGACGCGGCCGCGATACGAAAGCAGCACGTCATAGCGAAGCGACGTAGCCTCGTGCTCACCGTCGCGCAAGACGGCCAAGCAGCGAGAGACATCGTCGGCAGACAGTGTGCGCCCGGCGGCCGCCTCGCGAAAAGCGTGCTCGAAAAAGCGCGCCACGAGTTCGACCTCGTCCGGGTCGCCGCTCACGGAGATGCTATCGCCACGGGCGACCACATGGGCGCGAACCAAGCTCTCGAGCGCACGAAGGACGCCGTCGCCGGCGCCCAAAACGCGCGAGGGATCAATTCCCTCGGGAACGGTAAGTCTAATCTTCGAGGCTTCCATGAACCTCCCTGCGTGCATGGACCAAGCCGGAATCATCGACTCCGATGATAGCAACATCGAGCAGGCACGGGGCTGTAAGTCCACAGGTATCGTCAAGACGGGCATGATGGAACGAGCCGAGCGTCAGGTTGTCACCATACTCGAGCACGGCACGCTCGACCGTGCCCACGCGACGACGAGCGTCAGCAATAGCGAGCTCCTGTGCGGTGGCCCGCATACGGCGGCTGCGCTCGGCCATAACCTCGGGTGGCACCTGGTCGGGCATGTCGGCAGCAAGGGTACCGGGACGCTTGCTGTAGCGGAACACGTGCATACGCGAGAAACCCACACGGCGGCACAGCGCCAGCGACTCCTCGAACTCCTCGTCCGTCTCACCAGGAAAACCGACGATGACATCGCACGAAAGGGACGCCTGGGGCAAGTTGGCGCGAATCATACGCACCGTGTCCTCAAAGGCCTCGGCGCTATAGGGACGGCCCATGCGATGCAGGGTCGCCGTGCAGCCGGACTGCACGGGCAGGTGCAAAAACGGGGCGATACGCTGCGGGTAGCGAGCCATAACCTTAAGCAGGCGCTCAGAGATATCCATGGGCTCGACCGAGGAAATGCGCACATGCGGAATAGACGTGCGCTCCATGATGGCCTCGAGCAGCTCATCGATTTCGACGTGCTCGTCGGTCGCGCTCTTGCCATCGTAGGCACCCAGGTTCACACCGGTCAGCACTACCTCGGGAACGCCGGCCTCCTGGGCCTCGCGAACTTGCTCGAGCACGGACTCGACGGGCACGGAACGCTCGGGGCCGCGCGCCTTCCACACAATGCAATAGGTGCAGCGATGGTTGCAGCCATCCTGAATCTTCACGCCCAGGCGAGAGCGACCGAGCGCATCGACCACCTCGCCATCGCTGCAGGCGGGAACGCTATCGGACTCAACGCCCAGCACCTCGCAGACGCGATCTGCGACATCGATCTTAGACGGCTCGGCGATCACGCGATCCGAAAGCTCCAACAACTCCTCGGGATGCAAATTGACCACGCAACCGGTCACGACCACATAGGGCTCGTTAGGATGGGCCAGCGCATGACGGACGGCCTTACGGGTCTTGGCCTCGGCCTCGCCCGTAACGGCACAGGTGTTAATGACGATCAGATCGGCATCCTGGGGCTCCACAATAGCAAAGCCCAGGCGCATAAGATCGGCAGTGATACGGTCAGACTCAACCCGGTTGACGCGGCAGCCGAGGTTGACGACGGAAATATGGGGTGCGAGCACGCGAGCTCCTTAATCGAGGATATCGTCGAGGGCACTCTTGATACGGTCGGTCACCGACTTCTTACCGGAAGCGACGTCATCGCCCATCTCATCGGCAAAAGCACGGAGCAGCTCGCGTTGCTTATTGGAAAGATTGGTGGGAACGACCACGCGCAGCTGCACGATCAGGCGGCCACGCGAACCGCCACCGCCAATGCGCGGCATGCCGTAATTATTGACGCTCACGGTGTCGCCGTACTGGGCGCCGGCGGGAACCGTCACCTTAACGACCTCGTCGGGCATAATGCCCTCGACCTCGATCTCGCAGCCGAGCGCAGCCTGCGCAATCGAGATATCGCTCACCAGGTACAGGTCGTCACCGTTGCGCTTAAAGCGCTCATGGTCGGCAACGCGCACGTTGACAATCAGGTCGCCCGAAGGCTCGCCGCGAAGGCCGGCCTCGCCAAAGCCGCTCACACGCAACTGGCGACCGGTCGAAACGCCGGCGGGAATATCGATGTCGATCTTTTCGTGCGAAGGCGTGCGACCCTGACCGTCGCAGGTCTCACAGGGATGGTCGATAACCGTGCCCTCTCCATGGCAGTCGGGACAAGGCGAGGAAGACTGAACCTGGCCCAAGAACGAACGCTGAACCGTCGTGACGTAGCCCGTACCGTGGCAGCGGCCGCACTGCTTTTCCTGTGCGCCCTCTGCCCTACCGGTGCCATTACAGTCCTCGCAAGGAGCAAGGCGGTCATAGCTGATCGTCTTTTTGCAGCCGAGCGCCGCCTCCTCAAGGGTCACCGAAAGCGAGATGGCCATGTCACGTCCGCGACGACGCTCACGACGGCTGCGGGCGCCACCGCCGGCACCGCCGCCAAAGAACGACGAGAACAAGTCGTCCATGCCCATGCCACCAAAGATATCGTTGATATCGACGTAGCCCGAACCACCAGGGCCGTCGGCGGTGCCGTAACGGTCGTAGTTAGCACGCTTCTGCTCGTCGGAAAGAACGGAATAGGCCTCGTTAAGTTCCTTGAACTTGGCCTCGGCCTCGGGGTCGTCCGAAACATCCGGGTGTACGGTACGGGCCTTCTTTAGAAACGCGCGCTTAATCGTCCGCGCGTCGGCATCCTTGTCGACGCCAAGTACCTCGTAGTAATCCCTATTTTCCGACACGACCGAATCCTTCCGACTTTCATTATTGTCACAGTGCGTCCTATACCCAAGCTGGGCCGACCGCAAACAGAGGGTTTGATGTTATTGCATCCCGTAGGGCGAAAGCATCGCGCGCTGCGAGCAGCTCGCAAACCACACCGACACGAGCGCGAACATGAAGCCGTTGGCAAAACCGTTGGCAAACTGCATCGCGCCACGCTTCCACCACAGTAGGCTACGATGAAGCACACCGTCCGAAAGCACCATAAACAGGCCCATGGCAAACGGAATAAAGCACATCACGGCAAAGGCCGAGAACACGCCCGAAATGGCCGAGAGTACCAAAAACGGCGCCACGATGCCCATCAGGTAAAAACCGGTACGAGCTTTGCCTTCCAAGCGCTCGGCCTCAACATGGGCGCGGCCGACCAGGTCGCCACCCGGGGCACCGTTAGTGCCGGCATGACCCATGCCGCTAATGCGGACCTCGTCGCCATCATGCGTGCCGGCGGGAAACTCAATCGTCTGCTCGGAGGTTACGCGAGTACGACCGCTGCCGCCGCAATCGGGACAAGGGTCCGCCACGACCTTACCGGAACCGCCGCACTCGGGGCAGACCGACTGGAACGTGCCCGCGCCAAACAGGAAGGACAGGTCGACGTCGATGTGGCCGCGGCCGCCACAGCTTGGGCAGGTATGGGCATGCTCGGAGGAGACAGAACCCGAGCCGCCGCAATGTCCGCACGTATCGAAACGCGTGTAGCGGACGGTCTTGCGGGTACCGCCCTTGGCCTCCTTGGCGTCGAGTTTGATATCGACGACCACGTTGGCGCCGTTCTCGGGATTATAGGCAGCCTGCCCACGACGCTGCTGGCCCCAAGCGCCGCCAAAAGGAAAGCCGCCCTCAAAGGGATTGCCATAACCCGCGCTACCGGCGTAGCCGCCACCATAGGGCGAAGCCGTAGGAGCACCGGCAAAGGGGTTGCCCGAACGCATGGCGTCGTAGCGCGCACGTTTTTGCTCATCCGAAAGCACGGCGTAGGCCTCGGAAACCTCTTTAAACTTTTCCTCGGCATCCGGCTCTTTGTTAACGTCCGGATGGAGCTTGCGAGCCTTTTGCTGGAAGGCCTTTTGAATATCACGCGAGGTGGCGTCCTTGGAGACACCCAGAATCTCGTAGTAATCTTTTTCGTTCATCGTCGCCATGCGCGGCAACCTCCTGCTCACAGCAGCGTATATATTCTGGTAATTCTACCCGAGCGGCCTAAGCTAGATCCCAAAACAGCTCGAACAGAACATTTCCATCGAGCCAGCCCAAGTGGGTAGGTGCCAGACGAGCTCGAACATGGCCCGCGACGACATCTGCCGAAGTGAAGGGTCCCTCATGGACCCCGAGCGTCTCGGGCACCCAAGTGGCAAGACCCAATTCGAGCGCACGATCGCAGGCAGCTGCCAACTCACCCGCTGGGATGACGCAAGCTGCACGAACCAACAGGTCGGACGCAACACCACGCGTCATGCGACAAGCGAGCATCAGGTCTTCAGCCGCAGCCTCACGCTGCGACAGATATTCGGCCTCAAACGCCGTCGCGTCATCGTCACGTTGCACCAGACGCACGCGGTACGCATCGCCTCGAGAAGACACGCCGGGAAACAGCCCGGCCAAGCGATCAAAATCCTCAGCGTCGAGCATACCGGCGGCAGAGCGACCCAGGCCTAAATAGCCCTGGCCGGTCCAGTAGGCAATGTTATGGGCGCACTCATGGCCGTCGAGCGCGTAGCTCGCCACCTCATACGGGTGATAGCCGGAGGCACCCAGGAGCTCGCGTGCCACATCCATGCATGCGGCCTGAAAATCCTCATCAGGCTCGAGCGACTCGTCGCGGCACGCCATGCGATAGAGGGGCGTCCCCTCCTCGAGCGTGAGCGGGTAAACCGACACATGGTGCGGAGCCGCCGCCAGCACGCCCTCGAGCGTGCGCTTCCAACTCGCTGCGGTCTGCCCGGGAAGTCCACACATAAGGTCGCACGACACGTCAAGCCCAGCGTCCTTGACCGTTGCGATGGCAGCGAGCGCCCGATCGGCATCGTGAATACGGCCGATGGCGGTAAGTTCGGTGTTATCGAGCGTTTGCACGCCCAGAGAGACGCGTGTGACACCAACCTTGGCAAGCGCAGCGGCAAGCTCGGCGGTCAGCGACTCGGGATTGGCCTCGCAGGTAAACTCAACGGGGGCGCACCACGCACGAATACGCCGCGCCAGCTCCACCAGACGCTCCCCCGCCAGCGACGGCGTGCCGCCGCCAACATAGACGGTGCGAATCTGATCGAGGGCCCCGGCCTTGCCAAAAGCATCGAGGCGCGCGTACAACTGCTCAAAATAGGCATCGAGCGCAGCACCAAGCTCGCAAGGAGCGAAACTGCGCGAATCAAAGTCGCAGTAGCGGCACTTTTGGGCACAGAACGGCACGTGCGCATACAGCGCGGTAACGGCCACCCTTAAGCCTCCAGCGGATGAGGTGGCACCGATTCGCCGGCGGCAAGGGCAGCCTCGCAGGCCACCACATCGCGCTCGATCTCATCGACAAGCGCCATGAACTCCTCATACGTGGAGCAGCGCACCACCTGGGCACGCCAAGCGGCCGCATGGGGCATGCCTTTTAAGTACCAGCTTGTGTACGTGCGGGCGCGCGACATGAGCGGCAGAAGCTCATGCGTCAACGTTAGGTGCTCACGCAGGGCATCCAGGCGCTCGACGGAGCTGCGCACCGGCACCGGTACGCCATCGAGCGCAAGGGCTCGAGCATCGCCAAAGACCCAGGGATTACCGTAGATACCGCGCGCGATAAACACCGCGCTGGCACCCGAGCCTTGCAGATGCTCAGCAGCGTCCTCGGCCGAGAACACATCGCCCGAACCGACCACGGGAATCTCGACGGCGTCGGCCACCTCATCGACGACCGACCAATCGGCCTGCCCTGTGTAGAGCTGCGTGGCGCAACGACCATGCACCGCCACCGCGGCGGCACCGGCGCCTTCGAGCATCTGGGCAAACGTCGCGGCATTGCGGTCCTCGGCATAAAAGCCCTTGCGAATCTTGACGGTGACGGGCACGTGTGCCGCACCCACCGTGGCCTCGACGATCTTCTCCGCCAGGTCAGGCGTGCGCATGAGCGCCGAGCCCTCGCCCTTGGTGACAACCTTGCGGGCAGGGCATGCCATATTGATATCGATGAGCGACAGGCGATCGCCCACACGTTCCTCGACGGCGGCGACGGCACTCGCAAACTGCTCGGGCTTGGAGCCAAAGAGCTGCACGCAAATCTGCTGCTCCTCGTCGGCCGGCAGCACCAGGCGCCACGTTTTGTTGCTGGCATAGGCAAGGCCAGCCACGCTCACCATCTCGCTGTAGGCAAGGTTGGCACCGCGGCGGCGGCACATGATGCGATAGGCGGGGTCGGTCACGCCCGCCATAGGAGCCATAAGGAACGGCTGCTCGGCATAAGCACCCAGCAGCCGCTTGCTGTATTCAGAAAGCGCCATAGACCTACTCGTCCACCTTGAGGATCGCCATAAAGGCCTCCTGCGGGACCTCGACTGAGCCGATGGCCTTCATGCGCTTCTTGCCCTCTTTCTGCTTCTCGAGCAGTTTGCGCTTACGCGAGATATCGCCGCCGTAGCACTTTGCAAGAACGTCCTTGCGACGCGCTTTGACGGTGGAACGGGCAATGATCTTGTTGCCGATAGCACCCTGGATGGGCACCTCGAACAGCTGACGAGGAATAATCTCCTTGAGCTTGTCGCATAGGCCGCGGGCAAGACCGTAGGCCTTGTCCTTGTGGACGATAAACGACAGCGCGTCCACCTCGTCGCCCGAAAGCAGGATGTCGAGCTTCACAAGATCGGATGGACGGTACTCGTTGAACTCGTAGTCCAACGAGGCGTAACCCTTGGTGCGGCTCTTGAGCTGGTCAAAGAAGTCCAAGATGAGTTCGGCGAGCGGCATATCAAAGCGCATCTCGACCGATTTGCTCGTGAGATGGATCATGTCGGTCGTCACGCCGCGGTGCTCGATGGCGAGCTGCATGACGGCTCCCGTATACTCGGGCGGACAGATGATCTTAGCCTTGAGGTAGGGCTCCTCAATGCGCTCGATGCGCGTGGCCTCGGGAAGATCCTGCGGGCTGCGGACATCGATCATTTCGCCGTCGGTCTTGTAGACGTGATAGTCGACCGAGGGACTCGTGGCAATGAGGTCCAGGTTGAACTCGCGCTCCAGGCGTTCCTTGACGACTTCCATGTGCAGCAGACCCAGGAAGCCCACGCGGAAGCCAAAGCCGAGCGCCACCGAGGTCTCGGGCTCCCACACCAACGACGGGTCGTTGACGTGCAGCTTATCGAGTGCGTCACGCAGGTTCTCGTAGTCCTTGTTATCGATCGGGAACAGGCCCGTATAGACCATGGGCTTGGCCTCGCGGTAGCCGGGAAGCGGCTCGGGGCAGGGATTCGACGCCCACGTGAGGGTATCGCCCACGCGAACGGCATCGGGATCCTTCAGACCCGTGACCACGTATCCGACCTCGCCGACCGTCAGCGCGTCGACCGGCGTCTCGGCGGGACGCTTGACGCCCACGCCATCGACCAAAAAGTCGCCCTTTGCCTGCATCATACGCAGGGTATCGCCCTTTTTAATGGAGCCGTCAAAGATGCGCACCGTGGCGACGACACCACGATACTCGTCGAAGTACGAATCCAGGATGAGTGCCTTGAGCGGCGCGTTCGCATCGCCCTTGGGCGGAGAGATCAAAAAGACAATGGACTCCAGCAGATCATGGATGCCCTCGCCGGTCTTGCCCGAGACACACACGGCATCATCGGCAGGGATCGCCAGGTCATCCTCGATCTCGGTCTTAACCTCGTCGGGATGGGCCGAGGGCAGGTCGATCTTGTTGATGGCCGGCACAATGTCCAGATTGGCGTTCATGGCGAGCGTCGCGTTGGATACGGTCTGCGCCTCGACGCCCTGCGTGGCGTCGACAACGAGCACCGCGCCCTCACAGGCTGCCAGCGAGCGCGAGACCTCGTAGGTAAAGTCAACGTGGCCCGGCGTATCGATCAGGTTGAACTGATACGTCTCGCCATCGTCGGCGTCATAGGAAACGCGAACGGCATTGGACTTGATCGTGATGCCGCGCTCGCGCTCGATATCCATGGTGTCGAGCAGCTGCGACTCCATGTCGCGTTCGTCGACGGTATGGGTGAGCTCGAGGATGCGATCGCTGATCGTGGACTTGCCATGGTCGATGTGCGCAACGATTGAGAAGTTGCGGATGTGGGAAATGTCAATTGAAGTATTCATGCGGACTATCTTACCCGAGCGGTACAAAAAATGGAGCCTGTTCCATAAAACAGGCTCCATTTATGCGCGTAATCTGTGTGGTGTGAAATTTACAACTTAGGCGTTGATGCTGTTCACGAGCTTGGCAAGACCGGACTTGCGGTTGGAAGCCTGGTTCTTGTGGATAACATGCTTGGCGGCAGCCATGTCGAGACGCTTGGTGACGGTCTTGAGGGCAGCCTGGGCCTTCTCGGCGTCGCCCTCGGCGACGGCGGACTGGACATGCTTGGTCAGCGTCTTGAGCTCGGACTTGACAGCCTTGTTACGCATGCGAGCTGCCTCATTGGTGCGGATACGCTTCTTCTGAGACTTGATGTTTGCCACTTCTGGAGTTCCTTTCGAGTTCCTTGCAAAAAATGTATGACACCTCTGAGACACGGTGAGGTCATGCAAGCGCCTACTATAGCACGCTCCCCCTCAAAGGGATAGAACGAATTTGTCAAATAGGCAGGTATCATCACGATTTTCTCAAGATGTTCGTAATCCAGAGTAAAAGCGCGGTCTCAGAATCGGCCGAACCCTTGAGCGCGAGCTCCACATCAACGGCACCCTCGAGCGCTGCGACGAGCTCTGCCATCGAAAAGCGACGTGCCCAGGTCAGGTGATTCTTGACCTGCCAGGACTGGAGCTTGAGCGTTGCGGCCAGCTCACGACCCTGTCCGCGCGCATCGAGCGCCTTGGCAACGATAAGCTCGCGAATGCGGCCGCACAACAATGTGTAAGTCCACACGTAGCTCTTGGCGGGCAGTAGATTGAAGAGCTCGAGCGAGCGTCGCATGTCACGGGCCGAGACCGCATTGAGAAAGTCCCAGGGTTGAACCTCGGCCGTACGTACAATCCAGCGCTCAACGTCGGCAAGCTCAATTTGCGGTGCCTCGACCATCTGGGCAAGCTTGGCCAAATCGTTATCGAGCATGCGGGTGTTCACGCCCGAGCGCGAAACGAGCTCCTCGGCGGCCGCCGTCGAGATGGACTTTCCGTGCTGCGTCGCCATCTGCTGCACGCGGCGCGGGAGCTCCCAGCGCTTGGTGCCCGAGCAATCGACGATAGCCTTCTTGTCGATCTTGGCGATTGCCTTATACAGGCGCGTATTCTTGGCAAGTGAGTCGGCGATAATGAGACAGACCGTTGTGGGGCTGGGACTCGCCAGATACTCGACGAGCGGCTCCGAGGCCGCCTTGGCGAGTTTTGAGCAGCCGTCAAGGATTACCAGGCGAAACTCGCTGCCCATGGGAAAGGTGTTGAGCGATCCGATAATGGACTCAATATCGGGGTCCTTGGTCATGTCACGCTCGTCGAGGTTGAACTCGACCATACCCGACTTATCCAGACGCGCTTTCATACGCGAGACGGCGTGATCGCGCTTGACTCCGTCGGTACCGACGATCAGATATGCCGGCAGCAGACCGATTTCGGACATTGCGCTCCCCTCCCGCAGGCCTTCGTATTCGTTCCGTGCCATTCTAGCCCAGGGGCCCACCACACGCCAACGACGTCATCACGGTCGCTGGCATCGCATCGCAAAGCCATTCGCAGTTGGCGTGACGGTAATGTCGCCGTGTTCGATAGTGCACGCGAACACACCGCCCGCTTCCTTAACGGCATCGATGCAGGCATCGGACGGATGGCCGTATCGATTCCCCTCGCCCGCGCTCGCGAGGGAAAGCTCGGGCTTCAGGACGTCCAGCAGCTCACCATCGACTGAAACCTTGGAGCCGTGATGCCCGAGCTTAAGGACATCGATATCCCCCACCTCCTGCACGAATTCCCGTTCTTGGTCGAGCTCGGCATCACCAGTGAGGAGCATACGCAGGCTCTTGCCTTCCTGAACATAAGAGAGCAGCAGGACAAGCGAGTCCTCATTTCCCTCGCCATCCACGGACTCGAACGGCCACATCACGCGGGCGCAAAATGAGCCGATATCGACCGTATCCCCACGGCGCACCTGCCGATACTCCACGCCAGGTCGGTTCAATACCTCGGCAGGAGCATCCTCCAGCGCATCCGCCGCCACGGCAATCGTTCCGACCGAAAACTGCTCGAGCACGGCAGGCAGACCACCCCAGTGGTCCTCATCCCAATGCGTCACAAAGACGGCATCGATATGGTGCACGTTATTGCGAACCAACGCCGCTACCACGCGCTCGTCGAGCCCGCAGTCGACGAGCGCTACTACGCCGCCCTGGCGGATAAGAATCGCATCCGCCTGGCCCACATTGAGCACCGTCACCGAAGGCGGAGCGAATCGATCCCAGTAGACGTACGGAATCGCAGCCAAGAGCACCAGGCATGCAAGCCCCACCGCCATAGGACGTGCACGGGGACGCGGCCACCAGACCAGCAGAACCGCCAGCAAACACGGCACTAGGTAAATCCACATGCTATCGGGCGGCACGCTCACGGATGCACCCGGCACGGCGGCAAACAGCTGCTCGAAGAACAGCGCGCAACGGGCGGCAATCATGGGCACAATGAGTGCCCAAGTCCGCAAAGGTACCACGAGCGAAAAGGGAACCATCACGATCGACACAGCAAGCAGTACGCTCACCACCGGACCGATGACCGCATTTGCCAGCGGAGCAATGAGCGAGAACGTACCGAAGGCGGGAATGGTAATGGGAAGAGTCGCCAGTTGCGAGCACAGCGTGACGGAAAGTATGTTGGCAACGCCCGATGGCACACCCAGCTCACCCAAAGCGTAGGTCGCATAGGGGCAAAAGCACAGAATGGCTAAGACGCTGGCACACGAGAGCTGAAAGCCCATCTCGAACAGCACCGTCGGCCGCAGTAGCACAAAGATGGACATGGTTACGAAGAGTGCCGATGTGCCGTGCCGGCGACGCCCCACGCCGTTTACGACAAGCGTCGCGAACACCATGCAGCACGCGCGCACGGCCGAGGGAGACGCGCCCGTAAAGGCAGTGTAGCCCACAAGCGTTATCGCCAATATCGCCCGCTGAAGACCACGTGAGCACCGAGTTTTTTGCAAAACACCCTCGATTACAAACCCCACGATTGCCAAATGGCTGCCCGAGACGGCGATAAGATGCGCCGTTCCCGTCACCGAAAACCAGTCGCCCGCCGGCTGGGCGCGCAGTTCGGCCGAACGACCGCAGACGACACCGGCTATGAGTGCACGCGCCGGGTCGGTCGCAGGCGCGATGGACGCAAGCAGCCCATTTCGCAGTCGAAGCAGCGGCTCCGGAGAGCCCTCATCGACCGACACAATCCGAACGGCTTGAACCTTGCGCACCTCGCCTCGGAGCACGCGCGATCGTCCATATGCATCGTTCTCAAAACGTGAAACGCGGCCGATAACACGCGCGTGCGCCCCAACCTTGAGCTCGAGGTCGCACGATAGGCGAACCGTTGCCAAGTTCTTACCGTCCGCACGTGCCTCGCAGGTATAGGAATACACGTCGTCGTTTATGGATGGATCGCCCTGCACGACAAACTCGAGGCCGCTTGCCGCTCGACCGTCGAGCACCTTCGAGGCGTTGAGCGCGCCCGCGGCCCACCACGCCGAGACGACCGCTCCCGCCACGAGACCAACGGACGCGGCGTACAGCCACCGCTTCCAAGGGGCAAGCCGCGCACAAGATTGAGCCAGCACAACGAATACCGCCGCCGCAACGGGAATGGCCCATAGCGGCCCGACCGCCGGCGCCTGCTCCCTCAGCAGCACATCAGCGGCCACGTTGAGCACCAAGGCGCAGCTCATGCACACGCCGGCACACAGAGCCATCGTCCACGGCATCAAGGGCCGCGGAGGCATAACACGCTCGCGCTCGGTCGCACTCATACGCAGATGCAATCTTTGATTTTGGCAAGCTTCTTCTCGCCGATTCCCGACACACGCATCAGATCGTCAACCGAGGCAAAAGCACCGTTCTTTGTACGCTCATCGATAATCGACTGTGCCATGGAGGGACCGATGCCCGAGAGCGTCTGCAGCTCTGCCGCGCTTGCCGTATTGATGTTGACTAGGCCCGTTGCGCCACTCACGCCCAATGATGCGGAAGCCCCACCATCAACACCGGCTTCCGCAATGGACGCCTGCTGCTCCCCCACCGTTGGAACGTGAATCTTCTGCCCATCGACGACCTTAGATGCCCGATTGAGCACCGTAACGTCTGCCTCAGGCGCCAGCCCGCCGGCGGCATCTATCGCCTGAGCCACCCGCGCGCCGTCCTGGAGACGATATACACCGGGCGACACAACGGCGCCATCGACATCGACATAGACCTCTGCCGCGGCAGAAGCCTTAGTCGAAGAGCCTTCGGATGTCTTTCCGCTCGAAGCATCGCCGGATCCCGGCTCCACTAACGAGCCCGTACCATCAGTGCGCTCAAACGACACACCACCGGCACCGCCGCCAAGGTTCGCCATCGCCAAGCCGCTCGCCATCGCAATGACGCCCAGCATCGCCACCACCACAGCCTTATGACCGAGCAGCTTGCCCGCCCAGCGGTCCATCTTTTTGACCCGTTCGTGTTGTTCGCGCTGCGCCATAGCAAAACCTCCCAACAACATCGTGTCAGGAAAAGAGCCCTGCACCAGCCATGCTTCAAAACCGGTTTTCGCGGTCAAACCAAAAGCTGACCAAAACCTTGCACAAATCTGTCCATTTATTCAGGCACACGTCAGCAAATGAACACTTAGCCGCAAAATGCCCAGATAGCAAAAGACCGACGATGCAAGGGCATCGTCGGTCTATGCACAAATCTACTCGTGATCTTGGTAAATCTCACGCGGAGCAAGCTCCGAATGTTTGCGTTTTAAGGTCTTAGGGGCCTTATACGTATTGCTTTCGAAGTCGATGTACTCGGTCTGCTTGAGTAGGCGCTCGATCATCTCCTCGTGATCGAACAACTCCCAGGCCTCATGCACGGCATCGAGTTTAGCGTGCGTCTCGGGACGACGCGGCATAAACAGCGTGCAGCAGTCGGGAGCGGCCTCAGTCGAGATATCGAACGTACCAATCTCCTCGGCGCGCGCGATAATCTCCTGCTTGTCCGAGCCGATGAGCGGACGGAACACGGGGATCTTCACGGCCTCGTTAACGGCCATGATATTCTCAAGCGTTTGGGAGGCAACCTGTCCAAGCGATTCGCCCGTCACGATGGCCTTGGCGCCCTCGATGTGTGCAATGCGCTCGGCAACCGAATACATAATGCTGCGATACATGATCACGCGAAGGTTGCTGGGACAGGTGACCGAAATCTCACGCTGGCAGTCGCCAAACGGCACCACGTACAGGCGGCCGATCTGGACACCCGGCTCAAGCGCACGGATGATGTCCTGCACCAAATACTCGCTCGTATCGGGCGTCTGCGGACGACCAGAGAAATGTACCGGCACGCACACCGCGCCGCGACGCGCGAGCATCCAGGTCGCCACCGGAGAATCGATACCCGACGACAGCAGCGTCACGACCTTGCCGGCAGACCCCACCGGAAGACCACCCACGCCGCGCTCAGAGCGCGCATACACATAAACGCTACCCTGGACCACCAGCACGTGCACCATCGCATCGGGGTCGTGCATTTGAACCTTTTTATCGGGGAAGGCCTCACACAGCACCTCGCCCACCTGACGATTGATGTCAATCGAGGTGAGCTCATAATCGGTATTGGAGCGCTTGGCGTGCACCTTAAACGAATCGAAGGAACCAAACTCGCGCAGCGCCTTCACGGCGGCGGCACAGTACTCCTGAGGGTCGCGATTGGTGTGATACGCCAAAGACACACGAGCAACGCCGGGAACGGTGCGAATGACACGCGCCGCCTCGTCGGCCTGATGCTCGTTAAAGGTCACGAGGATATAACCGGAAATTCGAGACACGGCATTCACGGAAAAGGCGGCCAAGGCCGCCTTGATGTTATCCATGAGGATATGCTCAAAATGTGCGCGGTTCTTACCCTTCAGTCCAACCTCGTGATAGTGGACCAGGCAGACGCGAGCCGCCATTTAGGCTTCAGCAACCTTGTGGCCGAGCGCCTTCTCGTAACGGGCCTCGTCGTAAGAGATGTCGCCGTCGACAATCTCGTCCATAGCCATCGAGATGGTGTCGGCACCGGAAAGCCCGATGGTGATGTCATCGACATCCTGGACGGCAAGCACGCGGTTGTGCTGGCCACGCAGCATGCTATTGATGTCGCAGGCGCGCTTGGAGGCAAGCGAAGCGAGCAGGAAGCGGTTGTGATCGGTCTTCTCCAGAAGATCGTCAATGCAAGGCTTTACAACGGACACGGACCTCAGATCCTTTCATGCATATCGAGAACGCGAACGAGCTCATCGGTCGCGCGGTCGAGATCGTCATTTACCACGACGTCGTCGTAGCGGTCGGCAAGGGCAAGCTCATCGGCGGCGTTTGCCATACGCAGCTCAATCGTCTCGGGCGTCTCGGTACCGCGACCGACTAGACGCTCGCGGAGCACCTCAAGCGAAGGCGGCTTGATAAAGATCAGCACGGCCTCGGGGAAACGCTCCTTCACCTGCAGGGCGCCCTGGACATCGATCTCCAAAATCAGAGACGCGCCAGAGGCGAGCTTGGATGTGACCTCGCTCACCAACGTGCCGTAGCAGTTACCGTGGACCTCGGCCCACTCAACAAACTCACCGTTTGCCACGCGGCGGTCGAACTCCTCGCGCGTCAGAAAAAAGTAGTTGACGCCGTCGACCTCACCTTTGCGTGGTGCTCGCGTGGTAGCCGAAACCGTCAGGCCCAGGTTCGAGCGGCGCTCGCGCACACGAGTGACGAGCGTACCCTTGCCTGCGCCTGACGGTCCAGAAATCACAAAGAGCTTGGAATCCTGAGCGCTCACTTATTTGGTCAGCTGCTCGAGGAGCTGCTCGCGCTGACGGACGCCGAGGCCCTGGACGCGACGGGTAGCGGAGATACCGAGCTCCTCCATGATCTTGGCGGCCTTGGCCTTGCCATAACCAGGGAGAGACTCGATGAGGGTGGAAACCTTCATGCGGGAAGCGATGGGGTCATCGGAGTTGAGCACGGACTCGAGGGACTTCTCGCCCTTCTTGATCTGCTCGCGAAGCTCAGCGCGGGCGTGACGTGCGGCAGCAGCCTTCTCAAGAGCCTGCTTGCGCTGCTCATCGGTAAGCTGAGGGAGTGCCATTCGTACCTCCAAATAGTTGGGTTATATCTGATTCAATAATTGGCATTTTAGCACGTAGAACGTACAAAATGCCCAATCGCGGGTCCATAGGTTAGACGATACCCGCAAAAAGTGCAATATACTGTGCCCAAAGTTAAGCCCCTGACCTGCGATTCCACACAAAGGATGGGAAAGTTTACGCAGGCACAGGGGCTATTTTGTGCTAATGAGACCCAAAAGTGGTGACTTAGGGGAATCTTTTAGGCGACGTTTTCGACCAGCTCAGCGACAATAGCGTCAAAGGCGGCAACCGGATCGTCGGCGCCGGTGATGGGACGGCCCACCACAATGTGGCTTGCGCCACGCTCGATAGCCTGGGAAGGCGTCGCCACGCGGGACTGGTCACCAAGGGCGGCACCCACCGGACGCACACCCGGAGTCACGATCAGGGCATCAGGGCCCAGCAGCTCACGCATGTCGTGAGCCTCCATCGGCGAGCACACGATGCCATCGATGCCGTTGGCCTGAGCGAGCTTTGCCAGGCGGGCGGCCTCCTCGGCCACGGGCGACTCGACGCCGATCTCGCTCAAGGCATCCTGATTCATGCTCGTGAGAACGGTGATGGCGACGAGCTTGGCGCGGTCCTCGCGAGCCTCCTCGGCACCCTCGCGGCAGGCAGCGAGCATGGCGCCCGAACCCAAGCCGTGGACCGAGAGCAGATCGGCACCGGCAAGCGAGGCCGAGCGGGCGGCGCCGCGAACCTGATGCGGAATGTCATGGAACTTAAGGTCAAGGAAGACCTTAAAGCCCAGGTCCTTGAATGTCTTGACGATCTGGGGACCCTCGGCGTAATAGAGCGTCATGCCCACCTTGAGCCAGGCGGCATGGCCCGAAAGCTCATGGGCGAGCTCGAGCGCACGCTCACGGTCGCAGTCGAGGGCGACGATAACGCGGTCGCGGGCATCGGTCTCTAGCATTCGAAAGCACCTACCAGTTCGTTGATGTCCTTCACGCCCTGGGACTCAGCCCAGGCCTCGAGCTCATGCGCGATCTTGAGCGAAGCGCACGGATCGACGAAGTTGGCCATGCCGACCGACACGCAGGTGGCGCCGGCCAGAATAAACTCGGCCGCATCCTCGCCGGTCATGACACCGCCGACACCGTTGATGGGGATATCGACGGCCTGAGCGACCTCCCAGACCATGCGCACGGCGATGTGGTGGCACAGCGGGCCCGAAAGGCCGCCCTTGGGCTTGGCCACGCGGGACTTGCGGGTATGGACGTCGATGGCCATGCCCTGGATGGAGTTGATGACCGAAAGGCCGTCGGCGCCGGCAGCCTCGAGGGCCTTGGCGATCTCGGCGACGTTGACCGGCGCCATCTTCACGAACAGCGGCTTATCGGTTACCTTGCGGCAGGCAGCCATAACGGAAGAGGCACCCTCGGGCGTGGAGCCCATGGCGGCACCGCCGGCGGCGATATTGGGGCAGCTCACGTTGATCTCGTAGCCGGCAGCCCAGGGGCACAGCTCGACATACATCTCGAGTGCGCGGACAAACTCGTCAACGGAGTGGCCGGCAACCTGACAGATGACCTGGCAGCCGTCCTTGGACAGCTGTTCGAGCCACGGACCGGACTCACGGGCAAAGGCGGCCACGCCGGGGTTCTGAAGGCCCACGGAGTTGATCATACCGCCGGGGATCTCGGCCATGCGGGGCGCGGGGTTGCCGGGCCAGGGCTCGGCAGCGCAGCCCTTGGTGGTGATGGCACCCAGCTGGGAGACATCAAAGAAGTTCTGGAACTGCCAACCGTAGCCAAAGGTACCGGCTGCGGTGTTGATGGGGTTCTGCATCTTGACGCCGCCGAAATCGACGGCCATGTTCACGGTACCCACTAGAAGACCACCACCTTGGAAGCATCGAACACGGGGCCGCACATGCAGGCGCCCTTCATACCGTCGACCGTTTCGACATTGCAGGTGTTGCAGGCGCCAAAGCCACAGCTCATCATGCGCTCGAGCGACACCTCGCAGTACGCACCGGCCTCGGCAGCGGCAGCGGCGACTTTCTTCATCATGACGGCGGGGCCGCAGCTGGCCACATAGTCGTAGCCGCCCTCGCCGAGCAGCTCGGCTGCCGGGTCGGTGCAAAAACCGTGCGTGCCCAGCGTGCCATCGTCGGTGCACACGTTAACCGTGGCGCCCAGCGCGCGGAACTCATCGACACCCACGGCCTTGGAAGCGGTGCCAAAGCCCAGGCAAACGTCGACATCCACGCCCTGCTCGGCAAGCATGCCGGCGAGGCACAGCACGGGCGGAACACCGATGCCGCCCGCCACGAGCAGCGCCTTCCTGGTGCCCTCGGGAACAAGCCAGCCGCGGCCGCCAGGGCCCAACAGGTTGGACTTGGAGCCGGGGGTCATCTGCGACAGGCGACGGGTGTCGTCGCCCACGACGGCGTACCACAGCTCGACGGTACCGGCCTCGGCGTCGGCGCGATAGAAGCTCAGGGGCACGCGAAGCAGCGAGGAAGCATCGCCGGGCACGGCAATGTTCACAAACTGGCCGGGCTTGAGCGCACTTGCAAGCTTGGGGGCCGAGATGACGAGCGAGAAGATGCCGTCGGCGATCTCCCGGTTCGAGACGACCTCGAAGTCGTGCATGCGTGCAGTGGAAGGTGTGGGCATAGACGCTCCAATCCCCCATGCGGTTGCATGGTCCAAACGAATAGAAAGCGCGGCACCGCAAGGGCACCGCGCACAAAAGCGATAAGGCTATGCTAGCAGATGCAGCCGTCGGCAAGCGTCTGCTTACCGCCGACAAACACATCGGTGGCACGACCGGTGAGCGTGCGGCCGGCAAAACCGGAGTTCTCGGCGCGCGACTCGTAACCGTCCTCGCCAACCGTCCAGGTGGCGGACGCGTCGAACACGGTCAGGTCGGCAACGGAGCCCGCCTTGACCTGAACCTGGTCGAGGCCCAGGATCTCACGCGGCTTGATGGCCATGAGCTCGACCATACGGCCCATGCTCATCTTGCCCGTGTTGACCAGCTCGGTGAGTACGAGCGACAGCGAGGTCTCGAGGCCGATCATGCCAAAGGGCGCAAGCTCGAACTCGCGGGCCTTCTCCCACGGGGTGTGGGGAGCGTGATCGGTGACGATAACGTCGACGGTGCCGTCGATGACGCCCTGACGGATAGCCTCGGCATCCTCCTCGGTACGCAGCGGCGGATTAACCTTGAGCGAGGTGTTGTAGGTCTCGTCCAGGTCGTTCTCGGTCAGGAACATGTGGTGCGGGGTGGCCTCGCAGGTAACCTGAACGCCAGCGGCCTTACCGGCACGCACGATCTCCAGGCCATGGGCGGTAGAGATGTGCTGGATGTGCAGCTTGGCACCGGTCAGCTTGGCGATCTCGATGTCGCGGGCGATCTGGAGCTCCTCGCCGGCGGCCGGCCAGCCCTCAAGAGCCAAACGGGTCGAGACCTTGCCCTCGTTGATCTGGCCGTGGCCGACCAGGTCCTCGTCCTGGCAGTGGCTCATGAAGACCTTGCCGAACATCTTGCCGTAGTCCATGCAACGACGGAGCATGCCCGCGCCCTGCACGCCGCGACCGTCATCGGTGAAGGCGACGGCGCCGTGGGCGACCATATCGCCCATCTCGGACATGGCCTCGCCCTTAAGACCGCGGGTCATGGCGCCCGACGGATAGACGCGACAGTGGCCGACCTCGGCAGCGCGGGACTTGACGAACTCCACGACGGTGCCGTTATCGGTGACGGGATCGGTGTTGGGCATGGAGCACACGCCGGTAAAGCCGCCCTTGGCAGCTGCGCGGGTACCGCTCTCGATGTCCTCTTTGACCTCGTAGCCGGGCTCGCGCAGATGCACGTGCATATCCACCAGACCGGGGACGAGGTACTTGCCGGAAAGGTCGCGGACCTCGGCTCCCTCAACGGCGAGATTCTCGCCGACCTCGGCGATCTTGTCGCCGTCAATCAGGACGTCAACGACACCGTCAAGCTCGACGGACGGGTCGACGACGTGGGCGTTCTTAAGAAGCAAGGCCATTATCGGCACCTCCAAGCAGCAGATACAGGATAGCCATACGCACGCAGATACCGGCGTAGACCTGCTCCAGGATGACGGAGCGTTGCGGGTGGTCGGCCATATAGGAGTCGAACTCGACGCCGCGGTTGATGGGACCCGGGTGGCAGATGATCGCATCGGGCTTCATGAGCTTCTCGCGGTCCTTGGTCAGGCCGAAGAGCCTGTGGTACTCACGAATGGTCGGGAACGGGGCACCCTCGAGGCGCTCCTGCTGCACGCGCAGCATGTAGACGACGTCCAGCTCGGGCAGGACGGAATCGAGGTCGCTCGTCACGTGGTCGCAGCCCAGAACCTCGGGCACCGGCGGCAGCAGCGTGCCGGGGGCGACGGCGTAGGTCTCGCAGCCCATGATCTTAAGGGCGGGGATCAGCGAGCCGCAGACGCGGGAGTGCGCGATATCGCCGACGACAGCGACCTTCAGACCGTGGAAGTCACCCTTGTGCTCCCAGATGGTGTACAGGTCGAGCAGGGCCTGCGTGGGGTGGTTGTGCTTACCGTCACCGGCGCAGATAACACTCGCGGGCGAATTCTGCGTGACGATGTAGGGAGCGCCGGCGTGCTTGTCGCGCACGACGATGCAGTCAATCTTGTAGGCGTTGAGGGTCTCGACGGTGTCGACGAGGCTCTCGCCCTTGACCGTGGAGGTCGAGGAGCCGCCAAAGTTGAGGCTGTCGGCCGAAAGACGCTTCTCGGCGAGCTCGAAGGAGCTGCGGGTGCGCGTCGAGGGCTCGTTGAACATGTTGACGATGGTCTTGCCCTTGAGCGTGGGGACCTTCTTGATCGCACGCTCGTTTACCTCAGAGAACGCCTTGGCGGTCTCGAGGATGAGCTTGATATCCTCTTCGGAGTACTCGGTAATGTCGATCAGGTGCTTATGGTTGAACGCCACGGTACTACTCACCTCCCAGCGGCGCGGAGCCCACGTGGGAACCCGGCGCGACGTCATTAATCTCGACGGCGGTGTGTCCGTCGACTTCCTTCATATATAGGTGCACGTTCTCCTCATGCGACGAGGGAACGTTCTTGCCGACAAAGTCCGGCGAGATGGGGAGCTCGCGGTGGCCGCGGTCAACGAGGACTGCCAGCTCAATGCGGCTCGGACGGCCCAGGTCCATGACGGCGTCGAGAGCGGCGCGGATGGTACGGCCCGTATACAGGATGTCGTCCACCAGCACGACGCGCTTGCCGTCGACGCTAAAGGGAATGTTGGTGGCGTGGATCGCGGGAGCGAAATTGGTAGCGTAGTCATCGCGGTAGAAGCTGATGTCGAGGCTGCCGAGCGGAACGTCGACGCCCTCGATCTCCTTGATCTCCTCGGCGAGTTTCTTTGCCAGAAGGTCGCCGCGCGTGACGATGCCGACCAGAGCGAGGTCTTCACAGCCCTCGTTGCGCTCGAGAATCTCGTGCGCGATGCGGGTCATCGCTCGATTGACGGCGGTCTCGTCCATGATGACCGCCTTGGGGGAAGTCGTGCCCATCGATCTCCTTCCTCACATGTCTTGACTGCTGACACAGTCAAAAAAATAGATGCCCGACCGCTTAAAGCGGACCAGACACCCACAGGAAAGGCTGCTCTTTGGCAGCTATGTAATTCCATGTGGGTATCTCGTACCCCTTTAATGGTCAAGGGATAGTGTAGCCAACCTCGAGCTTAATTGCGAGCATAAATACAGAGCAATCCGTAAACGGAGCCCAATGCTCCATAAACCTATATATATTTGTGGGACGAGCTTGAAAACACACGCACGAGCTGGCATAATCCCCTCTGCTGCACGCAAATCGGATCTACGTCCAGGGCCGTGGCGTGGGCACTATCGCCAAAAGAGGAATATCTCTGTGTAGATTGCGCACAGGGAGCGACTTCTGTGCTATAGTTCAGGCTTGTTTGTTAACGCGACATGTTCGTTTGTCGCCCAAGGAGGGTCAGTTATGTCCAAAGTTTGCGAAGTTTGCGGTAAGCACCCCGTTGCCGGTCGCTCCATCAGCCACTCTCACCGCGTCACCAACCGTAAGTTCCGCCCCAACATCCAGCGCGTCTACGTCGTCGTCGATGGTCACCGTCGCAAGATGAACGTTTGCTCCACCTGCCTCAAGTCCGGCAAGGTTGCGCGCTCCTAAATAAGGTCTTACCAACAAGTACCTCGGACTCTCCGGGTCAAAGACCTCGCGTTCACATAGAACTTACCAAAGGCGCCCTCCCCTACAGAGGGCGCCTTTTTGCACTCATTGGGGACAGACTTACATGAGTGTTTCCGCTCATTGGGGACAGACATGACGTACGCATGCGGCGCCATGGTCAGATCCTGACCTGCCTCACGCCGCCTCGTTCCAGCCTGTGGTGGCCTTGGTCACGCTTGTGGCGCCGATACCGGTGATACGGGCAATTTGCTTGACCGTGAGATGTGCCCGCCTGAGCCTCAGCAGACACGCATCACGCTCGAGTCGCGGCAGGGCCTTGAGCAGCGCAGGATCTATGCTCGGCAGGACTTCGTGCGCAACGGAAAGGGCCTCCTCATCGGGGATCCGCCGGCGTGGAAGAACCTCTACTGACCAGATGTGCCCGGCAACTATCTCGAGATGCTCGCAATAGCAACGGGAGCCTCCGACAATATCGAGCATAGGGGCCGCATCACAGATGTCAAAGGGATCATAGCCCAGCTGATATGCCTTGTAGCTTGACCAGCGGTATGATTCGAGTGAGTTAATTGCACCCTTCACAGGATTGAGATGGATATAATCGAGTAGCTGCACCGCCTGTGTGTCCGACTCGACCGCGACCCGCGAATAGCGATTGTCAAACAAATGCCCCGTTCTCCCCGTTTTCCCATTGAAATACTTGGCATATGCCGTCAATGCGCACTGCATCGCCTTTGAAAGATTGTCGAACGGATCATCAACCATCAAATGAAAGTGGTTGTCCATAAGGCACCAAGCCAAAACCGCCACTTCATGGCGCGCAAACCTGTCCGAGATATCCGATAGGAAACGATAGCGGTCGGAGTCATCTTCAAAAATAATCTGTTTAGAGTTACCACGGTCAAAGACGTGGTAATAGCCGGTGAGCGAAACGGCGCGGGCGCATCGGGGCATAATCTCTCCTTTCAAAAACTGAACAGGCAACACCTAAAAGGAGAGAAGGAACGCGAAATGCTGAGCCTGTGACTTATTTATATCCAATGAGCGGCAAAAATAGGTCAAGAACGGCAAAATGGCAAATCGATGTCTGTCCCCAATGAGTGAAAGCACTCATGTAAGTCTGTCCCCAATGAGTGGGGCGATGCAGCAGGCAGATAGTTTTAGTTAAAACGCTTCATTTTATTGAAGCGTTTTAGTGTGCCTTTTAGAGGAATCTGACCGTTCGCCGAATAATTTCTTGCTATCATGCAAGGCGTAGGGTAAATCTCCGATCGCAAGGAGACACAAATGGTGAAAAAGTCACCGGAAAACACTACTCCCGCAATTGTGGACAACGTAGAGGCGCTTGAGGCTAAGCTCGCTCAGATGCGAGAGGCCCAGGCGCTTTTTGCTACGTACACGCAGGAGCAGGTCGACAAGATCTTCTATGAGGCCGCCATGGCCGCCAACAAGGCTCGTATCCCGTTGGCGAAGATGGCCATCGAGGAGACCGGCCGCGGCGTTCTTGAGGACAAGGTCATCAAGAACCACTACGCCGCAGAGTACATCTACAACGCTTACAAGAACACCAAGACCTGTGGTGTCCTGGAGCGCGACGAGGCTTACGGCATCACCAAGATCGCCGAGCCCATCGGCATCGTGGGCGCCGTCATCCCGACGACCAACCCCACCTCCACCGCGATCTTCAAGACGCTGATCTGCCTGAAGACCCGCAACGCCATCATCATCTCCCCGCACCCGGCAGCCGCCAAGTGCACCATCGCCGCCGCCAAGCTCGTGCTTGACGCCGCCGTCAAGGCCGGCGCCCCCGAGGGCATCATCGGCTGGGTCGATGTCCCCTCCATCGAGCTGACCAACATGGTCATGCGCGACGTCGACATCATCCTCGCCACCGGTGGCCCGGGCATGGTCAAGGCCGCTTACTCCTCGGGCAAGCCCGCCCTGGGCGTTGGCGCCGGTAACACCCCGGTCGTCATCGACGACACCGCCGACGTGCTGCTCGCCGTCAACTCCATCATCCACTCCAAGACCTTCGACAACGGCATGATCTGCGCTTCCGAGCAGTCCGTGACCGTCATCGACACCATCTATGACCAGGTCAAGGCCGAGTTCCAGAAGCGCGGCTGCTACTTCGTCAAGCAGGGTGCCGAGATGGAGGCCCTGCGTGCCGCCATGTTCAAGAACGGCGCTCTCGATCACCGCATCCCCGGCATGGCCGCCGCCAAGATCGCCGAGCTCGCCGGCATCGAGGTTCCCGCCAAGACCAAGATCCTGATCGCCGAGGTCACCTCCACCGACCCCGCCAAGGAGGAGTTCTCCCACGAGAAGCTCTCCCCGGTCCTGGCCATGTACCACGCCAAGGACTTCCAGGAGGCCGTCGACAAGGCCGAACACCTGGTGCTCGCCGGTGGCCCGGGCCACACCGCCTCTCTGTACGTGCACCCCGCCCAGGCCGAGAAGATCAGCCTGTTCGAGCACGTCATGAAGGCCTGCCGTATCGTCATCAACACCCCGTCCTCGCACGGTGGCATCGGTGACCTGTACAACTTTGGCATGAAGCCGTCTCTGACCCTGGGCTGCGGCTCCTGGGGCGGCAACTCCGTCTCCGAGAACGTTGGGGTGAAGCACTTGATCAACGTTAAGACTGTGGCCGAGCGCCGTGAGAACATGCTGTGGTTCCGCGCTCCCGAGAAGGTCTACTTCAAGAAGGGTTCCACGCCCGTCGCCCTCGACGAGCTTGGCAACGTCATGGGCAAGAAGCGCGCCTTCATCGTCACCGACCAGTTCCTCTTCAAGAATGGCAATACCCGCGCCATCGAGGCCAAGCTCGACGAGATGGGCATCGCCCACGACTGCTTCTACGACGTCGAGCCCGATCCGTCGCTGCAGTGCGCACGTCGCGGCGCCAAGCAGATGGCTCTCTTTGAGCCGGACGTCATCATCGCCGTCGGCGGTGGCTCCGCTATGGACGCCGGCAAGATCATGTGGATGATGTACGAGCACCCCGAGTGCAAGTTTGAGGACATGGCCATGGACTTCATGGACATCCGCAAGCGTATCTTCACCTTCCCCGAGATGGGCAAGAAGGCCTACTTCGTCGCCGTTCCGACCTCTTCGGGCACCGGTTCCGAGTGCACGCCGTTCGCCATCATCACCGACAAGGAGACCGGCATCAAGTGGCCGCTCGCCGACTACGCGCTGCTCCCCAACATGGCTATCGTCGACGCCGACAACTGCATGACCGCCCCGCGCGGCCTGACCGCTGCCTCCGGCATCGACGTCATGACCCACGCCATCGAGTCCTACGTCTCCATCATGGCTTCCGACTACACCAAGGGCCTCTCCGAGCGCGCTGCCAAGCTCGTCTTCGAGAACCTGCCCTCCAGCTTCACGAACGGCGCCAAGGACCCGCACGCCCGCGAGGAGATGCACAACGCCTCCTGCATGGCCGGTATGGCCTTCGCCAACGCCTTCCTGGGCCTCAACCACTCCATGGCCCACAAGCTCGGCGCCTTCCATCACCTGCCCCACGGCCTCGCAAACGCCGTCATCCTGACCCGCGTCATGCGCTACAACGCCGCTGAGGCTCCCGTCAAGATGGGTACCTTCTCCCAGTATCCTTACCCCAACGCGCTGCACAACTACGCCGAGATGGCCAAGTACTGCGGCATCGAGGGCAAGGACGACAAGGAGGTCTTCGAGAACTTCATCACGAAGCTCGAGGAGCTCAAGGACTTCATCGGCGTCAAGAAGACCATCGCCGACTACGGTGTTGACGAGCAGTACTTCCTCGACACCCTCGACGAGATGACCGAGCAGGCATTCAACGACCAGTGCACCGGCGCCAACCCGCGCTACCCGCTCATGAGCGAGATCAAGGAGCTCTACCTGGACGCCTACTACGGCCGCGAGCCCCAGGACTACGCCGTCTGCTAGTTTTAGCACGGTTTTTAACGGCGGGGGTGCACGGGTGTTTCACACACCCCCGCCGTCGCTTCTATCGCATCGTTGAAAGGATGCAACCATGCTGCTACCCGATTCCAAGACCGAGCTCGTCCGCCGTGGCAACAAGGTCGTTTACGACCTGGGCGACAAGATCGTCAAGGTCTTTAACGAGACCAAGCCTGTCTCCGACGTGTTCAACGAGGCTTTGAATCTTGCCCGCATCAATGAGTGCGGCATCCGCAGCCCCAAGGCTCTCGAGGTTTCCCAGCTCGAGAACGCCAATGGCTGGGCGCTCGTGACCGAGAAGGTTCCGGGCACCACCCTTGCCGAGAAGATGACTGCCGAGCCCCAGCGCTTTGGTGAGTACCTCGAGATGTTCGTCGACCTCCAGATCGAGATCCACGGCTACACCTCCCCGCTGCTCAACCGTCAGCGCGACAAGTTCGCCCGCATGATCGACAGCCTTGATCAGCTCAATGCCACCACGCGCTACAACCTTCAGGAGCGTCTGGATGGCATGACCAAGGAGTTCAAGGTCTGCCACGGCGACTTCAACCCCTCCAACGTCATCGTCGGCGACGACGGCCAGCTCTATGTGTGCGACTGGGCACACGCCACCCAGGGCTCCCCTGCTGCCGACGTTGCCACCACCTATCTGCTCTTTGCCCTCAACAGCAAGGATCAGGCCGAGGCCTACCTGGAGCTCTACTGCGACCGCGCCGACATGCCCATGCAGGTCGTGCGTCAGTGGACGAGCATCGTCGCCGCTTCCGAGCTCGCTCGTAAGCGCAACGTGAACGATGAGTTCCTGAAGAACTGGATCGACGTCGTCGATTATCAGTAATATCTGAGCGATTTATTTCGCATCGGAGGCACAAAGGAAAACCCCGCAGCTCGCATAGGCTGTGGGGTTTTCCTTTTAGATATCGAGGATGCCACAAAATAAAAGGACGGCCCCGCATCTCCCCGATCTGGAGAAATGCGGGGCCGTCCCGTATATCGAACTACAAGCGAAATCGTCGATTAACGACGGGCCGCCTTAACAAGCTCGGCAACCTTGGGGACGACCTCGTCGATCGCCACGTCCTCGCGCTCGCCCGTGGCACGGTCCTTGAGCTCAACGGTGCCATTCTTGAGGCCACGCTTGCCCAGAACCACCTGATACGGGAAGCCCATAAGGTCGTTGTCGGCAAACTTAAAGCCCGGACGCTCATCGCGATCGTCGACGACGACCTCGATACCCTCGGCACATAGGCCATCAACAATCTGCTCGCAGACGGTAGCGCACTCTTCCTTCTTAGGATCGAGCGGAATCACCGCGACCTCGTACGGGGCAACGGACACCGGCCAGACGATACCGTGCTCGTCGTTGTGCTGCTCCACGACGGCAGCGAGCGAGCGGGACACACCAACGCCGTAGCAGCCCATGATGAGCGGCTTCTCCTTGCCATCCTCGTCCATAAAGGTGGCACCCATGGCCTCGGAATACTTAGTGCCCAGCTGGAAGACCTGGGAGACCTCGATGCCGCGAGCAGCAGAGAGCGGCTTGCCGCAGTGCGGGCAGGGATCGCCGGCAACGACGGTTACTAGGTCGGCCCACTCGTCGACGGTAAAGTCGCGCTCGGGGCAGGCGCCGGTAAAGTGATAATCGACCTCGTTGGCACCGCAGGCCCACTGCTTGGACTCGCGCAGACTCTCGTCGCAGACCAGACGAATGCCCTCGGGCAGGTTAACCGGCCCGATAAAGCCCTTATGCAGACCGTTCGCCTGAAGCTCTTCGTCGGTCATCATGCGATAGCCCTTGCCAAAGACGTGCTCGGCCTTGCAGTCGTTGAGCTCGTGGTCGCCCGGCACAATGGCGACGACGGGCTTGCCCTCGGCGTCGATGAGCGCCAGTGACTTGCGCGTGCCGTTCTCGGGGAAGCCGAAGAACTTTGCAACGGCCTCGATGGTGCCCATGCCCGGAGTCTCGACCTTGGTGAGCGTACCGTCGCCGGGGCCCTCGGTCACAACGACCTTGGTGCTTGCCGCCTCGTCATCAGCAGCAAAGCCGCAATCGTCGCAGTAGACGAGCGAAGCCTCGCCGGCGTCGGCCAAAGCCATGTACTCGACGGAGGTATCGCCACCGATCTCGCCGGAGTCGGCGACAACGGGCAGGGCCTTGATATAGCAGCGCTCGCAAATGTTGGCATAGGCCTGCTTCATCTTGTCGTACTCCTCCTGCAGGCTCTCCTGCGTGGCAGAGAAGCTGTAGGCGTCCTTCATGATGAACTCGCGGCCACGCATCAGGCCAAAGCGGGGACGGAACTCATCGCGGAACTTGTCCTGAATGTGGTACAGGTTGACGGGCAGCTGCTTATAGGAGCGCAGCTCGTTGCGCACCAGGGCCGTGACGGTCTCCTCGTGGGTGGGACCCAGGACGAACTCGCGACCGTGACGGTCGTCAAAGCGCACAAGCTCCTTGCCATAGGCGTCGATGCGGCCGGACTCACGCCACAACTCGGCGTCGACCATGATAGGCATCATAAGCTCCTGGGCGCCGGCAGCGTCCATCTCGTCGCGCACGATATTCTCGATCTTGCGAATCGAGCGCCATGCGAGCGGCAGATAGGAATACAGGCCGGCGGCCTCTTTGCGGATCATGCCGGCACGGAGCAGCAGGCGGTGGCTAGCGAGCTCAGCGTCCGCCGGATCCTCTTTAAGCGTCGGCGCATAGAGCTTAGACATATACATTGCTCGGGTCATTTATTTCTCCTCAATAAGCTTGTCGACCTCTGCCATAAGCGCGTCGACAATTTGGTCCTCAGCTACTTTACCAATGATCTGGCCATGCGAAAAGAGCAAGGCCTGACCACGTCCGCAAGCAACGCCCAGATCGGCATCAGAAGCCTCGCCGGGGCCATTAACGGCACATCCCATCACAGCGATCGAAAGCGGCGCGGAGTATTTCTTAAGCCGCTCGGTAACCTCCTCGGCAATGGGAATAAGGTTAACCTGGCAGCGGGCGCATGTGGGGCACGAGACAATCTCGGGACCACGGCGACGCAGGCCCAACGACTGCAGAATACCCCAGGCAACCGGCGGCTCCTCAACCGGATCGGCTGTGAGCGACACACGCATGGTGTCGCCAATGCCTTCGGAAAGCAAGATACCCAAGCCTACAGAGCTCTTGATGGTGCCCTGGAGCTTGGTCCCCGCCTCCGTCACGCCCAGGTGAAGCGGAACGTGGGGAATCTCACGCGACAGGGCTCGATAGGTATCAAGCGTCGTTTGCACGCTATGGGCCTTGGCCGAAAGCACAATGTTCGTAAAGCCGCGGTCTTCAAAATGCTTAACAAAACGCTCGCTCGACATCACGAGCTTTTCGGGCTGCGTGAGGTCGTCGCGCTCGGCGATATCCTGCTCAAGCGAACCGGCATTGACGCCGATACGAATCGCACAGCCCGCAGCGCCGGCGGCGTCGATGACGGCATCGACCTTAGCCCAATCGCCGATATTGCCGGGATTGATGCGAAGCTTGGCGGCACCAGCCTCGACGGCGCCGATGGCGAGCTTATGGTTAAAGTGAATATCGGCGACGATCGGCACCGGAGACTCGGCACAGATGGTGCGGAAGCCCTCAAGCGCGGCCTCGGTGGGCACGCTCACACGCACGATATCGCAGCCAGCATGCGCCAACGCGCACACTTGCGCAAGCGTTGCCTGGGCGTCAGCGGTATCGGTGCAGGTCATGGATTGGACCACCACCGGCGCGCCGCCACCGATCTGCACACCGCCCACATGCACGGAGCGCGTCAACTCGCGAGGCAAAGGATGGGATAAAGACAATCCAAACACTCCCCTACAGGATAAATCGAAGGACGTCGGAACGAAGCATATAGACAAACAGCAGCGCAAAGAGCGCGATGCCCACATAGCTCACAATCGTCTGGACCTTGAGCGGAAGCTCGCGGCCAGCAATCTTTTGAATGATCTCGATGACCAGCTTGCCGCCATCGAGTGGTGGGATGGGCAGCAGGTTCATAAAGCCAAGCGAGAACGAAATGAGGGCGGCAAACGAAAGGAACGTGGCAGGGCCGGCGGCGGCAGCCTGTGAGGACATAACGCTAATGCCCACGATCGAAGAAGACTGATCGAGAATCTCCATCGTATGCTGCGGCTGGAGCAGGCGCATCACGCCCTCCGCTGTCTGCACGACATAGGAGAACGAAAGGCGAGCCGACGTGATGGGGTCTAAACGGACCACCTGCGTAGAGGCATACACACCTAGGCGCTCGTCCTCTTTGAGCGCAACCGCGGTTGAATGCTGCTTGCCGTCACGCTCGTACTCGATGGCGATATCGTCCTTTCCGGCAGCCTTGCCGATGGCATCGTAAACGTCCATCCAGGTAGAGCACGATACTCCGTCAACCGAAAGGATCGCGTCGCCGCCCTCGATACCCGCCTTGGCGGCAATAGACCCCTCGTCAACCTGACCGATCACGTTGGTATCCATCGGCACGGTGACACCCGCAATAGAGTAGATGCTCATAAGCAGCAAAAAGCCCGTCAGGATATTGACGAGAATGCCCGCGAGCAGCATAAAGGCGCGCTTGA
The DNA here is from genome assembly GCA_965141245.1 of uncultured Collinsella sp. Taxonomy (GTDB): domain Bacteria; phylum Actinomycetota; class Coriobacteriia; order Coriobacteriales; family Coriobacteriaceae; genus Collinsella. Next base: position 35,556 of record CBCSLZ010000007.1, read on the forward strand.
GAAAACCCTGGCCCAGATAGGTATGCGAACGCTCTTGCGCAAGGAACTCGGCCTCGCCGCACGGCAGCTCCCACACATCGCCCTCGGCAGTTGAATGTTCGCGATCGAAACGGCGACCGTCAAAGGTGGTGTAGCCCGCCGCGTCTCGCGGCAGCGTCTGATACTTGGTGGGATAGTAGCTCGGCGAGGGCTTCTCCCCTTCCTCATACCAAGGCGCGATAGAGCCCCAACCCAAGAGCAAGGCGCATGCCTCGAGCACATCCTCCTCGGATAGCTCGAGCTCGGCGGCAAGATCGGCCACGGTCACGCGACCATGACGATAGATAGCCGCGAGCACGCGATCGGCGTACGAGACGTCGGTCGGATCCATACCGCAGATGGCAGCGTAGCCACCCAGCAGCAGCGGGGTCACGCCAAACTTGGTTCCAATGCGACGTGACGTGTAATGGATGTCAAAGCGACACGGTAGGCCCAAAAAGAACTCGGTCACACGGACGCCGCAGGCACGCGCCGCCAAAAAGTGGCCGCCCTCGTGCAAAAACACGAGGACGGAAAGCATCAACAGGCCCCAAAAGACCGATGAGAGAACGCTCAGAACAGTATCCATAAAACGAAAAAGCAATCCTTATGGGTTAGGAACGGGTTGCGGCGAGTACCTGCGCAGCCTTTTCACGCGCCCACGCATCGATGTCGCGAAGCTGCTCAAACGAATCGACCGCCTGCATATCGTGGGCATCCATGCAGGATTCCACAATGCGATCGATATCGGTAAAGCTGCAGCCATCGTGCAGGAAGGCATCGACGGCGACCTCGTTGGCGGCATTGAGCACGCACGGCATGGTGCCACCCGTCTTGCCGGCACGCTCGGCCAGTGCCAGACAGCGGAAGGTATCCATGTCGGCAGCATCAAACGTGAGCTGTCCCAACTCGCGAAAATCGATACGAGGCGCCGGGGTATCCCAACGCTCGGGATACGAGAACGCGAACTGGATGGGAATACGCATGTCGGAAGCACCGAGATGCGCCATCACGGAGCCGTCGGCGAACTCGACCATAGAGTGAATCTTAGACTGACGCTGCACGACCACGTTAATGAAATCGAGGTCGCAGTTAAACAGATGCATGGCCTCAATGCGCTCCAGACCCTTGTTCATGAGGGTGGCGGAGTCGATGGTGATCTTGGCACCCATGGCCCACGTGGGATGTGCGAGAGCATCGGCACGCGTCACGCGATCGAGCTCGCCGCGCGTGCGGCCAAAGAACGGTCCGCCCGAGCAGGTGAGCCAAATACAATGAGCCTCGCGTGGATTCTCCCCCAGATAGCACTGGTAGATGGCGGAGTGCTCAGAGTCGACTGGAATAAGCTGGCCCGGTTGCGCCAACGGCATAAGCAAGTCGCCACCGACGACGAGGGACTCCTTGTTGGCAAGGGCAAGGCGCTTATTCGAGGTCAAGGCCGCATGGCTCGCCTCGAGACCGGCGGCACCCACAATAGCGACGAGCACGCAGTCGACATCGTCGCGACGCGCGAGCTCGCAAACCGCTTGCGCGCCAACGCCGAGCTTCGTTCCCTCGGGCAACTCCTGCAGCACGGCGTCATCGCCATGAGCGACATCGGCCACGGCAACCGCCGGAACCGAGAACTCGCGGGCAGCGGCAACGAGCTCGGAGGTACTGGAGTTAACGGACAGCGCCGTCACCTGCAGGCGATCGCTATGCTGGCGGCACACATCGAGCGCCTGGGTGCCGATGGAGCCCGTACAACCCAGGATGGCAACACGGAGGGGTCCATCGGGGCCATACGTCGTCTGGAATGACATTACAGCACGCCTCCGATCATCAGCATCAGCTGCGCGGTGATGCAGCCGAAGATAAGCGAATCGCTACGATCGAGCATGCCGCCGTGGCCCGGGATAAGGTTACCGGAATCCTTAACGCCCACACCGCGCTTGATGCGCGACTCGATAAGGTCGCCGATAACGCCCAGGACGGACACGACCACGCCGCACAGCAGCGCATAGGGCAGGCTGAGCTTGTAAAAATGCGTCGCCCACAGGATGAGCCAAATCAAAACAGAGCCTAGAATGCCGCCGACAAACCCCTCCCAGCTCTTTTTGGGAGAGATCTTGGGAACCATCTTGTGCTTGCCGATACGGCTGCCCACGATGTAGGCAAACGAATCGGAGACCCAAAGGGACGCGCAAACGCCCACCGAAAGCAGGGCGCCGGCAAAACCGGGCACGGCATCGCGCAGCAGCACGATAGCCGACAGCATAAAGCCAGTGTAGATGGGACCCATGAGCGTCACGGCCACATCAGAGATGCGGGTGCGCGGCGACCAGACATACCAAATGCCCACAGCGAGCATCAGGGCAAAAAGCAGGGCATTCAGCAACATCGAATCGCCCAATGCCGACAGCGGAAAGAGTACGGCGGCAGCGATACCCATGCGCTCGTTAGCCATCTTGCCATCGAGCCTCGTCATACGGAAAAACTCATAGCAGCACAGACCGCTCATGACAGAAACAAAGATGGCAGTGGGCACGATACCCAAAACCAGGCACAGGATAAAGACAACGGCGTAAACTATACCGGCGGCGGCACGGGTAATAAAGCCCGCAAGCCACGAACCGGTGCTATTCTTCGCTGCAGGCGCTCCCGCAGCGACAGCCTTGCGCTCAGATGTCTTGGGAGCAGTTGCCTTGGGACGATCGGACACGATTAAGCCTCCTCGGTCTTGCTCAGACCACCAAACCTACGGTCACGGCCCTGATAGGCCAAAATGGCGTCGACAAGGCCCCAACGATCAAAGTCGGGCCAATAGGTATCGGTGACGTAGAATTCGGAATAAGCCACCTGCCACAGCAGATAGTTCGAAAGGCGCAGCTCACCAGAGGTGCGAATCACAAGCTCAGGATCGGGAAGACCGGCGGTATAGAGGTGGGAAGCCACCATGTCGTCATCAATTGCGGCAGGATCGATCTTACCGGCGGCAGCGTCGAGTGCGATCTGACGGACAGCGCGGGTAATCTCGGCACGCGCGCCGTAGTTGACGGCAAGCGCCAGCGTCATACCGGTGTGATCGGCGCACTCGGCAAGACCGCGTTCAAAAACGTCGCGGGTCTTCTTGGGCAGCGCGGAAATGTCACCCAAAAAGACAACGCGTACATTTTCGCGCTTCAGAAGCGGCAGCTCGTCGATGAACGTCTTGGCAAACAGGTGCATCAAGACGTTGACCTCATGCTGCGGGCGGTTCCAGTTTTCGGTAGAAAACGCATAGGCCGAAAGCACGTCGACGCCCAGACGCACGCAGGCGGTAATAATCTCGCGAAGGGAGACGATACCCGCCTTGTGGCCCTCAGTGCGCGCAAGACCGCGCGACGTGGCCCAACGACCGTTGCCGTCCATGATGCACGAGATATGGTGCGGAATGTTATTGAGGTCAAGGTCGGAAAAACCGACGCCCGCAGGGGCGTCGGCAAAGTACTCGACCAGTTTATGCTCGTCGTATTGCACCTTAGATCTCCATGACCTCGGCTTCTTTTTCCTTCAGAAGCTCCTCGACCTTGGCGACATACTCATCGGTGTGCTTCTGGACCTTGGCCTGCTCGCGACGGACATCGTCCTCGGTGAGCTCCTCATCGCGCTCGAGCTTGTTGTTGAAGTCGCGACGGATGTTACGGATAGACACCTTGGCCTGCTCGGCGTACTCGCGGCACTCCTTGACGAGCTCGCGACGGCGCTCCTCGGTGGGAGCCGGGAACGGAAGACGAACGACGGTGCCATCGGAGTTGGGGGTAATACCCAGATCGGAAGCGCCGATGGCCTTGACGATAGCATTGATGAGTGCCTTGTCCCACGGCTCGATGAGCAGCATGTGGGCCTCGGGGGTCTTGACGGCGGCAACCTGCGTGACCGGCGTGGGAACACCGTAATAATCGACGGTGATGTCGGACAGAATGTTGGCATTGGCGCGGCCGGTACGAACCTTGGAGAAGTTATGCTTGAGGGACTCGAGCGACTTGTCCATGTGGGCGGTGATGTTCTCTGCCATGCTTAATCCTCCTGATAGACGAGCGTGCCGACGGGCTCACCCGAAAGCGCGCGCTTGACGGTGTCCTCGCCATCGATGTTGAGGACCAAAATCGGCATACGGTTGTCCTGGCACAGTGCCGTAGCCGTGGAATCCATAACCTGCAGACCGCGGACGAGAACCTCGTGATAGGTAATCTTGTCAAAACGGACGGCATCGGCGCACTTGACGGGATCCTTGTCGTAGATGCCGTCAACCTTGGTGGCTTTAATCAGAATCTCGGCGCCGATCTCGCACGCACGAAGAGCCGCGGCGGTGTCGGTCGTAAAGTACGGATTGCCCGAACCGGCGGCAAAAATAACGACGTTGCCCTTGGAAAGGTGGTTGATGGCGCGACGGCGAATATAAGGCTCGCAGATCTCGTTCATCTGGATAGCGCTCATCACGCGGCAGGGAACATCGTTATGCTCAAAGGCATCCTGCAGGGCGAGCGCGTTCATAACGGTTGCCAGCATGCCCATGTAGTCGGCCTGAGCACGCTCCATGCCACCGGCAGCGCCGGCCATGCCACGGAAAATATTGCCGCCGCCGACAACGACGCCGACCTCATGGCCAACGGCGAGCAGTTCCTTGACCTGCTTGGCAAGATGGTCGGTAACCTTGGGGTCGATGCCATATTGGCCGTCGCCCATCAGTGCTTCGCCGGAAAGCTTAAGAAGCACGCGTTTATATCGGATGTCGGACAAAGCGATCCTCCTTTAGATTGAACTCTCAACATTCTATCAAAGGCTCTAAGAAGAGCCATGAAAAAGCAGGCTGTGAGTAAAACCCACAGCCTGCTCATTACCAGCTACAAGAGCTTATTTACTCGCCACGGACCAGACGGTCAAAGGCAACGACGGTAATGGTGTCGCCGAGCTCCTTGGAGACCTGCTCAGCGTACTTCTTGATGGTGAGGGAGCTGTCCTTGATGAACTCCTGCTCGGTGAGCACGGACTGCTTGTAGAACTTCTCCAGACGGCCGACAGCCATCTTCTCCTGGATAGCCTCGGGCTTGCCGGACTCGGCAGCCTGGGCCATGTAGATCTGCTTCTCGTGCTCGACGGTCTCGGCCGGAACCTGATCACGGGTAGCGCAGATCGGGGCGACGGCGGCAACCTGAAGGGCAACGTCGTGAGCGAAGGTCTTGAAGGACTCAGCCTGAGCGGTCTCGGCCTTCTCGAAAGCAAACTCGACGAGGACGCCGATCTTACCACCCATGTGGATGTAAGAAGCGAGAGCGCCGTTCTCGGCCTTACGGGCGGCGAAGCGGGAGATCTTCATGTTCTCGCCCATGATGTGAATCATCTCGGTGAGCTCGGAGGAAACGGTCTCCTCGCCCATCGGCTTCTCGAGCAGAGCATCGACATCGGCCGGCTCGGTGGTGGCGACAACCTCAGCGACCTTGGAAGCAAAGCCGGTGAACTTGGCGTTGGAGCCAACGAAGTCGGTCTCGCAGGAGAGCTCGAGCAGAGCGCCGGTCTTGCCATCCTCGGAGACGAACGCGGCGACAGCGCCCTCGTTGGTCTCACGGCCAGCCTTCTTGGCAGCCTTGGCAAGGCCGTTCTTACGCAGAACGTCGACAGCGGCGTCCATGTCGCCGTCAGCCTCGACGAGAGCCTTCTTGCACTCCATCATCGGGGAGTCGGTCATCTCGCGGAGCTGCTTGACCATAGCGGCGGTAATCTGGGCCATTGTGGTTCCTTTCAAAGAGATGAAAAAGAATTAACTAAGACTGATTTACTCGGCCTTGGGCTCAGCGGCCATCTCGGCCTCGGAGACCTGCTCCTTACCGGAGCCAGCGAGGCAGGCGTCAGCCATGAGCTCGCACATAAGGGTGACAGCGGAGATAGCGTCATCGTTGCAGGGGATGCCGTACTCGACCTCGTCGGGATCGGAGTTGGTGTCGATCAGGGCGACGACGGGGATGTTCAGGCGCTGGGCCTCCTTGATGGCGTTCTCCTCGCGCTTGGTGTCGATGACGAAGAGGGCCTGGGGCAGACCCTTCATGTCGCGGGCGCCACCGAGGTTGGTCTGGAGCTTGGTGAGCTCCTTACCGAGCACAGCCTGCTCCTTCTTGGGCAGAACAGCCATGCGGCCGTCCTCGACCATGGCCTCGAGCTCCTCCATGCGGTTGATGCGGGAGCGGATGGTGACGAAGTTGGTCAGCATACCGCCGAGCCAACGCTGGTTGATGTAAGGCATGTTGGCGCGCTCAGCAGCGTTCTTGACGGCCTCCTGAGCCTGCTTCTTGGTGCCGACGAACAGCACGTTGCCACCCTTGGCGACGTTCTTGACGAAGGTGTAGGCCTGGTCGGCGTCGAGGATGGTCTGCTTGAGGTCGAGGATGTAGATGCCGTTGCGCTCACCGAAGATGAACGGCTTCATCTTGGGGTTCCAGCGACGGGTCTGGTGACCGAAGTGGCAGCCGGCCTCGAGCAGGGTGCGGATATTAATCTTGGTAGCCATGTTAAACCTCCTGTGGTTTGCCTCCGCGCGGGGTCATCCTCCAAAACCAACCCGGACATGTGCTACCAAAGCCCGGGCACCACGGTATGAAGTAGCCGCGCGTGCGTGATAAAAACCTGTTGCCGTGAAGCAACCCGATGAATGATAGCAGGAATGCCTCTTCCTGCCAACCCGCAATCAAAACCACACACCTGAGTGCGGGGCGGGACGTCCCAGCCACTATTCGCCGCGGGGATGGGCTTGAGCCACAGCCCGCTTAAGCCGATCGGGTGTGAGATGCGTGTAGATCTGCGTCGTGGACAGGCTCGCATGACCTAGCAGCTCTTGAACCGAGCGCAGGTCCGCACCGCCCTCGAGCAAGTCGGTCGCAAAGGTATGGCGCATCGCATGCGGGGCGATGTCGGCCGGAATGCCGGCGAGCGTCGCCAGCGTATGGAACCGCCGCCGGAGCATCGCGGCGCTCATGCGATTGCCGCGCGCCGATATAAGCAGCGGATGCGGCCCGGTAGCGAGGTCGCGGCGCTTTGCCCGAGCGAGCAACTCCGGCCTCCCCTCTTCAATATAGAGACGCGTCACATCGAGCGCACGACGATACAGAGGAACGATGCGCTCCTTGCTTCCCTTACCCCACAGGCGCAGCGTGCGCTCGGACCATGAGATGGATTCCACATTGAGCGCCGCAAGCTCTGAGATGCGGGCACCCGAGGCATAGAGCAACTCGAGCATCGCCGCATCGCGCAGTCCCGCGGGTGTTGAGGTATCAGGCGTCTTGAGCAGCGCCTCGACCTGCTGGGTCGTAAGGACGCCCGGCAGGTCACGCGGCAGCTTGGGCGACGCGATCGCCGAGACCGCATCGCCCTCGACAATCCCCTCGGCAGCCATCCAGCGATAGAGAGATCGAATAGCCGACAGGTGCGCCGCAAGCGTTCGGGGAGCCACCTGCTCACGCGAAAGCTCGGCAAGATAGCGACGAATGGTGCGCACGTCGGCAGCGAAAGCATCGATATCCTCGCGCTCGCACCAGGCAGCGAAGCGCTCCAGCCTCGAGCCATAGGCCGTCACCGTGTTGGGAGAAAGCCCCTCGACGCGCGCGATATAGGCGATAAACGAGTCGACGGTGTCGTACAGGTCAAAGGCTATGACCGGTCGCCTCCAAACAAGTCGGAACGCGCGGCCAAGTAGGCATCGAGGGCCTCGAGCGCACGGTCCGCATAGGCCTGGTAGCGGTCGCGCTTGCTGCGGCGCTTACCATCCTCGAGTGGCGGCACCAGGCCAAAGTTGACATGCATGGGCTGATAGCCCACGGTGGCAGGATCGGTCGCATAGCCCACGAGCGCACCCAGGGCGCCCACACGCGGCAACTCGACGCCCGCGGCACCGATAGCCTCGGCATAGGTGTTGAGCGCCGCGAGCAGACCTGTCGCCACGGCTTCCATGTACCCCTCGGTGCCGGTGATCTGACCGGCCAGGCGCACACCGGTACCGGGCACGGCAAAGGTGCCATCGAGCACATGCGGGGCGTCGACAAAGGTATTGCGGTGCATGACACCGTAGCGGAAGAACTCAGCGTTCTCCAGGCCCGGCACCATATGGAAGACGCGCTTCTGCTCGCCAAAGGTCAAGTTGGTCTGGAAGCCCACCAGGTTATAGGCGGTCTTCTCCTTGTTCTCGGCACGCAGCTGAATCGCCGCCCAGGGGCGACGTCCGGTACGCGGGTCGGTGAGGCCGACGGGCTTCATGGCGCCAAAGCGAATGGCATCCTTGCCGGTGCGCGCAACTTCCTCGGCAGGCTGGCAAGCCTGGAACAGATCGCCGCCCTCAAAGTCTTTGAGCACCACGCGGTCGGCCGTGGTAAGCGCCTCGATAAAGGCCTCGTACTCCTCCTTATTGAGCGGAGCGTTGAGATAGTCGCCGCCCCCCTGCTCCTCGTAGCGCGACTGCGAGAACAGCACGTCCATATCGAGCGTGGAGGCATCGACGATCGGCGCCGCCGCATCAAAGAATGCCAGGGCATCGCCACCGACGAGCTTCATAACCTCTTCGCTCAGCGCCGGTGAACACAGCGGGCCCGCGGCAATGACCACGTGACCCTCGGGAATCTGCGTGACCTCGCCGTGCACGACCTCGATATTGGGACGAGCAACAACCTCGGCCTCGACAAGCTCGGAAAACTTGACGCGGTCGACCGCCAGGGCACCGCCGGCGGGAACAGCCGCGCGATGGGCGCAATCGAGCAGGACTGAACCCATGCGCTCAAGCTCGGCCTTCAGCAAACCAGCCGCGGAATCCGGACGGGTCGATTTAAACGAATTCGAGCAGACGAGCTCTGCCAGGTGATCGGTATGGTGGGCCGGGGAGCTCACCTGGGGGCGCATCTCGCACAGCTTTACGGCAAACCCGCGGTCTGCCAGCTGGATCGCGCACTCCGAACCCGCCAGACCGCCACCGATAACTGTCACCTGATCGAACTGCATCTGCAAACACCTTTCTAATTGACACGTTTTCCATTGTGACCGAAGGGTGTCTGGGCGTGAAGGGCAAACTTGGAGGGCGCATACCTTCCATCCATCATGCGCTCGATAAGACCCTCGAGTTCAAGCGAACCCAAGAGTTTGAGTACGCCGACAGCATCGAGCGAGACGAGCGCCGCGATGTCGTCGACCTTGAGCGGAGAGGCGATGAGCGCATGCATCACGGTCTGCTGCGTTGGATCCAGGTCGGCAATGCCGGGAGCATCGGGGCGCGAGTAGCGCAGGGTTCCGTAGATGCGTGAGATAGCCATCTCGATAGATTCCTCGTCGACGATGCAGCAGGCACCGTTCGCAATGAGGTAATTCGTGCCACGCGACTCGGGCGATAGGATCGACCCCGGCACGGCAAGAAGTTCGCGCCCCAAATCCATAGCAGCCTCGGCTGTAGAAAACGTCCCAGAAGGCATACCCGCCTCGGATACAAAGAGGGCTTGCGACAGGGCCGCGATCACGCGATTGCGGCGCGGAAAGGCGAACTTGCGCGGACCCATGCCCCACGGAGAGATCGACACGACCGCGCCACCCGTATCAAGCGTGCGCGTAATCAGCCCCGCGCTCGAACGCGGGTAGACCACGTCGGCGCCCGTCCCCAGCACCACGACGTGTTTGCCGCCGGCGTTGACCGCAGCCCAACCCGAGGCCTGGTCACAACCGACCGCGCCGCCCGAGACCACCGTCACCCCCGCCTCTACCGCAACTTTCGCGGCCAGTTCTGCCACGGCAAGGCCGTACGGCGAGGCCTTGCGCGCGCCAATGATGGAGAGCGCGGGCGTCGAAAGCACCTCGGGGTTGCCGCGCACATAAAGCGTCTGGGGTACATCAGATAGCTCCAAAACGGTCTCGGGATACAACGCATCACCTGGATGCAGCTCGAAGGCCCCCTCGGCCATCATTGGTCCCTCCTTCCCTGGTACATCGCCGCCTCGAGCACGTGGTCCTGCGTCACTTGCTCGCTCTCGGCGACATCTGCGATCGTACGCGCGATACGCACCAGGCGCACGATACCGCGGCCCGTGAGATGCGTGCGCTTCGACAGGCCGAGCACACACTTCTCCGCCGCATCATCGAGCTCGAAGGTCGAAACGACGCCGTCAATGGACCGCGTCTCGTCATCGTCGGCCTCGGCATCCGCATCGTCCATGCGGGACTCGCGCCAGGCGCGAAAGGCGCGACCGCGCACAACGTAGTCACGTAACTCGGCCGACGACATACCCTCCGCACCCTCGATAATCACTTGGGGATCGGGACGGGTCACATCGATCATCATGTCGATACGGTCGGCCAAAGGACCGCGCAGTTTAGACCGATAGCGCTCGACCATCGCCGCCGAGCAGCGACACGGCACCTCGCGATCGCCCAAAAAGCCGCAGGGGCAGGGATTGCTCGCAGCCAGCAGCTGAAAGCGCGACGGGAAGGTAAAGGCCCCGTCGACGCGTACGATCCTGACGTAGCCGCGTTCGATGGGCTGACGCAGTGTCTGCAGCACACCGGTGGGAAACTCGGCAAGCTCGTCCAAAAAGAGCACGCCGCCATGAGCAAGGCTGATCTCACCCGGGTGCACCGGGCGCCCACCGCCAATGAGGCCCGCCGTTGAAATGCTGTGATGGGGGCTTCGAAACGGCCGATGACCTGCCAATAAGCCATCGATGTTCTCGCCCAAGACCGAATGAATGCACAGCGCCTCCTGCTGATCCTCAACGGAAAGCTCGGGCAGGATGCCGGTCATACGGCGTGCGAGCATCGTCTTGCCCGATCCCGGAGACCCGATCATGAGCAAGCCGAGTTCCCCTGCCGCCGCAAGCGCCATGCCGCGTTTAGCGACTTCCTGCCCCAGCACGTCTGCATAGTCGAGCTCGGGCTCAAAGGTCGCCTCGACACCCTCGGAATCCAAGTAGTGCCGTGCGGCATCGCCCATGCCGTGAGCAAGCTGAGACAGATGGTCGATAAAGCCGCAATCCACGCCCGCGAGTGGCACATGCTGGTCGGACCTGCCGGCGATAAAAGACAGCCCCATGTCGCGAGCCAATAGCTGAAACGCCACCTCGCCTTTGACAGGAAGCACCGTGCCGTCCAAGCCGAGCTCGCCGGCGATAAGACAACGATCGAGGTTGTCGCGGGGAATCTGACCATCGGCCGCTAGAACCGCGATGGCGATGGGCAGATCAAAGCCGCTACCGGTCTTGCGAATATCGCCGGGCGCCAGATTGACCGTAATGCCCGAGCGCGGGATCTCAAAGCCGGCCGAGCGCATCGCACAGCGAATACGACCACGTGACTCCATCACCTCCATACTCGGGATGCCGAGCATCTGAATGCCCGGAACGCCGCCGGCAAGCGAGACCTCGACCGTGACGTGAATCGCCTCGACGCCGCGGATGCAGGCCGCGTGAACGGCAAACGTCTCGAACGCCATCACGACACCTGCCAATCGAACGCGTTGTACTGATGCTCGATCTCGGCGATATGCCCGCCGCGAATGGTGACACCCACTGCATCGAAGCGGATCGCCTTGAGCGGATAGTGCTCCATGAGATAGCAACTTGCGATACGGCGATACCGACGCTGCTTTTGGGCATCCACGGCCTCCTCGGGAAAGACCCGCGTGGTGCAATCCAGGGCGACGCGCCTGGTCTTGACCTCGGCCATCACCACGACATCGTCAAGCTCATCGAGCAGCACCAGATCGGCCTCGCCCTCGGTGCAACGATAACCCTGCTCCAGCAAGGTGTAGCCGCGCTCGTTAAAGTAGTCGATGGTGATCAGCTCGCCCAGCATGCCCAGCTCACGGGGACTGAGTCCCTTGATAAACTCGGGCGTCATCGCCCCGCAGTCGAGCTCGCCGTTTTCCCAACGCTCCTTGAGCTGCTGCGTCTTGCTCTTTTTGCTTGCGGCACTCATGGGGTCTCCTTTCCCGCACACTGCATTGCCCCGATGATGAGGGCACCTTTCATGCGGGTAAGTACAGGAAGCAAACCAAAAGCTGACCAAATGCCGTCAAAAAAGGGCCGTACGCAGCAATGCTGTTGCATACGGCCCGCTACCAGCAGGTTTATAAAACCCTAGAGGTCCCTGTCTCCACAATTGACCTAGAAAAGGCGCTCAGTCTGCAGAAAGTTTCCGCAAAAGCTCACACGATGCAGTGGACAAAGTCCATGTTTTCGAATGGCCTCGATGTGCTCGGGGCTCGCATAGCCCTTCGATTCGGCCAGATGGTACTCGGGATACTCGGCGTCGTACTCGACCATCATCTCGTCACGCGTGACCTTGGCCATGATGGACGCCGCGGCGATGCAGGCGATCTTGGCATCGCCCTTCACCACATCGCGCTCGTTAGGAACGGCGCCCAAGGGGTTGCCATCCATAAGCACGCAATCGGGCTCGAGCCCCGTATCGGCCACGGCGCCCGCAACGGCGGTACGGATAGCACGGGCCATGCCCATCTCATCGATATCCTTAGGCGCGATATGGCAAAAACCAATCGCCGTCGCCACCTCGGAAATCTTCACAGAGAGCAACTCGCGGCGCGCGGGCGTGAGCTTTTTGGAATCGTTGATACCCCAGACGCGCGGCTCCATCGGAAGACACACGGCACACACGGTCAAGGGACCCGCTACCGAGCCACGGCCCACCTCGTCGACACCAACGACCACCCCATCGCCGCCAAGCTCATGCATAAGCTCGTACATGTCATTGACGCGCTCGCGCTCGGCAAGCTCTTTGGCATGGCGTTTGAGGGCGCGTTCACAAGCCTTGATCACCTGCTGGCGCGGGTCCTCGCGATAATGCTCCACGAGGGCGGGAATCTCCTCAAACGTAGCGCTCGCCAACTCACCGGCAACCTGCGATGCCGAAACCGAGCTCGTCATGTTGGCCATACCAGGCCCTCCTTGCATGCAAATCAGATAAAAAGAAGGGCCACCCGAAGGTGACCCTTGTGTCCAAACGAGTGGACAGACGCTGCGATCTTCTTAGCGCTTCTCGGGGATGCGAGCAGCCTTGCCCACCTTGTCGCGGAGGTAGTACAGCTTGGCGCGACGGACGCGACCATGACGAACGACCTCGAGCTTGGCGATCTTGGGGCTGTGAAGCGGGAAGGTACGCTCAACACCGACACCGAAGGACATCTTGCGGACGGTGAAGGTCTCGCGGGCACCGGCGCCGGCCATGCGGATGACGTCGCCCTGGAAGACCTGGATGCGCTCGCGGTCGCCTTCCTTAATGCGGTAGTGAACCTTGACGTTGTCGGCGACGCGAACCTGAGGAATGTCCTCGCGGATCTGCTGACGCTCGATTGCGCGGATGTAATCCATGTGCAATTCCTTACTCTTCTAGAGGTGCCGTACCACCTTGGCCGGCACGTAGTTGAACAAACGTATTCGAGTATACACGCGCGGGTTTCTGCTGCAAGAACAATTTTTTACGCAGACAAAAAGACAAAACCCGCACATGATAACCGCCCGCCTCACGAATGAGGCGGGCGGCATGAAGGGGGCTACGCTAGGCGTCTATACCCAAAACGTTAGGCGGAGCGCTTCGCCTCGAGCTTGGCCTGGGCGGCAGCCAGGCGTGCGAGGGGCACGCGGTAGGGCGAGCAGGACACATAGTCCACATCGGCCACGTTAAACAGGCCCTTGATGGACTTGGGGTCGCCGCCGTGCTCGCCACACACGCCAAAGTGCATGCCGGGGTTGGTGGCGCGACCCTTCTCGACGGCCATGCGCACCAGCTCGAGTACCGCAGAGTCGATGGTCTCGAAGGGGTTATCCTTCAAGATCTTCTTGTGCATGTACAGCGGGATGAACTTGGCCTCGGCATCGTCGCGGGAGAAGCCGAAGGTCGTCTGCGTGAGGTCGTTGGTGCCAAAGCAGAAGAAGTCGGCATGATGGGCGATCTCGTCGGCGACCATGCAGGCACGCGGCAGCTCGAGCATCGTGCCCACGGGAATATTGAGCTCGACGCCTTCCTCGGCGGAAACCTCGGCGATCACGCGCTCGATGACCTCGCGGGTCTGGACATGCTCCGCCGTGATGGAGACGAGCGGGACCATAATCTCGGGACGCGGGTCGACGCCTTCCTTGATAAGGCGGGCAGCAGCCGTTGCCACGGCACGGACCTGCATGAGCGGCAGATCGCTAAAGACGACGGACAGGCGCACGCCGCGTAGGCCGAGCATGGGGTTCGACTCGACCATGCCGTCGATACGACGCAGGCGGGTGCGCAGGACGGCAAGCTCTTCCTCGCTGGCGCCAGCGGCTTCCTTCTTGGTGATGGCGACCTCGAGCTCGCGAGGATTATCCAGGAACTCATGAAGCGGCGGATCGATCAGGCGAACGACCACGTCGCGACCGGACATAGTCTTGAACATCGCCAGGAAGTCCTCGGTCTGAACCTTGAGCAGGTCGGCCAGGGCCTGCTGCTTCACGGTCTCATCGTCAGACAGGATAAAGCTCTGGATGATGTTCTTACGGTCGCCCAGGAACATGTGCTCGGTGCGGCACAGGCCGATGGCCTCGGCACCAAACTCGAGGGCGAGCTCAGCGTCCTCAGGGTTGTCGGCGTTGACGCGCACGTGGTTGGCGTGGCCATCGGTCTCGTCCAGACGAATCTCGTCGGCCCAGGACAGGATGGTGTCCAGGTCGCCGGTGAGCTCAGCCGAAACCAGATCAACGGCGCCGTCGACGACGATGCCCTGAGTACCGTCGATGGAGATGATGTCGCCCTCATGCAGCACGCGGTCACTGCCCTCGATGTGCACGACCTTCTCGGCGGCGTCGATGTGGAAGCGTTCAACGCCGCAGACGCAGGGCGTACCCATGCCGCGGGCGATAACGGCGGCATGGCTCGTCTTGCCACCGTGACTGGTCAGGATGCCCTCGGCGGCGACCATGCCCTTCAGGTCATCGGGGTTGGTCTCCCAACGAACCAGAATGACCTTGTGACCCTCGTTGGCGCGCGCGACGGCGTCATCGCTCGAGAACACGACCTCGCCCACGGCGGCACCGGGGCTGGCGTTAAGACCGCTGGCCAGCGCCTCGTACTTCTTGGAGGCGTCAAACTGCGGGTGCAGAAGCTGGTCGAGCTGCGCGGGATCGATGCGGCTCACGGCCTCCTCGCGAGTGATCAGGCCCTCCTCGACCATTTCGATGGCGATGCGCAGGGCGGCGGTGGCAGTGCGCTTGCCCACGCGAGTCTGGAGCATCCAGAGCTTACCCTGCTCGATGGTGAACTCGATGTCGCACATGTCGCGATAGTGATCCTCGAGCGTCAGGAACACGCGCTCGAGCTCCTCACCTGCGGACTCGAGGCCCGGGGTGGTCTTGAGGTCGGCGATGGGCTCGGTATTGCGGATGCCGGCGACGACATCCTCGCCCTGGGCGTTGACCAGAAAGTCGCCGTAGAACTCCTTAGTGCCGTCGGCCGGGTTGCGCGTAAAGGCGACGCCGGTCGCGGAGGTCTCACCCTTGTTGCCAAAAGCCATAGCCTGGACGTTGACGGCAGTACCGAGCTCGTCGGAGATGCCGTGCTGTTTGCGGTAGATGCAGGCGCGCTCGTTCATCCAGCTGCCAAAGACGGCCTGGATGGCAAGGCGCAACTGGAGCTCCGGATCATGCGGGAAGACGGGCTTGCCGCCGGTGACCTCGAGCTCGGGATACAGGGCGGCCTCGACGTTATCAGAGAAGATGCCCTTGAAGGTCTCGACAAGCTCCTGAAGGTCCTCGGCCGAAAGCTCGGAATCGACGCGAACACCGGCGACCAGGCGGGCCTGGGTCAGGGCGTTCTCGAACAGGTCGGCATAAACACCCATAACGACGTTGGAGAACATCTGGATAAAGCGGCGGTAGCTATCCCAGGCAAAACGCGGATTTTGCGTCTGGGCGATGAGCCCCTGAACGGAGTCGTCGTTGAGGCCCAAGTTGAGGACCGTGTCCATCATACCGGGCATGGAGAACGGAGCGCCCGAACGAACCGACACGAGCAGCGGATCGGAGGCATCGCCGAGCTTCTTGCCGCAGCGGGCCTCGAGGTCGGCCTCGGCGGCAACGATCTCATCGAGTGCGCCTTCGGGCCAGACGTTGCCGGCACCGGAGTACTCGACACAGGTCTGGCAGGTAATGGTAAAGCCACCGGGAACCGGCAGGCCGATGCGGCTCATCTCGGCAAGGTTTGCGCCCTTGCCGCCAAGCACGAAGTTCATGGACTTGTCGCCCTCGGTGACACAGGTGCCCTGGGCGTCGGTTCCAAAACGGTAAACCCTCTTGCAATCGCTCACGATACTTCCCCTTCCATGCGCTTACGCACACGACCGTGGTAACGAATCGACCCGCCGGATGCGGGCCGTGTGGGTACTATACGGCGGGCATTGAACGGGCTTGCGTAGAGGGCGCGGGGTTTGGTAAACGTGGTAAATGTGACGGTAAACGGTAGGTAAAGGTGGTTACCTTATGAAGATACCAATGCAAGAGAATTGCAGGTCAAATGCAAGTTCTTTACTAAATCGCTTTACCAATATCGTGCATTATTTTTAGGTAGTCTTTTGAGACGGTGCATTTTTAGCTACCGAAATGAGTTAACTTTGCTGGGCTCGACGGGCGGCGCGGCAGGCACGGGCTTCTTGGATTTCCTCCAAGTGGCTAATGATCTCGGAGGCGCTTTCCTCGATGGCCTTGCCGTCGGTACGCACCACAAAGCAGCCTAGGCGCTTCATGAGGGCACGAGCTTCCTCAAGCTCGCTGCGCACGCTCTCGGGCTCGGCATAGGAGCCGGCAACGGCACGGGCGTAGTCATCGCCCAAGCGGCTATCGCGAATTTCGGAAATCACATCGACGGTCGAAATCAGGCCGAACAGGCGCATCGGGTCAACCTCGTAAATCGACTTCGGCGGCTCCATGCCATGGGCCAACGGAACATTGGCAACCTTGTAACCTTGATAGGCCAGATACATCGACAGCGGCGTCTTGGACGTGCGCGATACGCCCAGCAGCACGATATCGGCACCCGACAGATCGTCGCAACCGCGCCCGTCGTCGTGCTCAACGAAATACTCCATGGCCTCGATACGATGGAAATAGCGGTCATCGGTCCTGTGAATCACGCCCGCGACGCCCTTGGGCGACACACCGATAAGCGACGACAGCACGGCGAGCGTCGGGCCGATCAGGTCGACCGAGCGAATATGCAACATACCAAGGTAATCGAGCACACGGGCGCGAAGCGCCGGATCGACAATGGTATGGAACACGGCAATATCGCGATGGTCCGCATCGACACGCGGACCCACAAACGACTTGACCTGCTCCACAGAGTTCACCTTGGGCAGGCGCAAGAGACGAAAAGCCCCTTCATCAAATTGCCCGGACGCCGCAAGCACCACCTCACAAGCGGTATCGCCGAGAGAGTCGGAGATAACGATAACGGTGGGACGAGCGGTGACCGGGCAATCCATGCGGGGCTCCTTTTGCGCTTATGCGCAGGCTGGCTTACTTTTTGCGGGCAAGCTCACCGATGTTGGCGATGCCGGAGAAAACGGCCTCGAAGCGGTTGAGCAGCTTAAGGCGATTATCGCGGAGCTGCTCGTCCTTGTCCATGACCATGACCTCATCGAAGAAGCGGTCGATGGGCGCGCGCAGGGCGGCGAGGGCAATAAATGCGGCCGGGTAGTCCTCGGCAGCAAGGGCGGCATCGACAGCGGTCTGAGCGGCCTCGGAGGCATCGGCAAGCGCGAGTTCGACCTCGCCCATCAGGCTGCGGTCGTACTCCGCACCCAGCTCGGGCTTGGAGATGTGCGCGGCGCGGGCATAGGCGGTCGCCAGGTTGTCGAAGGTCTCGGCGTCGTTCTTGCGAGCCTCATCGAGCGCGGCGCAGCGGGCGAAGAAGACGGACGGGGCGATGATGTGCACCGCGGAGACGGCGGCGACGGTATCGGCCGGAATCTTCTCGTCGCGGGCCATGCTCACCAGACGGCCGTGGAAGAAGTCACGGACCTGCTGAGCGACCTCGGCGGCGTCGAACTCAATGCCCTGCTCGCTATAGAGCTCGAGCGCAAAGTCGATGAGCGACGTGGGGTCGATCGGCAGGCGGTCGCGCAGGATGTTGATGATGCCGATAGCGGCACGACGCAGCGCATAGGGGTCGGAGGAGCCGGTCGGGGGCTCGCCGATGGCAAAGATACCGGCAATGGTATCGAGCTTGTCGGCACAGGCCACGATGCAGCCAGCGGTGCCCTCGGGCAGCTCGTCACCGGCAAAGCGGGGACGATAGTGATCGCGAATGGCGTGGGCGACCTCGTCGTTCTCCCCCATCGCGGTCGCGTAATAACCGCCCATCACGCCCTGCTGGCTCGTGAACTCGATGACGGCGTTGGACACCAGGTCGGCCTTGCACAGGTGCGCGGCGCGAGCAGCGTCGGCGGCAAGATGGGCGCCCAGGTGAGCCTCGCGGGCGATAGCGAGCGCGAGCTGCTCGATGCGCTCGGACTTGGCGAGCACGCTACCGAGCTTCTCCTGGAAGGCAACCTTGGCCAGACGCTCACGGAACTCGTCGAGGGAGATCTTCAGGTCCTCCTCGTAGAAGAACTTTGCGTCGTCCAGACGGGCGCGCACGACGCGCTCGTTGCCGTCGATCACGCGCTCGGCGTTCTCGGGCTTGCTGTTGGAGACGACCACGAACTCACGCGTGAGCTTGCCCTCGCCGTCATAGATCGGGAAGTAGCGCTGGTTGGTGAGCATGGACTCGCAGATAATCTCGTGCGGGACCTTGAGGAACTCCTTATCGAAGGTACCGACGAGCACCGTCGGCCACTCGCAGAGGTTGATAACCTCCTCAAAGACCTTCTTGGGCGTATCGACATGGCAGCCGGGACGGGCAGCCTCGACCTCGGCGATACCGGCAAGGATGGCCTCACGACGACGCTCGGCAGAAAGCACGCCGGCGTCCTCAAGCACCTGCTCGTAGACGGCGGGGCTGGCAACCACATGGTCACCGGGGCCAAGCACGCGATGACCACGCGTGGTGTTGCCGCTCGTCACGTCGGCAAACGACACGGGCACAACATCCTCGCCCAAAAGGCAGCAGATCCAACGGACCGGGCGCACGAACGTCGCGTGCTCGTGACCCCAGCGCTGGCTGCGGTAGTTGGGCCACTGCAGGCCAGCGATAGTCTTCTCGCACAGGGCCGTCAGGATCGGGGTGGCCGGGGCGGAAGGGATGTTCTTCTCGGCAAAGACGTACTCGCGACCGTCAGTATCCTCGCGACGGGCCAGGTCCTCGGCAGCCACACCGCACTTGCGGGCAAAGCCCTGGGCGGCCTTGGTGGCGTTACCGTCAGCGTCGAAGGCAATGTTGGCCGCGGGGCCACGCTTGACCTCGTGAACCTCATCGGTCGCGGTGGCGACGTTGGCAACGAGTGCAGCCAGACGACGCGGGCTCGAGATCACGCGGACCTCGCCGTGGGCCAGACCGGCCTCATCGAGACCCTTGGCGATCATGGTGCCAAGCTGCTTGACGGCATTGTTCAGCGGCGCGGAGGGCATTTCCTCCGTACCGATCTCAAACAGGAAATCCTTAGCGTCTGCCATGGCTTACGCCACCTCGCCTTCCTGGTCGGCATTCTCGTTGACTCCGGCGACCTCGGCCATGTAGGCCTCGCAGCACGCCTTGGCGACGGCGCGGACGCGCAGGATATAGTTGGCACGCTCGACCGCGGACAGGGCGCCGCGGGCATCGAGCAGGTTGAAGGCATGGCTGCACTTCATGACGCAGTCGTACGCCGGCAGCGGAAGCTTGCGCTCCAGGCAGGAGTGGCACTCGGCCTCGTAGTCGTCAAACTTCTGACGCATCATCTCGACGTTGGCGACCTCAAAGTTATAAGCACTGAACTCGCGCTCGTTCTCAAGGAACACGTCGCCATAGGTCATGGGCGTGCCGTCGGGCAGGTAGCTCCACACCAGGTCGTAGACCGAGTTGACGCCCTGCGCATACATGGCGATACGCTCCAGGCCATAGGTGATCTCGACGGGCACGGGGTCGACCTCGATGCCGCCCACCTGCTGGAAATACGTAAACTGCGTGACCTCCATGCCATTGAGCCAAACCTCCCAGCCAAGGCCCCAGGCGCCAAGGGTCGGGCTCTCCCAGTCATCCTCGACAAAGCGGACGTCATGGTCGTTGGGGTCCAGACCGATAGCGGCAAGAGACCCCAGGTAGAGCTCCTGGGCGTTGACCGGCGAGGGCTTGATGAGCACCTGGAACTGATAGTAATGCTGCATGCGGTTGGGGTTCTCGCCGTAGCGGCCGTCGGCGGGACGGCGGCAGGGCTGCGCATAGCAGGTGCGCCACTCGGCGGGACCGAGCGAGCGCAGCGTGGTCGCGGTATGGAAGGTACCGGCACCGACCTCGGAGTCATAGGGCTGCATAATGACGCAGCCCTGCTCGCCCCAGTACTGCTGGAGGCGCAGGATGATGTCTTGGAAGGAAAGCGATGAAGCGTTCATGCCTCTAATATCCCCTCGTCGAAACGATTACACGGTTAGGTACTGTACTATAGCGGTTTTTAGTCGATAGCGCCCAGACGGTTGAGCGGCCAGTAACGCACGAGCGCCACAGCGATCAGGTCCGAACGGTCGACGGGACCAAAGTAGCGTGAGTCGGCAGAGTTTTCGCGGTTGTCGCCCATCACCCACACGCGCCCGTCGGGAACGGTGTAGGGATAGCTTACCTGAGCACCGGGCGCTTGAACCGAAAGTGGCCAGCTCATGCCCGTCGTATAGTCCTCGTCGAGCGCTTGGCCGTCAACGACCACCTTGCCATCCTGCAGGTCAACCGTCTGGCCGGCTGTGGCAATAACACGCTTGACAAGAACATCATGCTCAGAGGTGCCATCGGGGTTGTGAAAAACCACGATATCGCCCTGCTTGACGGGCTGACCGAGCTCGAGGCTCACCTTTTGCGCCAGGATCTGGTCGCCAATCTCGATCGTGTCCTCCATAGAACCGGTGGGCACCACAAAGGGCTCGACCACAAAGGTGCGGATCAGGAACGTGGCCACGAGCGCGATCGCGATGACCGCGATCCACTCAAAAGCGCCCCTCAACGCGGAATGTTGCGTAGGAACCATACTCACTCCTCGCTCTGCGAATACGAAGCGTCAAGAATCTCCTGCGCGTAAGCGCGCTCCTCGGGCGTGAGCCGCGCCGTCTCGATCAAGTCGGGACGCCAGCGGCAGGTGCGCTCGATGGCGTTCTTGCGACGCCAGGCATCGACCTTGGCGTGATCGCCGCTCACAAGCACCGGAGGCACGCCCTCGCCGTTGAACTCGGCAGGACGGGTATACTGCGCGTACTCGAGCAGGCCTCCATCCTCGGCGGTCGAGAACGACTCGTCCACATTGCTCATCTCGTCGCCCAGGGCACCGGGAATCAGGCGTACGACGGCATCGGCAACGACCATAGCGGGAAGTTCGCCACCCGTAAGCACGTAGTCGCCGATCGACAGACGCTCATCGGCATACGCATACGCACGCTCGTCGACGCCCTCGTAGCGGCTACACACAAACAGCAGGCGCTCACTTTTGAGCAGGCGCTCGGCCACATGCTGCGTAAAGGGCTCGCCACAGGGGGTGAAGAACACAACCGTGGGCTTGGGACCCTCTGCGCTAATGGCCTCGATGGCCTCTGCGATAGGCTCGACCTTCATGAGCATGCCCTGCCCGCCGCCGTACGGCTCGTCATCGACGGTACGATGGCGGTCGTGCGTCCAGTCGCGCAGGTTATACGCCTTAAAATCAAAAAGGCCGGCCTTGCGGGCGCGGCCCAAGATCGATGTGGACATGACGGGCTCAAACATCTCGGGAAAGACCGAAAGGGTCTCGATCAGCATGTTGTCCTCCCTACTTGTCCATATCGATCAGGCCGTCCATAACGTGGACGGAAATTGTTCCTGTGTCGGGAAGATCGAGCACGACCTGCTCGATCACGGGAATCAGTACCTCGCCGTACCGATCACCCTCAACAACCCAAACATCGTTAGCGGGCGTCGACATGATCTCGACAATCGTGCCGAGCGAACCGAAGCGCTCGTCGACCACCTCGCGACCCATCAGGTCGGTATAGGCAGCGTCAAGCGAATCGAGCTCAAAATCGTCACGATTTGCCAGCACGTAGCATCCCGTGATGCCCTCGGCGGCCGTCAAGTCGTCAATGCCCTCAAACGAAACCAGATCGCCATCGCCCGTATCGGTGACGGACACGACCGTGCAAAAGCAGTCGCGCTTGAGCGCCGGCGGCGTCAGGGCGACGCGCATACCCGGCTCTAATACAGAAGGAAGCCCCCGCAGCGGCTGCGCGAGGACCTCCCCCTTCCTTCCGTGCGGCTTGACCACACGGGCGATGTTTTTGTACTGGGACCTCAAGGTCCTAGCCCAGAACCTCTACCTCGACAGCAGTGTCGAGGCGAGCGGCCAGTGCACGGGCGAGCGTGCGAATGGCCTTGATGGTACGGCCACGACGGCCGATGACCTTAGCGACGTCATCCTCGGCGACCGAAACCTCAATCGTAGAGGCGTCGTCACCATCGATGACCTCAAGGCTCACGGAATCCGGGTCGTCGACGATCTGAACAACGAGATATTCGACGAGATCGGCGATGCGATCTGAGAGCATTGCCTCACCCTCGAGCTGTGCAGCGTCAACCTCAGGCACGATTTACTCCTCGGCGCCCTCAGCGGCCTCAGCGGCAGCCTTAGCGGCCTCGGCCTCTTTGGCGAGCTGCTTCTTGGACTTCTTGACGACGGTCTCGGTCTTCTCGCCCTCGTTGGCGGCCTTGACCAGAGCGGCGACGGCGTCGGTGAGCTGAGCGCCCTTGGACTGCCAGTCGGCGATCTTCTCGAGGTCGAGGTTGATGGTCTTGGGGGCGGTCATCGGGTTGTAGCGGCCAACCTCCTCGATGATACGACCGTCACGCGGGGCGCGGGAATCGGCGACGACGACACGGTAGTACGGACGCTTCTTAGCGCCGTGACGAGCAAGGCGAATCTTGACTGCCAAAGGAAACTCCTCCAACCAAGCAGCTTTAGGCTGCAACTACAAACAAACAGTTGAACATAATACGCCATCGACGCGGGCAGGTGAAGTCCGTGAGACCAACTTCTTCGGTGTAGTCGAGGGCAAATCCATATCTTAGACAAGAATTCGGGATTTGCAAGCACATACACGCGCCCCACATGAGCTGCGCGGTATACTCATGACATGGAAAGACGCGAACATACATACGGTTATGAGGATGCCATGGGCGTCACGCCGCCTCCCTGGACGGGTCCGGCGGTGGGCCTCATGGACCTCGATGCGTTTTTTGCGAGCGTGGAGATGCTCGATCATCCCGAATGGCGCGGAAAGCCACTCATCGTGGGCGGAGACGCCGATTCGCGTGGCGTCGTGTCCACGTGTTCGTATGAGGCGCGGCGCTTTGGCGTGCACTCTGCCATGGCCTCGGCCGAGGCGCGGCGCTTGTGCCCGCAAGCCATTTGGACGCACGGGCATTTTGATCGCTACCGCGAGGTGAGCGCGCGGGTCATGGCGATTCTCGCCGACGAGACCCCGCGCGTCGAGCGCGTATCCATCGACGAAGCCTTTATCGATATCACACCGGGTCGCTTTGCGCCCGAAGACCCGCTGCTGGTTGCGCGGCGTATAAGCGACCGCGTGGCAGGGCTGGGAGTGACCTGCTCCATTGGCGTGGGCTGCAACAAGACGGTCGCAAAAATCGCAAGCGAGCGGGATAAGCCGTTTGGGCTGACCATCGTGCGCCCCGGAACCGAGCAGCGCTTTTTGGCCGCGCTGCCGGTATCTGCCATGAGTGGCATCGGGCGCTCGGCCGAGGAGCGACTGCGCCGCATGCGCATCTACACCCTTGGCGAGCTATCACGTGCACCGGAATCCACCTTAGCCTCTATTTTTGGCGTCAACGGCGAACGCATGCGCCAGCGTGCGCTGGGACTCGAAATCTCCGAAGTCACGAGCCTCGATGAAGAGCGAGAGGTCAAGTCGGTCAGCAATGAACGCACCTTTGCTAAAGATCTGACTGAGCGTGGGGATATTGAGGCGGCAATTGCGCTGTTGGGAGAGTCAGTGGGACGCCGCCTGCGCCGTCAGGGGCTGACGGGCGCCACGGTAACGCTCAAGCTTAAGTATTCGTATGGCAGCGGGCGTACGGCACAGCGCCGGCTGCCTCATCCGACCGACGATGAGAACATCTTCGTGGCGGTTGCACTCGAACTGCTCGACAACATCTGGCAGGAAGGCATGCATGTTCGCTTAGCGGGCATCGGCATGAGCGACTTCGACCACCAAGGCGGCATCCAGACCGACCTGTTCTGCGAAGTCGATGATCGCGGAGCCCAATCCAGCGACCGCCGCGACCTCTCCGTCGCCATCGACGCCGTCCGAGACAAATTCGGCGACACCGCCCTATCCTTCGGCCGCCAATCCCGCTTCAACGATTAACCGCCTTTGGGTAAAAAGAAAGCCGGGCAGGTGCGGAAAACCGCACCTGCCCGGCGATATGCGTGAGGATAGCTAAAACCCCGTCTCAAATGAGCTACTAGAGGAGGTTGAGGGGGAGCTGGGGGGCGTCGCCCCAGAGCTTCTCGAGACGGTAGAAGTCACGTGCCTCGGGGGTGAAGACGTGGACAACGACTGAACCGTAATCCATGAGCATCCAGGTCTTCTGCTCGCGGCCCTCGATGGAGAACGGGTGCTCACCGCAAGCCTCGGCGACCTTCTCCTCGATCTCGTCGACGATAGAATCGACCTGACGGTTGTTGGTACCGGTGGCGAGCACAAAGTAGTCGCACACGTCGGAGAGCTCAGTCAGGTCGAGCACCTGAACGTCCTCGCCCTTCTTGTCGTAGGCAGCCTGCGCGGCGGCGCGGGCGACATCCTCGGCGGCGACACCGCTCGTGGACAGCGAGGCGGCAGTGCGGTCGGACGTGGCAACGAAGCTCTTGTGCTCCACACCTTCAAGAATCTGCTCGTCGGTCATGGTCTCGTCGGCCATGGAATACCTCTTTCTAGACGCACCCGAGCTAGCGTAGCTGGGCGTAATGGTTGTAAATCGTAATAGCCGTGGGATAAAGATAGCGCCCGGACTGGATCACGTAGACCAGACCCTGCGCAAAACAGGAGAAGAACAACTCGTCAAGCGTCGACTCCCCCACCATCTTGCGCAGCGCGTGGGCATAATCACCATGGCGGTTGGGTTCGATGGCATCGGCAACAAAGACCACCATATCGAGCGGCGTCATGTCGCAGGCGCCCACGGTGTGACGGTCGACAGCCTGAAAGACCGCCGGCGACAGCTCGGGAAAAAGCTGCGGAAGCTCATAGGCGGCAACCGGGCCATGCAAAAGCGGCGTCGCGGCAGACGGAGAGCCGGCAATCTTAATGCCGTAATGCAGAGCGCGCGTGACCAGCTCGTCGTCGGAGAGCACCTTGTCCCAGTCATGAATCAGGCCGGCGGCGGCAGCATCAAAGCGGTCGACACCGTATACCTCGGCTAGATGCAGCGCAGTCTCGGCAACCCCGAGCGAATGCACGTAGCGCTTACGTTTATCTTTCATACGCACATTGAGCAGCTCTTGAATGCGCTTGAGGAGCGCGCGCTCATCGCCCTCAAACTGATCCTCTACCGACAACGTAGACCCCCATCACTCAAAATCTTCTTGACCCAGATCGGCATACAACCCGCGTTTGCGAATATAGCCGAGAACGGACTCGCTCGTAAGATAGCGCACGCTCATGCCACGGGCAACTCGCTTACGAATGTTGGTCGAGCTAATCGCCAGCGCCGGAATCTGGATATAGCGCACATCAAACGGCAGGCCCGACTCTTTGATTCGGGCACGCGCCGTATCGATATCAAAGCCCGGTCGCGTCGCCGCAATAAACGTGGCAAGCTCGGCGATTCGGCCGGCATCATGCCAGGTCACAATATCGATAATCGCGTCGGCGCCCGTAATAAAGTAGAGCTTTACCTGAGGCGGGTAAAAATCGCGAAGGGCATGCAGCGTATCGGCCGTATAGGTCACGCCCGGACGGTCGATCTCGAAACGGCTCGCCAAAAAAGCCGGATTCGCAGCGGTGGCGAGGACCGTCATGGCATAACGGTCCTCGGCAGGCGTCACCGGTTTGTCGAGCTTAAAGGCGGGAGAGCCGGCCGGCATAAAGAGCACGGCGTCCAAGTCGAGCGACTCGCGCGCCTGCTCAGCAGTAACCAAGTGCCCGTAATGAATCGGGTCGAAGGTGCCACCCATAATGCCAAGCCGAAACTCCTGCCCATCCTTGATAGGCAGCTCAGGCAGACCAATTCCACCGCGCAGCGACATGACTTACTCGCCCTCCGGGGTCTCGACATCGTCCGCGACTTCTGCCGCATCGACAATCTCAACGCCATCGTCCGCAGCATCGGCTACGTCAATAACCTCAACGTCTGCGTCCTCGAGATCCTCCTCGTACTCCGAGAAGTCCTCGGCGCCCTCAAAGTCAAAGGCGCGCTGGCAAATGCGGACCTCGTCGCCCGCACGGCAACCGGCCTTCTCGAGCGCGTCGTCAACACCCATACGCGCAAACTTATGCTGCAGGTAAATGACGGCTTCCTCGTTTTCCCAGTCGGTCTGAATGACCATGCGCTCAATGGCACGACCGACCACGCGGAAGGCACCGGGCTCTTCCTGGACAATGCGGAAACGCTTCTCACGCTGCAGGCGGCGGCGCTCCCACTCATCGTCGCGCAGAACGACCGGCTCATCGGAGACCGCCAACTCGGCGCGCAGCTTAGCCACCTGCTCGCCCACGGCAAGCATCAGCGTATTAAGGCCGGCGCCCGTCACAGCAGACACGGCAAAGAACATATGGCCATCATCGAGCGCTGCGCGCTTGAGGTCGGCAATCTTGTCGGCCGTGCCCGGCGCGTCGCACTTGTTGGCAACGACGATCTGCGGACGCTCAGAAAGCTCAGCGCCATACTGCTCGAGCTCACGGTTGATGATATGGTAATCCTCGACCGGATCGCGATCCTCAAAACCACCCGTCATGTCAACGACGTGCATAATCAGGGCCGTACGCTCAATGTGGCGCAGGAACTGGTGACCCAGGCCCTTGCCCTCGCTCGCGCCCTCGATAAGACCGGGGACGTCGGCAACGACGTAAGAATATTCGCCGGCACGCACCATGCCGAGGTTCGGCACGAGCGTGGTAAACGGGTAGTCGGCAATCTTGGGACGGGCGGCACTCATGCGCGCGATGAGTGAGGACTTGCCCACCGAGGGGAAGCCCACGAGCGCGGCATCGGCCATAAGCTTCATCTCGAGCTCGATCCAGTGCTCCTCGGCCGGCTCGCCGAGCTGGGCAAAGGCCGGAGCGCGACGCACCGAAGTAACAAAGTGGGTATTGCCCAGACCGCCGGCGCCACCGGGCGCCACGACAACGCGCTCGCCATCGTGAACGAGGTCGGCAATCTCGAACATCGGGGTCTGCGTCTCGGGGTCGAGCTCGCGCACCACGGTACCCATAGGAACCTTGAGAATCAGGTCCTCGCCGTTCTTACCGTTACGACGGGCACCCTGCCCGTGCGTGCCGCGCTCGGCGCGAAAGTGATGCTTAAAGCGGTAATCGATCAGCGAAGACAGCTGAGCATCGGCCTGGATGACGACATTGCCGCCACGACCGCCGTCGCCGCCATCGGGGCCGCCCTTGGGGACAAATGCCTCGCGCCTAAACGACATGCATCCGGCTCCGCCGTCGCCGCCGCACACGTTAATGCGGCTGATATCGGTGAACTGTGACAACAGAATCGCCTCCTACAAAAAAGAGGGAGACCCTTGAATCCTAAAACTCAAGTGCCTCCCACATATGTGCTCTATGAAGGGTGAATTACGCGTTCGCGAGCGGGCGTACGCTGACCCTGTGCTTGATACCCTTGTGGAACTCAACGGTACCGTCGACCAGCGCGAACAGCGTGTCGTCCTTACCACGGCCAACGTTCTCACCCGGGTGAATGTGCGTGCCGTGCTGACGGACGAGAATCGTGCCCGTGGTTACCGTCTGGCCGGCATAGCGCTTCGTGCCAAGGCGCTGACCGCGGGAGTCACGGCCATTACGGGAGGAACCGAGTCCTTTTTTGTGTGCCATTGTGTATACCTACTCTTTCGTTACGAGTGTAATCTACTCGGCGACGGGAGCCTCGGCAACAGCCTCAGCCTCTGCCTTGACAGCCTTCTTGGCGCGGGAGGTAGCCTGAACCTTCACGATCTTCAGCTTGGTGAGCTGCTGACGGTGACCCTTCAGACGACGATAGCGCTTGCGCTTGTGGAACTTGAAGACCAGCTGCTTCTCGCCCTTGAACTGCTCAACGATCTGAGCGGTAACCTTGGCCTTGGCCAGCTTGTCGGGATCGGTGACGATCTTCTTACCATCGTTGAGGAAGATAACCGGCAGGGTGACCTTGTCGCCCTCATTGCCCTCGATCTTCTCGACGGTGATGACATCGTCGGTGGCGACCTTGTACTGCTTGCCGCCCGTGTTAACGATTGCGTACATGTTTACTTGCCCTTCATGCATCAGTTAGTGCAACAGCCGAATATAGTAGCAGGCGAAAATACCCCCGTCAACGAGTATGTGGAGCAAATCCACAAGTTCGCACAGGTATGGGGCTGACGAGTCGGCCCTCGTCGTCCTCGCATGCTTGATTCTGACGCTCGACATCGTAGGAGCAGATGGTCACGAGGTCTTGCATACCGGTGGAAACAATAGGTGCATCCACGCCCGGGGTCAAGCCCTGCAACAAAACATCAGCCGCAGAAAGCAAAATTTCCGGACGCATGGAGCCCTCGTTGTCGGCATGGGTGTCGAGCATGAGCACCAAATGGTCCGGGCGCTCCCCCGCCGTGAGCTCATAGCCAACGAGCGTGTGATCCAAATCCAAGCGCTTGCTCTTTTTGCCGCGCGCGTAGTCGATGCCATGATCCGCGCGCAGCGTGTCGATCGCACGACGCACCTCGTCGGCGCTTACGGGCGCCTCGGGATCCAGGTGTAAGTCGATGCGATACGACAGGCGCGTGAGCTGCGCCGTCAATGCCGGCGTGCGCACGTCGATGTACGCCGCCTCGATGGGCGCCAGATCGGCCGGAGACGCCGCAGCCAGGCGCTCAAACGCCTCGTCGAGCGCCACGAACTCGGTCATAAACAGGTCATACCACTCGCAGGTCGACGACGTACCAACCGGTAACGCCGAAGAGAAGCCCACGCGCATGTGC
Source organism: uncultured Collinsella sp. (assembly GCA_965141245.1). Taxonomy (GTDB): domain Bacteria; phylum Actinomycetota; class Coriobacteriia; order Coriobacteriales; family Coriobacteriaceae; genus Collinsella. The sequence goes on from CBCSLZ010000007.1 coordinate 64,930, forward strand.
GGAGAGAAGCCCTGCGTGACGGCATAGGGAAGTCCCGCACGGCGCACGATGCGCTCAATGGTATGGATTACTTCGAGATGGCCCAGGTACTTAAGGCGATCGCGCTTGCCATAGCGAACACGAAGCCTAAAGAGCGTTGGATTGTCGGTCAGGCGCTCACTCATGCGCGATCACCCATCAATACATTCTTGGCGTGGACCGTGGGGCAGATCCCGCAGCCGGTGCACGACGTGCGGGTGCAGTCGGGAGTCGTGACACCCTCGAGCGAGCGACGGTACTCGCGCTCGAGGAAGCCGCGCGTGCAGCCGGGGCTCACATGCTCCCACGGCAGGCGCCAGTCCAACTCGTAGGGCAGGTGCACAAGCTCATTGAGGTCGATGCCGTTTTTGGCAGCAGCCTCCTTCCAGTTATCGAGCGAGAAATGCTCTACCCAGGCGTCAAAGCGAGAGCCCGCGCGCCAAGCATCGATGATAACGGGCGTCATGTCGCGACCGGCGCGGGACAGCGCGGCCTCGATGAGCGAGGTCTCGGCATCGTGGTAATGCACGCGGACGGCACGGTTGCGAACACTTGTGACAAGCAGCTTCTGGCGACGCTTGACGTCGTCGTAGTCGAGCTGCGGGCACCACTGAAAGGGCGTTGCGGCCTTGGGGATAAACACCGAAACCGAGATGGAAACCGAGATCGAGCCGCGACGAGCCTTGGGCACCACGGAACGACCGAGCTCCAGCACGTGATCGGCCAGATTGGCGATGGCCACGATGTCCTCGTCACGCTCGCCGGGAAGGCCCATCATAAAGTAGAGCTTCATGCGGTTCCAGCCGGCCTCGAAGGCCGCCTTGGCCGCACGGTCCAGGTCCTCCTCGGTCACGTTCTTGTTAATGATGTCGCGCATGCGCTGGCTGCCGGCCTCGGGCGCGAACGTCAGGCCGCCTTTCTTTTCGCCAGCAACCGACTCGGCCATATCCACGCCAAACGAATCCAGGCGCTGAGACGGAATAGACACGCGAATACCCGTATCCTCCAGGCGACGGTTGAGCCTGCCGAGCACGTCGCGAATGCAGGAGTGGTCGGTCGTGGAGAGCGAGGTCAGCGACACCTCGTCATAGCCGGTCTTTTCCAGGCCCTGAATCACCGACGAGACGATCTGGTCGGCAGAGCGCTCGCGCACCGGGCGATACGTCATGCCGGCCTGGCAAAAACGACAGCCGCGGGCGCAGCCGCGCAGGATCTCGATAGACAGGCGGTCGTGGACCAGCTGCGCATAGGGCACGCACGACTGCGACAGCGGATTCGTGGCGCCGAAATCCTCGACGACGCGCTTGTAGACCACGGTCGGCGCATCCTTGCCCTCACGCGGCACGGTGTAGCCATGGGGCGAGCAGGGCTCGTCGTGACGAACCTCATAGAGCGACGGCACGTAGTTGCCGGCAATGGATGCGAGCTGCTCAACAATCTGCGCGCGCGGGACTCCTTCGTCACGCAGGCGGCGATGCAGCTGGCAGGTCTCGAGCAGCGATTCCTCGCCCTCGCCGATGAGGATAACATCGAAGAAGTCCGCGTACGGCTCGGGGTTGTACACCGAGGGGCCGCCGGCGATGATAATGGGGTCGTCCTCGGTGCGGTCGGCGGCTAACAGCGGAATGCCAGCGAGGTCGAGCGCCTCGAGGAAGTTCGTCACCGCCATCTCGTGCGGCACATGCAGACCGACGATATCGAACGAAGCGACCGGCGCGGCACCCTCGAGCGAGAGCAGCGGAATACCCGCCACGCGCATGGCGTCACCCATATCGGGCCACGGCACATAGCCGCGCTCGCAGGAGATGCCCTCGGCCTGGTTAAGGATGTTGTAGAGGATGGCGATGCCCTGGTTGGGCAGACCGACCTCGTACACATCCGGATAGATCAGGCAGCAACGGTAGTCGGCATCGGCCTTGGAAAGCGTGCCCCACTCGTGATCGATATAGCGGCTCGGCTTCTCGACCTTGGCGAGCAACGGCTCAATTAAATGAAAACAGTCTTGGTATGCAACGCGCAACGGAAAACCCCTAAGCAGCGAGATCGGATGCGTCCTGATAGGACGCCATGGGACGGGTAGCGCCCGCGACCGTGGTCACCAGATCGCGAACGCGGGAGAACGTGGCAGTGACCGCCTCGTTGGCACGGCTGTAGTCGACATCGCGCTCGTAGAGCGAAACGAGTGCACGGCCCATGCCGTAGGTGCCCGCGGCAGCAGTGAGCGCCTTGACGGCAAACCCAATATGCGGCGTCTGCTTGACGAGCGCGCGGGTGACCGCGCGGATCACAAGACCGCCGGCAAGCACGCCCGCGACCTCGTAGCCGCGCTCGGGCTTAATGCCGCGTCCAAAGACGGCAGCGAGCTCAAAGAGCATGCCCACCTGCGCCAGCGCCATAACGGGATAATCAGCGCCCGGCAAAAACACCAGCGCACCGGTCGCCATATTGGTGAGCGCGCACGAGGTGATGATACGATTGGCCGCCGCGATGCGCATGAAGGCAAAGTTCGCCGCAAAAGCCGTTTCCTTGTCGGTGCGGTCGAGAATCCAGCGGGCAAGCGTCTCGAGCAGATACGTCTTATCGGTTGCCGCTACCACGCCGAGCATGGGCGTAGACTCCTCGATAAACGGCACCTCCACAGCAGACTCGGCAAGCACGCACACGGGCGCGCCGGCGATCACGAGCTCCTGCACGGCACTCTCCAAGCGGTCGGAACCACACGAGAGCACCAGCACCACATCGGTATCGGTCTTTGGAGCAATTCGCTCCTCCCCCAGACGCTCGACGCGCACAATGCCCGAGGTCGTCTGCGGCACAAAGGCGTCTCGCACCGTCTCGGCCAGAAAGCGCGAGGCGGACGAATCCAGATAGACCGAGACGCGCACCGGCGTATCGGAACCCTTCTTAACGGACGCGCCCATCTTAAAAGCGCGGGTCAGCTTATCTACGGGAATTTTCATAGCAAACCCCTCCAGCGGTTACGCGGCGCCCGAACGATGCCGCCATATGGATTGTACGATACCCACCGTCAGCAGCTGAATCATCATCGAAGACGAACCGAAGCTAATAAACGGTAGCGGAATACCGGTAATCGGCATCATGCCGATGCACATGCCGATGTTTTCGAAGGTCTGGAACGCCCACATGCCGACGATACCTACGCATGATAAGCGTAGGAACAGAGACTCGCACTTAAAGGCAACGCGGATCGTCGAGAAGATGAGCAGCACGTACAAGCACAGCAGCAAAAAGGAGCCGCAGAAGCCAAAGGTCTCGGACAGGAAGGCGAAGACGAAGTCGGTGTGGAACTCAGGCAGAAAGCCGCCGGCCGACTGCGTCGCATGGCCCAGGCCCTTACCAAAGAAACCGCCCGAGCCAACGGCGATAAGCGACTGCTGCAGGTTGTAGGCATCGTCCGAATCGGCATTATCGGGGTCGATAAAGACCGTCAGACGGTTCATCTGATACTGCTTGATGAGCACATCGTGGCCGAGCAGCGAATCAAAGACCGAATCGAGCGCCAGGACGAGGGCCACCAGGCCCACGAGCAGGGCAAGGGTCGACAGCACCCATTCGCGGCGTGCACCGCTCATACAAATGACGATGGCGCCCGAAACCAGCACGACAAGGCCCGAGCCCAGGTCGCCCATGGCGACGACGGCCAAAAACGGAATGGACAGCATGCCGCAGAGCTTGATGTAGTCGCGAACGGTATCGATGCGACCGTTATACTGCGAGCCAAGCGTAGCAATAAAGAAGATGGTGATGAGCTTGGCAAGCTCAACCGGCTGGAATGTCAAGCCGATACCGGGAATCTTGATCCAGCCCGTCATGCCCAGACCGCCCGTATAGGACAGACCCGGAATCTTGGGCGAGAGGATCACGATCAGGTCGATGACGAGCAACGCCGTCGAGAAATTGGAAATACCGCGCAGGTCGGAACGCCAGACCAGCACCGCCAGAACCGTGCCGATGCCAATTCCCAGCAGATGGCGTGAGAACGAAGCATCAGCCTTAAACTGCGAAGCCGACCAGATAATGAGGGCACCGTAGGCGACGAGCGCCACAGTAGCCACGAGCACACCGATATGCACCTTTTGGCGAAACGTGCCGCGCGAAGCCGAAAGTTGTTTGTTGACACGGTCCAGGCTGCTGCGAGAACCGGTCTTGGTTGAACGGAACAGATCCGCCGGAGAAAAATCCATCGCAACCTCCTATCGAACCGAAGAATCGCCCGAGGCCGAAGAGGTATCGGGTTCGTCATAAATCACGCCGAGCACGTCGCGCACGACATGCATCGCGGTATCTGAGCCGCCGCCGCCCTGCTCCAGGACAGTAGCGATGACATACTTGGGGTCATCGGCCGGTGCATAGGCGCAGAACCACGCGTATTCGTCCTCGCCGCTTTTCTCGCCCGTGCCCGACTTGCCGTATACCTGCGGCGTCAGGGTGCCAAAGTGCGCCGCCAGGGACGTCGATGCCGTATAAATCACGTCGTGCATGCCGTTGCGAACAAGAGCCAAATCCGAATCGCTGTTGATCTTGGCCTCCAGACGCTTCTTCTTGCCCTTGCCGTTGTACTTATAGGCATCGCCGTCGCCATCGCGCGACACGGCCGACAAAAACACGTGAGGCACGTACTGCTTGCCGCCGTTGGCAAGACCCATATAGGCGCACGCCATCTGCAGGGGCGTCACCAAGATGTCGCCCTGCCCGATGGCAATGTTGGTCATGTCGCCGGCATTCCACTTGCGGTCCTCAGCAGAGGCGTCGGTGAAGTACGACTCTTTCCACTCGGCATCGGGAATACGGCCCGCGCCCTCACTCGGCAGATCGATACCGCAGGTCTTGCCTAGGCCCCAGCGACGAAAGACCTCCTGCAAGCCTTCGGGATGTTGCTCGTCATAAAAGAACGCCTTGCCCATGTCGTAGAAGACGGGGTCGCACGAGTTGGCGATACCCGACTGCAGCGTCATGGTGCCGTGGCCGGAATGCAGCCAGCAGTACTTGCCCCACGATTTGCCCAGACCCGTCCAATAGCCCGTGCAGTTGGTCGTCTGCCCCGACGTGTAGGTTCCAAACTCAAGACCGGCCAGTGCCGAGAGCGGCTTGATGGTCGAGGCCGACATGTACTGACCGCTAATGGCGCGGTTGAGCAGCGGGTGCGAACCCTTGTCATCATTGAGCTCGGTCCACACGTCATTAGAGACGCCGCCGATGAAGACGGACGGATCGAACTTGGGCTCGCTCGCCATGCCCAGGATCTCGCCATTGTTGGGATCGAGACACACCACTGCGCCGTTGCCGGCATTGCTGTAGCCGGTGGTCTTGGCAAGCTCGATAGCGCTCGCCAGCGCCGTCTCACAGGCCTGTTGGATCTTAAGGTCGAGCGTGAGCTTAATGTCGGAGCCGGCCTTCGCGGGCACGGCGCCGGCCTGACCGGTCACATTGCCCGAGGCATCGACCTTGACGGTCTGCTCACCACGAATACCCTGTAGCAGGTTTTCGTAGTAGCTCTCAACGCCTGCCTGGCCCACGATATCACCCGACTGGTACGTAATCTTGCCAGCAGAAGCATCATCATCGCCAGAGGTTTTCTTATTCTGGGCCTCGAGCTGCTCGGAGGTAATGGTGCCGGTATAGCCCAAGATATGGCATGCCGTCTCGCCATATGGATACTGGCGCTCGGTACGCTCGGCAATCTTGACGCCCGGGAACTCGCCGGCATGCTCCTGAATATAGGCAACCGTGGAGCGACGGACATCCGTCGCGATGGTATGCAGGCTCTGAGCGCCCTCTGTATTGTCCTGAATATTGCGAAGGACCGCCACGTAAGGCATTCCAAGCACGTTGGCAAGATGGCGAACCAGAACCTCATCCTCGGCAAGGTCGCGGTAGGCCACAACAGCAAGTGAGGGACGGTTCTGGACAAGCGCCACGCCATTGCGGTCGAGGATGCGGCCGCGCACAGCGGGTGTGGTAACGGTGCGAGTCTGATTACTATTGGCCTGCTTCTCGTAATAGTCCGATGAGACCATCTGCATGCCCCACAGCTTGACGGCAAGCGCCGCAAACATCGCGCCCACACCCGTGGTGAGGATAGAAAAGCGGCCCTTAAAGGCGGTCACCGCGGTATTGCCCTCGCCCTCAGTGGCGCGCGGGGCCGTTCCATGCTGCGTATCGTAGGTAAAACGGGAATCGCCACGACGCATGATGACCAGCGCGACCACGATGGCCACAACCAGCACGATACCGGCGATAATAACCGTCATCTGGGAAGACATCTACGGGCCTCCCCTATTTGAGCTTGCGGGTCTTGGGCTTAAAGCGCATACCCGTCTGGCGTCCGCCACGTGCGGAGAATCCATAGCCGGACTGCGGCACGACGCCGGACATCAAAAACGGAATGGCAACCAGACCCGTCAGGATCGAGGACGGCAGCGCATGGCCGAAGATCGCCACAACAAAGCTCGTCTCCAAACCCATAAACAGCAAGATGATGCTGTAGATCACATTAATGACGAGCGCGAAGGCGCCCACAGTGACGCCGCGCGCACTCGGGGTACCGCCTGTCTGACCGACGGCGCTGTGCACCAGGGCAAAAGAACCCAAGGTCAGCAGGAGCGACATAACGCCCACCGGCACGGCAGCGGACAGGTCATAAAACAAGCCGCTGCAAAAACCGCACACGACGGCACGGGTCGGGTCGCCCGAGAACACGCTTAGGCACACCAGGATAATCATGAAGTTGACGCGACCGCCCGCAATGGAGATCTGCGGTGCCAGGCCCGCCTGCAGCAGCACGCACACGATGGCGGCGATTACAAACGTGCGGGAGCTCATCCCCTGCTCGTGTAGATCCATGGACATGCCCCCTATTCGTTCGAGCCAGAATCGGTCGTCTCGGACGTGTCGGAACTTTCATCCGAACTCTCGTCCTTCGTCTTGGTCGCAGCGTCGCGCGACGTTCCCTGCGGCGTGCTGTTGGCCGTGCTCACGTCCTCATCCGAGGCCGACTGTTCGTCGGTCAGCGAGGTAATGACCAGCACTTCCTCGTTGTTCTCGGCCGTTGTCTGAGCGCGCACCACAATGGTGTAGTACACGTCGTTTGCCGATTTCTCAACCGACGAGACGGTGCCGAGCGGTAGACCCTTGGGGAACACGCCACCGATGCCCGAGGTCACGATGATGTCGCCGACTTTAACGTCGGAGTCGACGCTCACGTACTCAAGGCGCAGCGTGCCGTCAGCCTGACCCTGCAGCATGCCCTGAGCGCGCGTGTCCTGCACCATGGCGGACACGCCGGAGTTCTCGTCGCCAATCAGGCGCACGGTCGACGTTTTGGCCGAAACCTCGATGATCTGGCCGATAACACCGGCCGAACTCGTCACAGGCATGTTGATGGTAAGCCCGTCGGCAGAACCCTTGTCGATGGTGACGGTCGAGGTCCAAGCATCGCCCGAAGCACCAACGATACGAGCTGCGGTCGATTTGAGGTTATAGGTCGACTGCAGGCCGACCAGCCCCTCCAGACGCTCGGCGGTCTTTTGAGCCTCGGAGAGCTCAGCAACCTTAGAGGTCAGTTCCTCGTTTTGCTTCTTAAGCTCGTCGAGCGTGTCCTGCGACGCCGTAAGGTTAGAGAACACGTTGCCGATCGCATTGAAGGGAGCCGCCACGGCCGAGCCCACAAAGCGCACCGGCGAGGTAATCGTCGTTACGCCCGAACGCACGGCATGAATCGGCCCGGCCTCACCCTCACGAATATAAAACGTGAGCAGCAACACCGAAATCAGGCTGAAAACAATCAACGGGCGCATACCCGTTGATTGTCGCTTGGTATTCAGATTTGTGGAGAAACCCGAAGATCGTGCCAAATGGAATCCACCTTTTGGAAATTAAGCATTGGTCTGGACGAAGCCGCCATCAAACGCATTGGCCTCGAGCACGCGGGCACAGCCGTTAACAACGTTATCGAGCGCCGTGGGGCTGACGTTGACCGAAACGCCGGTCTCATCGCGCAGGCGCACGTCGAGACCGCGCAGCAGCGCGCCGCCACCGGTCAGCAAAATACCGTAGTACATAAGGTCCGAGGCAAGATCGGGAGGCGTAGCGTCGAGTGCGTCCTTGACGGCCTTGGCCATCTCGTCGAGCGGCTTGTTGAGTGCGCGACGAATCTCCTCGCTCTCGATGCGCACGGTCTTGGGCAGACCGGTGATCACGTCGCGGCCGTTGACCTCGACGTCGAGCTCGTCCTTGAGCGGCACGGCGGAGCCGACCTTGATCTTGATGTCCTCTGCCGTACGCTCGCCGATGGCCAGGTTATAGGCATCGCGAACGTGCGTGAGGATGGCCTGATCGAACTCGTCACCGGCAATACGGATGGACTGCGAGACGACGATGCCGCCCATGGCGATAACGGCAACCTCGGTGGTACCGCCACCGATGTCGATGACCATGGAGCCGGTGGGTTCCTCGACGGGCAGGTCGGCGCCGATAGCGGCAGCCATGGGCTCCTCGATCAGATAGGCCTGGCGGGCCCCGGCCTGGATCGTGGCCTCAAAGACGGCACGCTTCTCGACCGACGTGACACCGGAGGGAACGCAGACGACAACACGCGGACGCGGAGTCCACGGATAGCGCTTCTCAGACGCCTTGTCGATAAAGTAGCGAAGCATAGCCTCGGTAACATCGAAGTCGGCGATGACGCCGTCCTTCAGGGGACGAACGGCCACGATGTTGCCGGGCGTACGGCCGAGCATGCGCTTTGCCTCGATACCGACCGCTAGGATGCGCTCGTCGTTCTTGTCGATGGCGACTACAGAGGGCTCGCGAATGACGATGCCCTTGCCGCGCACGGAGACAAGCGTATTTGCGGTGCCGAGGTCGATGGCAAGATCGCCCGCATAGCTACCGAAGAACATATCCATCAAAGAAAACAACGCAACTCCTGATGTGTTGGATGATTGCTGGAAAACTACTAGCTCATCATACTAGCGCAAGCCCGGCACCTCACTTGCGGTGAAGCGCCGGGCAAAGCTAAATCCCATAAGGTCACTACTGGTTGTCAGCAGCCGAGAAATCCATATCGAGCGAGGAAACGGCCCAGCCGATATGGTTGTCGGAGCGCACGAATTTGACGGTGTACTCCTGCTCGCCGCCCTTGGACAGCGATGCCTTCACCTTAGCGGTCGTCTCGGTCATGGACTGATCCATGCCCTCGACGGACACGGTGGCACCCTGCGGAATCGAGGAGATGATCATCGACTTAGCGTCCTCGGACAGGCTCGATGCCAGGCAAGACTCGGCCTTTGCGGTGTCACCGTCGCCGGCAGCCTGGAACAGATCGGTAACGACAGACTCCTGAGACGGGAAGCCAAAGCCGCGCGTGTAGGCAAAGCCCAGACCGCCCGCGGCGATCAAAATGAGCAGAAGCAGCACGATGAAGACTTTGAGACCCGTGTGGCGATGGCGACGACGGACCTTGGCCTGCTTACGATCCTGACGGTCCTGCTGGACCATCTCGGACTCGGACAGCGTAAAGAAGCCGGTGTCCGAGGGATCGGGCATAAACTGACCGGTCGCGCCCGTAGGATCGAGCGGATCGACGGCAGGAGCGTCCATCGCGGGCGCCGGAGCCGTGGCCATAGCCGTCTGGGCAGACAGCGCGGCAAGCGAATCGTGCACGCGGGCAAGCTCATCGGCCTGCTCGGAGGTGAGCTGGTAGATGCCATCGGCAGTAGCGGCGTTAAAGGCGTCGAGTGCGTCGGAGGGACGGCCGGCGGCAGAAAGCGCCTGACCCATGCCGGCGTTGAGCGCACGTGTGTCGTCGCGGGGGCCGGCAAAGTCGATAGCCGTGCGGTAGGTCTCCACGGCATCCGCCGGACGGCCGAGCTTGATGAAGCAACGACCGAGCTCGCCGAGCGCGGCGGCAGGAGCCGGATTGGCGCCATCGATGGCAGCCTGACGGAAGGCAGTACCCGCGTTGGCATAGTCGCCCGACTGGAACAGCGCGTTACCCAGGCCCAGATAGGCCTTGAACGGCGTGGCATAAGAAGCGTCCTGCGTAGCAGCAGAGAACGCCTGAGCGGCCGTCGTGTAGTCGCCCACGGCGGCGAGCGCCTTGCCGCGGTTGGTGAGCAGCGCGCCGCGCTTGCCATAGGTGCCGTCGTTGAGGGCGGCGGCGTAGGCCTCGGCGGCCTCGGCATACATGCCCAGGTGCATCAAGGCGTTACCACGAAGGTGATCGGCCTCGCCCATAATCTCATCGGGAGTCTTTGCCGCCCCAAGCATCTGGGCTGCAGCGGAAAAATCACCCGCGCGGTAAGCGGCGCGGCCCTGTTGGATCAGCTGGCTATTCAAGGAAATCCCCTTTACTCGTGAACGATCTCGACATGGACGATCTCGTCGCCGGCACGCAGCTGCGAAATCACATCGAGACCCTCGACCGTGGTACCAAAGACGGTGTAACCGGAATCGAGGTTATGCTGGGCACCCAGGCAGAAGTAGAACTGCGAACCCGCGGAATCGGGGTCCATGGAGCGTGCCATGGCAAGGGCGCCATCGACATGGCTGTTGCGCGGATTGGTGGCAAACTCGCCCTTGATGCAGTAGCCGGGGCCACCGGTACCGGGCATGCCGTCGGGGCCCTCAAGACCGGCAGCGACGTCGGCGCCGGACATATCGCGGGTATTGGGGTCGCCGCCCTGAATGACGAAGCCGGGAACATAGCGATGGAACTTAAGGCCATCGTAGAAACCCATCGTGGAAAGCTCGCAGAAGTTCGCGACATGAATGGGAGCGCCCTCGCCGTCAAACTTGACCTTGATGGTACCCTTCGACGTCTCGATAACGGCGCACTCGTCGCCGGCAAGCTGATACTCGGGCGTGTAGAGCTCTTTCTTAAAACCAAACATGTGGTTCCTTCCTCGTGCGTTTAAAGCATATTTGTACGAATTGTAGCAATAAGCATGCGCTTACATCAATTGCGCACGTAGGTTATGCCGACTATGGCGAACTAATTTTAGGAACGCTGCTGCGGCTTCCAGGAACCCACATTGGCGTCGTACTGGTTCAGCGCGCTGTTGCCGCCCTGCGCGATGGGCGCCAGGATCTCGCTTTGGTGGGAACTCATCGACTCACCATCAGGAATGGCCAGCGAGATGTCCCAGCTCTGACAGATCACGTCGACACGCTCGAACATCCACTCGGCAAGCTGCTTTAAGTGGGCGATGTCATCCGCATAGACCGTATCGTCCTGATACTTAAGGTTGCTGAGCTCATCTTGCGTCTTTTTGATCTGGTCGCGCAGGGCGTAGGCACTCTGCGACAGCTCCTGACGGGTGGACAGCGGCGTTCGGAGATAACCGTTGTTAAAGGAATCGATGACCTCGCCGATCTGGTCCTCGTCACCGTAGGACACGATGGTCTGATACAGACCGTCGAGCCTGGTATAGAGTTGATCATCGGTCAGCACGGTTTCTTCCTGGACCACCTCGGCAGAATCGTCCTGCTTGGTATCGTCCTCAGTCGCCTCGCCCTTTTGACGCGTAGGGAAGGTCGTCTGCGCAGCCTGGCCAAACTGGTCATAGAAGCCGGGCATAACACCCATGGGATCGGCCGTCACGAACCAATAGGCACCGCCGCAAACGACTGCAAGGACCACGATGACGATGAGCGGCTTGGGGATATGACGCTTGTGCTTGTGATAGGCGTCCTCGTCGGGATGCACCTTGCGCTTGGGTTTTTGAGGATCGTCATGCAGGGAAACCGGCGTGGGAATATCGACCTTGGGAATACCGAAATCCTTATCGAAAGCCGGCAGCACACAGGTCTCATTGGGGTCGGCGGCGTCCGAAAGCACCGCAGCGGCAGAGGCCGGCGCATGCGGCACCTCGGTATCGATCTGCTCTTGCGTTAGGCGCGGAAAGCCCGCCGTGCGGCCCGCTGCCAGGTCGGATGCGGCCGCGTCCTCGGAGAGGATACCCGGAGCAGGGCGTCCGCATTTTGGGCACGTGCGATCATGCGGAGAAAGACGGGCACCGCAGCCCTCACAGAACACGAACTCGGTGTGCTCGGGACCATCGCCCGGACCCACATAGGCGTTGCAGTAGGGGCAGAACGAGGCGCCGTCCTCGATAGTCTTAAGGCAATGCGGGCAGATCACGGCATCCTCTTTTCGAAGCAATTCAAACAATCGAGGTTAGAGCATAACATCGCCACGGCCCCACAGGAGCAAGGCACCAATTCAACATCGGCAGGGCGCGTAGCTACTTCTTCTTTTTGCTTGGCATCGAGACTTTGATGCCTTGGGCGGACTTGGTCACGCGAGAGCGCTTGGCTCCGGTACTCTTCTTTTTCTTGGGCTGGGCCTGGGCCACGCCCTCGAGTGCGCGGGCCTCGGCCTCGCGAGCGGTGCGATCTTCGCGGCGCTGCGCCATGTCGGCGGCGACGCGCTTGGCAAAACGCTCGGCCGTCGAACCCGTCGAGCTCACCTTGCCACCACCGCGACCCAGGCGGACGCGCACACCGCGGCCAAAACCAGTTGCGGCATGACGACGACGCGGCTTGAGCGAATCCATCATCGTGGCGAGCTTAAAAAACACCGAGCAGGTAAAGACCACGATGACAGCCAAGATAACCATCTGGCCCATCGACAGGTTGGCAATGGACAGCAGCTCCGGGAATCCGATAACGCCCACTAGGATGCCAGCGACTACAAACACAAAAAGCACCACACGTAAGGGCGTGAGAGGCTGCGAGATGCGCCAGATCAGGCTGACGCTCGCCGCGCACGACGTAAGCAGGCACATCGTAGACAGCGTGAGCTGGCTAAAGCCAAACACGCGCGCCACAAAGATATCGAGCGCCGCAGCCAAAATGACCGCAATCGACGCCGGCAGTGCACGCTTGAGTACGTTGCTCAAAAACGCACCCTTCACGCGAGCATTGTTGGGCTCCAGGCCCAACACAAAGCCCGGCGCGCCGATGCAGAAGAAGTTGATGAGCGTCATCTGGATGGGCTCGAAGGGGTACGGCGGCAGTGCGATGCACAGCGCCGCCAGGCCCATCGAGAACAGCGTCTTGGTCAGGAACAGCGACGCCGAACGCTGCAGGTTGTTGATGGAGCGACGGCCCTCGGCCACCACGGCGGGCATCGAGGCAAAGTCGTTGTCGACGAGCACGATCTCGGCCACGTTACGCGCGGCATCGGAGCCGGCCGCCATGGCGACGGAGCAGTCGGCCTCCTTGAGTGCCAGCACGTCGTTGACGCCGTCGCCCGTCATGGCCACGGTGTGCTCGCGGCGCTTGAGCGCCTGCACGAGCTCGCGCTTCTGCTGCGGGGTCACACGACCAAAGACATGGTAGCGGTCCACTGCGGCATCGAGCTTGGCCGGCGTATCGAGCGTCGTGGCGTCCACATAAGCGTCCGCCCCCGGCACGCCCACCACGCGCGCGATCGACGACACCGTACGCGGGTCGTCGCCACTGATCACGTTGAGGGTCACGCCCTGCTCGTTAAAGTAGCCGATGGTCTCGGCCGCCGAGGTACGAATCTCGTCGCGGATGGTCACAAAGCCCACGGGCTCGGCCTCGCCCACCATATCCCCATCGGGCGTAAAGCCGTCCACGCGCGCCACCACGAGCACGCGGCAGGTATCGGCAAGCTCGGCGACACGGTTCTCGACCTGCGAAAACACACGCTCCGAAAGCACAAACTGCGCGGCGCCCATCACATAGGAGCCCTGCGCAAACGAAGCGCCACTCCATTTTTTTGACGACGAGAACGGAATGACCGACAGCGGCTCGGACACCTCGACCGGGCGATCGGCGTAATAGTTGAGCAGCGCCTGGCAGGTCTCGTTGGCATCGGCCGAAGTCGCACGTGCCACGTTAGCCAGCGCAAAATCGAGCACTGTGGTATCGACGGGAACAGCCGCCTCGTCCGAGTCCACGCCAAAGCCAACACCCTCAACCGGCAGCGGATACGTGCCCTCGACCTCCATACGTCCCGACGTGATGGTGCCCGTCTTGTCCAGGCACAGTACATCGACGCGAGCGAGCGTCTCGATGCAGTAGAGCTGCTGCGCCAGCACCTTGCGGCGGGCCAGGCGCACCGTGGCAATGGCGAGCACCGACGACGTCAGCAGCACCAGGCCTTGCGGGATCATGCCCAGCAGGGCGCCCACCGTGGACAGCAGCGCCGACGAAGGCACATGACCAGCCAAAAGCTCGGAGAAGCACCACGAAAGCGCGCTATCGCCCGGGGTTCCCGCGGCATCCCACAGCTCGCTCACACTCGAGGCAAACAACGCCAAACCGAGCGGGATCATGATGATGCTCGCGAAGCGCACGATGGCGTTAAGCGCGTTCATGATCTCGGAATTGACCTTTTTGACGTACTTGGCTTCGTTATTAATTTTGGCAACGTAGTTGTCGGCACCGACATGGATCACGCGGGCGCGCAGCAGGCCCGAGTCGATAAAGCTGCCGCTCATGAGCTCGGAACCGGGCTGTTTCTTAATAAGGTCGCTCTCGCCCGTCAGCAGGCTCTCGTTCACGAGCGCCTCGCCCGAAACCACCACGGCGTCAGCGGGAATCTGGTCGCCGCGCCCCAAGCGGATGATGTCGTCGAGCACGATCTGGTCCAAGTCGAGCTCCACCTCGGCGCCGTCGCGCACCGCGATGGCCTTCTTGGAGGTCAGCAGCGTGAGCTTATCGACCATCTTCTTGGAACGCATGGACTGAATGACGCCAATAGCGGTATTGAGGAACACCACGAACAGGAACGTCAGATTCTTAAACGAACCGGTCAAAATGACCAGGAACGCCAAGATCACGTTGATCAAATTGAACAACGTGCAGAGGTTCTCGATGATGAGCTCTTTGACCGACTTGGTCTTGAGCTCCATGTTGCGGTTGATCTTACCGGCGGCGATGCGCTCCTCGACCTCGGCGGTCGAGAGTCCGCGCTCGATATCCGTTGCTGCCATACCACGTCCCATCACGTCGCGTCGGTATAAGAAAAACCGCCCGGACCATGCGAGGTTCGGACGGTCTTACGTTCGATGGTGCCCCATGTTGGATTCGAACCAACGGCCTTCTGCTCCGGAGGCAGACGCTCTAATCCCCTGAGCTAATAGGGCCAACGTTTGGCATTATACCCAAGTGCGCCACGGGCTATCAAAATAAAAGAAAAAGCTTTGCAATTACGTGGGAGACGCGGTGCAACGGCCCACTTTAGAAGGCAAAAGCGAGTCAGATAGTATAAACTCTCATGCACCATATATACACGGCTCGCGATGCGGGCCGTTTTTGCAAGGATTATCCATCGAGGTGAGAGGCACACCATGATTGCAATTTTAAAGCAGAGCGCCAGCGACGAGGCCGTCGGCCATATCGTCAGCTGGATTGAGAAAAAGGGCCTGAAGACCGATGTCTCGCGCGGCGAGAACGAGACGATCATCGGCCTGGTGGGCGATACGACCAAGATCGACCCGTTCCTGCTCGAGTCCATGGACGTCGTCGAGCGCGTGCAGCGCGTCTCCGAGCCGTTCAAGCGTGCCAACCGCAAGTTCCACCCCGAGGACTCCGTCATCGACTGCGGCCACGGCGTCAAGATCGGCGGCGACCAGTTCCAGGTCATCGCCGGTCCCTGCTCCGTCGAGGGCGAGAACCTCATCCGCATCGCACGCCGCGTAAAGGCCGCCGGCGCCACGATGCTGCGCGGCGGTGCCTACAAGCCCCGCACCTCCCCCTACGCCTACCAGGGCATGGGTCCCGCCGGTCTCGACCTGCTGTGCGAGGCGTCGGCCGAGCTCGACATGCCAATCGTTACCGAGATCATGGACCCGCGCGACGTGCAGGTCTTCCTAGACAAGAAGATCGACGTCATGCAAATCGGCGCCCGCAACGCCCAGAACTTCCCCCTGCTCAAGGAGGTCGGTAAGACCAAGACCCCGATCCTGCTCAAGCGCGGCATGTCCGGCACGATCGACGAGCTGCTCATGGCCGCCGAGTACATCATGAGCGAGGGCAACGACAACGTCATCCTGTGCGAGCGCGGCATCCGCACCTTCGAGACCCGCACCCGCAACACCTTTGACCTCAACGCCGTACCGGTGCTGCACCACCTGTCGCACCTGCCCGTCGTCGCCGACCCCAGTCATGCCACCGGCTACACCCGCTACGTTGAGCCCATGGCGCTCGCCGCGACCGCCTGCGGTGCCAACGGCCTGGAGATCGAGGTCCACGATGAGCCGAGCCGAGCCTGGTCCGACGGCGCCCAGGCCCTCACCCCCGATCAGTTCGACGACACCATGCGCCGCATCCGAGCCATCCGCCAGGTTGTCTGCCAAGAGACCATGGAGTAGCCCATGGGTACGGTGAGAAACGCGCGTGTTAACCAGGGCGGCCCCAAGTGCGCTGGCATCGTCGGCCTTGGCCTCATCGGCGGCAGCTTTGCCCGCGGCTATGCGCAGGCGGGCGTCCGCGTGCTGGCCTGGGACCCCGATGACGATGTCATGACGGCCGCCAGCATGGGCACCGTTGCCGGCGAGCTCAACGACGAGACGCTCGGCGAATGCGACATAATCGTCCTGGCATGCTACCCCGAGGCCTGCATCGAGTGGCTCGAGGAGCATGCCCAGGCACTCGCCGACGCCACCGACACCGAGGCCATTATGGGCCCCGTGGTGATCGACACGGTGGGCGTCAAGGGCATCGTGTGCGAGCGCGCCTTTGAGCTTGCCCGCGAGCACGGCTTTTACTTTGTGGGTGCGCACCCCATGGCGGGCACGCAGTACTCGGGCTACGCTCACTCCCGTGCCGACCTGTTCCAGGGCGCTCCCCTGGTGCTCGTTCCGCCCGCAGTAGACGATGCCCTTAAGCTGGAGCTCTTGGGCCAGGTGCGCGAGATGGTGCGCCCCTTGGGCTTTGGCAAGTTCAGCGTGACCAGCGCCGCCGAGCACGACCGCGTCATCGCCTTCACGAGCCAGCTTGCGCACGTGGTGTCCAACGCCTACGTAAAGAGCCCGACCGCCCAGGTCCACCACGGCTTTTCGGCCGGTAGCTACCGCGATCTCACCCGCGTGGCGCACCTCAACCCGCAAATGTGGTCCGAACTCATGATTGACGACGCCGACGCGCTCGCCTTCGAGATCGACCATCTGATCGAGTCGCTTGGCGCCTACAGCCGTGCGCTCAAGGACCGCGACCAGCGCTATCTGGAGAATCTCCTTGCCGAGGGCGACCGCATTAAGCGCGCGCTCGACGACGAGGCCTCCCACTAGACCACCCATCACGCCAGGTCGAAAGGACCGAAGCTTATGGCGATTACCATCGATATCGACACCGCACGCCCCTACCAGGTGCATGTGGGCACGTTTTTGCTGGAGCAGGCAGGCCCGCTCGTGCGCGCCACTGCCGGCGGCACCAAGGCCGTCATTGTGACGGACACCAACGTGGGCCCCCTCTACCAGATGCCCGTTAAACAGAGCCTCGAATCCGCAGGCTACGAGGTGAGCATCTGCACCTTCGAGGCCGGCGAGGCTCATAAGCGCGCCGAGACCTATGTTGCCATTTTGGAGTTTGTGGCCGAGCACGAGCTTTCGCGCTCCGACGTGATCGTGGCACTCGGCGGCGGAGTCGTGGGCGACGTCGCGGGCTTTGTGGCCGCCACCTACATGCGCGGCTGCAAGTTTGTGCAGATCCCGACGAGCCTGCTCGCCATGGTGGATTCGTCGGTGGGCGGCAAGACCGCCATCGACCTGGCTGCCGGCAAGAACTTGGCCGGCGCCTTTTGGCAGCCGAGTGTTGTTATCGCCGACGTGGGGTGCCTGGCCACCCTCACGCCCGAGCAGTTCGCCGACGGATGCGGCGAGGTCGTCAAGCACGCCGTGATCGCCGACCCCGAGCTTTTCGCCGAGCTGGAGAAGACCCCGCTCACGCTGGAGCTGCTCAACCGCGATGTGGCCCGCGTAGCGCTCATCATCGCCCGCAATATCGACATCAAGCGCGCCGTGGTCGTCGCCGACGAGCGCGAAACCAACCAACGCAAGCTTCTTAACTTTGGACACAGCGCCGGACACGCCGTCGAGGCCTGCGAGCACTTTGAGCTGGGACACGGCAACTGCGTGTCGATCGGCATGGGCATCATCGCGCGCGCCGCTGCCCTGCACGGCGCCTGCGATGCTGCACTGCCCGGTCGTATTGAGGAGCTCTGCGCCCGCCATGGCCTCAAGACTCGCTGCGACCTAGATGCCGATGCCGTCTTTGCTGAGGCGCTCCACGACAAGAAGCGCGCGGGCGACACCATCGACCTGGTGATTCCGCACGGCATTGGCCGCTGCAGCATCGACCGCACGCCGCTTTCCACTTTCCACGAACTCATTGCCGAGGGCCTCGGCCAGAAGGGAGACGCATCCGCATGCTAGCCCGCATCACCCCGTCCCCGCTTAAGGGCACCGTTCCCGCCATCGCGTCCAAGTCGATGGCGCATCGCCTGATCATCTGCGCCGCGCTCGCCAACGGCGAGACGCACGTTACCTGCAACACCACCTGTGCCGACATCGAGGCCACGGTACGTTGCCTCACGGCGCTCGGCGCCCGCATCGAGACCGTCGAGGACGGCTTCCAGGTCCACCCCACCATGAAGAGTGTTGAGTTTGGCCTGCTCAAGGCCCTTGCCGGCGGCACGCTCGACTGCGGCGAAAGCGGCTCCACGCTCCGCTTTATGCTGCCTGTCGCCTGTGCGCTGGGTGCGGAGGCCACCTTTGTGGGCCAAGATCGCCTAGGCACCCGCCCGCTGTCCCCGCTCTCGGACGAGATTATCGCCGCCGGCTGCGACCTGCAGGGCCTGGGCGGTTTTCCGCTCAAGACGAGCGGACGCATGCGCCCGGGCACCTTTGTGCTGCCGGGCAACGTGAGCTCCCAGTACATCTCGGGCCTGCTGCTGGCAGCCCCGTTACTCGCCCAGCCCTCCTGTGTGCAGGTAACGGGCCTCATCGAGAGCCGCCCCTACATTAACCTGACCATCCAGGCCATGAAGGCCTTTGGCGTCGAGGTCAACGTCGAGCGTATTCCCGCCAGGGACGGCCAGCCCGAGGTCACGAACTTCCGCGTGAGCAGTGGCTCGTATCGCACGCCCGGCAACGTGGCCGTCGAGGGCGACTGGTCCAACGCTGCCTTTTGGCTGTGTGCCGGCGCCATCGGCACCGACCCCATCACCGTCGAAGGTGTGTCCCTGAGCTCCGCGCAGGGCGACCGCAACGTGCTTGCCGCGCTTTCGCGCTTTGGCGCCCGCATCGTGCGCTCCACCAACGCCGCCACCGTGCAGTCCGACAAGCTTGCCGGCTTTGAGATGAGTGCCCACGACATTCCCGACCTGGTGCCCGCTATCTCGGCCGTGGCCTCGCTGGCACAGGGCCGCACGTTCATCCGTGACTGTGCGCGCCTGCGCATCAAGGAATCTGACCGTCTGGTCACCACCACCCGCGAGCTCACCGCGCTGGGCGCACAGGTGCGCATCGCCGGTGACGACCTCATCATCAAGGGCGTCGATGCCCTTACCGGCGGCGAGGTCGATTCGCACAACGACCACCGCATCGCCATGATGGCCGCCATCGCCGCGAGCCGCGCCACCGGCGAGGTCGTGATCCACGGCGCCGAGGCCGTCAACAAGTCCTATCCCGATTTCTTCGACCACTACCGCCTGCTGGGCGGCAAGGTCACGCTCGAGGAGGAATAGCATGTCCTCGACCTTTGGCAACGTTTTACATCTGAGCATTTTCGGCCAGTCGCACTCCCCTGCTATCGGCTGCTCACTCGATGGCATTCCCGCCGGCATTGCCATTGACCAGGAGCAGCTGCAGGCCTTTTTGGACCGTCGCGCCCCCGGTCGCGACGAGACCGCGACCAAGCGCCGCGAGGCCGACGCCGCGCATATCATTGCCGGTGTGGTCGATGGACACACCACCGGCGCACCCATAGCCGCAATTATCGAGAACACCAACACGCGCTCCAAGGACTATTCCGAGCTGCGCCGCAAACCACGCCCCGGGCACGCAGACTTTCCCGCGCGCGTGAAGTACCACAACATGCATGACGTCGCCGGCGGCGGACACTTCTCCGGCCGCTTGACGGCCCCCCTGTGCATCGCCGGCGGCATCGCGCTGCAGGCACTCGAGGCCCGCGGTATCAAGGTCATGGCGCACGTCGCGCAGATCGGCGGCATCTCCGACCTGCCCATGGACGACATGGTCTATCGCGAGGCCGACCGCAAGGCGATCCTTACGAACAACCTGCCCTGCATCGACGCAGCGGCCGCCGGTCGCATGCGCGAGGAGATTCTGGCCGCGCGCGACGAGCTCGACAGTATCGGCGGCATCGTGGAGTGCGGCATCTACGGGCTTCCCGCGGGCATCGGCGACCCCATGTTCGACGGCATCGAGAACCGCATCGCGCAAATCGCGTTTGGCATTCCCGCCGTAAAGGGCGTGGAGTTTGGCATGGGCTTTGCCGTGGCCGCCATGCGCGGCAGCGAGAACAACGACCCGTACCGCGTTGATGCCGAGACCGGCGAGATCGAGGTCGAGTCCAATAACGCCGGCGGCATCCTGGGCGGCATCTCCACCGGCGCGCCCGTCATGTGGCGCATGGCCGTAAAGCCGACGCCCTCCATTGGCCGCGAGCAGCAGACCGTAGACATGGACGCTATGGAAAATGCCGAGCTCTCGGTGCACGGCCGTCACGATCCCTGCATCGTCCCCCGAGCCGTCCCCGTAGCCGAGGCAGCCGCGGCGCTCGCGATTTGGGACGCCCTCCTCGAGGACGCCGCCCAGCTCTAACCCGACTCACCTGGGTTGCCTGCCAACTCAGCCGTTACGTGAAAGGGGCCTCCATGGACCTTGCTGACATCCGCCAGGCCATCGATGGCATCGACACCACGCTCCTCAACAGCTTTGTCGAGCGCATGGACATTGCCACCGAAGTCGCCAAGTCAAAAATCGAGATGGGCAAGGCCGTCTTCGACCCCGCCCGCGAGCGCTCCAAGCTCAACAACCTCGCCAGCCGCGCGCCCGAGCGCTACGAGGCACAGACCATCGCCCTGTTCCGCCTCCTCATGAGCATGAGCAAGGCCGAGCAGCAGCGCTACATCAACGAGCTCAAGGGCATCACCGTCTCGCAAAAGGCACACGCCACGGCCGCAGCCTCCGACACGCCCTTCCCTCAAACGGCCACCGTCGCCTGCCAGGGCGTGGAAGGTGCCTATAGCCAGATCGCCGCGTGCAAACTCTTCGACGTGCCCGACATCGCGTTTTTCGAGACCTTCGAAGGCGTCATGCGCGCTGTGCGCGACGGCTTCTGCGAGTTTGGCGTGCTGCCCATCGAGAACTCCACCGCCGGATCGGTCAACGCCGTCTACGACCTGCTCGCCCAGTTCGATTTCCACATCGTGCGTTCGCTGCGACTCAAGATCGACCACAACCTGCTCGTCAAGCCCGGCACCAAGCTCGCCGACGTGCGCCAGGTCTACAGCCACGGCCAAGCCATTGCCCAGTGTGCCGGCTTTATCGAGTCCCACGACCTGCACGCCACCAAGTACCTAAACACGGCCATGTCGGCCGAGATGGTCGCCAACTCCGAGCGCACCGACGTCGCCGCCATCGCCTCGCGCAGCTGTGCCACGCTGTATGGCCTCGAGGTGCTGGAGCCCAATATCCAAGACTCGGACAACAACTACACGCGCTTTGTCGTCATCAGCCGCGAGCCGCGCGTCTACCCCGGCGCTAATCGCACCTCGCTCATGATCACCACGGCCAACGAGCCGGGCGCCCTCTATCGCGTGCTCGAGCGCTTCTACGCACTCAACATCAACCTGATCAAGCTCGAGAGCCGCCCCATCCCCGGCCGCGACTTTGAGTTTATGTTCTACTTTGATCTGGACTGCCCCTTTGGCAGCAAGGCCCTCGACGACCTGCTCGATTCTATCGACGACGTGTGCGAGAGCTTCACCTACTTTGGTAGCTACACGGAGGTGCTCTAGATGACCGATACCGCTGCATCCCGCCCCTACGGCGTACTGGGCCGCGTACTGGGCCACAGCTACACCCCAACCATCTACAAAGAGCTCGCTGGGCTCGAGTACGCGCGTTTTGAGCGCGAGCCCGAGGACCTCGCGGCCTTTATGACGGGCGACGAGTGGGAGGGCACCAACGTGACCATCCCCTACAAGCGCGCCGTCATGGAGTATCTGGACGAGCTGAGTCCGCTGGCCGAGCGCATGGGCAACGTCAACACCATCACACGCCTGCCCGACGGCCGCCTGCGCGGCGACAACACCGACTACTTCGGTTTTCAGTGCCTGGTCGAGGAGCTGGGGGTTGAGGTTGCCGGCAAGAAGGCCCTCGTACTCGGCGCCACTGGCGGCGCCGGTACCACGGCAAGTATGGTGCTGGAAGACCTGGGCGCCATCGTTGTGCCCGTGGGTCGCACGAGCGAGGTCAACTACGGCAATCTCGCGCAGCAGTCCGACGCCGCCCTGCTCGTCAACTGCACGCCTGCCGGCATGTTCCCCCACTGCCCCGACGCGCCTTGCACGCTCGAAGGGCTCGATGCGCTCGAAGGCGTTATCGACATTGTCTACAACCCCGCCCGCACGGGACTCATGCTCGAGGCCGAGCGCCGCGGTATCCCCTGCATCGGCGGTCTGCTGATGCTCGTGGCCCAGGCGGCACAGGCCGTCGAGCGCTATACCGGCCAGGTCACCCCGCGCGAGCGCATCCTGGACGTAACGGAGCGCCTGTCGCGCCAAGAGCAGAACATCGCCCTGATTGGCATGCCGGGCTCGGGCAAAACCCGCGTGGGTGAGCAGATTGCCCTGCGCACGGGTCGCGAGCACATCGATCTCGATCGCGCCCTCGAGGAGCGTCTGGGCATGCCCTGTGCCGACTATATCGTCGAGCGCGGCGAGGCGGCCTTCCGCAAGCAGGAGACGGCGGCGCTGTCCGACATCTCCAAGCGCAGCGGCCTGGTGCTCTCCACCGGCGGCGGCGCGGTCACGCGTGACGAGAACTACCCGCTGCTGCACCAGAACAGCCAGATTGTGATGCTCAACCGCAAGCTCGACGAACTCGCCCACAAGGGCCGCCCCATCACCGCCCGCGATGGCATCGACAAGCTCGCCGAGCAGCGCATGCCGCGCTACCGCGCCTGGGCCGACCACATCATCGACTCACGCGACAGCGCCGCCAACACCGCCCGCGCCGTCCTCGACACCCTCCCACCCGCGCTCTAACCAAAACCACCACAAAGGGGACAGACACCTTTGTGGTGGTTTTCCAACCGCAAAGGAAGCAACCATGAAAGCACTCGTCATCAACGGCCCCAACCTCAACATGCTCGGCATTCGCGAGCCGGGCATCTATGGCAGCGACAACTACGACCGCTTAGTGCAGATCTGCCAGGAAGCGGGCGCCGCACAGGGCTTCGACGAGGTCGAGGTCTTCCAGTCTAACCACGAGGGTAGCATCGTCGACAAGATCCAGGAGGCCTACGGCAAGGTCGACGGCATCGTCATCAACCCGGCGGCTTACACGCACACGAGCGTCGCGATCCTCGACGCCCTCAAGGCCGTCGCCATCCCTGCCGTCGAGGTCCACATCAGCGCCGTAGAGACGCGCGAGGACTTCCGCCAGGTGAGCTATGCACGCCTAGCCTGCTTCGCCACCATCACCGGCGAAGGCCTGCAGGGCTACGCTCACGCGCTGGAACTGCTGAGGGAGCATCTCGAAAAGTAGCCTCGCGATCAAATCCATCAGCGCCGATTCATACGCCAATAAAACCAATGCCGGCAGTAGCACCTCGCTGCTGCCGGCAATTTATTACTGGCATATAATCGTTGCAGTCACACAACGTCTGGAGACCCACATGCTGAGCATTCACCTGGGGGATTACCCCGGTTCCATCTACGATACCGAAACCTATTTTAGGAACTCGTACCTGGATTCCTGGTTCGAGGACCCTCTGGCAGCGCAGATGATTAAAGGTGTTGACGGTTCAGAACTCATCGGCCCCCACAACATCATCAGCAAACAGCTCGGTTCGATTACGCCCCTCGAGCTTTCCGGCGGCGTTAAGACGCTGCTGCTGGTGCACAATCTCCCAAACATGGTGTTCAATGCATCCACCTGCGGAGACAACTGTGCCCGCTGGCTACTCAAGATCGGCAAAGAGCAGGATGTGCTGGTGACCTTATACCACATCATGAAATTCCCCTGGAAGAGCTTTGAAATCCGCATTGAAAACGACGGCCGCATCGTCAGGAACATGCAGGAGTTTGTCGGTGCCACGAATGACTTTTTGGATGTTGATGAGTAATGAAGGGAACGCATACCGTTGTCGTAGAGCGCGCAAAGGTCAAATACACACTCACGTTTAAGCGCAATATTTCCTTTATACGCGGCAACAGCGGCACGGGCAAAACGACGCTCATCTCGATGATTCGCGACTACAACGACCGAGGATCGGAAAGCGGCGTTGCTCTCAGCTGCGACGTACCTTGCGAAACGCTTTCCGGCAGACGCTGGGAGCGCGAGCTGTCGATCATCGAAGATTCAATCGTCTTTCTAGATGAGGGCAACGAGTTTATCTACTCAAAGGACTTCGCCAAAGCCGTAAACGGCTCGTCCAACTATTTTGTTCTGATATCTCGTCGCGATGCCAACGAGCTCCCCTACAGCGTTGATGAGATCCTGAAGTTAGTCAACACGACGAGTAAAACAATCAATGGCCGCAAGAGCGACAGGCGCTTCTACTCGGTGACCAAGCCGCTATATGACCACACGGCAAGTATGCTGTATCAGGATCTAAATGTTGGATTCGAGGTACCCGACGCCGTAGTTGTCGAGGATAGCAAATCTGGCTATCAATTCTACAACGCTCTTTGCAACCGGCTCGGGATCCCCTGCTATACCGCCACCGGCGTAGCAAATCTAAAGCGGACAATTCACGAATGCCCCGAGCAAAACGTTCTTGCCATTGGAGACGGCGCGGCATTTGGTCCCTACATCGAAAAGGTGCTCGGACAGCGCGTTTACAAGAACGTTCGCTTGTTTCTCCCGGAATCATTCGAGTGGACACTTCTGCAATCTGGCCTCATTCCCAGTAACGACATTCCAAAAATCCTCAAGGATCCTTCGAGCTATATCGAAAGCCGCAAGTACCTAAGTTGGGAGCGATTCTTCACCGACGTATTGATCAAGTACTCGACAGACACTCGCTACGCCTACAGAAAGGCAAAGCTCAATGAGCAGTACCTGAGGCCGCAGGCGATGAATGCAGTTGCAAACGTCTTGCCCGAGTGCCTGAAGGCAGACTAGATACAGCGGGGAGGGCCAAGTTGGTCCTCCCCGCTTTTGTTACGCCTTCTTGATCACGTACGCCAACCCTATGTCGCACCCGCAGCGCACAATCGACGCAAAGAGCCATGGTACTGGCAGCGTTAAAAGCAACGACATCGTCTGCCAAGGGATAAACCAGTCAACCGCATGAAAGGCAAAGACGGCAAGGCTTACCTGTCCGCAGAACGTTCGCGCCACCGCTTCGGCCTAAACGTATACCCGGCAAGAATAAAGAACACCGGCATGTGAAAAAGCCCGGACCACCAAGCGGTCCGGGCTTAATAAACGATGGTGCTCCATGGCGGATTCGAACCGTCGACCTTGGGATTAGAAGTCCCCTGCTCTATCCAACTGAGCTAATGGAGCAAATAACCGCACGCCCAAGCAAGCGCAAGCCTGTCAGGCGCAAATAATTATAACCTAGTTGAACTGCTCGCGGTACGCCTTGCAGACCTCATCGACCGGGCCGTCCATGCGAAGGTCACCCTTCTCAATCCAAACGGCACGCTGGCAGATGCGCTCAACCTGCTCCATGGAGTGCGAAACGAACAGAACCGTCACGTCGCCGCTCTGGATAAAGTGCTGGATGCGGTCCTCGCACTTCTGCTGGAAGAACACATCACCGACGGACAGCGTCTCGTCAACGATCAGAATATCGGGCTCGGTAATCGTCGCGATTGCAAAGGCGATACGCGCCACCATGCCCGAGGAGAAGTTCTTAAGCGGCATATCGACAAAGTTCTGAAGCTCAGCGAACTCGATAATGCCGTCAAAGTTGACATCGATGAACTCCTTGGTATAGCCGAGCAGGGCGCCGTTCAGATAGATGTTCTCGCGGGCGGTCAGCTCGGGGTCAAAGCCGGCACCAAGCTCAATCAGCGGCGCGATGTTACCGTGCACCTTAACGCTGCCCTCGCTAGGCTCAAGCACGCCAGCGATAATCTTGAGCATCGTAGACTTGCCGGAGCCATTGGTGCCAACCAAACCGACAACTTCGCCGCGATGAATATCGAACGAGATGTGCTTAAGCGCCCTAAACTCCTCAAAGAACAGCTCGTGCTTGGCAAGCTTGATGAAGTACTCCTTGAGGTTGGTCAGCGACTCGGACGCCATGTTAAAGATCATGGTGACGTCGTCGACCTCGACAGCCAGAGGCTGCTCGCTGTAATCAACAACAGATTCAGTCATCACAGCACTCCTTAGATGTAGAGGATGAACTTGCGCTCGGACTTATGGAACACGGTGTAGCCAATAACAAGCGCAAGAACCGCCCAAGCGACGCACATACCAAACGTCATAAGCGAGGGCGTAGTCTGGAACAGGAAGATATCGCGCATAAACTGCAGGTAGTTGAACATGGGGTTCGCATACATCAAGATACGCACGAGATGCGGCATTTGCGCAATATAGTCAGTCGTCCAGAAGATGGGCGTAATGTAAGTCCACGCCGTAATGACGACGCTCCACAGATGCATAACGTCACGGAAGAAGACCGTAAGGGCAGAGAGCATCATGCCCAGGCCCATGCAGAAGCACATAAGCAGCAGCAGGCAAACCGGCAACAGAATCAGGTGCCAAGAAGGCATAACGCGGAACCACAGCATGACGATGGCGACGGCAACCAGCGAGAAGGCAAAGTTGACCAGCGAGAAGAGCACCTTCTGCACCGGGAAGACCCAGCGGTGCACCTTAACCTTCTTGAGCAGAGGGGCAGCACCCACGATGGACGTCAGAGCCTGGTTCGTAGACTCGGACATGACGGCAAAGGTGACGTTACCCACGATCAAGTACAGCGGGTACATCTCGGGCGTCATTGAGCCATTGCGGCCCTGGCCAAAAATCGTCGAGAACACGATGGCCATGACGATCATCATCAGCAGCGGGTTGAGCACCGACCATGCGACGCCCAGAACGCTACGGCGATACTTGATCTTAAAATCCTTGGTAACCAGCTGACGAAGGATAAACGCGTCCTTCTCAAATTCGTTCTTAGCAAACGTCGCAGGCAGACTGCGAGTTTCTTGTTGCTTTGTCTGATCCGACACGGATGCAACTCCTTTACTCGTAATCGTTGACAAACGAACAGTATAGACCCGACGGCCATGCAAACGATTCGCGCAACAAAACTGGAGAACTAACCCACATCTTAGGATGCCAGGCCCAAACGGCTATACTTTCTAGGATTGAATGTATAAGGAGCATTAAGTGAATTCTGAATCCATCGCCGTCATCATCCCTTGCTACAACGAAGCGCTCACGATCGGCAAAGTCATCGACGACTTTCACCGCGAGCTTCCGCAGGCGACGGTCTATGTCTATGACAACAACTCGTCGGACGATACCTCACGCATTGCCACCGAGCACGGCGCCACAGTCCGCTTTGAGCCCCGTCAGGGAAAGGGCAACGTGTGCCGCCAGATGTTTCGCGATATCGACGCCGATTGCTACCTGATGGTCGACGGAGACGACACCTACCCCGCCGAGGCGGCCAAGGCCCTCTGCGAGCCCATCCTTAACGGCACGACCGACATGACCGTAGGCGATCGCCTTTCCAACGGCACCTACGCCGAGGAGAACAAGCGTGCCTTCCACGGCTTTGGCAATAATCTGGTCCGCGCCATGATCAAGTGGATCTATGGCTACAGCTTCGATGACGTCATGACAGGCTACCGCGCCATGAGCCGCCCGTTCGTTAAAACCTTCCCTGTGCTTTCCGAGGGCTTCCAGATCGAAACCGAGCTCTCGATCCACGCCGTCGACCACCGTTGGCGCATCAAAGACGTGCCCATCGAGTACCGCGACCGTCCGGAAGGCTCCGAGTCCAAGCTCAATACCGTGAGCGACGGCATTAAAGTCGTTGCGATGATCGGCACGCTGTTCAAGGACTACCGCCCGCTGAAGTTCTTCAGCCTCGTCGCGCTTCTATTCGCGATTATCGGCCTGGTTTTGGGCATTCCTATCTTTGTTGAGTACTTTCAGACCGGCCTGGTCCCGCGTTTCCCCACTGCCATGCTTGCTGCATCGTTTATGTTCCTCTGTGGTCTGAGCCTTGCAACCGGATTCATCCTGGATTCTGTGGCAAAGGTCGAAAAAAAGCAGTGGGAGGTCAACGTGTACAGCAAATACGCCTACGATGACCAGCCCGGCAAGTCCGCCACCGAGACAAGCGAGAGGTAGATCTTCCACAGAATACTATTGGCACCACTGCGCCGATAGCCACCAACAAGAAAAGCCGCCGTTAACAAGCGGCGGCTTTTGCTCTCGAAAAGTTGATAGCGGCTAGAGCGTCTTGAGGTACTCCCCTAGCTCTTCCTCCCAGTCGGGCATATGGAAGCCGACCGACTCGAGCTTCGCGAGGTCGAGCG